>JAAXKB010000046.1:3400-112618 GCA_012269545.1 Gammaproteobacteria bacterium | reverse complement strand
CTGTCGCCAGCAGTCGTTTATCAACGCTACAAAAATCCGTCATCATACGGTTGTGGGCTGTTGCCGCGCCGTAACACAGCTCCATATCGTCCGATTGATCAAAACCAAAATTACCGAGGCAAAAAGTGGTGAACACCAGCTGACTGGCGACGCCTATGTGGTCTATTGCCGCCGGTCGATCTTCTTTTATGAAGGCGCCTTGCGCTTCGTAATTCTTGCGCAGCATGATGTTATCGCCAGCTGATGCGCGAAAGAGCGCATCCTCCTGTCGTTTCTGCGCGTCCTCTATCGCGAGTCTGTTCCCAACACGCACACCCAGATTGGGGTGCTCTAGAAAACGGGTTAAAAGCGATTTTTCGAAGTAAGGGTTGAGACAGTCCGACATTTCCATGAGATGACTGTCAGCATCGTGAACTAAACGATTTTCAATATAAGGCATAATTTTTCTCTCCCCTCTCGTCGGCAAATAGTAACGCCGCCCCGAACCGTAGAAAAGACCGCCCTATGCGCATTCATCTCCCTCAAACAAATGAGAGGCCTTGAGAAAAACGTTGTCGCAAGGCCCCCAGCCTGTCACAGGCACAGACCGGGGGCTTGTGCCTCATGTTTTACTGAGCCGCGTAGATTTGCTCACACTCTTGGATGTAGTCACTTACGACGCGTGTCACGTGACTAAAAGCCTCGTTCCATGGGGCGCCAAACGATGCACCCGCGTAGTATTCGTCCAAAACTCTGCCGAAGTCAGCAGGCGTGCGGAAAACAGCTCTCATGTGAAGAACGTTGGCTTCGTGTTTACCGCCGCCAATGCCTTCGAAAACGCCTATATTTAAATCATGTCCCGCTTTTTGCACCGCGGTTTCGGTAGCGGTCATACCCTCGACAAACTTCCCAATATGCTCTGGCGCCACCTCGACTCGGATCATCCGTTCATAACCGGGATCAAGCTTGAATGGCTTGATAGGCTTCCAGGTAACGCCATATTTGACCCGCCGAAGGCTGGAGAGCGCAGCATCAGGGGACAGCATTGGGTCATATTTCAACGGCGCTTGCATGGCGTCTTCAAGACTTGCGTAAGCGTTCCAAACAAACATCTGACCGGGATGTTCGTGTCCGCTTCGAGTTAAACAATAGCCTGCATTGGTTGTGCCCGTGGCTTCAAAGGCGGCGCTGTTAGATTGCAGAGCGCTGATGTAAGACATCGGGTCATCGCTCTGCACCATCATCGTTATAAATGCACCATCCGTTGTGCTCGGATTTTCGTGGTCGTTGGCCTGAGCCATGGCTGCCAAAGACAACATTAACGCGACAGAAATTTGCTTAAACATAAGTATTCCTCTTCTTATTCAAGGCGACATGCCTTACCGAACTCTGCCACCTACCCCGCCCGCTGACCATCTCATTTTGGAACCGATGGGCATTTCCTCATGCGATCGATCAGCCGCGCTCATGGCGCGCTGTAACATCATCCGCTCGCCTCGTCTTCGTTTCTCGTTTCACAGAGCAACGGGATGCGATACGCGCATATTGAGCGTCTCATTGAAATTGCCCTAGACTGCGGGCTAATCACACGAGCTTAAAAATGAAAAACGGCGCGACACAGATTAGCCATTACTCGCGAACTCGCTTCGAGGCCCAGACCTCCTACGGAGACACCATTTCCCACGATATCTATCGACGAGGTGCTGGCGCTCCTGTTGTCCTGCTTCAGGAATTGCCAGGCATCGGCCAGGAAACACTGTTGCTGGCGGATGAACTCGTGCATGCCGGATTTGAAGTGGTGATGCCACACCTGTTTGGCCCACTAGGCAAAACATCGATCGCGGGAAACCTTGCTCGGGTTTTGTGCCTGCGGAGAGAATTTCATCTCATGAGCCGCGATCGCTCCAGCCCGATTACTGACTGGATTCGGCTACTTTGCAGGCACATCAGGGACGAGTTAGGCAGCGATGGGGTCGGTATCATTGGCATGTGCCTCACTGGCAACTTCGCGATCCAGCTGATTGGAGACGAAAGCGTGATCGCAGCCGTCGCATCGCAACCGGCCATGCCTTTTTTTACGCAAGGGGCACTTCATATGTCACCTGCCGACATTGACAAAAGCCGGCAGGCGCTGGATTCCAAGGGCCCGATGCGACTGTTGCGATTCGAAAATGATCCGCTGTGCACAGAGGCAAAATCAGCATGTGTTCATCGAGCTTTCAATGATGATGGCGTCGATCGAGTCCAAGAGATAACGTTACCTGGGAAGGGCCACTCGGTGCTGACCTTAGACTTTGTTGACAAGACAGGCCATCCAACACGAGACGCACTTAACAACGTCATCGAATACTTCACGCGCCAATTGAAGCCGTCTACCTAGTGTCTCAGGCGGCCGCAGCTTTGCATAGCCTTGTGACAACCGGCAGAGCGCCCACGCGTCGGTATTAGGGTTATGCTTACACTCCCAGCTAGGAGGTCGCGTGAAATTTGGATTAGCGTTCGCAAGCAGTATTTGTATCGACGGACCCACGACGATGGAGGTCTGCAAACGAGCTGAGCAGGCTGGCTTTGAATCCGTCTGGGGCGGCGAACACGTCATTCGACCGGACAACATTGAATCTGCCTATCCCTATACGAAGGACGGCAAGATCCCCATGGAACCCGACACGCCAGTGCCTGACCCTTTGATTTGGTTGAGCTATGCGGCCGCCGCTACGCCTAGCCTGAGGCTGGGCACCTGTATTTTAATCGTACCCCAGCGCAATCCGCTGATATTAGCCAAGGAGTTGGCAACCTTAGATCAGCTCTCAGGTGGCAGGGTCGAACTTGGCCTTGGCATCGGCTGGATGAGAGAAGAATTTGATGCCCTTGGCATTCCATGGCCCAGACGGGGTGCAAGGAATGATGAGTACATAGAAGTGATGCGGGCGTTATGGGCAGGGCCCCATGCAGAATTCCACGGCGAATTCGTTGATTTCGAAAAAGTTACCTGCAGTCCTCGACCGGTCAATGGCCACATTCCAATTTTAGTGGGTGGCGATACCGATGCGGCAATTCGTCGCGCGGTAAAGCTGGCGGATGGGTATTTCCCCGGTGAAGGAAATACTCAGCGGTTAGCGGATCTGCTTAGCCGAGTGAGAACGGCCTGTGAGCGGGCGGAGCGAGATTACGGAACGCTGGAAATAAACGCCATGTTCGGCTCTCAGATGGCAGATCCTGAAAGAGGTATCGCCGATCTTCGTGACCTAGGGGTTGGAAGAATCATGCTGCCGGCCTTCTTTTTTGCTGGCCCCGACGGACTCGACAGGCTAAGCCAGTTTGGAGAGCGGTTTATCGCGAAACAATAAAGGCCGTCGACCGTGCGAACGGTGACGTCACCCGAGACGCAGCAGCCGTCACTGCCGCAGGCAGTCTGCGCTCAGCTCGCAAAGAGTTGGTCGAACTCGCCACAGCGTCCCAGAAAGCTGTGTATGCCACGCTGATGGCTGATGACATGCCAGAGTAAGGTGAAAACCACGCTTTTGCGTATCGTCAGCACTTGTGCTCACGATCAACTGCGCCTGTTTGCGCGACAAGAGCCCGCCAGCCAAAACGCTAAGCTTCCGTATTCTTGTCTTCAGCAGCGCTGCCGCCTTCCGCCTCAGGCGTCGATTCCACAATCAAGCCGACTCGGCGCGCCCTGCGCTCCCAGCTTCGCCGTGCTAACACCTGCATATCGACAGTACGATCAGATTCATCAACGATCTCAACACCCAACAGAGTTTCGATCACGTCTTCCATGGTGACAATACCGTCGGTGCCACCGAATTCGTCAACGACTAAGGCAATTTGTTCATGCGCATTTAAGAAGCGATTGAACAGCTCTAGGATGGGGTAGTCCTCGGGGACAGCTATGATTTCCCGCTTCAAAGACTCAAGTGGTTTCTCCGTATGTCCGTCGACGATACTCGCAAGCACCTGATCCTTTAGCACGTAACCAATAACCTGATCCCGAGATTCGTTCTCATACAGCGGAATTCGTGAAAACCGTTGTTCGCGATTTTTGGCAAAGAACTCTCCCAAGGTTTCGGTAGATCTGGACGAACGCACCACCGTGCGAGGCGTCATAACGTCCCTCGCTCTCACCGACCGAAACTTCAGCAAATTGGTGATGATTTCGGATTCTTGCTCTTTGAAGATGCCGTGCTGGGCACCAATATCCGCCATCGCGACGAAGTCGCTGCGACTAAAGGCACTGCCCACTTCTTTTTTCTTCAGTTTGCTCGTGATCCGCTGACTGAACCATACCAAGGGTCCAAGTAAACGCACGAGCCATGCTAAGCAGCGCGCAGTTAGCGGCGCCAATTGCTGCCAATAGTTAGCCCCCAAGGTCTTGGGAATCAGCTCCGACAACACCAAGATCGCTAGTGTCATGACCGCAGGCACCGCCAATCCTGTAATCAGTGGATGTGCATCTGCCCAGATTTTTGCCGCCTGATCACCGACGCCGATTGCGCCTACGGTGTGGGCAATGGTATTCAGCGTGAGGATGGCCGCCAACGGCCGATCGATATCTTCTTTAAATGCTTGCAGGCGTCGCCCGAGTTGGGTGCCTTTTTGTAGCTGAATCTGAGCGTAGGATGGCGTGATGCTGAGTAATACAGCTTCCCAAAGGGAACAAAGAAAGGATGTGACTATGGCAACTGAAAAAAAAAGCAGCAGCAGGGAAATCATAGAGTTTTCCGAATGACTCGAACGTCAGAGTATGCCCACGCCCAGCGGCATTTGGCCAGCCAATCCAGCCATTACTGACACACCAAAGTTTGATTACTGCCCACTGTTTCAAGAGCACGACTCCAGCAGTCCTACAGAAGCCATAGGTTCCTTATGTTCTTGATCTGCTGCGAACCTGGCTCACAAGCATCCCCTGCCCGAACGGTCTCTTCTCTTTGCCAGTGCAGGTTTAAGATGCTCGTTTGGAAACAGGATACAATTTAGGCTAACGCTAGAGATCCAAGGTAGACCAGTACGTCCTGCGGAATTTGATCCACGTGTGTTTGAGCCTTCCGCGTCACGTAAACTTCACGACCCCGATGCGCAACAAAAAAAGTATCAATTGCTTTTGAAACTGGGGACACGATAAGAGACGTATGGCAGAGCTTTTTGTTTTGGCATTTGCATTAAGTATGGATGCCTTTGCGGTTTCGGTGGGTCTGGGCGCCAATCGAGAGCGCAAACAAAAAAAGTAGCCATTTTAGCCGCCCTGTATTTTGGTGTTTTCCAAGGTGCGATGCCGGCGGTCGGCTACCTTGGAGGAAGCGGATTGCTTGGCTGGGGAGAGTCTGCGGCACCTTGGTTGGCGTTTCTATTGCTGATTGGTGTCGGTACAAAAATGATCCGCGAGTCGTTTTATACCGATGCGGCGCAAGAGATTGCCTTTATCACTCATCGTGTGATGTTAACTCTGGCGGTTGCGACACGTGTGGATGCAATGGCTGCGGGGTTTTCGCTGGCTTTGCTTCACGTTAACCCGTGGATAACCTGTCTCATGATCGGCGTTACCACCGCATTGTTCAGTGTCGCTGGCGTCTATATCGGATACCGCGGCGGAACCCGGCTGGCACAGCGAGCAGCACGAGAAGACATGCAGCTCGCGGCAAATTGCTTCTTACGGTCTCCCTGCAGACGGACTAACGCTCGCGCTCCGACCGAGAGCCACGATTGCGGTACACGTCTTGATACAACCGGCTCAAGGATTCAGGGGCCGCGGGGCCGACTTACCCGCTACCTCAGCGCGTCATCTCACAGTAAACTCTTCCACTGTCGCGTTAAAAGAAGCTTTTAAACAGCCGAAGGACAGCCTAGTGAAACTACTCGACTTTCTACTGGAACAAGATCAAGGCGGTGTGGACGCCGACACCATCCGTAGCGCAGCTTGGGAAAAATTTGGCGCGAAAGTTGCCGTCCTCAATATCGATTCTGTTGGTTTTTCACGGACCACAAAGTCACATGGCATCGTTCACTTCCTCACTCGCATGGCAAAGGCTCGACAGTGTATGAGCGGTATTTTGCAGGGTACTGATGCGATCCGTTTTGGGTATCACGCCGACAACTGCATCGCTTATTTCGCCTCTCCCCGGCTGGCGGTTAACGCAGCAATTGCCCTTCAGCAAGGGATCTCAGACAGCGGTCTGACCCTAAACGATACCGAAAAATACGGCTTGTGCGCGGGCATCGGCTTTGGCGACCTGCTCTACTCAGAGACCCTCGACGGATACTTTGGCGACGAAATGAACCTCGCCTCGCGGCTCGGCGAGGACGTTGCTGAACGCGACGAAATTTTGTTAACGCAACATGCCTATGACGCTCTGGAGATAGACTCAGACTGGGCCTTTGACGCGCGTACCTTAGATGCCTCCGGCGTACAGATGAGCTACTACGCCCTGCAGCGGTAGATGTGCCAACGCGCGCTGAAGCCTTGATTCATAAGGACACACAATGACACTTGAGCAACTCGGAAATCTTGGCGAGCTGATTGGCTCCTTGGGCGTCATCGTTTCGCTAGTTTACTTGGGCAGACAAATTCAGCAGCAGAATGTCATCACGCGGGCACAATTCGGGCATTCGCTGACCCAACGACTGTACGAGAGGTACTTCCAAACGTCCAAGGACGAGGCTTATGCAGAATTTATGGCTCTCGATTGGGCATCTGACAGCCTCACACCAGTGGAGTCTTGGCGGGTGCAAATGGCCATCTTGACCTACCTTGTCGACCTGTTTGACGTATACGACAAGGTGCATGCGGGGCTGGTGGATCAATCTCATCTCGATACCCGAATCAACACACTGAAATTGGGCGTAATGAAAACCGCCAACGCAAAAATGGTCTGGTCCTATTGGAAAAACAACCGCAGTCCGGCGTTCGTCGACTGGTTTGAGAGCGAGATCTATGGCGAGAACTCAAACGTCAATGTGGATGGCATCAATTTGTCCGAGCAAGAACGAACCGCGTACAGAGAGTTAAATACGCGCCGGTGAGCCGAACGCATCCAACGGCACTACCACTCATGATACCAAGCGCAGAAGCACGCTAGCCTTTCGCGGCACAATACTGTGTTCTGAATTTTTTGGGGAAAACGCCCAGTGAAACATTTCTTCACAGCCCTTTTTTTGTTTTTTACGTCTACTACCGGATTCGCTCAAAACGAAATGCGCGAGCACACGTTGCGCCAGACGGTCGCAGGCAAGCCGGTGCAGCGAAACTACTGGACCTATGTGCCGGAATCTGTGGCGAAAAACCCTGCCTTGGTCATCGTAATGCACGGTTATTCTGGCAGCGCCACCGGCATCGCCGATTACTCGGGCATGAATACCGTTGCAGAAGAAGCAGGCTTTATCGTCGCCTATCCTCAAGGCACAGTCGATCAACAGGGCAATGCCTTCTTTAATGTGGGTTATGCATTCCATCAAGGCGCGGCGGTCGATGACGTGGACTTCGTGCGCCGCATGATTGCAAAGCTTAGGGCAGAACATGCCATCAACTCTCAAGAGATTTTTGCCACGGGCATGTCTAATGGCGGCGAAATGAGCTATTTACTTGCCTGTCGAGCAAGCACGCTCTTTCGCGCCGTCGCGCCCGTCGCTGGGTCGATGGTGGGCTTCGCACTTCAAGGCTGCAATCCAAAACGCCCAGTGCCGATTTTGGCAATCAGTGGCACGGATGATCCTGTCACTGCATATTCGGGCGATCCAAACAACGTTGGCGGATGGGGCGCCTACCTTGGACAGGATGAAACCATCGCTTATTGGGTCCGGCAATACGGACTCGATCAACGCACCTCGACGGCACTGACAAATACCCACAAACCGTTGATTGCAGACGACAGCCATATCATTTGGGAGCGTTACTTTAGGCAAGACCAGACCACGCAGGTGTGGTTTTACCGAGTAGTCAATGGCGGCCACGATTGGCCGGGCGCAAAAAACACAGCGTGGTGGCTGCCTTCCGACATTCTGGCGCGAATGGCCATGGGTTTCGGCAAAAACCACGACATTGATGCGAGCAGGGAAATTTGGTCTTTTTTTTCGCTGTGGACTGATCAGCAAGAGGTCGGTTTGGAATAGAGGCTGGCAATGGCCGGCCATGCGGCCGACCTGCCTAACCCCGAAGGGTCAGTCTACTGAGACTGCTGCACCATCATATGCGACGTATGCAGATCGTTAACGCAATCCGCTGGGGGCTGCAAACCTGCCTTAACCATGGCCGCTGGCATGGAACGGTCTCTCACACCATTCATCAGCTTGGTCATTTCGGATGTTTCGCCGTAGTAAGCGGTGACGTAATCGAACCCCGAAATCCCGAATATGGGAGTGAACATGGTTCCACCCACGCTCGCGCCCGCAGCTTTATCCGCCATGCCGATAAGCTGCTTGGAAAACTGCATCGCGTCCGCCATGGTCTTGCCGTCATTCAGTTGGCATACCGAGGCGACAAACGGCTTCTGGTCTGCAACAAGCAGATCACTCATCAGGTTTTGAGCGCCCAGAATGACCTCTTTTTCACAGGCAACCATTGAGTAGAATTTCTCCACTAACGACGAGCCCCCCGAGCCGAAGGCAGCACTGTTGGCGAAATAATCGTCCCACGTAGGAAAGTAGTTTACCCATCGAACATCCGCCTCACGATAAGGCTCATTTACCGCAACAGCTTCCCAAAGGTAGCTGTTCATTACGAGGTCATTACTGGCTACAAACTCTTTCACATCGCTGCGCCCAAACGCCACCAAGTCTGCAGCTGCGACACCCTCATTCAAAGTGCATTCGTAAACGACAGCAATGGCTGGCGACGATGGCGCGTGATCATCTGCATTAACTGCAAGGGGGATAAAGCAGGCCAAGGCTAGTATCAGCTTTTTCATTCTTCTTCCTTTTTATTTTTTTTGAAGATCGCTCGGACGACCTTTTTCGTTGGAGCACCGCACATTCGTTACATAACGTTGGCGGCACCCGCTGAACATAGCACAACATCTTCAGGCCAACCGCAGCCTTTTTGCTCGCCGTTGAGAGCAACTACTCGTCTTTGCAGCTTTGCCGAAGGCTAACCTATACCGCCGCTTCCCAGCGCATATCAATTCGCGTTTTTGACCAAGGGTCTGATCAATACGGTAAAGGATACAAAGGCGTAGGCTAAACTTAACAGCAGTGCCAGCAGATAGATCCACCCCTGCGCCCCCGCGTAGAGATTGTAGATTTGCGCCCCGATCGCCACGATAAACGTGAGTAGAAAGATGCGATCCACAGCGCGCGCTCCAGAGCTGCGACTGCGAGAGAGAAACAGCGAAACAGCCAAGTAGCTGGAGGCGAAAAACACATAGGACGCACTGCTCACCATCCAAACCGTGTCGATACCCGCGCTATCATCTGCTCGCATTTGAGACATGATCAAAGGCACCATGGAGGCGAACAACGCGATCCCGCTTTGCGTCAGCAGATTGGTCAATTGTTTGCTTTTAGCCTTCGTCCAGTTCTCTGAGAAATTCGCCACCACGGCCGCAAAACCGGCCAGCGCCACGGCGATTTCTGCGATCACCATCAAGATATCCAGTTCCATTCGTCCCCCTGCATCAACGACCCAAAGGCCTAACGATTCCGTTATAACTCTCGAAACAGCATCCGTTAACACCGAATTCGAGGCGTTGCGACAGGACTCCCAAAACTCACCGAACTTTGGCATGCTTGAGTCCTTGATCAGGAGGTTAGCTATGAGTGACAACTTGTATTCTTCCCGCAATGAGGACGAACCGTGGACTGGTCATCTCGATAGCGTGGACATCAGCCGCGCGAGACTGTTTTCCAAGGAAATCTGGCGGCCTTATTTCAAGCGCATGCGTGAAGAAGCCCCAGTCTACTTCCACAAAGAGTCTGCCTTCGGTCCCTACTGGTCCGTTACGACCTTTGATCACATTATGGCGGTGGACAAAAATAACCGGCAGTTTTCTTCTGCCAGCGGCATCACCCTCGTTGATCAAGACACGGACTTACGCACCCAGAGCTTTATCACCGCTGATCAACCCAAACACGGCCCGCAACGCAAGGCTGTGCAGAACGTGGTTGCACCGAAAAACCTGCAAAATCTAGAAGCTCTGATACGGCATCGGGCTGCTGAAATATTGGACAACCTGCCCATTGGCAAAGTCTTCAATTGGGTCGACGCGGTATCCATTAATCTAACGACTCAAATGCTGGCTACCCTGTTCGACTTTCCGTTCGCGGAGCGAAAAAAACTGACGCTTTGGTCAGACAATTTCACCAGCGGCAGCCCAAGACATGATGTAGAGGGCCGCAAAGCCCGTGAGCAGGTCATGCTCGAATGCTTGAACTATTTTCAAAACCTGTGGCATCAGCGTAAGGCGGCGCCGACCAACGGCTTCGATCTGATCACGATGCTGCAGCAAGACCCAACCACCGCCAACATGATCGATGACCCTATGGAGTATCTCGGCACTCTGGGATTACTGATTGTTGGCGGAAACGATACCACTCGCAATTCGATCACCGGAGGCGTTCTGGCGCTAAACCAAAATCCCAAGGAATATGAAAAACTTCGAGCCGACCACAGCTTAGTCACTAACATGGTGCCCGAGATTATCCGTTGGCAAACTCCCTTAATGCACATGCGCCGCACGGCGCTGGAAGATGTGGAGCTGGGAGGCAAAACCATTCGCAAGGGGGACAAGGTTGTTATGTGGTACCTCAGCGGCAATCGGGACGAAACCGTTATCGACCGAGCAGACGACTTCATCATTGACCGGGCAAATCCTCGCCATCACGTATCCTTTGGTTTTGGTATTCACCGCTGTATGGGCAACCGTTTGGCAGAAATGCAGCTACGGGTTCTTTGGGAGGAAATTCTGCAACGTTTCGAGACCGTGGAGGTGGTTGGCCCAGAGCAACGAGTCCATTCTAACTTTGTCCGTGGATACACCGAACTTCCCGTCGTCGTGCACCCCTACTGATACGAGGTTCATCCGTGGATGGCAACGTTAACCGCTCTAGGATTGCGCTGATTTGCGCTCTGGCATTGGGCGGCATCTGTCTATGGCAGCTCAATGCGTCCGTGTCTGCATTTTTTACGGAGAAGGCTCTGGCAGAGCAGAAATATGCGCGCTGCCTTGAAAAAATAGAGCTTCAGGCCTCCATAGAGAAGAATCGCTCAAGCGCACGAAACCAAATCTGGCCTTGCTGGCACCAGCAGCTTACCGCTAAGCGATATACCGAAAGAGGCGCATTGTTCACGTCGCTTACGCCGCCAAACGACAAAGAGAGCGGGTTCTACTTCGCCATCCTCCTCATCCTAGCTGTGGCTGGTTTGGGCGCTTTAAAGCAGCGGTAGCGCCATACCAATCAGGCAGGCTAACGCGCCAACCCAGACAAAGGAGCGCACGTAAGCGGTGCCGGCCAGATACAGCCCAAGATAAATCACTCGCAAGACCAGCCACGCCTGGGCTAACAAGATGACATCGGTACCGTTTATGATGCTTAGAACCGCGAGCACCAAAAATGCTGGCAGTGTTTCGAGCAAATTGGCGGCAGCACGCTGGGCTCGGAGCACCGAATCGGAGGTCTGAGGAGATGCGTCCCGCGCGCTGAGTAAATAAGCCACCGACACCTGACCGCCCATCAGCGCAAGCACGCTGGGTGTCACCAGCTGCACCATGAGCAACACCAAACTCCACAAAATCAATTCAATCATTGGTTTCCCCTGTCCTTTCCAAACCTCGGTCGACGCTAGCCTATGACGTTTCCCGAGACAAGGCCCACAATGCTAAAGTCTGCCCAAGTGACTTGGGCTTCCACCTTCAGATCCGACCGGGAAAGACTGCTATGCCAAACCTGTATACGCTTTATGGCTCTTACGCCTCTTACTACACCGCGAAATCCCGCAGCCATCTGCGCAAAAAAGGCGTTCCCTTCGTGGAGCGATTGCCCAGCGAGACGCAGTTTCGAGAGAAAGTTCGGCCCGCCTCAGGCTCGCACCGCGTTCCTCAACTGCTCGCCCCAGATGGACAGGTGGTGCAAGACAGCGTCGAAATGCTCGATTACATAGAGGCTCGGTTTCCTGCAGTTCCGGCCATTCCGAACACGCCTGTCCAGCGCACATTTGTGCATTTGATGGAGCTTTTATGCAGCGAGGGGCTGGTGAACTTAGCTTGGCAACACAGGTGGCTGTTTGAGGAAAACCTGAGCTTTGTCATAAAAGATTTTGGCCGGTCTTTCCGCCCACACGGTTCTGATGAAGAACTGGAAAAATACGGTAACCTGATCGCCGACCGCATGATGAGCTATGGCTTGCCACCAACCAGTGAAGAAAAACGGACAGCATTGGAGCGTCAATACTTAGCCATCCTGCAGCTCATGGAGCAGCATGTGCAACACCATCCGTATTTTTTGGGTGGCCACCCCAGCGCCGCCGACTATGCCATTATGGGGGCCATGCACGCACACTTGGGACGAGACCCTGCGGGGCTGCAATGCATGCAGCAACATGCCCCTCGGGTTTTTCGCTGGGTCGAACATATGCTGACCCCGGAAATACAATCACCGGAATTCTACGACCGCCCGATCGCCTATCCTGAAAATGACGCGATTCCTGCGACCGCCTTGGCCGTGCTGGCGCATCTAGCTAAGGACTACGGCAAACCGTTTATCCTCAGCTGCATTGGCTTTCAGCAGGCCATGGACCGTCAGCAGCCGGAATCCGGATATGCCCTGAATCCAGACCATGATCAGCCCACCTTGGTGATCGAAGACTTGATCTATCGCGGTGAGGCACAGACCTACCGCGCGGACCTGTACCAGGTCTGGATCGCTCAACGAGCGCAAAAGTACTTTCAAAGCTTGGCGCCGGACGCGCGCAATACAGTTGAAGAGAGCTTGGGGTCCAGCGACGCTTCGGCGCTGTTGAATGTTCCGGTCCGATGGGTCATTGAGCGAAGAGACAACCGTCTCTTCATTCAATAACGCGCCTACTGGTAGAAGCCGGGCGCCAGGGTCAGCGTTTCAAACAGAGCAGCATCATGCTGTATCCAAAAGTCCGCTCCTGAGCTCTCTACTAAGGCCTCCACCTTGGCCATGGCCGCCAGCGATCGCTCTCGGTTGACGTTGAATTGCGGTACCCGGCGCTGATCTCGACTGATGCGGAAGTGATACAAATCCCCTGAGAGCACCAAGGGACCCTTTTCCGCCAGTTCCACGTAGAGGACCTGATGCCCGGGCGTATGGCCGGGGGCAGAGATTAGCCGCACGCTTTTGTCACCGAACACATCGTAATCACCGTTAATGACTTTGGTAGGTCGTTCTTTCAATGCGGATACCAACGCTGGATCAAAAGCGGGAACCGTCGAGTTTTCCGCCATCACCACATCGTAGTCTCCTTGCTGCACCAGCCACGTCGCGCCGCTGAGTTCGTTAGCAACGCCCACATGATCGTAATGAATATGCGAGAACGCAGCGTAATCGATGCTCGCCAAATCAAACCCTAGGTCCAATGAGTCCAGCTGTTCTTGCAAAGTTTTCTGCAGTCGCGTCTTGACGCCGCTTTGCTGGTCCGTTTGCCATCCGGCTTGATCGGCGACTGCAGAGGGTAAGCCACCGTCCCACAGCAGCGTACCATCCGGATGGTCTATCACGTAGCAAGGCACAACAAGCGTTCGCACCGGCGTTTCCTCATCATCGATACCAAAGGCCCGCACAGACGGAAACTGAAAGTCACCGCAATTGAAAACGTAGAGTTTCAATGAGTCTGGCGCGATGGTTTGGAGCGATATGTCTTTGGTGGTTTCCGATGACGGACTGCAGGCCGCCAGCATTACTGAGATGACGAGTACCGACAGCGTTTGTTTTCCAGCAATTGACTGACTTTGCACAGACCTTCCCCCGTCACGTTGAGACCAAAGTATTGATCAAGCAACCAAGGAAGCCAACACCCGGCGTTCGCCCTCGAATGGTCGACGACCGTGCATCACACGAAGATTATCCACCAAGGCCACATCACCCTGCTTCCACTGCAAGTCTACTGTCAGATCCTCTGCTATGGACACGGCCAATGCCATCGCTGTGCTATCTATTGGCGAACCATCACCAAAACAAATGGCTTTTTGTCCGTCGTTACGCGCATCTTTCCAGCCAAAAAAAGCAGCGATCAGCTGGTTGAAAAAAGACTGCCTGCCATCCTGCAGCTGGCGAATTGCGGGCAGCACTGGCGTGGTAACGCTTAGGCTTTCGTCAGCCTGCCACTGCCATTCATAGCCCAGCCTCGCCAGCTTGGCCTCCGCCGTCGCCCTGTTATCCGCACTTAGGGTGCTACCCCAACTGCGCCCTTGGCCAGACGCCAGATCATCAACTGCGGGCATGGTTTGAGAGTACCGCACGCCCTTCTCTGCGCAGGCGGCAACGAAATCAGGAGCCTCGTCTGCGAGGCGGTCCAGCAACCAGTCGGAACGGCAAATCGGCGTTGCACCGCCGCTGTGGGCCGGCTGCTCGCAGAAAAAGAAGAGTCGAGACGGATAGATCGGTGTTTGCGCCATTTCGTGATGCAAAAATATTGCCACCTCAGGAGGAGCCTCATTGGCGGTGAAGACGCGATCGGTCCGATTGCGCCGCACGGCGTTAGACAGCGATTCCGCGTAGGTGAAATTGGGCCAATCAAAGGCAGCGATAAATTGATCGAACGCTGCATCGGAAGGTAAGCCAAACCCACGGAACAAAACAGCCCCGTTTGCTGCCAGCAGATCATCAATCGCCTGCCGATGTTGCCTTGCCCACGCCGCTGCGGCAGCAGCACTGACAGGCTCTTGCGGCGTTGCCTCAACGGGAAACCCATCACCGGCCCCGTCGATCGTCACGCCGCCCAAGGTAATTGGTTTGATCTCGCCCATCAGTCGTAAATCGCATGAAATGTGTTAAAAGCATCAGCGCAGAACACGCCGGGATCGTTAAAGCGACGATTTTTATTCAACGCTGAGATTGCCACCACCTCATCGTAAGAAAGCTCGAAACCGGCTAACGTCAGGTTTTCTGTCAGCCTTTCCACTTTCACGGTTTTGGGAATGACCGCCGTCCCGCGCTGGATACCCCAACGCAAAACCACCTGCGCTGGACTCACGCCGTGTCGCTGGGCAATCTCGGTGACCACGTTTTCGGTCAACACAGTCTCTGCTTGGGAGGCCATGTCCAACTCCAGATAAGAGGACGCCCCCAAGGGCGAAAATGCAGTCACCGCCAGTCCATATTCTTGCGCCGTTCGAATCAATGCCTCTTGCGTTAAGTATGGGTGGGACTCGATTTGCAGCATGGCCGGCTTGATTCGCGCATAGCTCATCAGGTCATGCAGCAGGCCGGAGTTGTAGTTGCAGACTCCGATCTGTCGCGCGAGCCCTTGATCAACCAATTCCTCCATCCCGGCCCATGTCTCACTCAGGGGTACAGGGTCACGCTGCATCGTCGGCGCTTCGGCTGAGGGATCAAAGAGCCATTCAGGCGGATACCGATCGGCAAAGTCCACGTACTTTAAGGCAATGGGAAAGTGCACTAAGTACAGGTCGAAGTAATCGAGCCCCAAATCCTCCAGCGATTTTCGGCAGGCCGCAGCCACATGCTCTCGTCGATGAAAGGTATTCCACAATTTAGACGTAACCCAAAGTTCCTCACGGGTGCACAGTCCGTCGTCAATGGCGCGCTTAATGCCCGCCCCGACTTCAGCTTCATTGCCGTAATCTGCCGCGCTGTCCAGATGGCGGTAGCCAGTTTTAATCGCCTCATACACCGTTTGGGCGACATTTGACGGGTCGATTTTCCATAGGCCAAGCCCAACAGCAGGCATACTACTCGTACCAACAGCAATGGTTTGCATCAGATTCTTATCTCTCTTCGTTTTGCATATCAATGGTCTAATTCAATAAGGAGCCCAGATCATTCTCGGCAATAAAGCTGTCCACAGAAACCGCTTGCCCTGACCGCACCGATTGCTGCGCTGCACTGGCGACAACCATCGCCCACATTCCCTGCATTGGCGTAGCGCAGTCTACGGCCTTGCCTTCCAACCGATCCAACAGAGCCATGTGTTCAAAATACGTGGAGCCATGATGACCACTTTGCTCTATCACTCGGGGATAGGTCAGGTCGGAGGTTTTCGACAGCCCGTTTTCTCCCAGCCGAAGAGTCAGGCTAGCGGAACCCGACGCCGATCGATGGATATCCTGTTCTTCCGTGGCTTTGAGCCGTCCTTGATCACCCACCACCACCAACTCTTCGGCAAAATCCGGGCAGAACATGTTGAGAGTAAAACTGGCGCGGATCCCATGATCGTAATCGATGCTGACG
This sequence comes from Gammaproteobacteria bacterium, assembly GCA_012269545.1. Classification (GTDB taxonomy): domain Bacteria; phylum Pseudomonadota; class Gammaproteobacteria; order Pseudomonadales; family Azotimanducaceae; genus UBA4421. Next base: position 96,280 of record JAAXKB010000046.1, on the reverse strand, counting down.
AAGGCGTGGTCGTCAATATCAGACGGCACGCCATTACGTTCAAAATCGAGAAAATTCACCGCTTGACCGCCGGTCGCGAACACGCGGCTGGGCCGCCCCTGCGCCAGCAGATTGATCAGGTCAAAGTAGTGACAGCATTTTTCCACGAGGGTGCCGCCGCTAAGACGTTCAAACTTGTTCCACTGATCAACCTTGTCCAGAAATGGCGGGCGATACTCGCTCACGCTGATCGTTTTAATTTGCCCAATGGAGCGCCGCGTCAGCGCCTCTGCTAGCGCTTCGAGATATTGAGGTTTGTAACGATACTGCAAGCCGATTTGAATGAACGATGCGTAGGACTCGTCAGCTCGCACAATGGCTGCAGCATCCTGCAGATCTGTGGCCATGGGTTTTTCCAAGAAGATCGGTTTACCAGACTGCATCGCTGTTTGCAGCACCTCGAAATGCGTGTAGTTGGGCGTGCAGATCAGTAACGCATCCGCCGCAGGATCATTACACGCGGACGCCAAATCATCGTACCGCACCAAGGGTTCCGACTGCAGCGAACGAAAATTGGCTGCAGCTGTATCCATGCTCAATGCCTGAGAATCGTAAATGCCATGAATTCGCGCCCGGCCTAAAAGCGCTGCCACGCGCATATGCTCCTGACCCATGGTGCCCGTGCCAATTACCACAAAGCGATACCGAGGTTCTTCTTGACGATATAAATAGCGATCGTCTTCAGACACATGACGTTGGCCGGGTGCGTTTTCGAAGCCGCGCAGTCTCATTTTGCTCATCGCAGATTTCTCATGAATTACCGTTTTGGATGATCAGTGATTGGACGCCGCATCACCGGCTTTGTTGCGAGCAACGCTGCGCCACCAGACGCCTATGTTGACGATCACTACGGCCCACAGCAATGGCCAGAAGGCCTGACTGAGTCCGCCAACCAGCCCAACAGGCGAAAACACGAGATACAGAGCGATAACGCAAGACAACAGCGTGATCGCACAGGGAATGCGATAGGCCCACGGTTCCATAGCCACGATTTGTGTTGTCGTATAAGTCCAGGGACTGCTGCGGGGCCGCAGATAGCCTGTCATCAGCAAAATACCAATCTCGAGCACGAAAAGAATCGCGTAAAGATGCAGAAAGTGGATATTCACGAGGTCCTTGAAGACAAACTGCGTCAGGCCATAGGTAACCAGATGAAACCCGATCACAAGCTTGGGACCCAATGCCGGCACTCGGGTCGTAAACAGCCCGACGATCACGATGGCGACAATGGGGATATTGTAAAAACCTGTGAACACGCGGATCACCTGCCACAGTCCATCCGGCGCAAATTGCAGCAAGGGTGCGACCACGAAGGAAAAAAGCGCGATGACGATACTGGTGCGGCGAGCGACACGCAGCAGGCCGCCATCGCTCAGGGCACTTTTGCCCTGACGCGCCCGGTACGGCAGGTACACATCTAAGCAAAATAACGTCGCCGCGCTGTTCAGCAATGAGTTAAAGGACGAAAACACGGCCCCCAAAAGTACGGCCAAGAAAAATCCCATGGCGTAATTTGGCAACACATCAGCGATCAAACGCGGATACGCTAAATCAATGGATGCAAGGCCGCCGGGTTCATCCGGTCCCCCGTAAAGATGAAATGCGATGACGCCGGGCAGCATCATCAAAAATGGCACCATGACTTTAAAGAATCCGGAAAACAGCACACCTTTTTGACCTTCGGCCAAGTTTTTCGCAGCCAATGTGCGTTGAATCACGTATTGATTGGTGCACCAGTAGAACAGGTTCGCGAAAACCATTCCGGTAAACAGCGTCGCGAACGGGGTCGGATCGTCAGCACCGCCGATGGCATTGAGCTTTTGCGTCTGGGTATTCGCCACGGTATGCAAGCCGTCGCCCAGACTGCCATCGCCCAAAGCCGCCAAGCCCAGCAACGGTACAGCCAAACCAACCACCAACAGGCCCAAACCGTTGAGGGTGTCGGAAACCGCCACCGCTCTTAAGCCACCAAAAACCGCGTAGAGCGCGCCGATACAGCCAACCGTGATAATCGTCAGCACCAAGGCTTGAGCGTAGGAGATGCCAAACAGAGCGGGCACATCGAATAGCTGCAGTACCGCTATGGAGCCCGCATACAGCACCGAGGGAATGGTGATCAGGCCATAACCGACCATAAACAGTACCGCGGCTAAGGCACGAACGCTGCCATCAAATCGGTCATTCAGAAATTCCGGCAAGGTGGTGAAGGCACCAGCCAAATAACGCGGCAGGAAAACAAAGGCCATGCAGACGGTAGCCACCGCAGCGGTGACTTCCCAGCCCATGCTGCTGAGATTGAATCCGTAAGCCGAGCCATTGAGACCAATCAACTGCTCCGCTGAAAGATTCGTCAGCAGCATGGAACCTGCGATAAAAACGGCAGTAAGGCCACGACCCGCCAAAAAATAGCCCTCTCGGGTCGCCACCTCACCGCGGGTTTTTACATAGGATATCCACGCGACCAAACCCATAAAAAAGGCGCAACTGACCAGCGTAAGCATACCATTTGCGCCATTCATGGGCGTATTACCGAACCGTGTTAGCTAGAGTCGCTCGATCACCGTGCCAGTACCCAAGCCACCGCCACAGCACATGGCAATCAGCCCATAGCGGCCTCGATCCCGCTCCAGTTCGTGCAGCGCCGTGGTGATCAGACGCGCCCCCGTAGAACCTGTGGGATGACCTAGGGCAATGGCACCGCCATTTGGATTGACTTTGTCCGCATCCGCCCCTACCGCTTTTTGCCAGGCCAACACCACGGACGCAAAGGCTTCGTTGATTTCAAAGGTATCGATGTCGTCAATGCTCAACCCAGTTTGTTCCAGGACTTTTTGCGTTGCAGGGATGGGTCCTTTCAACATCGTCACCGGATCGCAGCCCACCAAGGTCGTCGCGAGAATTTTAGCTCTGGGCTTCAGGCCGTATTTCTCCACGGCGCTGGCGCTGGCGAGGATCACAACGGCAGCGCCGTCGGACACCTGAGAGCTGGAGCCTGCAGTGTGAATTTCTTGGCCCGGAACGGCTTGTAACGAGGCTAAGGACTCCATATCCGTGGCACGCAGTCCCTCGTCTCGAGAAACTGTGTGCATCTCACCCGTTGGATTGCCTTCTTTATCCAAGACAGGCGCCTCTACCGGCACGATCTCGCGATCAAAGCGTCCTTGCTCCCATGCAGCGATAGCTTTCTCTTGGCTTGAGAGACCGAATGCGTCGGTGTCTTGGCGAGTGATCTGATACTCCTCGGCAATCATGGCCGCACCCTGAAACTGGCTGGTTGGCTGATAGTGCTGCATGTAGCTTTCACCCATGGGCACGCCACCGGCCATATTGGATCCCAGCGGAATCACCGACATCATTTCTACGCCGCAGGCCATCACAATCTCTTCCATACCTGAGCCAATCATTGCTGCCCCTAGGGATGTCGCCTGCTGGCTGGAACCGCACTGAGAATCAACCGTCGTGGCCGCCACTTCTTCAGGGAAGCCCTGAGAAAGCCAGGCGATCCGCGCGATATTGAACGATTGCTGATTGATCTGGGAGACACAGCCGCCAATGATCTGACCGACGTTGGCAGGGTCGATGCCAGCCCGCTCCAATGCGCCGCGTTGAACCTTGCCAAGCAAGTCCGCAGGCAGCAAACCTGCCAAGCCCTTACCGCGTTTACCGATTGGGCTGCGCGCCGCTTCTACAATATAAATATCTTGCACCTTGACTCTCTCCAGTTACGTTTAAACCAATACCCTTTATTCGACTAGGTCGACAGATGGCTGCCCAACAAACTCCGGAAGTTATCCGAATAGAACTTTTGCCGCGCCTGCTCACTCACCCCATCCATGGTTTTCTCAAATCGACCAATCGGGTCATCCGTTCCCTCGTGATGTGGATAGTCCGAGGCAAACAACAGTAAATCCTGAGCGCCAGAGTTAAGCAGCCAACCCACATCTTCGCCGGCAAACGGCGTCACCTTGATGTGTTTGAGCACGTACTCCGACGGCTGCATCTGAACCTGCGATAAATCCTGCAGCCGGCGAAAGGCCCGAAAGGCCTGATCCAAATGTTTCATCCAGGACACGATCCAAGAAGCGCCCAGCTCTACTACGGCCACCCGTAATTTTGGAAAACGATGGAACACGCCGTCAAAAATCATCGCCGCCAGAAACAATTCAGCATTGTACTGAATGCCCATATACGCAATGGCGTCGCGGGGCGCGTCCCCTTCGCTGTGCTCGGGCACCGAGCCTCCATTGTTATAAAACGACAGGGGCACGGGGTCCCACCCCCCGTCCGTACCTACGTGGATTGTGATCGCCATATCCGCTTCCTGAATTTTTGCCCAAATCGGATCAAAATCTGGGTGAGTGAAGGCTCGCGCCCCTTGCGGTGCGATCGTGTCGATTAACACAACGGAAAAATTCAGGGCTATGGCAGCGTCGAGATAATCCATGGCTGCTTCCGGTCCGTGCCGAAAAGGAATGTAGGCCGCTGGATGCATGCGCGCGTCGGTTTCGCAAAAACTGGCCAGGCCCCGGTTCAATGCCTGCACAGACCCCGCAAAAATCTCTGGGGTTTTCGCCCCCTGTACTTGGTCAAAGGCCGTCGTTGGAAACACGATGTGCGCCTTGAAACCCAACAGATCATTCACGCGCACTCGCTCATCACGGTCCCACGCCCCGAGGCCTTGAAAACCCTTATGCTTCATGGCCATGAACGATTGCTCTATCTCAGCATAAACATTCGCATCGTTTTGGCGGCGTTCGAACCCAGCCAAAGCCAGAGCTGCTTTTTCTTGTGTCGCTGGTTTACCGTGACCAAAGGGTGCCAAATGAGGGCGGAGCTTGGCGTCGGCAAATTCGGCCAGCCAAGTCGGCGGCTCCATCATGTGCGTATCCGCATCGTAGATATCGTTTCTGTGTGCGTAGATCATTATCCTTTCCCCCGTTAACGGTGATTATCTCAACACAAGTCACGCCAAGACGCCAACCGGCAGCGCAACAGGCGACTGTGAGGACATCGGACAGCTGTTCTGCTAGTTTTTCTCTGTTGCCAAATCACTGATTGAAAGAGGAGCAAACCGATGACTGAAGCTGGGATGCTGGTTGGAGAATTTCGCAGGCCACGACAAATGCTGGGCGACCAAGAATACGACGGTCACCTGTCGATCCATGACGACAAAATGGCGGAAGATCTCGGCTTCGCGGGTGCACCCATCGAAGGCCCCACCCACTTCAGCCAGTTCGTGCCGATCCTTCACGAGGTTTTTGGCGACGCTTGGTTCGAGCGCGGCTGCATCAGTGCCCACTACCAAACCATGGTGGTCGAAGGGGAAGAAGTCAGAGTCATGGTTGAACACGTGGCCGCAGATCAGGTGGCCCGCATCAGTGCAGAAAAACGCGACGCCACCCCGGTGCTCACCGGCACTGCCTCGCTTGGTCCCGATTACGGCGAGACCGAACTGGACAGGCGCAGAGCGAAACTGCGACCTTCCGATCAGCTGGTGATCCTTAGCGACCTTACGGTCGGGCAGCTGGGCGCCGGTAACCCCGAGCATGCGCAAATGGCATTCGATCAGAATATGGGTGCCATGTATCCCTTTAGTCTTGCCGAGAAACTGCAGAAAATTACCGAGCAACACCCTTACTATGGCAGCGACAATCCTTGGGGCAGGGCCGTGATTCCGCTGGAAATGATCAGCGTGCTGACCCAGTACACCAGCGGTCAATCGGGTTTTCGCACTCGGGGCCCGGCGATTGGTTTGTTCGCCGCTCAGGAAATAAAAATGATCAACGGCCCACTCTTCGTCGATCACCCCTACAAGCTGGAGCGCGAGATCATTGCGCTGAGTGAAAGCAGACGCACAGAGTCGAATTGGATCATGACCCGCGTGATTGATGCCGAAACCAATGAATTGGCCGCTGAAGTCATATTGAATTCCGCGACGTTGAAAGACAGCTACGAAAATTATGCCGCCGACGCGGCGGCGTTGGGCAAAGACTTAACCGCCTGAGGCACCCATGGGCAGAAAAATCCTCTTGATTACCACGGACCAGATGCGCTACGACGCACTGGGCTGCAACGGCGGCAGCGTTGCCCGCACACCGGCCATCGACGCGTTGGCGGCCCAGGGCATTAACTACCGGCGCGCACATAATCAAAACGTGATTTGCATGCCGGCTCGAGCCACCATCATGACCGGCCAACATGTGGCCAGTCACGGGGTCTGGATGAACGGGGTGAGCCTGCCGGAGGATACGCCGACCATCGCTCACTGGCTGCAACAGCACGACTACCGAACCGCAATTTTAGGCAAGGCGCACTTTGAGCCTTGGCTGGGCTCCGGGGAGGATTTTTACGAAAATCGCATGGCGGCCTTGGGCGAGTCGGGCCCCCACCGGGGCTTCGAGCACATGGAACTGGCCAATCACTTTGGTATGAATCACTCCCACTACGATCTGTGGCTGGCTCAGAACCACCCTGAATTGGATGCGAGGCGCTATCAAGCGGTCACGGACAAGGGTCAGCAAAACATGGCTGCCTGCGGCGATACAGGCGCGGTACAGGTTTGGCCAACCGACATGCCAACCGAGCTGTATCACACCAACTGGGTCGCCGAGCGCACCATGAATTGGCTGAACACCCTGTCCGATGATGAAGACTGGTTCGTGTGGATGAGCTTTCCGGACCCCCACCACCCCTGGGATCCGCCAGCAGCAGAAAAGCAGCGATTGGATTGGCGGGACGTGCCGCTACCCGAACTCTATCCCGGCAGCCCCGAACAGGCAGCAGAAATGCTCAAGGACAAGCCCAAGCACTGGATGGGCTATTTCGACGGCAGTCTGTGGGCCAATCTCGAATCGCCCCGAGGCTTCAAACCTTGCGACATGACCCCTGACCAGATCCGGGAAATCAATGCCTACACCCACATTGAAAACGAACTCATCGACGACGCCTGCGCGAGGGTCTTTGACTATTTGAGAGATCGCGGCTGGGAGGCGGATACCGACATCATTTTCACCACTGACCATGGCGAACTGCAGGGCGACTATGGCCTGCTGTTTAAGGGCGCCTACCACGTTGACTCGTTGATGCGGCTGCCCTTGATCTGGCGACCAGCACCCAACGCCAATATCCCGGCGGCAGAGGTGACCGCGCCGGTCGGTCATCTGGACCTAGCACAAACCTTTTGCCAAATCGCAGGCATCGGCGAACCGGATTGGGTAGAAGGCAAGCCCCTGCCCCTCAGTGAACAAGACGCGCAAGATCAGCAACGCCAGCGCGTGTTAACCGAATGGGAAAGCGAACACGGGCCTGTGAGCCTCAATTTACAGACCATCTATCAGGACGATTGGGTCTGTTCGCGCTACGGCAAAAGCTCGCTGTACGAAGGCACCGAGGGAGAACTCTACAATTTGTCTGACGACCCGGGCTCCCTCGTCAATCTGTGGGACGACCCTGCCTATGCGTCACTCAAAGGCGATTTGATCGCAGCCTTAGACGACAGCCTGCCTGCGCCGCGAGAGCCAAAACTGGCGCGTCTGGCGCCGGTATAGGTAAGTCCGAAAACATGGACACCGATCTTGCTCCGAGGGACCTGAATTACATGCAGCGCATGCGGGACTATTACCTAGCGCTGGGTTACGACAATCCCTATCGCTGGGCCAACTTTACCGACGTCCCCTTCCAACCGTTGAGTAAGCCCGTGGCTGAGAGCCGAGTAGGTCTGGTCACCACCGCCGCGCCGTTCAAACCCGATGCCGGCGATCAAGGCCCGGGGGCACCCTACAACGCTGCTGCCAAGTTTTATCAGGTGTACGCCGGAGATTCCCAAGACGATGACGTCCTTGGCATTTCCCACGTCAGCTACGACCGCGCCTACACCACCGCCGAAGACATCAACAGCTACTTCCCGCTGCAGGCGCTCCGCGCGGCCAACGAGAGCGGTCGCATCGGCAGCCTGTCTGCGCGCTACTACGGATTGCCGACCAATCGCAGCCAGCCGACAACGATGAACCAAGACTGCCCGGATTTACTCGCCTTACTTTGTGAAGACGAAGTCGACCTCGCCATCTTGGTGGCCAACTGACCCGTGTGTCACCAGTCGGTCAGTTTGGCCGCACGTCACCTCGAGACTAACGGTATTGCCACCGTGATTATGGGTTCGGCCAAGGACATTGTTGAGCATTGCGGGGTGCCCCGCTTTGTTTTCAGCGACTTCCCGTTGGGCAATTCAGCGGGCAGGCCCAATGACCCGAAATCCCAGCGCGAGACGCTTTCATTGGCGCTGCAGACCCTTGAGACAGCATCGGAACCAAGAACCACAGTGAAATCAGCCCAACAGTGGTCGGCAGATTCGACGTGGAAAGACGAGTTCTTCAGCATTGAGAATGTGTCGCCACAAGAGCTGGCACGACGACGCGCAGAATTCGATCAGATCAAGGCTGTGGGCAAGGAGATCAGGGAACAGACCCCCTAATTGCAATGAGGAGCATTTACTGCCGCCCCTAAGTGGCAATTGACCCACAAACCCTACCCATTTCAGGTTAACGTAGGGTCCTTGGGGAGAGATGTACTATGAGTCTGATTACTTGGTCCTGGATATTTTTGTTCGGCTACATGAGCCTGATGGTCGGCATTGGCGTATACGCCCAACGCCAAATCAAACACGCAGATGACTTTGCGACGGCTCGCGGGGCCTACGGCCCGGTGTTTTTGGCTCTGGCATTTGCTGCCTCCACCGCCAGCGGGGCAACGTTTCTTGGCAGCCCGGCTATGTCATACGAGTGGGGCCTTTCTACTCTGTGGATGCATTTCCTGTATCCGGTAGGTGTTTACGTCGGCATTTTGATTTCCATGCGCTTGGTGGCCTCATCAGGCAACCGCTTCGGTAACCGCTCCATTCCCGAGTACCTTGGTGACCGTTATCAATCCGACACCGTGCGCCTCATGGTGTCCCTGATTTCACTCGTCCTGTTCTTTTATCTTGCAGGCCAGCTGGTTTCCGGCGTGGTGATGTTTGAAATCATGCTGGGACTGGATTCCATGTGGGCTCTGGGTATCACAACCTTCATCCTGCTGATTTATGTCGTGCTCGGCGGTGCGCACGCGGACATTCTGACCGACGGGGTGCAGGGGTTCATGATGCTTCTGCTCGCCGTCTTAGTCATTATTCTCACGGCCCTCGGCTGGGGTGTGGAGGGCGGATTTTCTGGCCTAGTCGATAATCTCGCCGAACAGGACCAAGATCTGGTCACGCCCACGAACCCCAATACACCGCTGTTCCACTCGTGGTGGTCTATTTTCGTCATAGCCTTTGCTCACTTGCCGCTGGGTTTGCTGCCGCACCTTGGCAACAAGCTGTGGGCATTGGATAGCAGCAGTTCGCGGCTGCAATTCGTGAAACTTGCCGCAATTTTCGGCCTGACCCTCGGACTGCTTGGCGTAGGCGGCTTACTTGCTCGCGTCTACTTTGGCGACGCTTTGTACGCCTCTGGCGCCAATCCGAACCAAGCCCTGCCCCTGCTCTTCATCGAACTGTTCCCGACGTGGTTGGCAGCGTTGATCGGTGTTGGCGTCCTGTCTGCGGTGATGAGCACGGCGGATGGTTTGGTGGTCTCGTCCTCGCAAATCATTGCCAACGATCTGTACCGCAGAACGCTGGCTCCGAGGCTGCACCCGGACATGCCGCAAGAACAGTTAGACCGTCGGGTGTTGCTGATCAGTCGATGGGCCACCGTTGCCGTGCTGCTGATTTGTATGCTCATGGCATGGTCGCTCATGGATGTGAATGTGTCTCTCGTTGTCTGGATCGGTGTCGGCGGCATGATGGCGGCTTTTGCCGGGCCCTTGGTGCTGGGCGCATTGTGGTCCGGAGTCACCTTGAAAGGCGCGTATGCCGGCCTGCTGGGAGGTTTTGGCGTCTTTATTGTCCTGCATTCGCAAATATTGGAGCCCAGCTGGTTCTCTGCCGTGGGTCTTGAGGGAGCTGTAACATGGCTGCGCGGTGAAGGCCCGAATCCCTACTCCTGCGCTGTGATGGGGGAAATCGTGTCCATCGTTCTAACTGTCGTGGTCTCTAAGCTGACGCAGCCACTGGACCAGTCCCACGTTGAGGAACTGTTTGCAGCGCAGTAGGCGCTCGCCGGTCTAAACCGCGATTCATTCTGAGAGGTGCACCATGCGCACCTCTGGCGAGGAACGGGTAGCATGACGCTATAACTTCGGCCAAGCTCTTGGCTTGCTGTCTGTGCAAGGAGATAAAGATGCGTCAAACATTGCCACTGTACCCTGCTGCTCTTTGCTTCGGGCTCATGTTGAGTATCAGCCAAAGCTCGCTCGCCCATGGCCCGGTGGAGCCGGGCGCTACGCCTGAACGACACATCCACTTTCCCGATACCGAGAACTTCCAGACGCTGGTACTGGATCTGCATACACACAGTGTTTTTTCAGACGGCCATGTTTGGCCAACCATTCGAGTGTCGGAAGCACTGCGCGACGGCCTCGACGGCTTGGCAATTACCGAGCATCTGGAGTTCCAGCCGCATTTGTCGGACATCCCTCATCCGGATCGCAACCGGGCCTATGAAGAAGCCGTAAGAGCCGCGGAGGGACAGCCCGTCAAAATTATTCCCGGAGTCGAAATCACACGAACCGGCGATGAAGGCCACATCAATGCAGTCTTTATCAAAGACGCCAACCCCTTGGTGAAACAACAAACGGCCACAGAGTCTTTGCCTCACACGGAATTCCCCACCCGTGAACAGGCCCACGCTTTTACCGTCGAGCAAAGCCCTTTGTTCCATGGCGCCCATGCTGTCGAGGTCGATGGTAATGAGGTCTGGCGCCCCTACCCTGACCCCGCCACCTATGAGGCAATCCGGAATTTCGGCTTCGCCTCAACATTTGACGCTCGGGAAGTGCTGCAAGCTGCCAACGATCAAGGCGCTTTCGTTTTTTTGAACCATCCGGACTTTGAGCGAGTGGATTCTGGTCTGAACCCCTTTCATACAGCGGTGACAAAGGATGGCCTGCTGCATGGCATCGAGATTGCCAACGGCGATCACTATTATCCAAATGCCCACCGACTCGCCCTGAAGCATGACCTGGCGCTCATCGGCGTTTCGGATGTGCATGAGTTGATCGAATGGGATTACCAGCCCGAGGCTGCGCAAAACCCCGGCCATCGTCCGGTAACGCTTTTGCTGTCCAATGGAGATTCACTTCACGCCATGAGAGAAGCACTGTTTGCGCGCCGCACCATCGTCTGGTGGAAAAACATGCTTATAGGCCGCAAGGCCCATATGCAGCAATTACTCGCAGCGTCCTTACAGATCGAGTCTATCGACAACACCGGCTATCGAACCTTGGTGAACATCCGCAACACCTCCGACGCATTATTCCAACTCCGCGAACGTTCCGGCGCGCACCTGACCAGCCAAACTGGCGTTGTAGAGATCGCTCCTAACGCTGTGACCGCAGTTGGCATGCACGTCGATGATCGGGAAGCAGTGATCACGTTGGACTTCGATGTTTTGAACGCTTTGATTGAGCCGGACAAAACCGCAAGAATCACTCTCTCAAGTCAGTAGGCTCGGCAGCCACTTGACGCTCCGTCATTGAGCGGAGCGAAGCCAACAAGAATGAGCGTTAGAAGAAAATTCAGAGGAAGGCATGCGATTTATGACCCAGCTCGACCACATCATGTTTGCCTGCGCGGATTTGCAGACCGGAATCGATGAAATCTATGAACTGACGGGCGTCATGCCTGCTCCGGGCGGTTCTCATCCGGGCGTCGGCACGCGCAACGCACTACTGTCCCTCGACAACCGCCAGTATCTGGAAATCATCGCCCCGGATCCTGCTCAAGACCTCACTGGCACCACCGGGCAGTTACTGCACGAGCACGGCGGGTCCGGGATTCGCAGCTGGGCCATCGCCTGCGACAACCTGCAGCGAGTTGCCGATCTGGCAGGCAATAATGGCTTGGTTAGCCGCGAAATTATCGACATGAGCAGGACGACTCCTGACGGTATCGAGTTAGCCTGGCAACTGCTGTTCTTGCGCGACGAACACATGCCGTTCTTCATCGACTGGCAGAACTCTCCTCATCCGGCACATTCGACGCCCACCGGCTGCCAGCTCAGTCGTTTCAGCATCAGCGCGGACAATGCCAAAACCTATCAGTCTCTGTTAATGGATCTGAATCTGCAGCAGCCCGTCAGCCACGGCGTCAACGCATTCAGCGCACAACTGCAAACGCCCAAGGGCGAGGTCACCCTGACCCATTGGTAACACAAAAAGCAGGCTCGGCTAATGTATAGTAGATCGATTGGCGCCCTTGTCAGATCATAGGATCTGGGCCAAACGTACTAATGTTTTTTTGGAGAGACCCATGACCCAGCACACCCCTGTTTTGGTTGGTATCAGCCACTTGGAGCAACGCTTCACAGACTTTGAATCTGCCAAGGAGCCGGTACAGCTGATGATTGAGGCGGTCAACGCCGCTGCACAGGACGCAGGCTCCAAGGCTCTGCTGGATGCAGGTTCCGTTCGCGTTATTCGTGGCTTGTGGCCGTATCAGGATCCAGGGCGCGCCGTGGCTCAGGCCATCGGCAGCCCAAATGCGGAAACCGTGTTGTCGCCCTATGGCGGCAACTTTGTGCAGACCGTACTCAACCAGAGCGCCCTAGATATCCAGTCTGGCCAACACGACATCATCATTTTGACCGGCGCCGAATGCGGTAACACTCAGGCAAAAGCTGCAAAAGCGGGACAGGACCTTGGCTGGATGGAACTGCCCGGCACACCGGATCGATTGATTGGTGCCGAGAAGGACATGCGTCACGAAGCGGAAATCGCCATTCGCCTAGGCCGGCCGATTCAAATTTATCCGATTATGGAAACCGCGCTGAGACACGCCACCGGACTGAGCGTCGATGCGCATCTTAAGCACATTTCCAAGCTGTGGGCTGGCTTTAGCGACGTCGCCGCCGACAACCCGAACGCATGGATTCGCGAAGCGAAGAGTGCGGAAGAAATCCGCACCATTTCAAACACGAATCGCCCCGTATCCTTCCCCTACCCTAAACTGATGAATTCCAACAACAATGTGGATCAAGCGGCGGCTCTGATTCTGGTGTCTGAGGAGAAGGCCAAGGCGCTTGGCATTGCCAAAGACAAATGGATCTATCCGTGGGCAGGCACCGACGCGCAAGACCATTACTATTTCTCGAATCGAGACAACTTCCATAGCTCACCGGCCATTCGCTTGGCCGGCGGCAAGTGTTTGGAACTCACCGGCTTCACACCGGACGATATCGATATGATCGACGTTTACAGTTGTTTTCCAGTTGCCGTGCAAATCGCCTGTCGGGAACTTGGCTTCGACATGAATCGACCCCTCACGGTTACCGGTGGTCTCACTTTTGCGGGAGGCCCGTTAAACAACTACGTCATGCATTCCATCGCGCGCATGGCACAGCTGCTGAGGGAAAATCCCGGTAAACGCGGCATGATCACTGCCAACGGCGGCTACATTACCAAGCATGCGTTTGGCATCTACTCCACGGAAGCACCCGAACGGCCGTTCCAGCACGCAGACCTGCAAGAACAGGTCGATGCCACCCTGAAGCGCGATGTCGTCATCGGGCATCAAGGCGCCGGCACCGTCGAAGGTTACAGCGTGATGTATGGACCCGAAGGAGTGACCAAGGCCTTCGTCGCCGCGCGGCTCGACGATGGCCGCCGCGCATGGGGCATCTCGGAAGATCGCGATCTGCTGCAAAACATGACACGGGAAGAATTTTGCGGTCGCCAAGTCAACTTGGCGGATCACGAAGCCACGTTCTAACCTATGCCGGAATCCCAAGACGCAAACACGCCGCAAAAAGCCTATCCCGCCGGCTTGGGCAGGCGTTTGGGCGCCATGCTCTACGACAGCCTTTTGATTATCGCGCTGTTTTTTTTAACCGGCTTCATCTGGGTGTCCATGAGCGGTGATGTGGCCACTGGGTTGGAGTTTCAGCTGACCCTGCTCGTCGAGGTCATAGCGTTTTTCGCTTACTGCTGGGGCAAACAAGGTGAAACGCTGGGCATGCGCGCCTGGAAAATCCGAGTTCTGAACGGCGACGGTGGATTACCCAACATGCGACAAATCGCCCTGCGGTTGCTGATTGCGCCAGCATCACTGGCCTGCTTTGGTTTGGGTTATGCGTGGCTCTTTTTGGGCAAAGACAAGCAGACGTGGCATGACAGGATCAGTGATACCTACGTCGTGCATTTGCCGGAGCCCGCATCATCTTGAGGCAAGGCTCGACCCCACCTCACCGTTATCCCAACGTAATAGATCCACGACCGCTATCAGGGTAATCTTGTGCCCCTTCAGCGATTGCATCTGCTCACCCTGTCGCGGCGTCGTTTTCGCTGCGAAATCATTGCACGCGACATGAGCTCATAACAGTCACAGCCCATTACCAAAACCGGGGATAGAACAACCATGAATTACGCCTCAGCCAACAGCGATCTTGCAACCTTGCGCACCCCTTGCTTGGGCACCAGCTTAGCCATCGCGAAGCGTCTCGCCAAAGCCACGAAAAACACCGCGACGCTGAACCGCGCGATTACCGACTTCAAGGACGAGGCCGGCGAAAGTTTGTGTGTCAATCTGGATGGCCCGGTCGCCCGGGTACTGATCATCGGCGGCGCCGACTCTTGCAGCCCGAGCCAGTACCGCAAAATTGCCGGGCTGGTCGCGCAAAAGTTGAGCGCCTTGAATATTACTCAGGCAGCCGTGCACCTGTTGGGCACCAAAATCAAAGGCCAAGGCGTTGCTTGGAAAGCCCAGACCCTCATGCAGGCCATCAGCCACGCCAGCTATCGATTCAACGCCTACAAGAGTAAGCCCAAACAACCCGTCAGCCTGAAGCGGGTCCGATTGCTGGCCAACACTGGCGACCAAAAAGCGCTGCGCGCTGCGATTAAGCTCGGCGTCGCGCTGGATGAGGGCCTAACCTTGGCAAAGGATCTGGGCAACGAACCGCCCAACGTATGCACACCCACTTACCTACTCGCTCAGGCACGCAAGATGGCGCGTGATAAGGCCGTAACGGTGACGGCACTGGATGAAAAGAAAATGCTCAGCTTGGGTATGGGCGCCTTCATGTCCGTCTCTCAGGGCAGTGACCAGCCGGGTAAAATGATCATCTTGCGCTACAGCGGTGGCAAGAAGAATGAGGCACCCATCGCCTTGGTCGGCAAGGGCATTACCTTTGATACCGGAGGCATTTCATTGAAACCCCCGCCCACGATGGACGAAATGAAATTCGATATGTGCGGAGCTGCCGCTGTATTGGGCGTTACCAAGGCCGCCATTGAAGCCCGGCTGCCCATCAATCTGGTCACCGTTGTCGCCGCGGCAGAAAACATGCCCAGTGGTCGAGCCAGCAGGCCCGGTGACATCGTCACCTCGGCATCGGGTCAGACCATCGAAATTCTAAACACCGACGCGGAAGGCCGATTGGTGCTCTGTGATGCACTCACCCATGTACAGACCTACAAGCCTCGCGCCATTATCGATGTGGCCACGCTAACAGGCGCTTGCATCATGGCACTGGGTAGTCACGCCAGCGGATTGTTCGCTAACGACGACGAGCTGGCCGACGCGATTACCGCAGCGGGGGAGCGCAGCGGAGATCGCAGCTGGCGTCTGCCCTTGTGGGATGAGTACCAGGCTGGGTTAAACACAAACTTTGCGGACATGGCCAACGTCGGCGGCCGCGGCGCAGGAAGCGTCACTGCCGCCTGCTTCTTGTCCCGCTTTGTCAAAGGCTGTAAGTGGGCACACATGGACATTGCTGGCAGTTCCTTCCTCAACGGCGCTGCCAAAGGATCCAGCGGTCGGCCTGTCGCTCAATTGTTCGATTACCTTGTCGCCGAAGGCGGCCTGTAATCGAACGAGCCAGCTAAAACATGACCCGCGTCGACTTTTACCAGCTACCCGATAAAGACCTAGAGGCCAGCCTGCGCTTTGCCTGTCGCTTGAGTCTCAAGGCGTTGAGCAGTGGGCTGGCTGTCCACATTCGCGTGGATGACCAGCAGCAGGCAGTCGCCATTGATGAACTCATGTGGGACTACCCGAAACATCGTCTGGTGCCTCACGCAATCATTGATGGTCTCGAGCAAGCTGAATCCCAAAAAAGCGCGCGAGATCAACACCCCGTGCACATTGGCTGGCAGGAACCCAGCCACGACACCGGTTTACTGATCAATCTGGGCAGCGATGTGCCCAGCTTTTTTGGCCGCTTCGATCGGGTCGCCGAGATCATCGTCGATGAGAGCAAAGCGTTACGGCGCGACCACTACAAATTTTATCGTCAACGGGGTTATCCATTGCATCACCACGCATTGGAAGACTGGGATCAGTAACCACCGTGTCTACAGAGCATTATCAAAGTCATCATGGACAATAACTTCAATCCGGAAGCGATCGAGCAGAGCCTTTACGAGCACTGGGAAAAGGCAGAGTTTTTCAAGGCCAGCGACAGCGGCGACGGTTATTGCATACTGATCCCTCCGCCCAACGTTACCGGCACCCTGCATATGGGCCATGCGTTCAACCAAACTTTGATGGACACGTTGATTCGATATCAGCGCATGCAAGGCGCCGGCGCACTGTGGCAAATGGGTACGGATCATGCGGGCATCGCGACTCAGATGTTGGTTGAGCGCCAGCTGGCGGAAGAAAACTTAAATCGCCATGACCTCGGCCGGGCCTCGTTTATTGATCGCGTTTGGGCATGGAAAGAAGAATCCGGTGGCACTATTTCGCAGCAAATCCGCCGCATGGGATCCAGTATCGACTGGTCTCGAGAACGCTTCACCATGGACGAGGGCTACGCAACAGCCGTGCAGCAGGTGTTCATCCGACTGTTCGACGAAGGACTGATTTATCGCGGCAAGCGTTTGGTCAACTGGGATCCGGCTTTGGGCACGGCGATCTCCGACCTTGAGGTGGAGAACAACGAAGAACAAGGCCACCTGTGGCATTTCCGTTATCCCTTGGCCAATGACGCGAAAACCCTGGACGGCAAAGATTATTTGGTCGTTGCGACGACCCGCCCCGAAACCATGCTGGGCGACACGGCTGTCGCCGTCCACCCGGAAGACGAGCGTTACGCGCATCTTGTTGGGCAGCATGTCCTGCTCCCGCTGGTGGGACGCAGCATCCCTGTGATTGCCGATGACTACGTGGATCGCGAGTTCGGCACAGGCTGCGTAAAAATCACCCCGGCTCATGACTTTAACGATAACGAAATGGGCGCTCGCCACGATTTGCCGCTGATTAATATCTTCACCCCGGAAGCCGCCATTAACGACGCTGCGCCCGAGGCGTATCAGGGCTTGGATCGTCTTGCTGCACGCAAACAAGTTGTCGCGGATCTGGACACCTTGGGCTTGCTGGACGAGATCAAGGATCACAAGCTGATGGTGCCTCGGGGCGATCGCTCTAATGCCATCATCGAACCACTGCTAACCGATCAATGGTTTGTGAAAATCGGCCCGCTTGCCGAACCCGCCATCGCTGCCGTAGAAAATGGGGACATTCAATTCGTACCCAAGCAGTACGAAAACACCTATTTCGCATGGATGCGCGACCTCAAAGACTGGTGCATCAGCCGTCAACAGTGGTGGGGGCATCGGGTTCCAGCGTTTTACGATGACCAAGGCAACGTCTACGTGGCCGAAGACGAAGCCAAAGCACGACAAAAATACGGGCTGACCGAAGACATCGCGCTCAGCGCAGACGATGACGTGCTGGAAACCTGGTTCTCTTCCGCCCTGTGGCCCTTCGCCACCTTGGGTTGGCCCGAAGAAACACCGGAACTGGAGCGTTTTCTGCCCACCAATACGCTGATCACCGGTCACGACATCATTTTCTTTTGGGTTGCCCGCATGATTATGATGACCCTGCACTTTACCGACAAAATTCCGTTCCACACGGTCTACATCCACGGTCTGATTAAGGATGCCGAGGGTCAGAAAATGTCGAAAACCAAGGGCAACGGGCTCGATCCCCTGGATTTCATTGATGGCATCGACTTGGAGTCTCTGGTCGCCAAGCGCACCAGTAACCTGACCCAGCCCAAGATGGCGAAGCGGATCGAAAAGCAAACGCGCAAAGACTTCCCCGAGGGTATCGCGGCATACGGCAGCGACGCTTTGCGCTTCACCTTTGCTGCCTTAGCCACTACCGGCCGTGACGTACGCTTTGATACCAACCGCATTGAGGGTTATCGCAACTTCTGCAACAAGCTGTGGAATGCCTCTAAGTTTGTGCTGATGAATACTGAGGACCTCGATCTGACGGTGATTCCGGCCCCGGGAGCCGTTGACCAGTGGATCGTGAGCAAATGCCATCGCATGATCACAGATGCGCGCTTTGCCTTGGACACCTACCGGTTCGACATTTACGCCAACACGGTCTACGAATTTGCCTGGCACGAATACTGCGACTGGTATTTGGAACTGAGCAAACCATTACTGTGGAACAAAGAGGCGGATCCCGCTGCGCGAGCAGGCACTCAGAGGGCCCTGCTGCAGGTATTGGAAATTCTGCTGCGTACGGCGCACCCGGTGATGCCGTTTATTACCGAAACCCTGTGGCAGCAGGTAGCCGCAAGACTGGGCCTGCTCAACGGCGATGACGCCGCCAGCATCATGCTGCAAACCTATCCGCAACCCGACGATATGCCCGCTAACGAACCTGCCGAAGCGCAGATCGAATGGCTCAAATCCGTTATCACCGGCATTCGTACTATCCGCGGCGAGGCGAACATCAAACCCAGCCAAGAGATCCCGCTGTTGCTGCAAGGCGGCGACGCTGCCGACCGTAGCAACGCACAGCAAGCCGAAGACATGCTGTCACGACTGGCCAACGTCACTTCTGTCGAATGGCTTACTGAAGATACCGAGCCGCCGCTGAATGCCCTGAGCTTGGTCGGCGAGTTAAAGGTCATGGTGCCCTTGGCCGGTCTGATCGACTTAGACGCAGAGCGCGCGCGGATCAACAAGGAAGCGAGCAAGGCCCAGCAGGAGCTCGAGAAAATCGAGAAAAAACTGGGCAACGAGGCTTTCGTTGCCAAAGCCCCTGAAGCTGTGGTGGCCAAGGAGCGGACTCGGGCAGGCGAGCTTCAGGCCACCCTGCAGACCCTAGAAGGGCAGATCGAGGCATTGAGCAACGCAGAGTAAGGTGCCTCACAGCGGCGGCGAGCTAAACCAGAGCGCCGCTACCGCATGAGGGCTTTCGCCGCGTTTGCGCAGCCAGCCTCCAGCTAATTCTTTCTGGGAGCCATCGGCCTGCTGCTGCATAAGCCTAAACCGCCAGATAAATTCCGCTGAAAACTGAGGATAGAATCGAACGCAGACATCTTGCGCGATCCAGCGACACAGCTCGTTATCTGTATCCGCCGACAAAAAACCCACATCCAAGGCAAATAGGGCTGCCACAAGCAGCCGATGGTCGGCCTGTTCGCGAGCTTGGTTGGTCCCTTGAGTTGTCGTTTGCAGCAACCAGTGCATCTGCCGGCCTGCGCTGGACACCAGCACGCTCAAGATCAGCATCAGACTGAGTACACTGAGCAGGACCACGCCGCGTTGCGACCCGTGAGCCCGTTTTGTGCATGACATCGAGGTCTCGGCCTCAGGGAGACGGGACACTTGTTAGCGGTAAGGCGAAGGACACAGGTGTCCAGTGTGGGTGGTCAGACGATAGGTGGCTCGCCACATACAACGTAACGAGCAGCAGCACGACGCGGGCATCTTGGGGCAGGTCAGGTGCATCGAAATAGCCCATAAAATCAACTTGGCCGGCATCTTCCCCGGTCCGCCAAGCCCCATAACGCAGGATCATGCGTTGCACCCCAGTCACCAACTCAAGCGCATTGCCAAACACAGGCTTTTGCCACAGGGCAAATACTCTGCGCTGCGGCGTCGACGTTAAACTCTCCGCAATGTAGATACGCCTGCCTACGGGTCCGAACAATCGGGAACCGGCCTCGAAATCAGCCGGGGTCAGCGACCATTCCGAGGCATCTGACAGACTGTCGGCTGATTGTTCGAGGGCACGATTATCCAATACCCCCTCACCAGCGGCCCAAGAAAAGCGCACAGCACCAGATGAATGGCGCGTTTGGGTGGCGCTGAAGATCACGGCCTGCCGGCAGTCGCTGAGCAATACGACGTCATCGGAGTTAATCCGCGCTGACGGCCCCAATAGCTCTGCCTGCCCTCGCCCATCCGATGACTGAGCGATCAATTCACCAAGAGGTTTGGCAAAACCCCGAATGACTAAGCCTTGAGAGTCGGGCGCCAGATTACTGATGCCAGAAAAAAACGGGGAAATTGCTGGCTCCTGAACAATTTCCACAGCAGGCCATGGTCGTAACAAACCCAAATCCGCCCAACTGGCATTGAGAAAATTCTCAACGGCAGCAGAATCGGCAAGACAGCCCATCTGTCCGGCCCCGTCCAGCGCCAGACCCCACAGATGATCAAGCAGCCCGGCGCGTTCTTGGAGGTCGGCGCGCTGTCCCACTGAGTCAGCCACGTCGTTGAACGAGACCAGCAAGACGGTGAGTCCCGTCATCAGCAGCAAGCCAAGGGCGATACTCACAAGCAGCTCTATCAAGCTAAACCCTTGCTGTAACCCGGTGCCCCGCCGCGTATTCACGGCCAACTGCCAAGCGTGACCTGATACCAGTCGCCCGAATCTGCTGATTGGTGCAACTGTTGGGATTTTGGCCAGCGCACCCTGAGACTCAGGGCCGTATTTGCAGTAACAGAGGCCCGAAAAAGCGGCACCTGAGGCCGATCAACTGCGCCTTGAGTTTGTGCAGGTATCTGGGCAACGGTTGCACACCATGCGGCCTCCCAATCGGCGTTCAGCGTACAGCCTAGGGCAGTGGCCTCGTAGGCTGCCCACTGATCTGCCGAGCACCACCGATTAACACAGCTCAGCGCACTTGGCGCGGACTCGTCTGCGGCAATGTCCGTATTCAACGCATCGAGCCATTGCCCCGGCGCCACGACGCCCTGTGGCCACAACCCAGCAATATGAAAGGCATAAATCCGTTCAAAGGTATTGGTCACGGCTCGCGCGGCCAACGCCTGCTGTGCTGCCAACCGCAGGGAGTCGGCGGTTCGCAACATCAGACTTTGAACCGCAACTACCGGCACTGCGCACAATAACAGGGCAAGCAGAACCTCCAGCAGGGTAAAACCCGAGAGCGAAGAGTCAGACCCACCCCTGCTGTTGAAAACCATCAGCTGGTTTCGTCTCGCCACTGCCGCCGACCCAGATGGTCCAATACGTACACGCCAGCGTGCGGCGTTGCCTGCGGGTGAGCCTGCAGTTCAAACCCCTCATCGCTACCGAGCACGTGAATCTCGTAACTGTCCCGCGTGCTTGGACTGATATCACAGCGCGCTTGCGCGAGCGGCCCCACAGCGGCATCGCCAAGCCCGTCGCCACTACTATCAGCGAGCGTGAGCCACGGATTGTCTTCACCAGACGCTGCGCTCAGCGACAGAGCATGCAATGTTTGCACGCAGGCAAACAACTCAAGCTGCATAGCAGTGCTGCGGCCATGTGCTTGCTGAGAACCGTAGCGCGGCACCGCCAGCCAGATCAGCACCGTAACAACTGCCAGCACTAACATCAGTTCAAGCAGCGAAAAACCATTCAGTTTCCGCCGCGCGGACCCGGCTGTGCTCGTAAGGGTATAAGTCATGAGCCGATCGTGTGTCTGGGGCCACAAATGCTCAATCCGTCGCGACGAGTATGTGCGTGAGCTTTGGCTGAAAAAGCCGCACGCCCGCGCCTGTCATCAAGTCAGAGAGTCAGGAGTACTTTTCCGACAGTCTCGTTACCCGCCATCAACGCATGAGCATCAGCCGTCTGCTCAATGGGGAAACGCGCTTCGATGATCGGTTTGATCAGACCAGCCTCGATCTTCGGCCATACGTCCCGCTTGAGGCCATCCATCACCAGAGCTTTCTCGCCAATGGGTCGGGCTCGCAACGTTGAACCAATCACGCGGGCCCGTTTCATCATCAGTAAACCCAGGTTCACTTCTGTCACCGCACCGCTCATCAGGCCGATCAGAACCAAGCGGCCACCCAGCCCCAAGGCCGTCAGGTTATCCATGAGGTATTGCCCGCCCACCGGATCAAGAATAACGTCAGCGCCGTTTTCCGCCCAAGCTTGAGCTGCGGCAAGAAAAGATCCCTCGTGACGAATCGATCCAGCATCGGCACCCAGCGCCAGACATTGCTCCAGTTTGGCCTGATTGCCCACCGTCACAAAACTGGGGTTGTTCGAGTGCTTGAGCATTTGCAGCGCCGCGGTGCCCACGCCACTGGCTCCGGCGTGCACGATCACTCGCTCTGTCGGGGCTAGGGCAGCTTCCATATAGAGATTCAGATAGGCCGTTGCGAACACCTCCGGCAACGCCGCAGCATCAACACAGCTCACACCCTTGGGAATGGGCAGTACTTGACCGGCAGGTACAACCACCTCCTGTGCATAGCCGCCGCCGGCCAACAGCGCGCATACCTCATCACCGATGGCAAAGCGGGAGACTCCCTCGCCCAACTCCGTCACCGTTCCCGAGCATTCCAGCCCCATGATTGGGCTGGCGCCCGGCGGTGGCGGATATCCACCGTTTCGCTGCAGTAAGTCCGCGCGGTTAATGGCGGATGCCGCTACTTGAATACGCAGCTCACCAGCCCCGCACTCGGGACGTCCAAAGTCCGCCCATACCAAACTGTCGTCCGCTACCTGAATCGCTTTCATGTCATCCACTCCCCTTTCATTCCCTTCATTCACCGCTCAGGCAGGCATCGCTCAGATGCGCTGCTGTGACATCGCAAGCGGTGCAGCAAGTGAACAGATGCCCCGTTTGCAAACCGGCCTTGAGAACGACGTACCGCAGGGTCGACGTCATCTCACGCGAAGTAAGTGCTGACGCTGGCATGTGGCGCGCCTGCAGTATCGGTGCCAGCGCAATAAAACTGCTTGGCCGGGGTAAGGCGCTTATCCCTAAAAACACCCGGCTACCACGACATCCGAATTTTCAACCCCTGCTCGTGCAAGTACTGCTTCAGACCACTGACTCGATAATCTCCGTAGTGCACCATGGAGGCTACCAAGGCGGCATCCGCCTTGCCGTCGGTGAGCACTTCATGCAGGTGCTCGGGCAAGCCGGCACCTCCCGAAGCAATGACTGGGATGCGAACTGCCTCGGCAATTGCCGCCGTCAACGGTATGTCGTAACCGTCTCTGGTCCCGTCTGCGTCTATGGAGTTCACCACCAGTTCGCCTGCGCCGCGCTTCTCGCCTTC
This sequence comes from Gammaproteobacteria bacterium, assembly GCA_012269545.1. Lineage (GTDB taxonomy): Bacteria > Pseudomonadota > Gammaproteobacteria > Pseudomonadales > Azotimanducaceae > UBA4421. The sequence goes on along the minus strand of JAAXKB010000046.1, from coordinate 72,850 downwards.
CAAAGCCCACTGAAGAGCATCCCGCCCGGTTGGGGTTCGCCCACCGTTAATGACTATTTCAAAGCCACTGGGCTGCTCGCTGCTGACCTCTACTCGGCGCACGTCCATAGACAGTACGATGTTCTGATCACCCACGGCTTCCGAGCACTCATTGATCAAATCGGGTCGCGCCACCGCCGCAGAGTTGACGTTGATTTTTTCCGCGCCAGCCAAACGCAGGTCGGTGGCGTCAGCAACACTGCGAATACCGCCACCAACAGACAGCGGAATAAATACCTGACTGGCCACTGACTCCACCACATCTAACATAATATTGCGCTTATCGCTTGACGCGGTGATGTCGTAAAAGACCAGTTCATCCAGGCCGTCTAGATAGTACTCGCGCGCCTTTTCAACCGGGTCGCCTATGTTTTGCGTATTCACAAACTTGACGCTTTTGGCCAAGTGACCGTCGCGCACGTCTAAACAGGCGACCACACGCTTACTGAGCATTTTTGCCTCCGCCGCTGCCAGCTGACGACCTATCGGGCCGCCATACGCCATCCCATCGGGCAAAATTTTCAAACAGTCGTAGCCCTACCCGGCCACTTTTTTCTGGGTGAAATTGAGTTCCAACGTAGTTGTCCTTGCCCAGCGCGCAGGTAAAGTCGTCTTCGTAGTCTGTCACAGCTAACGCGTGCTCGGGTGCTGCGGTACTTGGATAGTAGCCGTGCACAAAATAAAACTCATCGCCGGGTTCAATACCCGCCAGCACGGGGTGAGCCTGCTTAACCCTGACCTCGTTCCAGCCCATATGCGGGATTTTCAGCTCCGGTCGATTGAGTTTGAAACGCTGCACGCGACCACCGATAAGGCCCAGTGTCTGGGTGTCGTTTTCTTCGGAGTAATCGAGCGAGACCTGCATACCTAGGCAAATGCCCAGCACGGGGGTGCCGCTGGCGATGGCTGTTTTTAATGCCGTGTCCAAGCCACGTTCGCGCAAGCTGCGCATGGCACTGCCTGCAGCACCGACACCGGGGAAAATAATGCGTTCTGCCTGAATAATCGCGTCAGGATGGGCCGAAAACTCCGCGTTCAGACCGACTTCGCTGCAGGCGCGTTTCACGCTGCCTAGGTTTCCTGCGTCGTAGTCCAGAATTAATGTCACGATGAATGCGCGTCCTGCCCAGAGGCCGCAAATACTAGCGGATTGGGCAAAAATTCACTAGATAAACACGGCTGCGCTGGAACCATTACACCCTCGATTGACGGCCCGGATGACGAAGAGACCCAGCATGAGCGAACAGCCAAGTAAACTCGGTTACCTGTTGATTAACCTAGGCACCCCGGATTCGCCTGACGTAAAAGACGTGCGTCGCTACCTTGGCGAATTCCTGATGGACCCCCACGTGCTCGACGTACCCTGGGCGATCAGAGCACTCATCGTTAATGCCTTTATTTTGCCATTTCGGCCTAAGGACAGCGCAGAGGCCTACGGCAAAATCTGGACGCCCGAGGGATCTCCCCTCTTGGTCAAGAGTCAGGCCTTGGCAGACAAACTGCAGGATCGCTTGGACGCGCCAGTGGCGTTGAGCATGCGCTATGGCAAACCCTCCATTGCCGACGGCCTGATGACCCTGCACGAAAATGGCGTCACCCGAGTCTGCATCGTACCTCTATACCCTCATTACGCGGACTCCACCATTACCACATCAGTGACCTCGGCAATGGCGCATATGCCAAACGGTATGCAAGGCAATGTAATCGAACCCTTTTACCGCGCCACAGAACACACCCGGGCTTGGGGGGAGAACATTCGCAACCATCTGCCAGCCCACTGGGACCACCTGCTGTTTAGCTATCACGGGTTGCCGGAACGCCATCTGACAAAGGCAGACCCTACCAACGAGCATTGTCTGAAACAGGACAACTGCTGCGACGTGGATTCCGTGGCGCATCAAACCTGCTATCGACATCAGGTATTCGTTACCTCCAAGGAAATCGCCAACTACCTGAATCTGCCAGCGGAAAAACACAGCGTGAGCTTTCAATCCCGTTTAGGGAGAATTCCATGGCTTACGCCCTACACCGATCAAGTGCTGGAGCAAATGCCGAGCCAAGGCATCAAACATGTGGCGGTAGCCTGCCCCGCTTTCGTGGTGGATAACTTAGAAACGCTGGAAGAAATGGGTATGCAAGGCGAAGAAACCTTCCTGGCTGCGGGCGGTGAGTCCTTTACCTTGATACCCTGCATTAACGACGACGATCTCTGGGTAGAGGGCTTAGCCTCCCTCTGCATGCAGCAGGCCGAAAGATTGACCGCTGCCTAAGTACGCTTCAGTCCTTAATCGCCGCTGTTAAGGCGGAAACTTCCCTATAAAACGTTCGCACCAAAGGCTGCGCAAACATGGACTTTCGCGCTACAAAGCGCACGGGTCTGGACAGTTGTTCCGAGGGCAGCCGAATCATCTTTTTCTCTGGAATGCCCAAAGTTTTGGCAACACCAGTGGGCACCAAGCCGTGGCCAAAGTCGGACAGCGCCATTTGCGCTACGGCAAAGAAAGACTCCAGCGATGTACTGCGGTGCAGGTTCAGCTGCTGCATATTTTCTTCGATGGAGCCCCAAGCACCAGAGCGCGACTCAATGGTCATCACATCCAGCGAATCACCACGGCGATATTTCAACGCCTTTAAGCCAGAGGGAATAATCACCATCGGCTCTTGGCGAATCACCTCGGAGACCAGATCAGTATCCGCGTCCGGGCTCCCGGTGCAAATCCCCACCATGTATTCGCCAGAGCGCAGGCGGTCCAGCACCACTGGCGAGCGTTGAGCGTGAAACTCAAATTCCACTCCGGGCATGCAATCACGGACTTTCGAAAACAGTGTGGAGCCCCAGCTAGCTAGGATAGCCTCTGACACGCCAAGTATGATTTTGCCCTTACGCAGCGCGTTGTCTTCCAAAAAAACGCTGCGAAGCTCAGACAGCAGTGGCGTCACGCGCTCAACCAAGCGCGTCCCGTGATGCGTCAACACCACGCGCCGACCGTGTCGTTCAATCAGGTCGCGATCGTAGTACCGCTCCAAGGCCGCGATGCGCTTGGATACTGCTGACTGAGAGATACGCAGCGCCGTACTGGCTTCCATCATGGTGCCAGCCTTGGACAAGGCAATCAGGGTTTCCAAGTTCTCAATCATATATTCAGTCTCCAAAAGCCTACAGTGACGGTTTGCCAGCGACGCCCCGTCACTTTCGCATCAAGCATAAATCATATTCTATTCTGTCGCTTTATTCATACATCTGCGACCTCTATTGTGCACAAATGTTGTGCTCCCCCCTGCTATGGGCGCTGATTACGGTCAGTGCTTTCGCCACCAGCGTCTTATCCGGTATCGTCGGCATGGCCGGCGGCATGGTACTGATGTTCATTTTGATCTCCCTACTGCCGGTCAGCAGTGCCATGATCTTGCACGCCGCTACTCAACTTACCGCCAACGGTTCCCGCGCCTTGCTGCTGCGACAGCACATTCTCTGGGGGCTAGTACCACTGTATTTGCTGGGTTCAGCCACGGCCATCGGCATCGCGACTTACCTTGTGCTGATCCCAGACCCTGCGTGGGTACTGCTCCTCATCGGTCTATTTGCTTGGTCAGGCCAGTGGAGCAAATCCCTGCAAGGCCTGAACATCACCAAACCGCTGACCACCGTCGTCTGCGGGTTGCTGGTCACCTTCGCCCAACTCATCGCCGGCGCTGCCGGGCCGCTGCTTGACGTGTTCTACCTCAACAGCGGCCTCGGTCGCCAAAGCGTGGTGGCGAACAAAGCACTTACCCAGACCATTGGACACACGCTGCGCATCGTCTACTACGGCTTGTTGATTCACGTGCAAAGCGAGCTGGCTTGGTGGATTTTCCCCTTAGTCATCGTGGCCGCCATTGCCGGAACCCGCACAGGTGTGCGTATTCTGGCGCGCTGGCACGACGTTGGGTTTCAAGACATCAGCCGAAAAATCATTCTGACCATCGCTACTGTTTGTATCGTTCGCGGCATCTATTTGCTGTTGCCGGCAGGCCTGCTAGCCGAGACCGCTATGCCCGGTTGGTAAACCGAAACGAGCAAACTTCTCCCCTGCGCCGCGCAGCAAGCAGCCAGAAAATCACTGAGCAGAAATGTCGCAGAACTGCCTGCAGACCCGAGTTTGCCTGTCCGAACGTCCCGCCTCCTGTTAACTGACTCACAAAACCGCAACGCCTACTGCTGTTCATCTTGCCCCCATTTCCTGCGCTGACTACTTTGGGTCTGCCACAAGTTTGGGTTGTGCTTGAGGAGAACATTCGTGCCACACATCAAACCATCAAGGGTCCTGATTCTCGCGGTCGTCGCACTTATCGTTGGCGCCGTCTTTGTCGCAGCAGGCTTAAGCATGATCAACGCTTTGTTGGCTTGATGCCTCTTGCCGGAGAACGCGTACGAACAAGGACGTAACTGATGATCCCATAGTCGTTGCGCTAGAACCCAACGATGAAGGTAAGCGTGTTCTTGGCACAGCCATCCGCATTTGTGAATCTCAACATCGAGCCTTGCACCTGATTAACAAGGTGCGGCCGGCCATCACCATCTACGCCGATCTAAACTTCAGCCCATTGACGGAAACGGCGCTTGATTGGCAGCGTGAGCTGTTACACGAAAACCGCGCCTATATTGAGAGGATGCCTGAATTGACAGCCGATCACGCGGCGAATCTGACCGTTATTGAGGGCAACCCAATCTACGAGATCAGTAAGGCCATTGAAAAAAATGACGCAAGTCTGGCCGTTATGGGTGTGCACAATCGCAAGGGTTTCAAACGGCTGTTGGGTTCAACTACCCATGGTGTACTCAACTCAACCAACTGCGACCTATTGGCGGTTCATCCCGACGGTACAAGTAAGACTCATGCACGGGTTCTGGTCGCAGTCGACACATCAGACCTACTGGATCTTGTTGTCGCCAAAGCCGTCCGGTACAGCGAAAGTGCAGAGCGCGTCGATATCGTATCGGTTATCGTCCCGTTAACTCAGACCTTCCCGTCACCGGAGGCCGCTATCGGGTTACAGCAGTCATTTGCCGCGCTAACAGAAGATATCAAGAAGCAGACAAGCACTAAAATCACCGCAGCGGTGGAACGTGCTGGGCTGTCAGCCAGCGCAATAGACGTTCGCATGGGTGATCCTCGCGATGAGATCGTAGCCGCCGCGAAAGAAAGTCAGGCAGACCTTATCGTCATGGGCAGTAGCAACGGCGGCGCCATCAACCGATTGCTGATGGGGTCTACCGCCCGAGGTGTCCTTGACCACACGCCATGCGATGTCTTGATTTGCCGCGAGCATCAGTAGCGGCTAGCGTTGGCACTGACACTTGCGGCCCTGAGCCCTAAACCGGCGCTACGACGAACAGCAGGTCCCCAACGTTTACCTGTTGGCCGTTCCCCATATTCACGCGAGTGACACGATAGCGCCTGCCCGGATCGTAGATATTTCCTTCTACGTTGAAGTCCTTTAACGCTAATGGGTTAAAGATCTTCATCGCTTCCAGCTGGCACATGGTGTGATTGAGATCAATCACATCCCCGACGCTCACGTACTCGGGCTCTGATGGTGATGGGGTGGCGTAGAAAATCGCCGTCGCCGGAGCAAGAACCTTTAACTCATCGGTACCGTCGATCAGCACGCTCTCGCGATCAATACCGCTGCTGGCACTGCCACTACTGTTGTCGATTTCAGCGATCAGTTTTTCAATATCGATGCGCTGCAGCAGCTGCGGCAGGTAATCTGTGTCGTATTTACCCTTGCGGAATACATCATCCGCCAACACGAGGCGCAGCAGCGGAATGTTGGTGCAGATACCGGAAATGGTCACTCGGTTCAAATAGTCGATCAGTTTGTCTGCCGCTGCATTACGGTTTTTCGCATGCACGATAATCTGCGCGACCATGCTGTCGTAGTATGGCGAGATAAACTTACCCGTACCAACCGTCGCGATGACTTCTACGCCCTCTTCTTCTGGGAAAATACACTCCTGCACTTCGCCGGGATGAGGACGGAAAGCCAGGGATCCGTCCGCTTGCTGCACGATACGCTCAGCATTGACTCTGGCTTCTATTGAATAACCAGTCGACCTCACTTTTAAGTCGGCAATCGACTCGCCGGAGGCAATGCGGAACTGTTCTGCAACGATGTTGATTCCAGAGGTCCATTCCGTCACCGGGTGTTCCACCTGCAAACGAGTATTCATTTCCATGAAATACACGGCATCAGACTTCAGGTCGTAAATGAATTCGACGGTTCCCGCGCCGATGTACCCCACCTCATTGGCGATATCGGCCGTCGAGCGCAGCACCGTGTCCAGCAGTTTCTTAGGCAGCATAGTCGAGCCAGACTCTTCAATTACCTTTTGCTTGTCACGCTGCACACTGCAATCACGAATACCCAGTACATGGGTATTGCCATGCGTATCTCGTAACAGCTGAGCCTCGATATGACGTAACGAGGTCACATATTTTTCAAGGTAGACATCGCCGTTGCCAAAGGCGCTGCGCGCCTCCACCCCTACGCGGTGGAATAACTGCTCGAACTCGTCGGGACCATTGACTAACTGGATGCCTTTCCCGCCGCCGCCATGAACCGCCTTGATCAGGATCGGATAGCCAATGTCCTCGGCTACCGCAGCCGCTTTCTCAACATCTGTCATGATGCCGTGGCTACCGGGTACCACAGGAACATTGAGGCGAATCGACGTGTTGATCGCGTTGGATTTGTTGCCCATGGTTTCCATGCTTTGCACCGGCGGGCCGATGAAGTTGATGCCGCGGTTGCGTACCATGTCGGCAAAATCGGAGTTTTCAGACAAGAAACCGATGCCCGGATGCAAACTGTCGACGCCCTGCATCTGCGCCACATTGAGTACGCTTTTGGCGTTCAGATAACTCTCGTCTGGCGTGTTACCGCCAATACAGACCAAGGTGTCTTGCTCGCGCAACTGATCCGCGGCCATGGATTCCATGTCTGGGTCACTCTGCACGAGCACCACGTCAATATCCTGCTGCTGGGCAATGCGAATTAGCTTCGCGGCGGTACAGCCGCGCGCGTGGATTAGCACTTTCTTCACTGGCCGAATCAAGTCTTCCGGCGCAAAGACTTCACGTTGAGCGACCACAATCGGTCGCTGATCCGCCAACCCGCCGTTCAGAACTCGCTCAACCACGTCCTCCACAGACTCCTGTGGGGAGGGAATCGAAGCGTCTACTTGCCGCAGCTGTTCATCCAGTGACGTATAAAACGGATGTTGCACCAAGCCTTGCATGGAACCTGCCGTGGTCGACAAATAGTTGGCCAAAATCGACTTCAACGGCAGATTGGACGAGACAACAATCTGGCCGGCAAAAGGCATGCTTGTTCCCGAGAAATAATAGGTTTGCACCAGCGGATGCGTAACAAAGCTGGCCTGAGCGCCCCCGGTACAATCACCGTATCCAAATACGATCACCGGCAGATCATGGTCGCGCACAAATCGCGTAATACGATCGTTTACCGCCGCCATGGAGAACAGAGCCCCAGCGCCTTCCTTAGTTTGCATGCCGCCGGAAGAAATGAAGCAGATGACCGGTAATCCTTGCTCCGCGCACTCCACCAACAAACGAATCACCTTCTCTGCACTGGCCATATCAAAGGCGCCAGCTTGGAACTGAACGTTGGAAATCACGACACCCACTCGCGTTTTGCTTTCACTCTTGAAATCCGCGATCCCCGTGACCACGCCACAAGGCGGCAGCCCATTGTTCAGAGCGCCTTCAATCGACAAGCGAAAACCGGGAAAGGAACACGGATCAGAACTGAGCAAATCGTCGTATCGGCTTTCCCAGTTATCAAAGTAGCGCTCGATGATGTCTTGGTGGGTGAACTTTGTCGTCGCTTTTACGTCCCGCAGCACCCGCTGGATCTGCAGATCGTTGTAGGCCATGTCCAACCGATTCCAAAAGTCTTTACGCCTGCCAATGTTGCGCGGCGCGATCTTGCCCTGATACGTCTTCCCATCGGACTGAGCATCGATGTAGTTTTGCAGCAAGGTGGCAAAGAGATAGGTCACCACCACAAACAGTGCATCGGACAAATGGGTAAAGCTGAGCTTTTTCCATTCGCCAACAGTCTGGAAGAACTCGTTGCTCTTTGGCATCTTGCACACCCGCTGATACCAATCAAACAACTGAGCCTGATGCACGCCCAGATCGTCTTCTGGCGCGGCCGAGGAAAGCGAGGCTTGGATAAAATCGCCAAGCGAGGATTCGGACAGAGATTGGGAGGCCTGAGCTTCTTGGGCGACGCTTTCCAGACGCGCTAACGCCTGATCATAAACCCTGTCGAACAGCAGCAAGTTTTCGCACTCGCGAACAAAATCTTGGCGCAGATCCTCATGAAGCAGCACGTCCAACACATTCATGTCCGCAATGGCGACAGGCGCAGTGCGCTCGACTAAGGCGGGAATAAACTCGGGCAGCGCTGCGGACAGATAGGCTCTGTTGGCCTGAATATCCGTCGCCCCTTGGGCACCGTCCAAGCGTGAGCCGGTAATGATCATGTTCAACTCGGCGAGCAGCTGCTTGGCCACATAGCTATCTGAAGCGTTGTTCTCATTGAGCAGCTTTCGGCCTTGATAAGAAAAACGCGGGCGCAGCACGCCCAATAGCTCGTCATTACCTCGTATGGCCTGTAACAGATCACGCGGTGAGGCGATGGATTCGACCTGAAGAATCTGCCGCGTGTCGGTGACATCCAGAAGATAGTCGCGCAGGGCATTTAAATTCCCAGCAGCTTCCCGCTTCCAGCGGTTATACAGAAAAGCACCAACCGAGGAGATCACCGTGTTGCGCGCATTCTCATAATTTTGCTTGGGCTCACCAAAAATCATTTTGGCGATCCGACCACGCTCGTCATTCACCGCTTGGCGCTTATCCAGATAGTTGCGCCACGCCTTCGCCAACCCATCGTCGTACACCACTTTATCCGGGTCTTGAAGCCAATACAGGAAGGTTTGACGTCGCTCTTGATCCGCTCGAATGTGCAGTTCGCCTGACGGCATTTCCTGCGGCGCTAGGCGTCCGTACTGCTTGGTACTGGTCGCTTTGATGCGCTTTCGAACACGCAGATAGCGCAGGTAACGGTAGGCGATACCAAAAACGTTCAGGTATTCGGTAGGATTCTTGGAGCCACTGAAGTGCATTGCGCTTGATGCCTTGAGCTTGTCTCCCTCAGTCTGATCCTTCAAATAGCGCAGCAAGCTTTGCCGATAGTGATCGAGAATGTAGGGGTTCTCGGCAACAAACTCGGCCGTCTGACTTTCAATATTCGTCAGGCTGCCGACAATGGCGGCGCGCAGGTTTTCAATCTTCTCAGGCGAATCCGACGGGCTGTAATCGACGATGGCATCTATGTTGCCCTGAGCATGCAGCTCGGGAGCAGAGACACCAACGTATTTGGCACACTCTTGCCATGACAAGTTTAATCGACGAGCGATACTCGCCAAGCCAGCGGGCTGAATCGTGCTAAAGACGCCATCTCGCAGCGACAGAATCAAGTTACTCGCTGCCAACGGAATGGCTCCGCCCGAATAGCCGACACCGAAAATAATGCCAACATTGGGCACATGAACGTTGCTCATGGCGGTAATCAAACGGGATATGCTGTGCGCCTGATTATTCGCGTTAGCATCTTCACCTGCATCGGCTCCGGGCGTGTCCATAAAGGTCACGATGGGTAACACGCGAGCAGAGCAGTGCTCAGCAAATTCTACTGCCATCAGGTGGTGCTGAGGCATCCAACTACCTAGCTCTGTGGAGCGATCCTGCGCTATGAAGCCAATCTGACGGCTCTGTCCGCCGCCAAAGTCCATTTCCAGCACGGCTTGATAGTATGGTCCGCTGCTTTTTTCTTCGAGCACGCGCCCGAGTTGACGGACAATTTCCGGTGCGGACTTGCGACCCTGAGCCTCAGCTGGCGCGATAACCTGCTCGACATAGGCGTCAGTATCGAGCGATGCGATGTTGTCGTTGAGTTGGTTAACTTCGCGCTGTGAGAGCAATCCCGGTGCAGGTTTTTGCTCCAAATCGGTATCGGGAAACGATGAAAACTCCTTCGCCAAGCTCTCCGCAATGAAGAACAGACGATCCCCTTCAATTACTTGATTTGCCACAACTTTGGCCTGTCCTGAAAATACGGGTACTCTAGCCACTTGTTAGATCATGCGCAATTGAACCCATGCCCGATATACGTGTTGCACTACTCACAATTTCAGATTCTCGGACCTTGGCCGACGATAAATCCGGCGATTTATTGGCGGGCTTCATCGCTACCGACAATCATCACTTAGCCGACCGACAACTGGTGCCTGACGATGTCTACGCCATCCGCGCCCGAGTTTCCCAATGGATTGCGGACCCACAGGTGCAAGCCGTGATCACAACCGGAGGCACCGGTTTTACCGGACGGGACAGCACTCCCGAAGCCCTTGCGCCGCTATTCGATAAACACATAGAGGGTTTTGGCGAATTGTTTCGTCAACTGTCCTACGACGAGATCGGCACCTCGACCATTCAATCCCGTGCAGTGGGCGGAATGGCCAACGGCACCCTTATTTTCAGTCTGCCCGGATCGTCGGGTGCTGTGACGTTGGGCTGGGAAAAAATCTTAAGCAATCAGTTAGATATCAATTTTCGCCCGTGCAACTTCGCTGAACTCATCCCTCGTTTTCTGGAGCGTTAGGCGACGAATTCATCAATAACTTAGTTGCTTGCGCTGGCTGAAGTCTCTTTGCGCCAGTACACTCAAGCCCTATAACCGCGACGCCCCATGCAGGAGTAATTTCATGAGCGAACCCATCTACATTCTCGGTGCAGCCCGCACGCCAATTGGCAGTTTCCAAGGCAGTTTAGCCAAGCAAAGCGCGCCGGCACTTGGCGCTCACGCCATTCAGGGCGCGTTAGCCAGCGCCGCTGCCCAAGCCAGTGAGGTCAATGAAATTATCATGGGCAATGTGGTCAGTGCAGGACTCAAACAAGCACCTGCCCGGCAAGCCATGCGGATGGCCGGCGTGCCAGATAGCGTCGCCGCAACCACGCTGAATAAGGTATGCGGCTCAGGCATGAAAGCCACCATGATGGCAATGGACCTGATCGCTGCCGGCAGTGCAGATACCGTTATTGCTGGCGGCATGGAAAGCATGAGTAACGCACCCTATCTGCTGCCCAAGGCCCGGGGCGGGTTACGCATGGGCCACGCCACCATGCAGGACGCCCTGTTTACCGATGGATTGGAGGACGCTGAAACAGGCGGTTCCATGGGGTCATTTGCACAGGGCACCGCCGACGACCATCAACTCACCCGCCAAGCCATGGACGCCTATGCCATCGAGTCGGTTAACCGCGCGCTACGGGCCATAGAGCACAAATCACTGGCCGCTGAAATTAACCCATTGGAGGTTGATGGCGTCACGGTGAGTGATGACGAGCAGCCCGGCAAAGCCAAGATAGACCGCATCCCGACTCTGCGCCCGGCGTTCAAAACCGACGGGACAATTACCGCCGCAAATGCCTCATCTATCTCTGATGGCGCCTCAGCACTGGTGCTTACCCGCGAGAGCAACCTCAATTCTCGCATTCCGCTGGCTCGCATTGTCGCCCACAGCACCCACTCCATACATCCTAGCGAATTCACGCTGGCCCCCATCGGGGCCATCGAAAAATTGTTAGAGAAAACAGGCTGGAGCGCCGATTCTGTCGATCTGTTCGAAATCAATGAAGCCTTTGCGATGGTGACTATGTTGACCATGCAGGCGCTGAACTTGCCGCACGAAAAGGTGAACGTGTACGGTGGCGCCTGTGCCCAAGGCCACCCCATCGGCTCCACTGGCAGCCGCCTGATTGTTACCCTTGCGCACGCTATGCAGCAGCAGGACAAAAAACGAGGAATCGCCGCCCTATGCATTGGCGGCGGAGAAGCAACCGCTGTCGCGCTGGAGCGCCCGTAATCCGTGACCACCCGAACACAGGTACCACTTGGCTTACTCCGGGACCGCAACGACGCATGCCAACGCGCTATCGAACAGGAATAGTTTTGTGAGCCAACTGACGTGAAGCAACAGCGAACCCCACTACCCATCATTGTTGGCAGCGGCGGCATCAGTCCCGCTGGGCGTGTTTCGTTTAATCACGCCTACCGGCGCATGGTCATAGACGCTCTTCCAGAATCTAAGCGCAAGGCTACCCTCAGCAGCCTTGCCAAGCTCATGGGTTTAGCAACCCCTGGCCACCAAGATCTCGACAGTGCGACCAAACAGCGAATCTTGGATGGCACCTTGGTGCGCAAAATTGAACATTTCGACGTTGCACGGGTGCCTTGGAACAACGCAATGTCCCTTGGCAACGTCAGCGACAGTGAGCAAACCTTCTTGGTCGCGAAACGCCAACTCCCGCAGACGCTGCCCGACGGCTGGAACGTCTCAGAGCTAGACGACAAGCAGGTTTTGGTTCGATGCAATGCCGACCTTAGCGTTCTGGTGCAGGATCTGCGGCCCAGCAGAGTGACGAGTGCTGGTCAGTTGCCCACAGGCTTTGATCCTGCAGCCCTGTACCCCAGCAGAAGTCATCCACGGGGCCTGCAGATGACCGTTTACGGCGCGTCAGACGCGCTGCGCTCCACTGGCTTCACCATCGATGAACTGAAGAGCTTGGTACGCCCCGATCAAATAGGCGTGTATTCAGGTTCCGCCATGGGACAGCTGGATCAGGACGGTTATGGCGGATTGATGCAAAATGCCCTAACCGGCAAACGCCCAACCTCCAAAAATCTTGCCCTTGGTCTCGCGGAAATGCCCGGCGACTTCGTCAATGCCTATGTGTTCGGCTCAGTCGGTGAAACCGCCGGCATCATTGGCGCCTGCGCCACTTTTTTGTATAGCGTCAAACGCGGCATGGACGAGATACGCAGCGGCAGCAAGCGCATCGTCATCGTCGGCAATGCGGAAGCTCCGGTGAATCCAGCCGTTATCGAAGGGTATCGGACCATGGGCGCCCTGACTGAGGACGAAGCGCTCATGGCCCTAGACAACAGCGCGCAGCCGGATAACCGCAGAGCCTGCCGACCGTTTTCGAGCAACGCTGGTTTCACCTTAGCGGAATCGTCCGTGTGGATCGTGCTGATGGACGATGCGCTGGCGATGGAAAGTGGCGCCCGCGTACTGGGTTCCGTGGGCGATGTTTTCGTGAACGCCGATGGCTATAAGAAATCCATTCCCGGTCCGGGCATCGGCAACTACATAACCGTCGCCAAAGCAATGGCCGCGGCTAAAGGCATTCTAGGTGAAGACGGTTTGCGGACCAGCACCTACATGCACGCCCACGGCACCGGCACACCGCAAAATAGGGTCACCGAATCGGCGATCATGAGTGAGGCTGCAAAGGCGTTTGGCATACCAAGTTTAAGCATCGCAGCGATCAAATCCTATGTCGGGCATTCGTTAGCGCCCGCGGGCGGAGATCAGCTTTCGGCGATCCTCGGTGCATGGCAGGACAGCATTATCCCCGGCATCAAAACCATCGATCACATTGCCGACGATGTCGCCCGCGACAACCTGCACTTCCCGCTGCAGGACGAGCAACGAGATATTGCCAGCATGCGCGGCGCATTCGTGAATTCCAAAGGCTTTGGCGGCAATAATGCTACCGGCTTTTTCATGTCTCCTGACCAAACCGAGCGGATGCTTGAAAAACGCTATGGCGCACAAGCCTTCGCAGCAGCTAAGCAGCGCCAGGAAGCGATAGAGAGCTCGGCACAGGCCTATAACGACAAAGCCGACGACGGCGATATCGCCCCCATCTATCGTTTCGGCGAAGGCGTATTGGAAGGCGGAGACCTGACGCTTACCGACCGCGAGATCAGCGTTCCGGGTTTTGAACACCCTATCCAGTTAGCGGACGATAACCCGTTTGGCGACATGACCTAGCGGGCCGACTGACGTCTAATGCAGTTCCCCTTTGTGCTCTGCCAGCAAACTTTGTACCCGAGATTTGGCCTTCTCGACTAGGGCACCGCGTTGGCACAAATCAACGCAGCGCGTGTATTCCTCCAGCGCCGCATCCGACTCACCCACCTGCTGCCTGTATTCGCCGCGCTCGAAATGCACCATCCCTGACAGGCTAGGCTCTGCATGCGCCAAGGCCAGTTGATAATCTGACACCACCAGCATACCCCGCCAATTTTGCAGCCGCAGGTTATACGCCTTTACGTTATTCAACATGCGAAAACCGATCATCATGGCGTTGGCAGGTGAAAACAACTCGTCTGCTAACACGCCCTCCGGGTGCGGCAAACCGTCACGCTGGACCACGCTCAAGCCGATGGGATCAATGAGCTCATCATCTACCTGCAGCAAAAAATGCCCGGGATAATTCACGCCATGCGCCTGCATACCCAACGCCCGAGCCAACGTAATCAGCAGCACGGCTACGACAATCGGCAAGCCCTGATGTTGCTGCAACAACCAGTCGATACTGCTGTGCGTGAGATCTGCCTCTGTCAGGGCACTCTGCCCAAAGCCTTGGCCAGCCAGAAAGCTCAGCAGAGCATCGACACCGTCAACGCCGTCAGCACGGGCAGTTTCCGCAAGTTCGACAACCCGCGTTCGTGTCTGCTGGGTATCAAGATGATCGTCAATCACCTGAGCGACCAACAGCGCCGCATCCAGTTCGCTGGCTCCGTCTTCTGTCAGCCTTGCGAACCCAGACAGGAGGTCTTCATTTAGGACCGGTTCTGGCGGTGTGTTTTGCATGGTTAAACCTTTGGCCTCAGCAAAGAAAGGCATTTTCGTTGCAGGCTAATGCTCACGGGTTTTACTGAACACCACATCTGGCCACCGATCCTGTACTACCTGCAAATTCACTCGACTGCTGGCGAGATAGGTGAGGTAGCCGCCGCCATCAATGGCCAAGTTCTCTGCATTCTTTTTACGGAAGTCCGCCAGCATTTTGTCGTCATCGCAGCGAATCCAACGCGCCGTAAACGTACTGGTGTTTTCCCATATACATTCTGCTCGATATTCGTCGCGCAAACGAAAGGCCACCACATCGAATTGCAGCACGCCTACCGCACCAACTATGAGTTCGTTTTTCGTCAGCGGCTTAAACATCTGGGTAGCGCCCTCCTCGGCTAACTGCTGAACTCCCTTTTCCAGCTGCTTACCGCGCAGGGGATCTTTCACTCGAACCCGGCGAAACAATTCCGGTGCAAAGTTCGGAATGCCGATGAATTCGTGGTTCTCACCTTCAGAGAACGCATCGCCAATTTGAATGGTGCCGTGATTGTGTAGCCCGATAATGTCACCGGCATAGGCTTCTTCGGTTTGCACTCGGTCACCGGCCATAAAGGTCACCGCATCAGCAATGCGTACGTCCTTACCCAAGCGTTGATGGCGTACCTTCATACCCTGACGGTAAGTGCCCGAGCACACACGTAAGAACGCAATTCGGTCTCGGTGTCTTGGATCCATGTTCGCCTGAATTTTGAAAACAAACCCAGAAAAAGCTGACTCTTCCGGTTCGATCAATCGATCGTGCGTTGCCCGCGGCTGAGGCTTGGGAGCCAGCTCAACAAACCCATCCAACATTTGCTGCACACCGAAATTGCCCAAGGCTGTACCAAAATACACGGGACTGACCGTGGCGCTTTCAAAGTCCGCCTGATCAAAGTCATGGCTGGCGCCGCGAACCAGTTCAATTTCGTCGACGAAGCCCTCGTAATCCATGCCCAGCAGTTCACGCGCCTCGTCGCTGTCTAGCCCTTCAATCACTCGATAAGCGTGAATGTGATGGCCCTGACTCTTCTCAAAGCATACCAGCCGGTCCGCCGCCAGCTCGTAGATGCCCTTAAACTGCTGTCCCATGCCGATGGGCCAATTCATCGGGGCACACTGTATCTGCAAAATGTCTTCGATCTCGTCCAACACCTCGATCGGATCGCGAATTTCCCGATCGAGTTTGTTGATGAAGGTGATGATCGGCGTATCTCGCAGGCGACATACCTCCATTAGCTTAATGGTACGTGGCTCAACGCCCTTGGCGCCGTCAATCACCATCAGGGCGGAATCCACCGCGGTAAGGGTGCGATAGGTGTCCTCGGAGAAATCTTCGTGCCCGGGCGTATCCAGCAAGTTGACGGTTCGGCCGGCGTAAGGGAACTGCATTACCGACGTGGTTACCGAGATACCGCGCTCCTGCTCCATGGTCATCCAATCTGAGGTTGCGTGCCGATCAGACTTGCGCGACTTCACCGTACCGGCCAACTGAATAGCGTTGCCAAACAACAGCAGCTTTTCTGTCATGGTGGTTTTACCGGCAT
The DNA here is from genome assembly GCA_012269545.1 of Gammaproteobacteria bacterium. Classification (GTDB taxonomy): domain Bacteria; phylum Pseudomonadota; class Gammaproteobacteria; order Pseudomonadales; family Azotimanducaceae; genus UBA4421. The sequence goes on along the minus strand of JAAXKB010000046.1, from coordinate 56,449 downwards.
CCGGGTGCGAGATGATGGCAAAGGTTCTGCGCTGCTGAATTTGCTGAAGAAATTCCGAACTCATAGGGATTGGATCCTGCAGGTATACACCGATAAGTAGACGACTGATGAAACTCAAATTGGCATTAAAGACGACGGGCCATTTTAACAAACTATGACTGTGAGTTATGACCTGACTTAGCTCTCCAGCAATTTTTTTGGCAACAACATACGGACATTTTCAAACCGCGCAAAATTCAAGACCCATCACAATCGCGTCCTCACGGCCATCGCTCAGCGGGTAGTAGTCCTTGCGCCGCCCGATCTCGTGCATGCCCGCAGATGCGTAAAGCTGCCGGGCTGGCGTGTTGCTTTGCCGAACTTCGAGAAACAGCTTGCTGGCGCCTTGTTCAGCCATTGTCATCAAAACAACATCCAAATAACGGCCAGCCAGACCCTTGCCCTGATGGTTGGGCGCCAGACAAAAATTCAGCAGCTCGGCCTCGTCGAGGATCACGGTGAGCACCGCATGGCCGATTACCCGCTCGTCCAGCAGCAGGACGTAGCACCGATACCCCTTGGCCTGAGCGGTCAAACAGTCCAGGAATGTTTGCTCGGACCAAGGATCCGGGTAGCACGATGCTTCTGTTTCAAGCACCAAGGACACATCTGTCGGGAGCATTGGCCTGAGCACGCTATCAGGATGTGATGCGGTCATCAGGGCTCAAAATCAAGGCTGGCGAGCAGGCTGGAGACTTGCCATCACGCGCTGCCACAGTTCGCGCTTAGCGGCTCCTTGAGTCAGGGTTTGGGCTAACACATCCACTTCCAGCCAGTGCTCGGTACTCTCCGCCAGCCAGGGTTTGAGTAAACGCGCAGCGCCTGCGGAGACCAATACCGCGGCACTGCGGGACAACAGACCATGCTTTTCGCAAAACACGGTGATCGCGCGCTCTGGTGTACCCGCCGCCTCCACGATGGGCCAGCGAAACTCGCTGTTGCGCACCGTGCCTTTTAGCGCGGAGCGAGTCGCCACCCACTGTGCCGCACTGGCAACGTCCTGCACAAAGCGCAGCTCTAGGGTAGAAAGCTCGGTCTCACCAACGTACGTGAGTGCCGGCGTTGCCACAAAGCTCAGTTCGATTCTGAGCGGCGCTGAGGGCGGTGCATCTGACTGTGGCATCGCCGGCTGCTGTTCATTCACCGCCTGTGCGGCAGGTGGCGTCTCTTCTCTTTTTGCATCCTTTGCTGCGGTTAGGGCTGCCCGTGCGGCTGCAGCGGGATTTTTTGAAGTTGCAGACCGAGCGTCCTGTGCAGGCCCGGCCAATGCATCAGCACTTGCCGTCCGCGTGGTAAACACGTCGATTCCCATATCCTGCAGCATGCGTCGTTGGCGCTTGCTCAAGAATGATTCACTGGATGGGTTGGCTTGAGACATATCGTCGCTGACGCCTGAAAAAGATGGGTTATATGCTAACCGAAGCCTTGGCCAGACGGGATTGTTTTTCACGCCGGCCGCCGCGCCAGTGATGAATTCGCTCCGCCGCCATCACCGCCGCCCAGAGGCTGTAGATGAACACGTCTGTATAGCCGTCTTTGCGCAGCCAAAGCAGATGGAGAAGCGCCAAGGGTACCGCCAGATAGACCCAGCGATGCAGTTGCTTCCAGCGCCGTCCGAGTCGGCGCTGCCAGCCTCGTGTCGAGGTGAGCGTCAGCAGCATGAGAATGACTACGCTGGCCATGCCCAAGGTAATGTAGGGGCGCTCGACGACTTCCCGCAGAAAAATCGACCACTTAAGTTCGGCATAGAAAATCGCAAAAACCAAGGTATGAACTGCCACAAAGACAAAGGCGACAACGCCGATAAGACGGCGACTGCGGATCAGCATTGGCCATTTGAATTGGCGGCTGAGCGGCGTCACCGAAAATGCGCTGAGCAGCACAATCAAAGACCACTCACCTAGGTAGTGAATCAGGCCCTCGACTGGGTCAGCGCCAAGACCGGCACCTGTCTGCAATGTCTCAAGGTAGACCCGATAGGCCAGCCAGCACCAAGGCATGAGCAGCGCGAACACGATGGCGGGTTTGAGGTAGCGAGCCAACTCAACGCACCCTTAGTAGTACTTGCGTAAATCCATGCCTGCGTAAAGACTCGCAACCTCGTCGGCATACCCGTTGAACGGTAGTGTGGGCCGTCGATTCGCGTCGAACAGAGAGCTGGGCAAACGTCGCTCCGAGGCCTGACTCCAGCGCGGATGCGACACCGCTGGATTGACGTTGGCATAGAATCCGTACTCACTGGCCTGCAGTTGCTTCCAGGTATTTAAGGGTTCGCGTTCGGTAAAGCGGATGCTGACGATGGATTTGATGCTTTTAAAGCCATACTTCCACGGCACCATCAGTCGCCACGGTGCGCCATTTTGATTGGGTAAATCCTTACCGTAGAGCCCGGTGACCATCAGCGTCAGCGGGTGATTGGCCTCATCCATACGCAGGCCCTCAACGTACGGCCAATCGATACTTGAGAAAAAGCCTCTTTGCCCGCGCATTTCGCTGGGGCGGTAGAGTGTTTCAAACTCGACGAATTTCGCATTCCCGGTCGGTTCAAACTGGGAAAGAATCTTCCTCAACGGAATGCCCATCCAAGGCACCACCATGGACCACGCTTCAACGCAACGGAAACGGTAGACTCGCTCCTCAACGTCCAGCCCCTTGATGATGTCCTCGAAGGCAAAGGTGCCGGTTTTATTTGCTTCACCCGATACCACGACACTCCACGGATCGGTGGTCATCTCATGGGCGTAGGTGGCGGGATCGCTTTTGTCTGTGCCGAATTCGTAAAAGTTGTTGTACTGGGTAACGATGTTCTCTGGAGTGATCTCATCATCATCCTGCAATCCCGCCTGCGCGGAGCGAGGCAGCGCCAGCCCTGACAGGCCTAAGGCGCCAGCAGCCATGAATTCTCTGCGGCCGCGATAGACGCGCTCTGGTGTGATCTCTGAACTGGCGATCGCGGCGGGCTTACGAATCAACATCCTCAGTCTCCGGTTTCTTAGCAATGGGGTTATTGGCGCCCTGTAGTTTTAGCCAAAGACTTTTACCCGGGCCTGACGCTGCATAAACCAGCGCCATGCCAAGCATCACCATGGGCGGATCGATCATGGCGACCGCAAACCCCATCGAAATCAGCACCAGTGTGACAAACGGAATCCGCTCTCGCAGGTTGATTTTTTTCGGAGAAAAATACTCGTAATTGCTGACCATCAACAACGCTGCAGCAACAGTCAGGGCTGCGAACACGAGCGCAACAAACACCGGAGGCTGAGTCATGCCTTGCTCCAGCGCCACCCAGATACTGAACACGATAAGACCCGCCGCTGCAGGACTGGCAAGGCCCGTAAAGGAACCCTCTTCGCCGTCAACGTTGAATCGGGCCAGTCGCAGCGCGGCACAGGCCATGTAGGCAAAGGCAGCTACCCAACCCAGCTGACCCAATGCGGACAAACCCCAAGAGAAAGCGACCAAGGCTGGGGCCACACCGAAGGCCACCAAATCAGACAAGCTGTCGTATTGTGCGCCGAAGGCACTTTGGGTTCCTGTCATGCGCGCAATGCGCCCGTCGGCACCATCGAGCATCATGGCGATGAAGATTGCCAAACAGGCTGCCAGCGGTTGCCCGTTCATCGACGTGACGATGGCATAGAAACCCGCAAAGAGTGATCCCGTGGTGATCAAATTTGGCAGCAAGTAGACGCCGCGTCTGCCCAAACCACGCTGGGCGCCCTTGGCGTAGTGGCTAGCACCGGGGTCATCGCCTGCGTCCTCGCTGACGATCTGCAAAGCTGGCTTCTCATCGTTATCCATGAGCTTCCTCGTAATTGACAGCGCCGGGTTATTTATCACCCAGCTGCGATGTGTCTACTGTCGCAAGAAGCGGCCAAGATACAAGTGTTTTTTTGTTGGGTCTCAGTGTTGGGCGAGCTTTCGCGCTCACCCATCACCAACCGGGCGGGAGGGGTCAGCTGATCTAGTTAACCTCTTTGTTAACCAGCCGATTGGCCTGAATCCAAGGCATCATGCCGCGCAAACGCTCGCCGACTTCTTCAATGGAATGCTCTGACGTGATGCGACGCATGGCCTTGATGCTTGGCGCGCCGGATCGATCTTCCAGCACGAATTCTTTGGCGAAGTTGCCGGTTTGGATTTCAGTCAGGATGCGCTTCATCTCCGCCTTCGTTTCTTCGGTCACCACGCGCGAGCCACGCGTCAAACCGCCATACTCGGCCGTGTTGGAAACCGAGTACCACATGTTCGCAATGCCGCCCTCGTAGAGCAGGTCAACGATCAGCTTCAATTCGTGCAAGCACTCGAAATAGGCCATCTCTGGGGCATAGCCGGCTTCAACCAGTGTTTCAAAACCGGCTTGAACCAGTGCCGTGGCACCGCCGCATAGCACCGCTTGCTCACCAAACAGGTCGGTTTCGGTTTCTTCACGAAATGTTGTTTCGATCACGCCCGCTCGACCGCCGCCGTTCGCCGACGCATAGGAAAGCGCAATATTTTTGGCCTGGCCTGTGGCGTCTTGTGCCACAGCGATCAAACTTGGTACACCGCCGCCTTCAACGTAGGTTGAACGAACCGTGTGCCCTGGCCCCTTGGGCGCAATCATGATGACGTCGACGTCCTTGCGCGCCTCAATTAACTCAAAATGCACATTGAAACCGTGGGCGAATGCGATGGCTGCGCTTTCTTTCAGGTTCGGCTCAATTTCCTTTTTGTACAGTTCTGCTTGCAGTTCATCGGGCACTAACACCATGACCAAATCTGCGCCTTGTACCGCTTCGGCTACTTCAGCAACCGCAAAGCCCGCGTTTTCAGCCTTCGGCCAAGAACCTGAACTTTTGCTGCGCAGACCTACGACAACGTTTTCGACGCCGGAATCGCGAAGGTTGTTGGCATGGGCATGGCCCTGAGAACCGTACCCTACGATGACTACCTTCATCTTTTGAATAATGGATAGGTCCGCATCTTTGTCGTAATACACCTGCATGGTTTTTTCCCGTGAGTTAGTTTTGGTTGTTTGGTTTGAGTAAATTTTACAGCGCCAGTACTTGGTCGCCACGGCCTACGCCAGAAACGCCGGAGCGGGCAACTTCTAAAATGGTTGCATTCACACCGCTGTCGTCAATTGCACAGATAAAGGCATCAAGTTTATCGCTGGGGCCGACCAGCTGAATCGTATACGTCTGGGCCGTTACATCGACGATCTGACCGCGAAAAATGTCTGCAGAACGCTTGATCTCTGCTCTGGCGGCACCTTCGGCTCTAACCTTAATCAACAGCAGTTCCCGCTCAACGTGCTCGCCTTCGCACAGGTCGACCACCCGAACCACTTCAACCAGCTTGTCGAGCTGCTTCATGATCTGAGTAATGGTTTGTTGGTCACCGCTGGTGGTCAGCGTTAAGCGGGACAGCGTCGAATCCTCCGTCGGCGCTACGGTAAGCGATTCAATGTTGTAGTTGCGCTGGGCAAAGAGACCAACGACGCGGGACAGGGCGCCGGCTTCGTTTTCCAGCAGAACGGCTAGAATACTTCTCACGACGAGGCCTCCTGTGTTTTGCTCAGAATCATGTCGTTCATCGCCCCGCCCTTTATCGCCATTGGATAAACATGCTCATGCGGGTCGACCCAAACATCGACAAACACCAGCCGGTTTTTGTTCTCTTCCGAGAACGCCGCTTCCATCGCAGCGTCTAGCTCCATGGCATCGCTCACGCGAATACCAACATGACCAAAGGCTTCTACTAAGGTTTTGAAATCGGGCAAGGAGTCGCTGTACGTACTCTGAGAATGTCGGCCACCGTACTGCATGTCCTGCCACTGCTTAACCATGCCCAAGGCCTGATTGTTCAAATTAATAATTTTGATGGGCAGACCATATTGCAGACAGGTCGATAGCTCTTGCATGTTCATCATGAAGGAGCCCTCGCCGGTTACGCAGGCGACGACGGATTCTGGGTTGCCCATTTGCACGCCCATGGCTGACGGCAGGCCGAAGCCCATGGTGCCTAGACCACCAGAGTTGATCCACCGTCTGGGCTCATCAAAGTGATAGTACTGGGCTGCGAACATTTGATGCTGCCCCACATCCGACGTAACAAAGGCATCGCCCTTGGTCACCCGATACAGGGTTTGTATCGCAAGCTGGGGCAAAATGCTCTGCCCCGCCGCTGGCTGCATATTGTGATTCAGGCCATGCGCACTGCGCCACTGGTTGATCTGTTCCCACCACTGAGCCATATCCTGCTGCTGCTTTTCCTTTGCGCCAGCGTCGCGTTCTGCATCTCGCGCCTGATAGGCATCCCAAAGAGCATTCAGCGCCCAACCTGCATCACCCACCAAGGCAATGTCGGAACATATGATTTTATCCACCGAAGCGGAGTCCACATCCAGATGCACAATGGTGGCTTTCGGCGAGAATTTGTCTGGGTTGTTGGTAACCCGGTCATCAAAGCGCGCGCCCAGTGCAAAAATAAGATCCGTTTCGTGCATCGCCATGTTGGCTTCGTAGGTACCGTGCATACCCAACATACCCAAGCTCTGCGGATCGCTGCCCGGATATGCACCCAAGCCCATCAACGTCGACGTGACAGGCACGTTGGCGGCTCTGACCAGAGCCCGCAAGGCATCCTCAGCGTCGGCTTGAATAACACCGCCGCCCACGTAAAAAACCGGTCGCTTGGCTGCCAACAAGGCCTCAATTGCCCGGTTCACTTGCTGACTGTCACCCTCAAACGCCGGGTTGTATGAGCGCATGGCTACCGTGCTTGGATACTCGTAAGCGTAAGTGGCGCTTGGGTCGGTGGTGTCCTTGGGTACATCAATGACCACCGGGCCGGGACGGCCTGTGGTAGCAATGTGGAACGCCTTTTTCACCACTGCCGGTATTTCGGAGGCGTCACGAACCATAAAGCTATGCTTTACGACAGGGCGGGAAATACCAACCATATCAGTTTCCTGAAAGGCGTCGGTTCCTATCAGGTCGCTGGGGACCTGCCCAGAAATCACCACCATGGGAATACTGTCCATGTAGGCGGTGGCGATGCCGGTAATGGCGTTGGTAGCCCCGGGGCCTGACGTTACAAGCACAACTCCGGGATCACCGGTCGACCGCGCATAGCCATCAGCCATATGCGTAGCTGCCTGTTCGTGGCGCACCAGAATGTGTTCAATTTTCTGCTGACGGAAAATTGCATCATAGATGTGCAGGGCAGACCCTCCGGGATACCCGAAGATGTATTCCACACCCTCATCCTGCAATGCACGGATAAGCATATCGCCTCCGGACAGCATTTCCGTCATGTTTCAACCTCTTTGTACTTTAACGTTCTGTTATGCCTGTTGGTCCCTGCAGCTAATCACGGCGACTCACTGCAGCGAAAAACGATTTTGCACACTGGTCCCAATCCGACAATCAACCCCTCCTTTTGGCGCAGTATCCGCCGCCCATTGCGAGGGCAATGGCAGCGACGGAAACGCTCGTAAGCTATTGATTTTGAAATGGACTCATTGAAGTTTAGATTCGGAATCATCACCCCAATTTGCGCAAGCGCGCTATTCTTGTGATTCGGCGACGACATGTCAATGAACGCTTCGTCCCAGCTAGGCCATCCGACAGATAAATGTGGCCATTCGACCCGTTTGCGCACCGGGCCCACGCTCGTGTGTTGCCTGCCGGTGAGAGTAAAATTCAGCGCCGGTATAGGAACACAGGCTGCTTTGAAATACTGCCTTAACCCCGCAGGCTTGCAGCTGCCGCTGGGCCAACAGCGGCAGATCTACCAATCGTTTACCGCTGTCCGATGGGTGAGGATCGACCGCGTCCGCACAGATACGCTCAACCGGACGCCAAACCTCCGCGCCGACTTCAAAGTAGGCCTTGCCAATGCAAGGGCCAACCCAAGCCGTGAGATTACCTGCCTGAGTGGGCATGCAGCCCACCAGCTTGGGCAGCACACCCGCGACCAGACCCCGCCACCCGCCATGAGCTGCGCCTATCAGCCTCCCAGCCAAATCTGTCATCACGACAGGCACGCAGTCTGCACTTTGAATGGCTAGGGCAAGCCCCGGTTGATCTGTCCACATGGCATCGGCCTGAGGCGCAGCGGTGAGATCCGAGTCCTTGCCAACATAAATACAATCGCTGCCGTGCACCTGATGCAGCCACTGCACATTAACAGGCTCGATGATTGCAGAACCGTTTTGCCCGGCAATCATGCGCGCCAGCGCTTGCCGATTGCCCTGTACCACGCTCGGCACATCGCCAACGTTTAAGCCGACGTTGTTCTCCGCTAAGGCCGGAGCCGTACTGTTGCCGCCGAATCGCGTGCTGGCGCCAGCGACAATCTTGTCCGACATCGGCCAATCAGCCTGCAGCCAAGCTCTGTCAGTCAGCATTGTTGGCCAAAGCCTCCATCAGCCGTTGCAGGTCATCGGGGATCGGGGCTGTAAAGCGCAGGTCCTTATGCGAGACTGGATGCGCCAAATCCAGTTTGAAGGCATGCAGCGCCTGGCGCGGGAATTGCTGCAGCAGTTTGACCGTTGCTGAGTCTGCTGCCCGAGGGAGAATCCGCCGACAACCGTACTTACTGTCACCCACCAGCGGGTGACCGATACTTTGCATGTGCACCCGAATTTGATGGGTGCGCCCACTTCCCAGCGTAACGTCTACCGCGCTGTGCGCACGATACCGCTCACGCACGCGCACCATACTCAGTGCCGGCTTACCATCCTCTCGTATGACTTGGCGGGTACGAAGTTTGGGGTCACGACCAATGGGACGATCAATGTCCTGGCCGGAGACCATGACACCTTCGCAAACCGCCACGTAGCGGCGCCGCACGGCTCGAGCCGCAATGGCATCCACCAAGTGTTGATAGGCTCCGGGCGTCGCTGCCACTACCATTACCCCACTCGTTTCTTTGTCCAAGCGATGCACAACGCCCGCTCTGGGCAAGCGATTCAGATCAGGGCGGTGATTAAGCAGCCCATTCACCAAGGTGCCATCGGCATTGCCTGCGCCGGGATGCACCACCAAGCCAGCTGGTTTATTAACAACAATGATTTCCTCGTCTTCGAAAAGCACATCAAGTGGTATGGCTTCAGCACTTTGCCAATCTTCTCGAATAGGGCGCTGGCCTTGCAGCACCAGTTCCTCACGACCAAATACCTTGTACTTGGGCTTCACCGGGGCACCGTCTAACGTTAACGCACCCTCCGTCATCCAGCGCGTCAACTCGGCTCTGGAGAATTCAGAGAACAGTTGCGCAGCAACTTTGTCAACGCGTTCACCGGCTAATTCGACCGGCACATTGGCTTGACGCTGCAGGGTCTCAGGGCTTTGATTACTCATAACGGTTGCAACCCTACCGAATTTGGTAAGAATAGCGACTGCACTGAGGCAACACGTTGTGCTCGCTGCGCGAAATTGAGGCGCTAAGTCATTCTTCACACCAATCTAAGAGGCTCCACCTTGCTCCACTTCTCCACCCGTCCGTGGCATCTGCTGTGGCATCAAGGCCGCTTGAGTCTGCTTGCCGCAATCCTGCTCTCGTTAACGGTCAGCGGCTGCAGCAGTATCCCGTTTTTTGGTAACGATGACGAAGACGAGGTCGATATTGAGGAGATCGATACCACCGAAGAACGCGTCTATAGCCAAGCCCAGAGAGCATTACGCAGTTCAAATTTTGCGGTCGCCATTGAACAACTGGAACTGCTGGAGGCTCGCTTTCCTTTTGGCCGTTTTGCCGAGCAAGCACAACTGGAGTTGATTTACGCTCATTACTTGAGCCAGGACATGGAAAGTGCCCGGGCCAATGCCGACCGCTTTATTCGCCTGCACCCGAACCACCCGAATGTGGATTACGCCTATTACTTGAAAGCACTGTCCGCCTATCGATTTCGGGAGGGTTTACTGGATCGACTGTTCTCTTCGGATCCGGCCAGCCGAGACATGGCGCCGCTGCGAGAGTCCTATTCCGAACTGGCAGTGCTGCTCAACGAATTCCCAAACAGCCAGTACGCTGCGGACGCGCGGCAGCGCATGCTGCAATTGCGCGAATTATTGGCCAAGGCCGAACTTCTAGCAGCTGACTATTATTTGCGCCGGGGCGCATTGGTCGCTGCAGCGAATCGAGGCACCTATATTATTGAGAATTATCCCGACACCGAGGCCCGCGCAGACGCGCTCGCGGTAATGGTCGAAGCCTTTTACAAATTGGGTCGCGAGGACGAAGCCAACCGATCGCTGCGCGTTCTGGCCCTCAACCATCCGGACTACCCCGAATTCGATGCCGCAGGAAACTTGGTTCTGGAAGAGCGCGTGCGCAATCGCGATCGTTCATGGACCAACATTATGACCCTGGGACTGATGGATCGCCCGGAAACACCGCCGCCCATCACCATCGTTTATCCGGACAACGCCGAACGGCCTGACAAACAGCCGGGCACCCAATCCGACGCGGCAGAACAAGATAAAAAGAAGGGCAGTATCTTCAGCTTTTTGCCCTTTATCGACTGAGCCATATCCCACCCTCAGCGCAGCCGGATCTTGCGCTCGGCTGCGCCAAGAAATGGCGGCGTTTCTTCTAAACTGGCGGAATCCTACAGCCGGTTTTGCCCATGCCATACACAGCCAAAGGGTTCACCTTGCTCGAGCTGCTCGTCACACTGAGCCTGCTGGCTGTCATCACCGCCCTGACTGCCCCTGCCCTGCTGTCTTCCGGGCAGGGTGCGCGGCTCAACGCCCACGCCACAGACCTTCAATCCCTGCTCAACAACAGCCGCAGTCTTGCGATGCTTGAGCAACAAAGCGTCTTCGTTTGTGGCGCTAGCCCTGCACCAGCCGATGCCCTGTCGGCGCCGGAACCCTGCAACGAACTTGGCGAATGGCGTGACGGTATCCATGTTGTCTTGGACGAGAACGGTAATCAGGCTCCGGACACCGACGATTCCGTCAGGCTGTTTCAAGCGCCCTACCCGCATCTCACCACGCTGACTTGGCGGGGATTTCGCGGCAAAAACCACATCGAATTTCTTGCCGCAGGCACCACAAATTGGCAAAACGGCCGGTTTACATTTTGCTCAAAAGACACAGAGTCAGAGGGGCTGGAGGTCGTTCTTAACGTGGCGGGACGCAGCTACATCCGATCGTTAACGACAGCATGCGAGAGCTGAGAATCACTCACGGGAACAGAGCGGTTTAGGGTGCCGCGTTCTCAGCCAAGGGCGCATCGACACTCAGAATGGATACATCAAAGGTAATGTCACTGCCGCTCAGCGGATGATTGAAATCCACTTGCACAGTATCTTCGTAAACAGCCTTCACCACGCCGGGCAGCTCGCCGTCTGGTGCTTGAAAAGACACAACCAATCCGGGCTCCAGGGGCTCCTCACCGCCCAATTCCGCGAACATGGAGCGAGCCAGCAGTCGGACATTGGCCTCTGCTCGCTCACCAAAGGCTTTATCAGCGGGAATGACAAGCTGAGCGTCATCGCCGGCGGTTAGACCGATCAGTGCCTCTTCAAAACCGGGCAGCAGGTTTCCATCGCCCAACGTCAAGGACGCAGGTTTGCTGCGGCGCGTGGTATCAATCTCCTCGCCACCGGGCATCAGCAGTGCAAAGTGCAAACTGATGCGGGACCCCATTTGTATTGTTTCTTTTCGACCTTCAGAGGACGCGATGATGTCTGCCATAAGAGAAACCAACTACCGTTGCTGATTCGTTGTGCAGTCTGATCTGTCGGCAAACGAATGCAAGGCGCGATTTGCGACTCTTTCTTACCCTGACGAGCCCCTGATCGACAGTGCGTATCCAATACGCGGCGACCCGATCAACCGTTTTTTGCTGCCCTGCTTTCGGCAATCATCAGAACGATCCAGATCACCACACCGCAAAACAGAGCGGAATCCGCCACGTTAAAAGCAGGAAAAATATGCTGCTCGTAGTGCACGAGGATAAAGTCCACCACGTAACCGTTCACCAGACGGCCATACAGGTTACCCAGGGCACCGCCTAGGATAAGCCCGTAGACCAGACCCATCCACCGTTCCGCTAACGTCAATCGAGACAGCTCGCGCACCACATAGGCAGAAAAGCCCAGACCGATTACGACGAAAAACCAGCGCTGCCAGCCTCCTGCATCGGCCAAAAAAGAAAAGGCCGCGCCAGCATTGTGCCACCGCACCCAGGCAAAGAACGGCAGGACCTGTATGCGTTCGCCGTACGCGAGTTCGTTCACCACTATCCACTTGGTACCCTGATCGGCCAGAAATAGAGCCACGGCGAGATAAAGCCAGCGCCAGCGCCAAGGATCGAGAGCCTGTGAATCCGACTTCATGGCAGGGCGTATGTCAGAGCTCATCGGTTGATACGCTTGCCGTTTCGACAGGGTCACCCGCAAAGTAAACTTTGGCCTCCAACAAATCCAGACCGATTTGCGATTTCAGTGCGTCAATGGATTCAAACGTTTGCTCATCGCGCAGCTTTCGCTTGAACGTGACCTTGATCAAGCTGCCATACAGATCGCCTGAATAGTCGAATATATGGACCTCCAGCAGCGGCTCCTTGCCATCCACCGTGGGTCGCACACCGATATTGGCAATACCTTGGTGCTCTGTGTCGCCGATGCCCTCCACCGTCACGCAGTAGACCCCCTCAAGAGCCGCCCGATAGCGCTGCAGTCGGATGTTGGCAGTTGGCACATTCAGCTGACGCCCCAACTGCCGCCCATAAACCACGCGGCCCATAATGAAATACTCGTGACCCAACAGTTCCGTCGCGCCAGCGAAGTCACCGACCGCAAGGGTTTGGCGTATCAGCGTGCTACTGATGCGGTCTTCATGCCGCAGCAGCGTCGACATGGCGCTGACCTGGTAGCCAAACTCCCGCCCATATTTTTCAAACAAGGCAAAGTCGCCTTCCCGGCCCCGACCAAAGCGAAAGTCATCTCCGATCACCACATGCTTGGCATCGGCAAGATCAACGATAAAGTCCTTGGCAAACCACTCCGCCTCAATGTTGGCGGTTCGTTCGTTAAAGGGCAGACACAGCAAACGGTCCAGCCTCGTCTGGCTCAAGAGGTGAACTTTTTCACGAAATCGGGTCAGTCGCGCAGGGAGTTTCGTGCCGGCAAAAAATTCCCGAGGCTGAGGCTCAAAGGTCATCAACATACTGGGCACCCCCATGGCTTCTGCCTTGTCGCATAGCGCATCAATCAGCGCGCCATGCCCGCGATGCACACCGTCGAAGTTACCAACAGTGAGAACGCAGCCACGATGGCGTGGGCGCAGATTGTGCAGTCCGTTAATGATTTCCATAGCCGATTATAGGCAGATGCCCGTTCCTTAGTCAGTGGCCGCCAAAAAATGCCGCGGGCGAACACCGAGCAATAACAGGGTGAGTCCATAACCTATGCCGCCCACGAAACAGGTCACCAGCACCTGCATTGCTCGGTCGCTGCCCGGCATCTCAAGCCATTGCCCGGAATTCAGGCCGGTTTGCGCCATGCCGAAGGTCAGACCGAAAACGAGAACCCCGCACGCAATCAGCGTACGAAGTAAAACAAACGTCAGTTTGGTATCAAATTTGATCCAACCCCGTCGTTGAAGACCGACAAAAAGCAGGCCCGCTTGAGTCCACGCAGAAAGCGCAGTCGCCAGAGCCAAACCCACGTGACCAAGACACTGAAACGTGGCCAAACTGCCGATCAAATTCACAACTACGGCAATCACCGCATAGCGGAATGGCGTTTGGGTGTCTTGGTGAGCAAAAAAGGCGGGCGCAAGCACTTTCACCAAGACAAATCCGGGCAGTGCGATCGCAAACCATTCCAGCGCCTGACCGGCCATGACCACATCGTGACCAGTCATGGCGCTGCCGGCAAAGGTCATGTACAGAAATGCCAGCAGGGGCTCAGACATCAAATAAAGTGCAATGGCCGCAGGCAGCCCGAGCATCAGGCCCAAACCGAAGCCCCAATTCACGGTGCGCAAGAATCCGGTGGCATCTTCCGCCGCCACCAGCCGCGACAAGTGCGGCAGCATAACGGTGCCCAAGGCTACTGCGATCAGTCCGACGGGCAGTTCAAGGAGTCGATCTGCGTAATATAGCCAAGCAATGCTTCCCGTGGTTAGGGTTGACGCCAGCATGGTGTTCACGAGGGCATTGATCTGCCCTACGGATGCTGAAAAAACCGCGGGCAGGAGCAACGTACCTACCTGACGAACGCCCGGGTGACGGGAGCTAACCCTTGGCCTGGGTAACAAGTGCAGTCGCATAAGGGCCGGCAGTTGCATCAACCACTGTACAATTCCGGCGACCAGAACGCCCCAAGCTAAAATAACAACAGGCTCTTCGTTCATTGCACCACTCAAGGCGAGCAAGGCGGCCAGCGTTAACACGACGTTCAACATAACCGGTGTAAAGGCAGGAAGGGCAAATCTGCCGTGGGCGTTTAGTAGCGCACCGGCGTAGGCCGTCAACGAGATCAGCCCAAGGTAGGGAAAGGTAATTCTCACCAGATCCGTTAGCTGGGCAAAACGTTGAGGCTGATCAAGAAAGCCCGGCGCAAATAAAGCGGAAAGCGGCCCGGCCATGGCAATACCGGCAATAACGACAACAGTCAGGGTGAGGGAAAAGACGCCGGAGAGTTGGGCCAAGAACAGGCGCAGCGCGATGGAACCTTCTGCCTGATACTGCACAAGCACCGGTACGAAGGCCTGATTGAATGCTCCCTCGGCAAACAATCGACGAAAAAAATTCGGAATTCGAAAGGCAACAAAGAACAGGTCGGCCGCTGCAGATGCGCCGAACAAGTAAGCAAACACCACGTCACGAATCAGTCCGCTGACCCTCGATAAGAACGTCATGCCGGCCACCGTGCCGACGCGTCGATTCAACGGCGCTTGATCCGCCTCATCGCCTTGGCTGTTGGTCCCGAACTGGCTAATTGAATCATCCTCTTGATATTGGGCAGTTGACATCTTCGCGGCGCGGCGGCATCCTCCCGCCTCATTTTTTCGGTCCCCATGAGGAGCTACCTTGGCTAACAGTCCCCAAGCACGCAAGCGCGCAAAGCAGTCGGAAAAGCGCCGCGCGCATAACGCAAGTCAACGATCCATGGTTCGTACCTACATCAAACGTGTCCACGGAGCCGTCGAATCCAATGATGCAGAAGCCGCGGGCGCCGCGCTCTCTCAGGCCGTGCCGATCATAGACAAAATGGTCTCCAAGGGCATCATGCACAAGAATCAGGCAGCCCGGCAGAAGTCACGTTTGAACAAACGTGTAAAGGCGCTCTCCGCCTAGCACTCCCCTCCAGCCGCTGGTCTTAAAACAACGCAGACTAGCGGCGCAGCACGCCTCGTGCTCATCCGGCTCCTACAGTAGAACCAAATTGTCGCGGTGCAGAACCTCCGCCTCCGCCGCATAGCCGATCACCTCGGCATAGCCATCGCTCGCCAACCCTTTGATCGCGTCCACCTCAGCGGCAGAATAATTCGTCAGCCCTTGGGCGATCACAGAACCGTCCTGATCCAAACAGCGCACAACATCACCTCGGCTGAAGCTGCCTCGACACTGCATAATTCCTGCTGCCAAGAGACTCACACCGCGTTGTTGCAGTGCTCTGACGGCTCCCGTGTCGAGCACAATATCGCCCTTGGGCCGCAACAGACCGGCAATCCAACGCTTCCGTGCAGCCAAAGGCGTTACCTCTGCGTACAGCAAGGTGCCCAGATTTTCGCCGCTCATCAGCCGGGTAAGTATTTGGTCCTCTCGACCCGACGCAATCACTGTGTGTGCCCCGGAGCGTGCAGCTAACCGGGCGGCCCGAACCTTGGTCACCATGCCGCCCCTGCCAAGGGCGCCAGCGCCTTCGCCTGCCAGCCCAGCCAACGATTCATCTGTCGCTGCGGCCGCCTCAATACGCGAGGCGTTGGGATCCATTCTGGGATCGGCACTGAGCAAACCAGCGACATCTGTCAAAATCACCAACAAATCCGCTTCCACTAGATTCGCTACCAGGGCTGCCAGCGTATCGTTATCGCCAAAGCGGATTTCGTCCGTCGCCACGGTGTCGTTTTCGTTAATGATTGGCACCACGCAGACATCTGTCAGTGTTTTCAGCGTCGCGCGAGCATTCAGGTAACGCTGCCGATCTGCCAGATCTTCGTGAGTGAGCATAATCATGGCGGAGCCACACCCCAGGCCCTTGAGTGCGTGTTCGTAAGCCTGCATCAAGCCAATTTGGCCAACGGCGGCGGCGGCCTGCAGTCTGTGCACTTCCTCAGGCCGCCGGGTCCATCCCAAACGCATACAACCCTCGGCAATAGAGCCTGACGACACTAAGATGACTTCTTTGCCAAGACTCATGAGCCGGGCTATTTCAGCGCAATAACTCTGAATTTTGTTCCGCTCCAGCCCCGTTTGGAGACTGGTGAGCAAGGAACTGCCCACCTTGATCACAATTCGTTTTGCCTGATCTAAATCGGCGCGACTGACTGCGGGATTACTCTCGGACATAGATCACCTCAGTTGCAGGGCCTTCCCCGTCAAACTCACCGTCATCGTCCTCAAGGTCCAACTCGCTGTCCGCCAGTTCTGCCGAGCGTCGATTACGCATGCGCTCAGAGTGACGGAAGACATCGTCACTGATTCGTTTCTCAAGTGCGACCAGTTCTTCGGCAAAATCTGGATCTTCCGCCGCGAGCAGGCGTTGCTCGGTAAGAAACTGCATCAAATCGTTTTTCAGTTCAGTCAGGCCAATGTCTCCTAAAGCCGAGACGGCATAAATCGGTCGGTCGGGAAAGGTTTCTTCCACTTCTTGAACCAATTCCCCTAGGGCATCGTCGTCCAACTGATCAACTTTGGATAGTGCCACCCAGATTGGGCGCTCAATCAGCGCGTCAGAGTATTCTGCCAGTTCTTGTTCAATGGCAAGCGCATTGTCGATGGGGTCACTTTGATCGTCTGGCAGCGCGTCGACCAGATGCAGAAGCACCTGAGTTCTCGACAGGTGGCGCAAAAACTGGGCCCCTAGGCCTGCTCCTTGCGCCGCTCCGACGATCAAACCCGGTATGTCCGCCATGACAAAGCTTGCGTCTGCCGCGACCCGCACCACACCAAGGCTTGGCGCCAATGTCGTAAAGGGATAGTCGGCAACTTTAGGATTTGCCGCACTTACTTGCCCGATCAAGGTTGACTTGCCGGCATTCGGCAAGCCCAGCAGACCGACATCGGCCAGTAATTTAAGCTGCAAACGCAGCCGGCGGACATCTCCTATCTGACCCGGAGTCGTCTTACGGGGCGCTCGATTGGTGCTAGATTTGAACGTGGCGTTGCCCATGCCGCGAGAACCTCCCTCGGCCACCAACAACGACTGTCCTGCTGCATTGAGATCGCCAAGCACTTCCTGTGTTTCTTCGTCCACTACCGTCGTGCCCATGGGCACCTTGACGTAGATATCCTCTCCACCGGCTCCGGTTTTATTGCGGCTGCCACCACCCTGACCGTTTTGCGCCTGATAGGAAGGTTGATAGCGGAAATCGACTAGGGTGTTAAGCGCCTCGTCCGCGACCAGATACACGGACCCTCCGTCACCGCCGTTACCACCATCTGGCCCACCGCGCTCCACATATTTTTCGCGCCGAAAGCTCAGACAGCCGTTTCCGCCTTTACCGGCTTGGACCCTGATGCTCGCTTCATCGATAAACTGCATGTGTCACCTTGACGTGTGATCTGTATGAACACTACCTGATTCGCAAGCGCATACAAAAAACCCCGCAGCAGCGGGGTTTGTTTAGCTCATGGTGCCGCTCATTCAATGCGCGCTAGGCTTTCAGCCTGATGCGCACCTGCGTGTTAGGCCACTGGCACGATGTTTACGGTCTTACGACGCAGGTGGCCCTTAACCGTAAACTGCACCTCACCATCGGCCTTGGCAAACAGCGTGTGGTCACGACCGCAGCCGACGTTTTCGCCGGGATGAAACTTAGTGCCGCGCTGACGAACAATGATGTTCCCGGCGATGACCTTTTGGCCGCCAAACTTTTTCACACCCAGTCGTTTGGACTGCGAATCGCGACCGTTACGAGTACTGCCGCCTGCTTTTTTATGTGCCATGAGTTTTCTTCTTTTCTCTACGAACTGACTATTTGATGCTCAACTGCGCTGTTCCTGTCCTGCTCAGGACGTGAACGACCTCTGTTTTTAAGCTGAGATCCCAGTAATTTTGACTTCCGTAAACCATTGTCGGTGGCCTTGGCGACGAAGAAAGTCCTTGCGACGCTTGAACTTGATGACGCGAATTTTCTTCGCTCGGTCGGTCCGCACAACTTCGGCTGTTACCTTGCCCGACTCGACATAGGGGGCGCCAACGTTCACATCGTCTCCATTGGACACCAGCAGTACCTTATCGAATACCACTTCCTCTCCCGGTTCTGCGGTCAGCAATTCCAGCTTGACCACATCACCTTCGCTTACGCGGTGTTGCTTACCACCGCTTTGAAATACTGCAAACATATCGTTCTCCGGATAACGCTCTCAGCGCGCCACCAATAAATTCTTCTGCGTGACGCTGCAACGCGCTAGCCACACCCTTTTCGAGGAGGCGCAAATTCTACGGGTATCAATGGTCGATTACAACGCAATCAAAGCCCTGATCCTAGGAAACCTTCTCGAATACGAACCCTGCATAGCCTTCTTCGGCAACTGTCGCTAGTTGATCAAAGTACTGCGAGCCCTTCAAATGGCCCAAAAACTGCCGCGGCTTGCCCGGAATATTGGCTCCCAGATACCAAGAGTCGGTCTCGGGATAAAGCGTTGCGTTCGCGATGCTTTGGATCTGCTCGTCCCACGCCGCCTCTGCACTGGCCGTGGTTTCAACAGTGCCTAGGCCATTTTCAACTAGGTGGCGTATACATGCGCCAATCCACTGCACCTGCAGTTCGGCACCTAGCGGCATTGAGAAGAATACTCCGGGCGAGCCCGGTCCATGGATCATGAACAGATTTGGGAAACCGGCAATACTGATGCCGAAGTTGGTATCGAAGCGTTCAGCCCATTTCTGCTGAAGGCGAATACCGTTTCTCCCCTGGGGATTTAAGTTCAGCATAGAGCCACTGACAGCATCGTATCCCGTCGCCAGCACCAGCATGTCTAAGGCATGTTCTGACGATGCGGTGACCGCAGCAGACGAGCTAAACGACTCGATAGGATCTTCACGTAAGTCCACCAACGAGACGTTGTCTCGGTTGTATGTCTCAAAATAGCCGTTATCGAGAATCAGCCGTTTGGTGCCAATGTGGTAATCGGGCATCAATTTTTCGGCGGTAGCCGGATCGCGCACGGTGTCTTTGATCTTCTCCCGAACAAATGCGGAAATTTCAGCGTTGAGCTCGGGGTCCGCTACGGCGCCAACGTAGCTGTCGATCAGCAGATTAATGCCGCCCAACGCCCACTTTTCTTCGAATCGCTGGCGTCTTTCAGCTGGAGTTGCATCAGCAGCCCGCAGTTTTGTCGTCGCGAATGGCCAGCCTCCCCTGCGACGCATGGACATACGATGATTGTCCCATTCATCTCGATAGCCAGCAGTTTCCTCTGGTGACATCAAACGGTTGCGTGCAGGCAGAGCATATTGGGGCGTACGCTGAAACACCGTGACATGAGCCGCCTGCTTGGCGATTTCCGGTATCGCCTGAATACCCGAAGAGCCCGTGCCGATAACACCAACACGTTTACCCGCAAAAGCGACGGGTTCATGAGGCCAGCGGCCAGTGTGGTAGCACTCGCCGGCAAAATCGTCGATGCCCGGGTAATCGGGCTTATGGGCTACGAACAGAGCACCCACGGCGCAGATCATAAATCTGGCCGAAACACGCTCGCCAGTATGCGTTGTAATCGTCCATCGCTGAGCGGCATCGTCATAGCTGGCATCCTCCACCCACGTGTTAAACTCAATGCTGCGCAGCAGGTCCAATCGATCAGCCACGAACTCCAAGTAAGCCAACACCTGAGCGCTGGTGCTTTGAGATTCAGACCATTCCCATGCATCCGCCAGTTCTTTTGAAAATGTATAGGCATAGAACGGACTGCTCGGCGCATCTACACGGGCACCGGGATAGCGGTTGTACCACCACGTGCCACCGACGCCGCCGGCGCCGTCAAAGGCTCGTACCTCAAGACCCATGTCGTCGCGCAGATGATGCAGTGCGTAAAGGCCTCCCACGCCAGCACCAATGATGATGGCGTCGAGCTGCAGGGTTGCTGTATGTGTTGACTGGGCCATCGGTTTGCTCCCAAATCGGATCGAACGTTCGCTCATTGCCCTGAGCCGTCGCCATCTCGTTGTTTGAATGACAAACATAGAGGTTTCGCCAGCTCATGTCAGGTGTCTGAGCCAAATCAAACAAGGCCGAGAAATTTGCGAGGACGCCGATAGACGATCTGGTTATACTCCTCGCCCTTGCCCAGGTCTTTGCTGGCCATGGCTTAGCCTTAATTCACGATGGAATACATTCAGCAGAATCCATGAAGCTTCCCGCTCCAATTTTATCAGTCGGACCTAGCAGACGATGGCATTCATGAGCGCGTCTCCTGGCGGGTCTGCTGTCGCTCAAAGCAACGCGGTAGACGACAACCCGTTAGCTGAGATCTATCGGTTGGTGGCGGAGGACTTCGAGCACGTCAATGCGTTGATACCCCTGCGGTTAACCTCTGATGTCGCGTTGGTCGAAGAAATCGGCCAATACATTGTGGAAAGTGGCGGGAAACGCCTGCGGCCAATGCTGGTGCTGCTCAGCAGTCAGGCTCTGGGCTTCAAGGGCGATGCCCACATTAACTTGGCTGCCATCATCGAATTTTTACATACCGCCACGTTACTGCACGACGATGTCGTCGACAGTTCCGCCCTGCGCCGCGGTCGAGCAACAGCCAATGACAAATGGGGCAATGCGCCCAGCGTCCTCGTCGGAGACTTCCTGTACTCCCGAGCGTTTGAATTGATGGTCGAATTGGCCAACTTGGACGTCATGGCGGTTTTGGCGCGAGCGACCAATACGATTGCCGAGGGTGAGGTGATGCAATTAGCCAATGTCGGCAATTGCGAGATGACGGAAAGCGACTACCGCCAAGTCATCCGCTGCAAGACCGCTCTGTTATTTGAAGCGGCATCGCACACGGGTGCCTTGATTGCAGCCAAGCAGGCACAGACGGGCGGCGGCGATCAGCCAACCGAACACGCTATCTCAGCGCTGCGACACTTTGGGCTGCATTTCGGCATGGCCTACCAGCTAATTGATGACTGGTTGGACTATGCCGGGGATCCGGCGGTGATGGGAAAAAACGTCGGCGATGACTTGGCTGAGGGCAAACTGACGCTGCCACTGATTCAGGCACTCGATACCGCCCCGCAAAAGGATCGAGCATTCATCCGCGAGGCGATCAACGCACGCTCCTGCGCCAGCATCGACAGAATTTCCGAGATCGTAAAATCCTGCGGCGCCTTAGACTACACCCGCCAGGCCGCGGTAAACGAAGGTGAGAGGGCGATCGCTCAACTCGATGCACTCTCCGACAGCCCCTATCGCGATGCCTTGCGTGCTCTGACCGATTACTCGCTGTCACGGTTAAATTGAGCTGGCACGCCGCGTATCGGAGCCCGGAGGCCTATGACGCCTAGTACGGAAGACCTTTGGTTCATACCCCTAGGCGGTAGCGGCGAGATCGGCATGAATCTGAACCTGTTTGGCCACGACGGCAGATGGATCATGGTCGATTGCGGTGTCACCTTTGAGGAGACCCCGAACGGCAACGAAGTACAAATGCCCGATCCGCAATTTATTGTCGACCGGGTAGATCACCTTGTCGGTATCGTCGCCACTCACGCGCATATGGACCACATCGGTGCCCTGCCTTATTTAGCCGACCTTTTTCGATGTCCGATTTACACCACTGCCTTCACCGCACAAGTACTGCAGCCCAAACTCCGTGAAGCCGGTTGCCGCGCACCAGTGCGGGTTGTTGCACCCAAAACATCCATGGCCTTAGGCCCATTCAACGTGCGCTGGTTGCCGATCACGCACTCTACTCCTGAAACCAACGGACTGCTGATCGAAACGTCCGCTGGGACAATCGTGCATACCGCTGATTGGAAAATCGATCCGACACCGATCGTCGGTGACGAGTTTGATCAGCCTCTGTGGCAGGCGCTTGGCGACCAGTCGATTGATGCCGTGGTTTGCGATTCGACCAACGCACAACGTCTTGGGCATTCGATTTCAGAGGGCGACCTGTACGAGGGTTTGCTTGACCTCGTTAGCAACAGTCCGGGGCGGGTGGCCATCGGCTGCTTCGCTAGCAACATTGCTCGCCTGCAGACCCTAGGACGGATCGCCAGCGAGAGCGGGCGCTACCTTTGCCTGCTTGGGCGATCACTGCTTTCCATGACCGCGGCAGCCAAGGCTTGCGGGTATCTCAGCGAGAACTTCGATCCAATTCCGCCCAACGATCTCGGCTACCTGCCACCTCGGGAAGTGATGATTTTAGCAACGGGCAGCCAGGGAGAACCCGGAGCTGCGCTGCCTCGCTTGGCCGCCAACCGCCACCCCACGCTGGAGTTGGATCGGGGCGATCGGGTGATCTACAGCGCGAAGGCCATTCCGGGTAATGAACAAAGAATTGCCGCCATGGGTGCCAGTTTCAAGGCCGCTGGCATCGAAGTCATTCATGCCGACCAGAGCAATCTGCCGCTGCATGCCTCCGGTCATCCCAACGCCGAGGAATTGAGCCATATGTATACGTGGCTGAAACCTAATATCGCCATTCCCGTTCACGGTGAACCTGCCCATATGCAAACCAATGCGGCGCTGGCTAAACGCGCAGGCGTGCCGCGTCAGCTTGTTGGACGCAATGGTGATTTATTTCGTATCGCTCCCATGCCGAGCGTGATGCGCTCTGCGGTGCATGTCGGACGTCTGTTCGATGACCGCGGGCAGTTGAAAATCGTTCCGTAGGGCTTGCGGACCCGGGGCAAGGTCCACACTTGGCACCTAGGGTCCCGTCGAATCATCGTCAGGCCCGGCAAAGAGGGCCCGATCACCAGCGCCCACCGCCTGCCCCCCGCATTTCATACGAGAGCTGAAAACCGACAAAACGGGAATCATGGCGAAGGCGGAGATCAGCAAGCCGACCGCATCAAGCATCAGGCCGCTTCGATACCACTGCTCGTGAAAGCGGTCGACGATGCGAAAGAAGCCAGCAAAGTAGAAGAACATGGCAATGACGCTGGCGACCGCCAGCACTCGGGCCCAAGCGAAAGAGATGTTGGGTTGAAGGCTGGCGAATGCCAGCAGAGCTCCGCCTAAATAGATGGCGGTGAGGACGGGGGGTTTCGGTATAAATATGTGCAAAATTGCCAACGTCAATAGCACGCATCCGATGATTCCGTTTACGACTCGCACCCTTCCCCCATCTATTGCCTGTTTATTGCGTTTAAGACGCCTTCAAAAGCCCTGACGACCATCTGAGCCCGGGAGAAAGAAAATGAGTCACTCGATGGCCAGTGTCAATACTTTTGTTACAAAAGGTGACAAGAAATGACGTTGCGTTACGACATAAAAGCAAAATTTGTCCAAGAAAAGCCATTCTTACTCGCCTGAATGTCGAGCGCCATCAGGATTTGACGTTCAAATTCCAATCCGGCACCCCCTCATCCAGCTGCACGCCGAAGCTATTCAAAGCCATCGACACCAAATTGTACTGCCCGACCGTAAACACTAAATCCATCATCTGCTGCGGATTTAGGTACTCGGTCAGCCCTGACCACGTCGCGTCAGAAATATGAGCATCCGCATGGAGTTCATCCGTCGCCTGCAGCAACAAGCGGTAGAAGGCTGATAAACCGGGCGTTTCCGGACCGCTTTTGCTAAACAAAATTTCTTCATCTGTCATACCAACCCGACGCGCAATCACCACATGCTGGCCCCATTCATATCCGGACTGACACAAATAGCCGATCCGCAAGATCACCAGTTCACGCGCTCGCTCGGACAGCGTGGATTTACCCAGAATGTGATTGGCAAAGACCATCCAGCGGCGCGCTAGGGCTGAATGATTCGCGAGCGTTCGAAAGATATTCAGGACCCGGCCGTTTTGGGCAATGGGCGCCAACAAGGCCCGCGCTTCATCGTCCCACTGCTCATCGGACAGGGGCGGAATTCGGGGGGTCATCATACGCATACGTTGTCTCCTAAAACTTCTACTATAGCCAAACAGCTGCGTTAAAGATGGTTGTTCTAGAGAAATGGCTAAGCTATACCAGTTGTCTGCAACAAAAGAGCCCTCACGTTGAAGCATTTGCTGATCGTATTTCACTCTAAAACCGGCAACACCGAAGCGCTTGCTGAGGCAGTCGTTCGCGGCGCTACGTCTGCTGACGTCACCGGCGTCGAGATACGAGTACTTCGGGCGGCAGATGCCGGCCCTGCGGACTTACTGTGGGCGGACGCGTTGTTGCTGGGAACGCCGGAAAACTTTGGCTACTTATCCGGCGCTCTAAAAGACTTTCTGGACCGCACATTTTACGAAGTGGAGGGCAAGCTATCGCCCCTGCCCTACGCACTGTTCGTCAGCGCCGGCAACGATGGCAGCGGCGCCGTCAGAGCCATGGAGCGCATCGCCAACGGTTACCCATTCATCGCCGTGCAGCAGCCACTGATCGCCAAAGGCATCCCCAGTGCCACAGACCTGCAGGCGTGTGAGTCTCTGGGGTTGACCATGGCTCTGGGTGCGGAGATGGGTATTTTTTAGTCTCGCTCCAACCGTTTGCTGCCGCTCGGTAATCCCCGGGTGAACTTTTTTCACTCTTTCTTGCTGTCTGGGTGCGTATCATTGCCCGATCTTCCAATCGAGACCTCAATTGCCAACGCCTACTGCGAAAATCTGCCACAGCATTACCGAGATAGACGCCGGGAAATGGGATCGCTGCGCCGATGGCACTGGGGCCTACAACCCCTTTACTCGACACGCTTTCTTGCTCGCCTTGGAAGAGAGCGGCAGTGTAGGACGCGACACCGGATGGCAACCTTTCCATATCGCTGTTGAGGACGGCGGCAATCTGCTTGGCGTGATGCCGCTCTACCTGAAGAATCATAGCCAAGGTGAATACGTCTTCGATTACGGTTGGGCAGATGCATGGCATCGCGCCGGTCACAGTTACTACCCCAAGCTGCAGAGCAGTATTCCTTTTACCCCGGCTACCTGCCCGAAACTTTTGACTGCTGACAACAGCAAGGAGCATCAGCAACTGTTGCTGGACGCTTGCCTGCAGGTCGCTGAACAAGCCAAGGTCAGTTCCCTACACATGACCTTTCTTCCGGAATCCCAGTGGCAGCGCGCGGCCGAAGCCGGTTTGCTGCAGCGCATGGACCAACAGTTTCACTGGCACAACGCTGGCTATCAGACCTTCGACGAGTTCCTCTTGCAGCTTGCCTCAAAAAAACGCAAAAACCTAAAACGTGAGCGCCGAGATGCTCTCGCCAACGGCATTGAAATCGATTGGCTCACGGGTGCTGATCTGACAGAGGCGCATTGGGATGCGTTTTTTCAGTTCTATTTGGACACCGGTTCGAGAAAGTGGGGCACCCCTTATTTGACCCGAGAATTCTTTTCCGCAGTCAGTGCGACCATGGCCGACGATATTTTACTGATTATGGCTAAACGCGAAGGCCGCTACATTGCGGGTGCCCTGAACTTTATTGGCGGCGATACCCTGTTTGGACGGAACTGGGGCTGTGTCGAGGACCATCGATTTTTGCATTTCGAGGTGTGTTACTACCAAGCCATCGACTTTGCCATTGCTCGAGGCCTCTCACGCGTGGAGGCAGGAGCCCAAGGCGGGCACAAAGTGGTCAGAGGTTATCTGCCAGAGGCGACCTTCAGCGCCCACTGGATTGCTGACCCGGGTTTTCGCGACGCCGTTGCCCGCTTCTTAGAGGAAGAGCGACGATACGTTGCTGAAGACATAGAGCACGTCGAGGCTCGCAGCCCGTTCAATGCAACCATTGATTTATCGACTATCCGAGGCGCCTAAACAGAAAAAAAATGCTGCTTGCTTTACTATTCTGCGGCGCATGATCCGATCCACTTTGTGAGCTTTGTTGAACACCATGATTGTGACAATCAAATCCATTTTGCAGCATAACGTTGCCGTCGACAGTGATATCACGGTCCGTGGATGGCTGCGCTCTCGACGATCGTCAAAGGGTGGTTTCTCCTTTCTGCACATTCACGACGGTTCCTGCTTCGGCACTGTTCAGGCAGTTGCCGACAATACTCTGGCCAATTACCCGGAGATCATCGAATCCGGCACGGGCTGTTCGGTGTCGGTCACCGGCAGGCTAGTGGAATCTCAAGGCAAGGGTCAGGATCGCGAAATACAAGCCCATCACGTCGCTATTCATGGGATGGTGGATGATCCGGAAACTTACCCGATCAGCAAGAAACAACATTCCTTCGAATACTTGCGGAGCGTTGCTCACCTCCGCCCGCGGACCAACACGTTTGGCGCACTGTCGCGGATTCGTCACGCGCTGAGTGCCGAAGTGCACGGTTTTTTTGATCGCGAAGGTTTTTATTGGGTCAATACCCCCATCATTACGGCCAGTGACTGTGAAGGCGCCGGCGATCTGTTTCGTGTGTCAACCCTCGACCACATTCATCAGGGCCAGACGAATCAGTTTGATCAGGATTTTTTCGGCAGCGAAACCTTCCTCACGGTCAGCGGTCAGCTCAACCTCGAAAGTTACGCCTGTTCCTTGGGTAAGGTTTACACCTTTGGGCCAACCTTTCGGGCAGAAAACTCCAACACCAGCCGACATCTGGCGGAGTTTTGGATGATTGAACCGGAGGTAGCCTTCGCCGACTTGGCTGCCAACGCGGATCTGGCAGAACAGTTTTTATCAAGCGTGATCCAAGGGGTGCTGAACCGCTGCCCTGACGATATGGCGTTCTTCGATGAACGTAGCGAGGGACAGTTGATCCAGCGGCTGACGGAGGTGGCCCAGCAAAAATTTGCTCGCCTGACGTACAGCGATGCGGTGTCGCTGCTGTCAACGGCGGACCAAACCTTTGAATTTCCGGTCAGTTGGGGCACCGATCTGCAATCCGAACACGAGCGATTCATTACCGAGCAAGTGATCAAGGGCCCGGTCGTGGTCACCGACTACCCCAAGGAGATCAAAGCTTTCTACATGCGCTTAAATGACGATGAAAAAACCGTCGCCGCAATGGACGTTTTGGTCCCCGGCGTTGGCGAGATCATCGGCGGCAGCCAGCGAGAAGAAAGACTGGCCGTGCTGGACGAGCGCATGGATCCAAGGTTAGCCGACGAGCTTTGGTGGTACCGGGACCTGCGACGCTACGGCACAGTGCCCCACGCGGGATTCGGGTTAGGTCTGGAAAGACTACTGCTCTACATCACTGGCATGGATAACATCCGTGACGCCATACCGTTCCCGAGGGTTCCGGGTAATGCGAATTTCTAGCCTATGAAGCCGACCAACGACGAACCCACGCTACCCCCAACCGCGCTACTGGCCGCGCTGTGGCAGTTGCGCCGTTTCATCGGGCCCCATCGTCGTGGCCTGTATATCGGCATAGCGGCGTTCGGAGCGGCCAGACTCTTTGAGGCCATGGTTCCGGTACTCACGGCCGTATCCATTAACCGTATGTCCGAAGGTAACTACGACCTCCTTTATCCGGTCTTGGGCATTATTGCAGCCGTGATTACCCGCTACTGCGTCGTTAGCTTTGCGCGATTCAATGTACGACGCGTGGCGCTCAAAGTTTCCTTCGACCTGCGCCAAGCGTTCTTTCATAAACTGCAGGAACAGGGCGCGGAGTTCTTCGCCGAATTCAGCATTGGCGACATGATGACACGGGCCGTGGCCGACATATCTTTGATCCAGCGCCTGATTTCCATGGGCACCATCCTGCTGATCATTATGGTTTACGCCACCGTCGTGGGCTTCGGTTTCATGCTCTACTATTCACCTTGGCTCACCCTCTTGTTGCTTCCCCCCATGCCGCTGGTATTCATCTATGCCCAGTATTCAGCCAAAGCCATGGGCGCGGCATCGGCTCAGGTACAGGATCGTCTTTCAGATTTGGGGACGCATACCCAGGAAAATTTGTCCGGCATTCGCACCATACAAGCCATGGTGCAAGAGGAGAACGAGATACAGCGTTTCGCCGCCACCAACCAAGCTTATGCCGATGTCTTTTATGAGCAAGGTCGTATCAATTCAGCCATGAGCTCGTGGATGCCCAGCCTCGCTGCGATCTGTTCGCTGACGATCTTGGGTTATGGCGGCAGTCAGGTACTCGCGGGCACACTGGCCATCGGCGACTTCGTGGCCTTTTTCATGTTCGTTAACATGGTGGTACAACCTTTTCGTGTCGCTGGCTTCATTGTAAATTTATTTCAGCGCGCAGGCGTCGCCAGCGGTCGCCTGTTTGAAGTGTTCGACCGGCCGGCTGAAATCACTGACGCGCCAACAGCCGAGGCGCCAACCGAAATTACCGGTGCCCTGCGTATCGACAATCTCAGCTATCGCTACCCGGGCGCCACCGCGGATGCCATCGGCAATCTGTCGCTGGCTATCGACCCCGGCGAAACAGTGGCAATCATGGGGCGCGTCGGCAGCGGCAAAACGACATTGCTGAAACAAATTGTCCGTCTGATCGATCCCGCGGCAAACAGCATTTTCGTTGACGGCATCCCGGTCGCCGAATACCCGCTGACCCAGCTAAGAACCCAAGTCGCACTGGTGCCTCAGGATCCGTTCTT
The DNA here is from genome assembly GCA_012269545.1 of Gammaproteobacteria bacterium. Classification (GTDB taxonomy): domain Bacteria; phylum Pseudomonadota; class Gammaproteobacteria; order Pseudomonadales; family Azotimanducaceae; genus UBA4421. The sequence continues at coordinate 27,564 of JAAXKB010000046.1, read as the reverse complement.
GTTCGCCGAACCGTTGAAAAGCAACATCACCTATGACGATCCGGCGCGTTCGCTAGAGCGTATCTGGGAGGCCGCCACCTCTGCAGACTTGAAGGACACCATTAGCGATTTTCCTGAACAGCTGGACACTTTGATTGGTGAGCGCGGTGTGACTCTGTCTGGCGGCCAAAAACAGCGGGCGACATTGGCTCGCGGGCTGATTCGCAATGCGCCTATCCTAATTCTCGACGATTGTTTCTCAGCTGTGGACACCGAGACCGAAGAACACATCTTGGGTGAACTAAAACGACTGCGGCAAAAGCAAACAACCCTCCTTGTCTCCCACCGGGTCAGTACCGCACGCCATGCAGACCGGATTTACGTGATCGACGCAGGGCGCATTATGGAAAGCGGCCGGCACGAGGCGTTATTGGCGAACCGGGGCTACTACGCAGAACTCGAACGCGTGCAGCGCGAGGGCGGTGAGGAAGACGACTTGGAACGCCTGAGAGTCACTTCATGAACACGACGGCGAAGAAAGACCAGCGCGACTACGCCATGTTCGATGCGGACATCAGTGGCGCCGTATTGAACCTGCAGCTACTTCGACGCTTGCTGAGGTGGCTCGCCCCTTACAAGCTGTCGTTGGCGGTCAGTACTGTCTTGGTGCTGGTCGCATCGGCCCTACAGGTCATGTTGCCGATCATCATTTCCTTAGTGGCCATCGACCACATCATCCGTGGCGAGAGCGATGCGGACAGCCCTGATTTCGGTTTAATCGAATTTAATCAGAATCTGGCCGGCACTATCGGCATACCGGAGCTGTTAGCGGCATGCCTGCTTTACGGCACCATTCAACTCGCATGGGCAGTCTGCGGCCACGCTCATCGTATGACTCTGATTGGCCCCGTGATTAACGGACTACGTGACTTGCGTTTGGATCTGTTTCGCCATCTGGAAACGAGGCCTTCTTCTTTTTATGACCGTGTCGCTGTCGGCCGGATCATGACTCGGGTAACCAACGACGTCGAGGCTCTGTACGAGCTGCTTCGCGGCTTGGGCACATTGGTCGGCGAATTCGTCCCCTTTTTCGTCGCATTAGCCGTGATGTTAGCCATCGACTTACAGCTCACGCTGATGCTTCTGCTGGCGCTGCCGATCCTTGCCATGGTGACCTATTTTTTTCGTCGCAAGACCCGTTTTTTGTTTCGGCAGACACGACAGACCCTGTCCAGCTTGAACCAAAACCTGCAGGAAAACCTTGCCGGCCTGCAAGTCGTCCAGTTGTCTGACCGCCAACAGCACAATTTGGATCGCTACACAGAAATCAACGAAAAGAATCGGCTGTTTGAGCACCGTTTGGCACGGGTGGAAACCCTGTACGGGGCCTTCAATGAAAGCCTGGCGCAAATCGCCATCGGCCTGATCCTGTACTACGGTGCCAGCCAGCTGATGGACATCAGCATGACCGTAGGTGAAGTCGTGTTATTCACCCAATTCGTTACCATGCTGTTTCATCCGATTGTGGTGCTGGGCGAGCAGACCAATATTTTGTTTCGCGCCATGGCCAGCGGCGAGCGCATCTTTCAGGCTCTGGACTGGGACGAGATCATTCACGAACCAGCCAACCCTGTCGCACTGCCAGAACGGCTTGTTGGCAAGGTGGAATTTCGCCGGGTCAGCTTCGCCTACGATGCCAACATGCCGATCCTCAAAGACGTGTCGTTCCACATCAGCCCCGGCGAGAAACTGGCCATTGTCGGGCCTACGGGTTCCGGTAAGAGCACCCTGATTCGACTGCTAGGCCGCTTTTACGACTTTGACGACAACCAGATTTATCTGGACGATATCGATCTAAACCACATTCATTCCAGCGACCTGCGACGCCGCGTGGGGGTTGTTCTGCAGGACTTCCATATTTTCTCGGGCAGCATCTTCGACAACATTGCCCTTGGAAACCCGCGAGTGACTCGGGAGCGGGCGATAGAGGCGGCAAAAACCGTCAATGCCCACGACTTCATTTCCAAGTTACCGCTAGGCTACGACTCACCGCTCACCGAACGAGGTCAAAATTTATCTCAGGGCCAGCGTCAGCTTCTGGCCTTTGCCCGTGTATTAGCTGCCGATCCGGAGATTCTGGTGCTCGATGAGGCTACCGCGAACATTGACACCGAAACGGAATTATTGATTCAGGACGCGGTAGAACGGCTGACAAAGGGACGCACCTCAATCATCATTGCGCACAGGCTGCAAACCATTCAGGAAGCAGACCGGGTACTGGTGCTGGATCAAGGCCAAGTGGCTGAGATTGGCAATCATGAAGAACTACTGGCCGCAGGAGGGCTGTATGCCACCCTGCATAGTCTGCAATTTCAGAGTGATGCCGCGCAAGATTCCTTGAATCCCTAGCGCACGATAACTGCACAAACAACGACGAAATAGGTACACCGTGTCAAATAAGACACCGATTAAAAGCGGCGAAAAATTCGCCACCCCGCAAGGTTTCAAGGCCATTAAAAATGGCGTCAAGGCCGGCGCCAACGCGCAGACTGATATCGAACGCAAGCCGCCTTGGCTGCGCGTCTCTGTGGGTGGCGGAGAACGCTATCGCAACGTTCAAGAGACGGTGAACAAACACCGTCTTGCAACGGTATGTGAGGAGTCGCATTGCCCTAACATCGGCGAGTGCTGGAACCACGGCACCGCTACCATCATGTTAATGGGCGCAACCTGCACCCGCGCCTGCCGCTTCTGCGCCGTCGACACAGGCAATCCAAAAGGCTGGCTGGATCTGGAAGAACCCGCCAACGCAGCGCAATCGGTCAAGCTGATGGGGTTGAACTACGTGGTCCTGACGTCGGTGGACCGGGACGACTTACCCGACGGCGGCGCCGCGCACTACGCCGCCTGTGTCCGTGCAATTCGCGCCCTCAACCCGGCAACGGCCGTGGAGGCTTTGACACCTGACTTTAACGGCGACCAAGATGCCGTCGCCAAGGTCGTGAACTCCGGCCTGCAGGTCTTTGCACAAAATGTGGAAACCGTGGAGCGACTGACCCACAAGGTACGCGACCCCAGAGCGGGTTATCAGCAAACGTTGGACGTGCTTGCTTTCGCTAAACAGGTTCGACCGGATGTTCTGACCAAATCCAGCTTAATGCTCGGGATTGGCGAATCCGATGATGAAATCAAACAAACGCTAGAGGCCCTAAGAGCTCATCAGGTCGACATCGTAACCCTTGGGCAATATATGCGGCCTACCAAGAACCACTTACCCGTTGACCGCTGGGTTAGCCCGGAAGCCTTCGAGGCTTTTAGGACGTTCGGACTGAGCCTTGGTTTCACCGAGGTCGCCTCCGGACCGCTGGTACGCTCCAGCTATCGAGCGGATCGAGTCTTTGAAAAAAACAATCTGGGATTAGAGCATATCCCCGTGCGCCAGCTTTGAGCCCCCACGCACCCAAACCATCGGCAACACGCCGCAATTCGAGACCACAAAAGACATGCAAGAACTGAACACCGACGACTTTGCCGACACAGCCTTGCTGCCAGCAGACAGCGAGTTGACAGCGACACCACTGCAAATTGTTCGCAGCGGAACTTTCGACGACTTCATTAACGGGCTTACGTCATCAGATCAGCAATGGCTGAAACGCCAGTCTTTTGCAGGTAAAACCGGTCAGGTTGCCTGGCTGGAAAATGGTCAAGGAGTCATCGGCAGCGATAGCGAAGACTCGCTGACTACCTTAGGCCATCTGCCATTCCAACTGCCGGAAGGCGTCTATCGACTGACCGGTGAGGCTTCCTTTATCGCCCTGCTTGGCTGGGGACTGGGAGGCTACCGGTTTGACCGCTATAAGCAGACAGACCGTTTGCCCGCCCAACTCGTCCTGCCGCACGGCGCCGATGCGGTCGAACTCGTGCATACCATCAAGGCGACCAATCTCGCTCGGGACCTGATCAACACACCCGCCCAAGATATGGCTCCCTCGCATCTGCAAGCGGAAGTGGTCGCGCTGGCAGAAGCCTTTGACGCCGAGGTCAACACCACCGTGGGTGACGAACTACTGGATCTGGAATGCGGTGCGATTCATGCTGTGGGTCGCGCCGCAGCCGACGGCCCCCGGTTGATGGATCTTACCTGGGGCAATCCCGATCATCCGAAAATCACCATCGTAGGCAAGGGTGTTACTTTTGACAGCGGTGGATTAAATCTGAAGCCTTCCGGCGGTATGCGCTGGATGAAGAAAGACATGGGCGGCGCGGCCATTGCCATGGGCCTAGGTTATTTGGTGATGTCTCAAGCCCTGCCCGTGCGACTGCGTCTGCTGATACCCGCCGCGGAAAATGCGGTGGCCGGCAACGCTTTCCGGCCCGGCGATGTATTGCATACCCACAAGGGTCTGACCGTGGAAATCGACAATACTGACGCGGAAGGCAGACTGCTGCTTTGCGATGCGCTGTCCATGGCTAGCAGTGAAAAGCCAGAACTCATTATCGACTACGCCACGCTTACCGGGGCCGCCCGAGGCGCTGTCGGCGCGGAGATTGGGGCCATGTTCAGCAACGATGACTCGTTAGCACAGCAACTCCAGCTCTTAGGCAAAACAGAAGATGATGCGGTATGGCCGATGCCTCTGCACGACGCCTACGATTATATGCTCAAGAGCAATATTGCCGATCTCGTGAATTCCGCTGCATCCCCCTATGCCGGTGCGGTCACTGCAGCCTTATTTCTAAAACGCTTCATCGACGAGGTGCCTTGGCTTCATTTCGATGTGATGGCTTTCAACATACGCAAGCGCCCGGGTCGGCCCGAAGGCGGCGAGGCAATGGGATTACGCAGCGTTTATCGTTATCTCGCCCAGCGTTTCGGAGCCAGCGATGAATAGTCTTAAGGATTTAGAAAATGCCGCCTCAGGCACCCAAGTCGATCTCTCCAGGTTTCTCGGCTGGGTATCGTTCAACGAACAGGGGTTGGTGCCCGCGATTGCACAAGATCACGCCACCGGTGCCGTGCTGATGCTGGCCTGGATGAACCGCGAGGCCATTGAACAAACGCTGACCACCGGCCGGGTCGTTTATTTTTCGCGCAGTCGTCAGGCGCTGTGGCGCAAAGGCGACACATCGGGCAATACCCAAGGCCTCGTCTCCTTGCGCTTCGACTGCGATGCCGACGCCATTTTGCTCTCGGTAAACCAACTGGGCCCAGCCTGCCACACGGATCGAACCCACTGTTTTTATCTCGACGTGCGCGGCGACAGTGTTGTTGTCGACGGCGAACCAGTAAGCTAGCCGGCCCTCACGCACGAATCCACAGCTTTGATATCGGAGCCCGACTGCGACATGACTCAAGCCGAAATCGTCTTCCACAATACGCTGAGCGGCAAAAAGGAGACATTTGTTCCATCCAACCCGGAGCACATTTCCATTTACGTCTGCGGACCCACGGTTTACAACTTTGTACACATTGGTAATGGGCGGCCCGCCGTGGTCTTTGACGTGCTGACGCGCCTGCTGCGCATGCGTTACCCCAAGGTCAGTTACGTCAGTAACATCACGGACATTGACGACAAGATCAACGCCGCGGCCGCGAGTAACGGCGAGGATATTCAGACCCTTGCAGATCGCTATTCGCAGGCATATCAGGAAGATGTGGCCGCCTTGGGTGTGCGCCCGCCAGATGTCGTACCCAAGGCGACGCATCATATTGCCGAAATCATCGACATGATCGAAACGCTGATCGCAAAAGATCATGCCTATGCCAGTGAGGGGCATGTGTTATTCCATGTACCTTCTGACCCTGAATACGGTTCCCTGTCCAAGCGTTCGCTGGAAGATATGATCGACGGTGCTCGGGTCGAAGTAGCCGGATACAAAAAAGACCCGAAAGACTTCGTACTGTGGAAGCCCTCTACCGCAAGCCAGCCCGGTTGGGATAGCCCCTGGGGGCGTGGACGGCCCGGTTGGCATATCGAATGCTCTGCCATGGTGAAAAAACATCTGGGCGATACCATCGACATTCACGGCGGCGGCTCTGACCTGACCTTTCCGCATCACGAAAACGAAGCTGCCCAGAGTCGCTGCGCCAATGATAATCCCGGTTATGTGAGGTACTGGCTGCATAACGGCATGCTGAATCTCGGCACGGAAAAAATGTCCAAGTCTGTCGGCAATGTATTGACTATTCGCAGCTTGCTGGAGAAGCACAGCAGCGAGGTGCTGCGCTACGCACTGCTCTCGGGACAGTACAGTTCGTCACTTACTTGGTCTGACGATCTGCTCGCCCAAGCCCGGGCGAGCTTGGACAGTCTTTATCAAGGACTGCGAGACGTCCCTGACGCCAGCGCCCTGACCAGTGCGGACATGGAAAATTTAGCGGAGGACGAATTCCCGCGGACGGTCGTGAACGCGCTTTGCGATGATTTGAATACGCCTAAGGCCTTGGCTGCCATGCATGAATTAGCAGCAGACATGCGTCGGGCAACCGACGAGACTGAAAAAGCTCGGATTCGCAGACAGCTCCTTGCCGGTGGCTGGCTGCTGGGACTGCTGCATCAAATAGCTGATGATTACTTTACGCAGGGACAGCCCGGAGATTCAGACACTCTGTCCGCTGACGCCATTGAAGCCATGATCGCTGAGCGCAAGGCAGCGCGCGCCGATGGCGACTACGCCGGCGCAGACCGTATTCGCGATGAACTGCTGGCGGCGGGTATTGAACTGGAAGACTCCCGCGAGGGCACGCGCTGGCGCAAGATCTGAGCGCGCCGGCGAGACCTATGTATCCCGTTGCCATTATCGGTGATTCCCCAGCCGCCCAGCTCGCGGCTCTGGCCTGCAGCGCAGGCGGCTTTCACGAGATAGCCCGCTTTGCAGGGCCTGCGGAATGCCCCGCTGCTACGCCCATCCTTAGCCTAGGCGCCAATGCCAGTCGTCTGCTAAGAACCCTCGCACCGGACGCCATCGACGCCTTGGGCTATTTTCCAGACCGGCAGCAGGTTCGATTTGCCAAAAGCGCGTACTTGCTGGCGGAACTGCCCCTTGGGGAATTCTACGCACAGCGTTATGGTGCCCCACTGGTCAACTTCAGTACTCAATCCCTCACAAATCGCTTGGAACGTGACATCGCCAACCCCCTCCAAGCCAGCAAGCGCCTCGAGGAAATCGAGCATTCCTACGAATTGACAATCGTCTCCGCGCCGGGGACCGCAGAACCATCGCGGGGCGCACCTTATACCGTCTTTGCAGCGTCACTCCCGGATCACCCGTTGCGGCGAGCCAATGTACTCTGGCGCGGCAAGGGTCAGTACATCGAGCAGTTATCAGATACCGAGCGTGTGCACTTCCGATTCGTAACTCCATCAAATCAAGCCTTTGACGAGGCGGACTGGCATCCGAGCTTGCATCAAGCCTTGGATGCCAAGACCCGCGCTGGCGGTATTGATCTCGACAGCTTTCAGGCAAGCAGCACGCTGTTCGCCGGCCGGGTGGCTTATCTGAGCGACGCGCTGCAGACAGCCGAACACTGCAAAGTCGACGGCGGCAATACGGCCATGGAAGACGCCTGGGTGCTCTCGCGAATGATGGAGAATTACGAAGAGGACATCGGTGATGGGCTGGCTGCCTACGAGCGTTTTCGCCGCCCGCGCCACCGTAAAGTGTTCGCCCAGATGCGCGATCACCTCACTCGACTGACACAGCCGTCGGCCGCGCGTCGTTTTCAACAGCATGTGGGAACCGCACTGCAAAACCGCCTGCTGCCCGAGATTGCTCTACAGCATCAGGATTGGCTTTATGAGCACGATGTGATCAAGGGCTTTCGCTGATTCGCCTCAGCATACCAGTCACTGTTTAATCAGCCGGCTATCCGCACCAAAGCTTTTGCTTAAAAACGCCATCTGATCGCCCAGTATCCGACCCGAATTAATCAACGCCAAGTACTCCGAATAATTCGGCACATAGGGCAGCGCGAGCAGTTCGAGATTTATTTCATCAAGGGTCCGACTGCCCTTAAGGTGATTGCAGCGGCGGCAGCTTGCGACCACATTGTCCCAGGCATCCGCGCCGCCGCGAGATACCGGCACCACGTGATCCCGCGTTAACTCCGCATCGCTCAGCTGTTTCGCGCAATACAAACAGGTGTTGCCATCACGCTTGAACAGGGCGGGATTCGTTAATGGCGGAGTTTGAGCTGCTCGCCGCGTGACCACTCTGCCATCACAGGCGATGATACTGTGGATGTCTTGGGTACTGCGATCTCCACTGTGTTTGGACTGTCCGCCTCGGATCGTCAACAACGGATCGCCCACTGTCCATACCACCAAGTCACGGGCGTACAAACACACCGCATCCTGCCAAGGCACCCACTCCACCGGCTGGCCGGCAATGTTGAGCCGAAGAATACGAGGCACGCGTTCAAAGTCAGACAGAGTCGCTAGCATGACGGCTTCCTTGCAGTACGAAGTCAAGTGGCATGTCATACCGGGCAAAGCGCATCCCACATTCCCCGGTTTTACGACACTAAAAATTAGGCGAAAACCCCTACGACCGCAAGCCAAAGCCTATGCAGAGCAAGGCCTAAGTTGTACAAAACTGCACTGGACATAGGCCTTAGCGTTTCTACACTATGCTCCTGTCTGAACAGGTCTTTTTTAGGTAGCAAGCCAATACCTCTATGCAAAGCAACGCGATCACCCATTTTCTCTGCGCAGTGCTGTCATTGCTTGTCGTCGGCTGTAGCAGCAATGCTCCGCAGCAAAAGACGGCCAAGGAAAGGATAGAAGGCATCGACGAAGCCAGCGAGGAGGCCACCAGTTGGCACTGTGAACAGGGTCTGCAAACGTGGTCCTGCAAGCGGCGCTCGATTGCAGACATTCAACGGCGAGAGGCGGAGCGCAAAAGCAAACAGTTCGACTGGTCCCAGCCACAGTCGACGTTATCTGCAGAAACAGACAAAGCGGTGTACGAATCGGCTCCAGCCGACGTTCCTGCAATGCAACCCCCTACCACTGCCTCAAACAATCGCACAGGCGAGGCAGAGGCAGAGGCAGAGGCAAACAGTCGATCTCAGGCACCGGTATCGCTGAAAGACCTGCCGGGCGATTATTGGGCAGTTCAGTTAATCGCGCTGAGCACCCAACCTGAGTTGAAGGCCTTTATGGCCGAAACGAATCTCGACGAACTCACCGGCGCCGTGATCAAAGTCAAAGGGCGCAGGTATTATGTGGCCCTGCTTGGGGTTTACGAAACCCGCGCCGCTGCGGAGCTAGCGGCCCGCGACAGACCCGCCACACTCAAGGGCCTTGAACCCTATATCCGCAGCATGGCCTCACTGCAAACAGCTATGGATAGGGCTGATTCCCTCTAGTCTCTTCGCTGCTGCTGAACTGGATATCAAACGTCGTACCCGGATCGGGCTGTGTCAGCCACTGAGCGTTTGGGGGAAATGGCCTGATAAGAGTCTCGCTCACGTAGCCGCTGTAAATACGCCTCGGTTTGCGCAAAGTCACCGACCGCCATTCCATCCACTTCCAGTACCATCGCAACAGCCATCATAGGTACATCAGCTAAAGAAAACTCGCCGCACAGATAGTCGTTCCCCGCCAAGGTTTTTTCCAAAAATGGAAAAATCTGATCGCGTAAGCCCTGCCGTCCCTTTTCCATACTGTCGGCATCGCGTTGCTCCTCAGCAGACCACCAGGGCATCCAAATCAGCGGCAGGAATTTACTCAACACGCCCTCGTCCGCATAGTTCTCTAAAGCTCTCGCTCGAGCGCGCTTCGCTGGCTCGCGAGCTAGCAGCGGATTATTTTCTGACTTTTCGTTTAGATACTCATTGATGACCGTAGAATCGTAAATCACCAGATCGCCATCTTCGATCCATGGCACCTTGCCCAATGGATGCTTGGCGAGTATTTCGGGCAGTTTTTTCCATACGGCACCGGGGCTGACGGTCTCGACCTGATAAGCAAGACCTTTTTCCTCAAGAACCACCTTAGTTTTGCTGCCATTGGTGGATCGAAGCGTTCCGTAGGGGTAGTCCCGTTCCATTGTATAAAGTGTGATCACGCTATGCCTCCCTGCATAAGTCTGCGTTGTTTTCGCACATGAAAAAAATTTTCCGCACTAAAAATCACTAGGGCAGACCAAATAAAACCAAAGGTTACCCATCGGATCTCTGGCACTGCTTCATCGTATAAAAATATCGCTAGCATCAACGCGCAACTCGGCGCCAGATATTGAACAAACCCTAATGTCGTCAGCGGCAAGCGCAACGTTGCGGCGGCAAAAAATACTAGGGGTACGACGCTGAAAAGACCTCCCATGGCGAGTTGGGCTACCTGCATAACAGGCCGCAGACCCTCGTTAGTGACAAGCCAAAACAAAAACAGCAGCGCAATCGGCAGCATGAGCGTGGTTTCAACCCAGAGCCCGATGGCCGCAGGTACGCTGACCTGTTTGCGCAGCAACCCATAAAAACCGAAGCTGACCGCTAGAATCAGCCCTAACCAAGGCACGCTCCGCTGCACCCAAAGCTCAGCGCCAACTCCCAACAGAGCGACCCCAACGGCTAACCACTGGTAAGGGCGCATGCGTTCACGCAAGAACAGTCCGCCAAGCAGCACGTTAACCAGAGGGTTAATGAAGTAACCCAAACTGGCATCAGCAATCCGCTGTGCTTGAATCGCCCAGATAAAAGTCAGCCAGTTAATGCTCAACAGCAAGGCCGTCGCCGTCAAGAACAGCAATGCCCGGCGAGACAAGCCTCGCACGTCTGCCCACTGCCCAGTTACCGTAATCAGCAATACCAGCAGGGGTACCGACCAGAGCACCCGATGCATGAGAATTTCCAGCGGAGCCGCGAACCCTACCCAAACAAAGTACATGGGCGCGAAGCCCCAAATCCCGTAGGCAGCTACCGCAAATAACAGACCCTGACGTTGTATCCGTTGCTCTGCAACAATGCCAGCGGCAGTGTTCAAAAGTTGTCTTTGCGCTTGCGAGTCTCAGCAAAGATATCTACCGGGTCCGAACCCACGCGATCAATCGTTTGCTGCAAATTCGTGCTTTGAGGGCGCACGAAAGGATTGGTCTGGCGTTCAAGCCCTATGCTGGTGGGAACCGTTGGCAGGCCCTGCTCCCGCAGGCGCGCAATTTCCTCAACGCGCTGACGCAACGCCTCGTTGCCGGGTTCCACAGTGACCGCAAAGGCGGCGTTCGCCTGGGTGTATTCGTGAGCGCAGTAAACGGCGGTTTCGTCCGGCAGCGCCATAAGCTTCTGCAAACTCCCCCACATCTGCTGGGCTGTCCCTTCGAACATCCGGCCACAGCCCAAGGCAAACAGCGTATCGCCCACGAAGGCTAATCCGTCATCTGCAAAATAGTAGGCGATGTGACCGACGGTATGGCCCGGCACCTCCAATACTTTGACCGCCACATTGCCCAACTGAAAGACCTCGCCGTCAACGACGCGTCGATCAATACCAGGAATTCGCTCGGCATCGCAGTCAGCACCAATAATTTGGCACCCCCATTGAGCCTTCAATTCTTCGTTACCGCCGGCATGATCGAAGTGGTGGTGCGTATTTAGGATATGGGTCAAGGTCCAGCCTTGTTCCGCCAACGCATCATTGATGGGTTGCACTTCCGGCGTGTCGATGCTCGCCGTCGCGCCGGTCTCAGAATCGTGGACGAGGAAACCATAGTTATCTCCCAAACATGGGATTTGTTTCACTTCGATGCTCATAACGTCTCCATGGGCAATTTGGCAATGAAGTATCTCAGATCCGTTCATCCCTCGACAGAAAAAGCGACAAAAGTCTGGCAGAGCACCCCATCGCCCAAGCGGATGGTTTATGCTTTGCGCCAGTCTAGAAACGCAATCGAAAGGACTCATGAACAAGGTTCTGCAAGAAATCATCGACCTGCTCGACGTTGAGCCCATTGAGGAGAACCTCTTTCGAGGACAGAACCACAATACTGAGCATGTCTTTGGTGGTCAGGTGCTGGCTCAGGCATTGGCGTCAGCATTTCGCACTGTAGACCCGGAACACAGCCTGCACTCATTGCACAGCTACTTTTTGCGCGCCGGCGACTGGACGCGGCCCATTCTTTACGAAGTGGACCGCATTCGTGATGGTCGCAGTTTCAGCACTCGCCGGGTGGCGGCCATCCAAAATGGTCGCACCATCTTTACGCTGGCGTGTTCCTGGCAAAAAGCAGAAGAAGGGCTCGATCACTCACTGCCGATGCCGGATGTTCCACCACCGGAGTCCTTGCGAGGGGATTTGGAAACCTATACGGAACTGGCCAAAGCCAAACCTGAGATGGCACGCTTCACTTTTCGCTTCGAAGCCATCGACTCTCGTGCGGTTGAGCGCATCACGATGATGGATCGGGGCGAGCACCCGCCCTTCAAGCATACGTGGCTAAAATCTCGTGACCCCCTACCCGATAACCCTGAGGTGCATCTGGCTTTGTTGGCCTATATGTCCGATCTGGACTTCATGTCCACATCCATGCTGCCTCATGGCCCGATGACCGTGGACGAGCAGGGCGAACGCACCATTCGAGGCGCCAGCCTCGATCACGCCATTTGGTTTCATCGACCATTTAGGGCAGACGAATGGCTGCTGTTCGCCAAAGAGTCTCCCAATGCAGGCGGCGCCAGAGGCTTTGTTAGAGGTCACTTTTTTAATCGTGCGGGAGAGATGGTGGCTACTGCCGCTCAGGAATGTTTAATCCGGCCCGTAGGCAGCAATCGGCAGGCCATCGAAGCGACGCAGACGGTATCCTGACGCCGCAGTCGAAAAAGACTCCCCAGAATCCAGAGCGTGGGCGTATTAGAGGGCCTCTAAAATCGCCTCGGCAGCGCTGACTTCCAGCTTGCCCGGGGCTTCAACAGCCAAATGCGTCACTGTGCCATCGTCTACGATCATCGCGTAGCGTTGGGATCGTGTGCCCAAGCCAAAACCCGAGCCGTCCATCTGCAAACCAAGCGCTTGTGTAAAGTCACCGTTACCATCACCGACCATCACCAGTTCTTCGGCATTCGCACTTTTGCCCCAAGCGTCCATCACAAATGCATCGTTAACTGAGAGGCAGACGATGCTGTCTACGCCTTTCGCCTTTAGCGCGTCGGCCTGCACCACGTACCCTGGCAAATGAGCCATTGAACAGGTTGGCGTAAACGCGCCGGGAACCGCAAACATAGCGACTTTTTTGCCCGCAAATAAATCAGAAGTGGTTACCGGAGTGGGTTTGCCATCTTGCATTGTGTGCAGAGTTGCTTCGGGCAGCTTTGAGCCTGTTTCAATCGCCATTATTTTTTCCTGTGGTTGATCGAGTTATCTGAACATCGGCACAGTGCAGTGTTTCACATACCGCTCCGCGCACAGAGATTGTGGGCCGTCAAGAAAAGCCGGTCAACTCAGCGCCACGCAAATTGTGGTTGTTCAAAGTGAGCAACCCGGGTGTGCCGATTCAACAAGCATACCTCGCGGAACTGATACAAGATTGCCGCCGTCGGCGCAGCAATATAATCGCTGCCTACCGGCATACGCAGTATTGGTGATTCACTTGTCTCCGACTGAGTTAGACGCGGCGCATCGCTGCGTGTGAATTCGGTCAGCGGTATGCGATGGATGCTCGCCACTTCATCCGGATTAGCCTCGGTAACAAGATCGCCACCACCCCAAATGACCACTGGCGTCATCACGTAGCCAGACCGAGTGACAAAGTCGTCCAGCACGCCAAGTACTCGTTCCTCAGGTAAATCCACGCCAACTTCTTCGCGCATCTCACGCAGGGCCGCCTGCACTGGCGTCTCACCCGCATCAATGCGGCCACCGGGCAATGCCCACTGGCCGGGATGACTTCGCAGTCGCTGAGAACGACGGGTCAGGATCAAGGCAGGCTCGGAAGACCAACCCTCTGTGTCTGAGATACCGGGCAAACAGGCTCCGGGACCGACATCGGTAATCGTCAGGGCGACTGCGGCCCAACGCAGCTCTTCACCCGCTTGCGTATCGCTCTGGGCACGTTGAACTGCAAAATCCGCCAACAACGCAGCCACTCGATCACGCAGTCCAACACTGCAGCGCCGAAACGGCTGGGCACTGTTGTCTAAACCGTTCACGAGCGACCGTAGTCGTCTGCTATGCGGACAATGTCGTCCTCCCCAAGATAGGAGCCTGACTGCACCTCTATGATTTCAAGCGGTATCTTCCCGGGGTTTTCAAGTGCATGAGTCACCCCAATCGGGATGTAGGTTGATTCGTTCTCCGACAACAAAAACGTCTGGTCACCATTAGTCACTTTGGCAGATCCTGACACGACGACCCAATGCTCGGCCCTGTGATGGTGCAGCTGCACGCTCAGCTTGGCGCCGGGATTTACTGTAATCCGCTTCACTTGATAACGCTCGCCGATATCCACGGTGTCGTATTTACCCCATGGCCGATAAACCTCGCGGTGAAAGAGCCACTCACTGCGAGATTCTTCCTGCAGCGCTTGAGTAATCTGTTTGACGTTTTGCGCAGCACTCTTTGAAGCAACTAGAACAGCATCCTTGGTACTGACAATCACGACGTCGTTGATGCCAATCGCCGCCACCAGCTTATCTTCGCTACGCACATAGGTATTTTCCGACGCCAATAATTTCACGTCACCGATCGCGGTATTGCCGTCGTCGTCTTGCTGACTCAGCTCCGACAACGAGCTCCAAGAGCCAATATCGCTCCAGCCGGCATTCATCGGTACCACCACAGCATCTTTCGTCTTTTCCATTACCGCGTAGTCAATCGATTCGGACGGACACTGCACAAAGGATGACCGCCCGACACGCAAAAAGTCCATATCTCGCGCCTTTGACTCCATTGCGGCTCTGCAGGCCGAAACTATATCCGGCCGGTGGTTCTGCAGCTCTGCCAAATAGCGGCCCGCCTTAAACATAAACATGCCGCTGTTCCAGTAGTATTCCCCGGCGTCGAGATAACCTTTCGCAACGGCCGCCGGCGGTTTTTCTTTGAAACTCTTGACCCGATAGCCAGCACCTGCCGCGTCTCCGCGTTGGATGTATCCGTAGCCCGTGTGGGGCTCTGTGGGCACAACGCCAAATGCGACCAGTTTCCCTGATTCGGCCAGTGGCAGAGCGGCGGTAACAGCATCGGTAAATGCTCGTTGGTTTTGCACAACGTGGTCTGCGGCCAGCACCAATAGCACTGGGTCTTCCGCCTCTTTCTCTAGTGCCGCTAACGCGATGGATGGGGCGGTATTGCGCCCCTCCGGCTCCAAAATAATCGTGCCCTTTGCGTCGATGCTGCGCAGTTGCTCGGCAACAAAGAATCGATGCTCCTCTCCGCAGACGGTAATCGAGGATGCAATCGAAAGATCGACAAGCCGCAGCAGCGTCGATTGAAGCGTCGTTGCGGATTCAAATAAGGGCAGTAACTGTTTCGGATAACCCGCTCTGGACATCGGCCATAGGCGACTTCCTGATCCTCCTGCCATGATCACAGCACAAACGCTCATACATTCGACTTTCGCTAAAAGCCCTTCATCCTACGCATTGCATTTATCCCTTTCGAGCGAAACTTTGCTCGCCTTTTTCAGGGTGAATCTATCGACCGCTGAACTGAGGCTTACGCTTGTCAAGGAAGGCGTGCAGTCCCTCTTGACCGTCCGGACCGCCCACCAATCCTGCAATGGCCCGGGCCTCAAGCTCCATTTGCGACTCAAGGGAGTGATCGAAACTTCCGTCAAGCAACGCTTTAACCTGCCCGAAAGCCTGCGTAGGCCCTTGAGCGAGCTTTTGCGCTAGCTTGTGCGCCGCATCCAAAACGTCTGCATCTGCAACCACTTGATTCACGACGCCCCAATCAAGTGCTTCCCGGGCGTTGAGCACGCGGTTGGTGAGCATCAATTCCCGAGCACGACGATCACCGATCTTGCGGGGCATGTAATATGTTGAACTGCCGTCCGGTGACAGCCCCGCATTGGTGTAGGCCATTGTCATGACCGCGCTCTCTGCAGCGATCGCCAAATCTGCTGCCATCAGCAAGGAAAAACCTGCACCCGCCGCGGTGCCATTCACAGCCGCAATGACTGGTGCCGCATTCCTCGCCAGCCGCGACAACGCAAGATGCAGATCTCCTGTCATCTTCATAATCAAGGTGCGAGCACCGTCCCCGGCTGCCGCAAATTCACCCAAATCTCCACCCGCACAGAAAACCTTACCGGCACCGGTCAACACCACGGCTCGGATGTCCTGATTGGCATCGATTTCCAGGGCCGCATCGTGCAGTTCAGCGCCCATCTGAGGCGACATCGCATTCATGCTGTTGGGACGATCCATTGTAATCGTGGCAACTCCGTCAGACACTTCGAAACTCAACGTTTGGTAACCCACTGCTCTTCTCTCCTCAATGCATTTGTTGATTGCGACGAGAAACTTAGCACTGTATCGACTGCGCTGCTTAACTTGATTTGCACAGTCGTTTACCATTTGGCATCACATTGATATCCGGCGATCGTAAGGAGCCAGCATGGACGTAGATCTGAGCCCACAGGACTTAGCGTTTCAAGAAGAGGTGAGGGATTTTCTCGCAACCAATGCCCATGATCCAAAAACCGATTACGGGCAGTGGCGTTTAAATTGGTTCGATCTGGCCAAGGCTAAGGGTGGATGGGATGTTCCTAAATGGCCAACGGAATTCGGCGGGCCAGGCTGGACGCCGACCCAACACTATATCTGGGAAAAGGAAACTGCCGTCGCGCAAACTCCCTGGGATTTGCCTTTTGGCCTGTCAATGCTGGCACCGGTGCTCATGAACTACGGCAACGAAGAGCAGCAACAGCGATTTCTACCCGATATCCGTGCCCGCAAAGTTAACTGGTGCCAGGGCTATTCAGAACCCAACGCCGGGTCTGATCTGGCAAATCTCAAAACCAAGGCGGAACTGTCTGAGGACGGCAGCTATTACACGGTCAACGGCACCAAGATATGGACGACTCTTGCCCACATCGCCGACTGGATTTTTTGTCTGACTCGCACCAGTGATACCGGCAAGAAACAGGAAGGCATTACGTTTTTGCTGATCCCGATGAAACAAGAAGGCATCGAAGTAAAGCCCATCATCACCCTAGGCGGCTCGCATAGCGTCAACATGGTGCATCTCACCGACGTCAAGGTACCGGTAGAAAACCGAGTGGGTGAAGAAGGCAAGGGTTGGGGTTACGCAAAAGGACTCCTCGCCCACGAACGCACGGGTCTTGCCGGCATATCGAAATCTCTTGTCGCCCTGGACACTCTGCGGCTGCAGGCTGGCAGCGTGAAACGCGGTAATGCCACTCTGCTGGACGATCCGGCTTACAAATCCAAGTTGGCTGAACTTGAGATTGATCTGTTGGCCACCGAGTTCACCGAACTGCGCTCACTGGCAAGTGCCGCGAACGGCGCAGAACCCGGACCGGAGTCGTCAATTTTAAAGCTCAAGGGGACGGAAATTCAGCAGCGCATTCAAAAACTCACCGTCGAGGCTGGTGGCATTTATTCCTCCGCGTGGGGCAAGAAGCCAGTGGGCCACAGTTTCGCCAAGGGCGGTATGTCCGGCTATCTTGCCAGCCGCGCCTATACGATTTATGGCGGTGCTTCAGAGGTGCAAAAAGACGTGGTAGCAAAGAACGTGTTGGGGCTGAAAAAAGCGAAGTAACTCGCACATTTTCACACCACATACCCGAACTGGAGCCCAATTGTGAATTTTGATCTATCCGAAGAACAACAACTGCTTAAAGACAGCGTTGAACGCTTTGTTAGCGACAACTACGACCTAGACACACGACAAGCCCTCAGCAAAAACGATGCCGGATTCAGCGACACGTACTGGCAAACCATGGCAGAGCTAGGCTGGTTAGGCGTCACGGTACCAGAGGCCCAAGGCGGCTTCGGCGGCAATCAGGCCGATACTATGGTGCTCATGGAGGCATTTGGTAAGGGTCTGGTGCTGGAACCGTTTTTCGCCAGCGCGGTACTTGGCACGCGTGCCGTCGTGGCCGGCGGCAGCTCTGAACTGCAGACGCGGCTGCTGCCGAGTATGGTATCGGGAGAGTGCAGACTGGGTTTAGCCTATGCCGAGGAGCAATCTCGGTTTGATTTAGAAGATGTGGTTACCCGCGCAGCCCCGCAAGACTCGGGCTTCGTCATCACGGGTCAAAAGAGCATGGTGCAACACGGCGGCAGTGCCGATCAACTCGTCGTCAGTACCCGAACCAGCGGCGGCCAGCGGGATGAGAACGGCATTACCCTTTTCTTGGTTGATGCCAAGGCAGAAGGCGTAACCGTGGACTCCTTTCCCACGGTGGACGGTCAGCAAGCGTCAGAGATCACCTTCGACGGTGTCTACGTTGGCGCTGACAACATGCTGGGCGAACTGGATCGCGGTTTCACGCTGCTGCAGGACATTGCCATCGACGGTATTTTGGCCCTTGCGGCCGAGGCCGTTGGTGCGATGGAAATTCTGTACAAGGACACCGTCGACTATACTCAGGAGCGCGTGCAATTCGATCACAGCTTGGCAGACTTCCAAGTGCTCCAGCACCGCATGGTGGACATGTTTATGGAATATGAGCAGTGTAAGTCCATGCTCTATCGCGCAACCTTGGAAGTAGTTCAAAACGGGCGAGATGCGATGCGAACCGTCCACGCGCTGAAATACATGGTCGGTAAAATTGGCACCTTTATTGGAGAGAATGCCGTTCAACTGCACGGCGGCATGGGCGTGACTGAAGAACTCCGCATTGGCCACTATTTTAAGCGCTTGCTGGTCATCGACGCCCAATTCGGCAACTCTGATCACCACCTTAGCTGCTTCGCAGGATAGGCGTTAGCTGATGACGCTTCCTCGAGTCTTCAACGATCCTTTGTGGCTGTTTTTATTGTTTGGCAGCCTGCTGTTCGTTATCGCCGCAACACAGGAAGATGAGCGCGTCATTCGCGTGACAGAAGGAGACATCCAACGCATAGAGGAACAGTGGCAGCAACAAATGCGGAGGGATCCCACACCCGCGGAGCGCGCCAGCCTCATTAACCAGTTCATTCGAGACGAGGCCTATTATCAAGAGGCTCTTGCACTGCAACTGGACGCAGGAGACACCATCGTCAAAAGGCGCCTGATCCAAAAGCTTTCCTTTTTGACAGAGGACCTCGTGGGCACGTCGGCGCCGGACGAAGCCACGCTTCGCGCGTTTCACGCGAAACATCAAGACGACTACCGAACGCCAGAGCAATTTTCTTTCAGCCACATCTATTTTTCTGCGGATCGGCCCGTTGAATCACCAGACCAGCGCGCCGATCTATTGGCTGCCAAGGCTGTCGAGGACCCAACACTTGAAGGCGACCCGTTCATGCTGCAGCGCGAATACGCGCGACGTTCGGCCAGAGAGATTGGCGATCTGTTTGGCAGGGCTTTCGCGAAGAATTTAGCCGCGCTTTCGGTCCAGGAACGCTGGCAGGGACCGCTGCGTTCGGCCTTTGGCTGGCATGCGGTTCAGCTCATAGACCGAGAACCTGCCAGTCCACTGGCTTTCGAGCAGGTAAGAGAAAAGGTTGTTATCGACTGGAAACAGCAACAGCGCAAGAAAGCTAACGACGCCTATCTGGAAAATCTGTTAGCGACTTACCGCATTCAGCTTCCCGCGGGCAAACAAGCAGACCAGCCATAATGCGCATGGCAGTCAGAGGCCTCATCTGTGGGGCAACAGTTACAGTGGCTTTACTCCTCTGCTTGCCGTTGTCCACGCTGATTGCCGATGAAGTTCGACCCGCCTACCTAGAGCTGAGCGCCGCAGAGCAAGGCGGCTACCATGTGTTGTGGAAGCAACCCGTCGTGGAGAACAAGCGTCTGCCCATCGACCCAGCCTTCCCGGTCGACTGCGAGCTGCGAGAGAGCGCGCCACCAGAAGTCACCGGCAGCGCGTTAATTAAGCGCTGGTTTACCGCATGCGACTTGAGTACGGCCCGTATCGAAATCACTGGTCTGCGCACTTCGATCACTGACGTCATGGTCAGGCATATCCCACTCAACGGTGAGGCTGAAAACTACATCGTTCTGCCCGCCGAGCCGGTGCTAACCCTAGGCGGCGATGAGGCGGATTCCATAGGTTATCTGATGATCGGCGTTGAGCATTTGGTGGGAGGCATTGACCACGTCCTTTTTGTCATCGGCTTGGTCCTTTTCATCAGTTCACCCTGGATGCTGCTGAAAACCATTACCGCCTTTACCGTCGCCCACAGCATTACGCTGGCGCTATCGATTCTGGGTATCGTCTCGCTGGCACAGGCACCGGTAGAAGCGGTGATCGCTCTCTCCATCGTTTTCTTGGCCCGAGAGCTTGCCCGGCCGGGAGACAAACGATCCACTCTCACTCGCTCCAGTCCCTGGCTTATGGCCTTCGTTTTCGGTCTGCTGCACGGATTGGGGTTTGCTGGCGTGCTGCGGGAAATTGGCCTGCCCGAGGATGCCTTATTCACCAGCTTGCTGTTGTTCAACGTAGGCATTGAACTGGGTCAAATTTTTGTGGTGTTGGTACTGGTCAGCGTTCTGTGGCTGTGGCGCAAGGTCAGCGAAACGCTTAGGCTTCAGCCTCAGTTAATGCATCTTGTTGCCGCCTATGCCATGGGCTCAGTGGCCACTTACTGGACCATTGATCGCACCTTAGCTCTGTTTTAATGCATTGATACCTACAACAACACTTTGGGGGAAGTATGAAGAAGTCGATTTTGGCCGTTGCCACCACGTTCGTTCTGGGCTGTGCCGAACCGGTCCCTTTTGAAGAAACCTTTCGCGCCGCCCTCGAATCCGCCCAACCCGGGGATGTAATCGAAGTGCCAGAGGGCACGTTTGCTTTTGACCGCTCACTGATCATGAACACCGACGGCGTTACCATTCGTGGGCAGGGCATGGATAAATCTGTGCTTTCCTTCAAGAATCAATTGGCTGGTGCTGAGGGTTTATCGGTTTCCGCCAGCGACTTCACCATTGAGGACTTAGCCATCGAAGATGCCATCGGTGACGCACTGAAGATTAACGAGGGCAATAACATTGTCATTCGCCGAATTCGCACCGAATGGACTAACGGACCCGACGTCAGCAACGGGGCTTACGGTATCTATCCCGTTCAAACAACCAACGTATTGATCGAAGACAACGTCGCCATTGCGGCATCCGATGCGGGTATTTACGTCGGGCAATCAGAGCAAATCATCGTGCGCGGCAACCGAGCCGAATATAATGTCGCCGGCATTGAGGTCGAGAATTCCATTGGCGCAGACGTATACAACAACACCGCTGTGGCCAATACGGGCGGTATTTTGGTTTTCAACATGCCCGGCATACCCAAGCGCGGTTATGGCACTCGGGTATTCGACAATGATGTCAACGACAACAACACCGCCAACTTCGCCGCGCCGGGCACTGCGGTATCTGGCGTACCCGCGGGTTCTGGCATCATGGTGAACTCCAATGATCAGGTTGAGATTTTCAACAATCGCCTCAGCGGCAACAATACCGCCAACATTTTGATCTCCAGCTATTTTAGCGCCAACTACGCTGGGCAGCGGGAAGTGGCCGCGGAATTCGACCCCTACCCTGAAATGATCTACATCTACGACAATGACATGAGCGATTCCGGCAAAGCGCCGGGATTAGACTACTTGGTCACTCTGCGCGATGCGGTCTTTGGCCCGGATGGCGCCTTTCCTGACATCATTTGGGACGGCGTCATTGATCCAAATAAGCCCGCCGAGCGTGAGGTAATCTGTGTGGACAATGGTGACGCTCAGCTGCTGGACATCGACGCAATCAATGAGTTCGCCAATCCCTCTCTGGATATGACGCCCTATCAATGCCGTGTCGAAAAGTTGTCCGCGATTGAGCTACCCGCTGGCTAGCCGGTTCCGCTACCGTTTGCCAGAGATAGGGGCAGTTAAAACGTATGGGCGATCCGCCAAAAGATACAACGGGGCAGCGACTGGCGAACCGCGTTAGCAAGGCTTGTGGCGTTTTCGCCGTTTGCCTGTTGCTCGCGGCCTGTGGTCCTGCGGAGGTCACCTTTCATACAGCCGATGACTACCCTGCACGTCTGTCGGACTGGGGGCTTGTCAGCCTTGAAGGACAGCAGCTTACGGTCAGCGATCAGGCCATAGTGTACGAGCTAAACACGGCGCTGTTTTCTGATTACGCGCTGAAACTGCGCACGCTTTATCTGCCCGAAGGCACCCACGCAAACTTTGATGCTACGGATAATTTCGCTCTACCCGTTGGCAGCATTATCAGCAAAACCTTCATCTATCCCAAAACTCAGAGTGGCGCCCTGCTGACCTCATCAGACTGGAACGGGGACCCGAGCGCGATTCAAACCAATGACTTTGAGCTGATGGAAACCCGCCTGATGGTAAAGCAGGCCAACGGCTGGGATGCCCTGCCCTATGTCTGGAAGGGTGATGATGCCTATCTCAGCCTCACCGGTACTATCCGTCCCATGACCCTCGCCAACGGCAAAGCTCTTAACTACTTAGTTCCCAGCAAGAATCAATGTGCCTCGTGCCACGCCACGAACCATACAACCGGAGAGTTGTTGCCCATTGGCATGAAAGCCCGTCACCTGGACCGCTCCACTGCTGTTTACAGCAAAAATCAGCTAGAGCATTGGGCCGAGCGCGGTTGGTTAACCAATGTTTCTTACGAACATACTCCTAATGCGATCTGGGGCGATACGAGTCAGTCGCTGGATCACCAAGCCAGAAGTTATCTGGACATCAACTGCGGCCACTGCCACAACGCCCAAGGCGCGGCGGATACCTCAGGATTGCTGCTGGATTACGAAGACCACCCGGCGAACGCTCTGGGTATGTGCAAGCCGCCTATTGCCGCGGGTCGAGGGTCCGGCGGGCATCTGTACAGCATCGTACCCGGCCAAGCCGAAGATTCGATTTTGAGCTTTCGTTTGGCCACCAATGATCCGGGTATGATGATGCCGGAGCTGGGGCGATCATTGGTGCATCAAGAGGGTCTGGAGATCATCAATCAGTGGATTAACAGCATGGACGGCCAATGTCTCTAGGCCGCTAGAGGCTCCCGCTGCGAAGCGCCGCCAGACTGGGTAGCGCAAGGTCTTTATCTGATAACGTTGGAGACTCCACCGGCCAAGGAATGCCGACTTCCGGGTCATTCCAGATCAGGCCGCCTTCATCCTCAGGAACGTACAGGTCCGTGCATTTGTATTGAAAGTCCGCAAATTCCGACAGCACACAAAAGCCGTGGGCATAGCCCGGCGGAATCCAAAGCTGCCGGTGGTTCTCAGCACTCAGCTCCACCCCAACATACTGACCGAAGGTGTTTGATGCTGGATCTACGTCAACCGCGACGTCGTATACGGACCCTGCGCTGCAGCTTACCAGCTTTCCTTGGGGCCGACTTTTCTGCAGATGCAAGCCCCGCAGAACGCCTCTGGGTGACCGCGAGTGATTGTCCTGCACAAAGGGCAGTTCAATGCCCACCTCTCGGTATCGTTCGATCTGGAACGTTTCTTTGAAAAACCCTCGGTGATCGCCAAACACCTTGGGTTCAATGATCATCACACCGGGCAGCGGCGTTGCAAGAACATTCACGGTGTCGTCTCGGAATTTAGAACCTGCTTTAGATACTGGCCATAGCCGGTTTTTGCCAGCGCACCTGCCTGCTGCTGTAACGCTTCTGCAGACAGCCAGCCATTGCGGTAACCGATTTCCTCCAAACAGGCCACTTTCAGCCCCTGCCGGTGCTCTATGGTTTGTACGAATTGACCTGCTTCCATCAGAGAATCGTGGGTCCCCGTGTCCAGCCAGGCAAACCCACGACCCATCAAACTGACGTTCAACTCGCCAGATTCCAGATAGGCTTTATTCACATCGGTGATTTCTAGCTCACCGCGTTCACTGGGCTTCACCTGTTTGGCTATCTCAACGACTCTGTTGTCATAAAAATACAGGCCAGTAACGGCATAGTTTGACTTCGGCTTCGTCGGCTTTTCTTCCAGCGAAATGACTGAGCCACTCGCGTCGAAGCCTAGCACGCCAAAACGCTGGGGATCTTTTACGTGATACCCGAACACCGTGGCGCCATTGGCGCGCTGGGCGGCTTCACGCA
>JAAXKB010000046.1:0-3300 GCA_012269545.1 Gammaproteobacteria bacterium | reverse complement strand
CCGATAAACGATTCGCCAATAAGAAAAGCCTGAGCCAATCCGTCGGGTGACGGTTGTTCGGCATAACTCAGTTGAATGCCAAAGTCCGCGCCATCTCCAAGCAGCTTGTGATATCCGGGTAAGTCCTCTGGCGTGGAAATCACCAGTATCTCTCGAATACCAGCCAGCATCAGCACGGACAGCGGGTAATAAATCATGGGCTTATCGTAAACCGGCAGCATCTGCTTGGAGATGCCCCGGGTGATCGGGTGCAGGCGCGTACCCGATCCTCCAGCAAGCACAATTCCTTTCATCCAAAGTCCTCATAAGTCCCTAGGGCAGCGGATACCAGCCGTAGAAGCTGGATAGTATCAGCCAGCTTTTCCCCGCGTCACGAGGACTGGGGTTGACTCGCATGTTGAGCACGTTCAGCCCTCAACACAGCAAGCTCTGCAACGATGTCGGCGTGCCGTTGACGGTTAAGGCCATATCTGGAATAGCAGTAAACACACACCAAGGCGAAGCCTGAAACAATGGGGCCGTAAATTAAACCCAACCAAGCGATGGTTTCGGCTCCAATATCCGCGGCTGTTTGCACGTCGGAACCCGTAGGCCAATCAATCAGCGCAAGCGCAAAACCTGCTGCTACCGTTCCGATACCCGATGTCATTTTGTTGGAAAACGAAACCGAGGAAAAAAAGATGCCTTCTTGCCGCAAGCCGGTGATCAGTTCGTGCTCGTCGACAACATCCGCCACCATGGAGTTGAAGGCGATCAGAGCTTGCACGACGCCGAAACCTTGCACGAACTTGATGACAATCAGCGTCACCAACAGCTCGTCTGTGCCGTTTTCAGGGAACCATCCAAGCAGTCGCAGCACGACAGGTATGACCTGACACAGCGCCCAGCACAGTGTTCCGATGATGACCGACGGTTTCTTATCGAACCACCGAGTAAACGTACTGGCAAAAGCGGTTCCCAGCAGCGCGCCTACTGGAGTCGCTGCAAAAAAGTACAGGTTGCCTTGGCCCTGCAACTCCCAAAAATAGGTATTCATGTGCAAGTTCAGCGCATTGTCCACACCCACCATGGCAAAGACGATCAACACGCCCGAAAACAGCCAGCGAAACGATTGATTGGTCAGCGCAGATCGAATCTCTGACAACGTTTTTTTGAGCACGGACCAGGGCGAAATTTTGTCATGGCTAACTCGGCTTGCCGGCAAATGCGGAATACGAGCACGGGTGCCCGAGGCAGTCAGAAGCACGGATGCCATCATCAGCAATGACAGCGTGATGCCGAAGGGCCCGTAGGCGTCTGCATCGAACTGCGTCTCCGGGAAGTAATAAAGGAACCCGATGCCGTAGGTGAGAATGCCACCCACATAGCTAAAGAAATAGCGGAAAGCCACGACTTCCGTGCGCTCGTTAAAGTCGTCTGTCAGTTCAGCGCCGAGAGACACATGGGGCACGTAGTACAGGGTCATCATTGCCCGAGTCGCTACCG
Organism: Gammaproteobacteria bacterium; assembly: GCA_012269545.1. Lineage (GTDB taxonomy): Bacteria > Pseudomonadota > Gammaproteobacteria > Pseudomonadales > Azotimanducaceae > UBA4421. The sequence continues at coordinate 1,815 of JAAXKB010000046.1, read as the reverse complement.
AAAAGACGGTCAGCCACAAAAACAAAGAAAACTCGCCAAGCTCGGGTGGGTTGAACAAACCGATAAACGCCAAACCAAGAGGCAAAATCGACGCATAAAGGAACGGATGGCGGCGCCCGCCCTTGCCCTGCCAATTATCTGATAATGAACCGATTAAAGGATCGGTGATGGAATCGACCGCCAAGGCAATACCAATGGCAATACCCGTATAGACGGTAGGTAACCCCAGCACTTGTGTGTAATAGAAAAAGACGAAGACATTGAAGGCCGCATTCTTGATGCCTTCTGCCGCTTGCCCCACTCCGTAGCTGACCTTGATACCGCGAGTCAGCGGCGGTTTTACTGTTTCCATCGTTGGAGGTTACAACGGCACGTCATCTATGTAACGCTTTAACGAACGAAACCTTGCCTTGCAGCAACGAGAACATCATGCCTAGAAATCCTCTGGAACCAGCGCCGCTAATCAGCCCAACCCAAATCGTGATTGAGGACTGGATCGACTACAACGGCCACCTCAATATGGCCTTCTACAACGTGATTTTTGATCGAGCAGTAGACCACTTTTATGATCTTCTTGGCGTCGGCGCACAGTACGCGGGAACCGGTGCCGGCTCCTGCTTTACCATGGAAATTCATGTGCACTATCTCAACGAAGTATCGCTGGACGATGAACTGGAACTACACCTGCAGCTGTTGGACTACGACCGAAAACGGCTGCACTATTTTCAGCAGATGTATCACAAAGAGCAGGGTTATCTCGCGGCCACATCGGAGCAGCTCGCGCTGCATGTGGACTTGCAAACACGCCGATCCGGAGCGTTTCCACAGCATGTCCTCGACAAGCTCGATGCCATGGCCGACACCCATCTTAAATTAGAAGCGCCCTCTCAGGTGGGCCATCGAATCGGCATCAAACGTAAATAGAACGCTAAAAACGGACCGGACACAAAAAAGGCGACTATGCCGCCTTTTCCGACCTAAGTATTAACGCAGGATTTGTCGTCTAATACCCTTCAAGCTCACCGTACCGATTGCGGTGATAATTCACATCACCAAAAGTCTGCTCGGCTACCGCAGCCCGCTTGATGAAGAAACCGATTTCAAACTCATCGGTCATACCAATGCCACCATGCATCTGAATGCCCTCGCGAGAAACCAGACCATACGTCTCCCCTACTTTAGCTTTCGCAAGAGACGCAAGCTTGGCCACTTCCGTGCTGTCGCGACCCTCATCTAGCGCTGTCAGAGCTTCCAACACACAAGACTTAGACAATTCAATCTCGCAGAACATATTCGCAGCCCGGTGCTTTAGCGCCTGAAATGAACCAATGGCGACGCCAAACTGCTTACGCTCCTTTAAGTAGGCAATCGTACGCTCAAAACACTCTTGAATGCTGCCAAGCATTTCGGCCGTTAGCCCGATGCAAGCGATATCAAGTGCGGGATCTAAAACGTCGGCGCCAGAATCAACGCCGCCCAGTACTGCGTCCGCAGACACCGCGACATTGTCTAAAACCACATTCGCGGCGTTGCGCGAGTCCGCCATAATCGTGCGAGTGACTGTTACGCCAGCCGCGTCACGATCAACCAGAAACAACGTTAGACCAGCGCGGGCACTTTGTTCGCCTGACGATCGGGCGACGACGATAAGCTTGTCGGCAACATGCCCATCCAAAACAAAGGTCTTCTTACCAGACAAAGTAAAGCCATCGGCCGAAGAAGTCGCTGTCGTCGAAATGTTATAAGGATTGTGGCGATGAGACTCCTCAAGCGCCAGGGCCAGCTTTAGATCGCCTGAAGCAACGCTCGGTCCCA
>JAAXKB010000074.1 GCA_012269545.1 Gammaproteobacteria bacterium | reverse complement strand
TGACCTCAGACCGCAGCATGATCAGTTGGGTCATTCTCGCGCTGTACAGTTTGGCAACGCTGCATTGGCTGTTTCGAGCCAAAGCACTGGACCGTGAGAACACGCTTTGTCGTTCGGTGGAGGAGTCGCGATCCAGTGCAGCGGACCTTGACGGCAGCTATGTTGCGCTGGCGCTCAATACACCGGCCGCAACCGTTGCTGATCGCCAGCATTTGCTCGATACCCTTGGCGATGAACTGACCAACACCCACGCTGCCGGCCACTTCGTCGCAGAACTGTTGCTGAAGCTAGGACTCACTGGCACCGTCATCGGCTTTATTTTGATGCTGTTGCCAATCGGCGAGATCGATCAATTTGATCCTTCATTAATGCAGCAACTTTTGGCTGCCATGAGCGGCGGCATGGCAGTAGCCCTCTACACCACCTTGGCTGGACTGGTGACCAGCACCTTACTCAAGCTGCAGTATTACTTGCTCGACTCTGCGCTGGCCAATCTGGTCAACCGCATGTCGCTGTTGGGTACAACCCAACCCGTCGACGAGTAAACGTACTGTGAAACATCGTTTTTTTCAGCAGAACAGCGAGCAAGACGTCTTTACCGACCTCCTGTTCAACACCCTGCTCGGTTTTGCCTTTATGTTCGCCATCGCGTTCATGCTGATCAGCACGCCGGAGAAAACCGGTGATATTGAGAGTAAGGCGGAGGTATTGATTACCATTCGCTGGGCAGACGAACACCCGGACGACGTGGATGCCTTGGTGGAAGATCCAAGAGGCGGTCTGGTCTGGTACCACAACCGCGACAGCGGCCTGATGCATCTGGATCGCGATGACCGGGGGGTTTTTGCAGACCAAATCAACGTCAATGGCGTCAAGGTGCAAAACCCAATCAATCAGGAGACGGTCACCGTACGGGCCTCTCAGCCCGGCGAATACGTGGTGAATCTGCTGCACTACAAATCCAACTATTCGGTCCCGCTGCCGGTCACGGTCAAGGTAGAAAAGCTCAATCCCAACGTCAATTTGGTGTACTACGACACCATCGAACTCACGGGCAGCGGCGATGAAAAAACCGCCGTGCGATTTACCTTGAATGACAAAGGCGAAGTCACCAATACCAATCAACGGCCAAAACAGCTTCTGACCCTGGCGGCAAGCAAGTCATGATGTCATCACTGCTCACCCTCGGCCTCGCCTACGCCTTGGTGGCCGCATTGCTGCTCGCGTTGTGCATCGGTCTTCAGGGGCGACGCCTGCTGAAAATTGGGCTCATCGCGCTGGTTAGCGTCTTTTACTCGGTCACATGGCTTGGGCACCAGAGCATGTTGGGTTGGGCTACGTCTGAAGATATGCCCGACGCTTTCCGGGTGCTTTGGATCACCATCGACGAACCGGACAAGGCGAGCAAGGAAGACGGCGGCATCTTTTTCTGGGTGCGCGAGCTAGATGAGGCCGGTATTCCGCAGGGCGCACCGCGTGCTTACCGCGTGCCCTTTACCGAACAGGCTGCCGAAGAAGCTCAAGCGGCACTGGGTAAGATGGAAGAGGGTGACGTGATGAACGGCACACTGTCAAATAACGCGATGCGCGAGAAAGACAAGGAGGCGCAACGCGAGAGCGATTACGAAGGCACCGATCGGATGGGCGGAGATGACGGCTTTCGCCCAATGTTTGAATTGCGGGAAGTACCCCCACCTACCCTGCCATCGAAAGCATAGCTTCAACGCTTGCCAGGGCCGATGCTAAGCCCATCGAAAGAACACCGGATTGCCCGGTGTTCTTTCGTCCAATGACCTTACTGCCAGGTCAGTTGACCACCACCCTCGCCTGCTGCTGCGAGCCGATCCTGTTCGGCTCTTGCACGCACGTAATGGTGAATATTGGTGGTGTCCTCGTCTGACACCACGTCATCGAAGGCGGCCATGCCATTGGCCGCCAGCAAGCCATCCTGCACAATTTGATTGAACACCGTATGCGAGCCTTCGCTCATGCGACGCAGATCGGGAATCGACCCGCCGGAACGCACGGCTAAACCGTGGCAGACCGCGCAATAGTTGTTGTAGTGGCGTTCGCCTGCGGCAATCTGGTCGTTGGATGCGGTCAGATTGGCCTGCACCGGAATGGAACGATCACGGACCGTTGGCACGGGCAATTCTTCAGCACCGCCAATCTTGAAAACCAACAGGCGACCATAGTTGTTGTAGGTCAACGATGCGTGCTCCGACACGGGCGGCAATGGCTCGCCACCAAACAAGTCTCCGCCGCCGGTACCCGTCAAAATCGACAGGTATTGAACCCCATCGATCTCAAACGTGATCGGTGGCGCCAACATCGAAGTGTAGGTGTTAAACTGCCAAAGCGCTTCGCCGTTGTCCTTGTCGTAAGCCGTTAACATGCCCAAGGCATCCCCTTGAAATACTAAGCCACCCGCAGAAGACAGTACGCCGCCATTCCAGTAATGAGGTATTTCCACCACCCACTTATCCTTACCGGTGAGCGGGTC
>JAAXKB010000054.1 GCA_012269545.1 Gammaproteobacteria bacterium | reverse complement strand
ACATCGGCATGAAATCCTCTTCGATACCAAGGCCTGTGTCAGGCGTAACAACCGTCTCACCCTCACCGAAGGGGTTGGGCTGACTCACGTCAAAGTCCTCAGTAATAGATACAGTCAGCGAGCCATGGGCGACTGCCGCCCGCGCAATCCGAATTTCTTCGCCAATCACCACCGTGCCTGTCCGCGCATTGATAATGACCTGCGCTGCTTTCTTGGCTGGGGTGAATTCGAGATTTTCGAGTGTCGACATCAATGCGACCTTCGAGCGCACATCGAGGGACGCCATGACCCGAACCGAGGCTCCATCCACTGGAATAGCCGTCTCTGGGCCAAGCGCCTCGTTAATACGATCAGCCAGCCGCTGGGCGGTGGTGAAATCCGGTTCTTTTAGATCGAACTGCAGCGTATCAGACACCAGGAATGCGCTGCCCACTTCTCGCTCAACTTGAGCACCATTTGGAATCGTTCCAGCACTAGGAGTGTTCACCGTTACCTGTGACCCATCGGCGCCACTGCCGGTAATTCCACTGACCATTAGGTTTCCTTGGGCGATCGCGTAGGTTTGGCCGTCAACCCCCTTGAGCGGAGTCACCAGTAGAGCGCCGCCCTTGAGGCTCTGCGCGTTACCTAATGATGAGACCGTGACATCAATCAGCTGACCTGGCTTTACAAATGGCGGTAATTCCGCATGAACAGCCACTGCAGCCACATTCTTAAGCTGCGGATTCACATTAGGTGGCACAGTAACGCCGAGCTGCTGAAGCATGTTCTTCAAACTCTGTACCGTGAATGGGGTCTGGGTAGTCTGATCGCCAGTACCGGGCAACCCTACCACCAAGCCATACCCGACCAAGTGATTGCTGCGCACACCCGCGATATCCGCTACATCTTTGATTCGTGCAGCGCCCGCATCAGCTATTGAGAAAAACCCAACGACTGAGAGGAGAACGAACGACAACCAACCTTTCATCATTATGAATCCTTAGCTGATTAGAACGGCTGCAAAGCCGAGTTGAAAAAACGTGACAGCCAGCCCATGCGATTGGCATCTTTAGTTGCGCCTGAACCGCCATAAGCAATTCGCGCGTCCGCAATCTGTGTCGACAACACCGTATTAGTTTGGGAAATGTCTGAGCGCCGAATAATGCCGCGCACCCGAATAAACTCGTGACCTTCGTTCAAACTGATCCACTTCTCGCCCTGGACTAAAAGATTGCCGCGAGGCAGCTCTTCTACTACCGTGACGGCAATGCTGCCTGAGAGGGTATTGCTCTGGTTGCTCCCACTTGCGCCAGTAAAGGCCTGCTCACTACTCAGACCAAAACCAAAATTGAAATCGTTACCGCGAAACGATCCGAGCACATCCCGCTGCTCACCACCTAACGTAGGGTTTTCGATCGTCGCTTCATTTGATTTAGACACATTGGTGCCGCTGCTCTTTTGGGCCGCGGTTCGCTCTGCCAGTAAGACATTAATGATGTCTCCGCGGCGGTACCCTTTCACGTCCTCAAAAAGCGCAACCTCTGTATAAGGTGAGTACAACGCACTGCCGCGTTCCTCTTGGGCAGGCACAGCGACCGGCTCATATTCAGGAACAAGGTAATCGGGATGCTCGAGCGACGGGTGACTCACACATGCCGTGAGGGCCATCGCCAGCAACATAACCAGACTGCTTTTCAGATGCGTCATCACGTTATTCATCCTTAGGTATTGTTCGTCATGAATTGGAGCATCTGATCGCTCGTTGAGATGGCTCTCGAATTAATCTCGTAGGCCCTTTGGGTCTCGATCATATTCACGAGCTCTTCGACGACGTTGACGTTGGAGCTCTCAATAAACCCTTGCATCACCGTTCCAAGCCCATTCAACCCCGGGTTACCTGCAGAGGGTGTGCCGCTTGATGCGGTCTCGGCAAAAAGGTTCTTACCTAGCGGCTGAAGCCCCGCCGGGTTTATGAAATCTGTAACCTGGAGGTTGCCGACCTGTGTTGCGATGGATGACCCAGGAATAACCACCGATACCGTACCATCACCAGCAACCGAAATAGACTGGGCACCCTCGGGAATCGTAATCGCGGGCTGCACAACGAAACCACTACTCGTGACCAGCTGACCCTGCGCATCCACCTGGAACGAACCATCTCGCGTGAAGGCCTGACTACCATCTGGCATTAGGACCTCAAAGAATCCCCGACCTTCAATCGCCATATCAAACGCGTTGCCGGTCTCGACTAGATTGCCCTGGTTGAACAGTTTTTCAGTCGCCACCGTGCGTACACCAAGACCAAGCATGAGGCCCGATGGAAGCTGCGTGTCAGCCGAAGATTGAGCGCCCACCTGACGAACATTTTGATAAAGCAAATCTTCGAACACCGCTCGTGATTTCTTAAAGCCAGCCGTGCTCGCGTTAGCCAAATTGTTGGCAATCGTCGATAGCTTGGTCTGCTGTGCATCAAGACCCGTTTTGGCAATCCAGAGTGACTGATTCATTCGAATACCCTTAACTAAATCTAACTAACTAAATCTCTAACGTTCCTTGTTGTGAGTGACGCTCATTACCGTTTGAATCACTTCACCCTTTCTCTGATGTCCTGAGAT
>JAAXKB010000010.1 GCA_012269545.1 Gammaproteobacteria bacterium | reverse complement strand
AGAAAGTCGATCTAACAGAGCGATTTGTGTACCGGGGCATGATGCTCTCAGGTGTGCCCAATATGGCCATGAGCGTTGGTTACACAAACTCCTCGTGGACACTGAAAACCGGTCTCACCGCGAGTTACGTCTGCGGACTCCTGCAGAAGATGGAGCGCGAGGCATTTCGTCACGTCACTCCAACGCTACGAGACGAAATGAATGAGGCGCCATTGCTGGACTTTGACGCGGGCTATGTGCTGCGAGCGCGCGAAATCATGCCCAAGAACGGTGACAGGGAACCCTGGGTGAATAACGACAGGTACACCAAAGACTTTGTCAGCTTAAAACTCAAGCCTAGCAAGTACAGCGAACTGGAATTCCATTGATATCAGAGATCAAACAATGAAAAAGGCACTATTGAAAATAGGAGCAGCGTGCATTGCGCTGTTCGCCGCTTTTATCTTGGCATTGCCTACCATCATGCACAGTTTGGGCCTTCACCCGGAATATACTGGGGAGACTCATCAGTTGCCGGCCGGTAAGCGCGCTCTTGTTGTAACCACCAGTCACGGGGTGCTCAGTGCGCCGGGTGAAACGACAGGCGAGGCAACGGGTATCGCAATTTCAGAATTAACGCATCCTTATTACAGCTATCTGGAGGCGGGCATGAAGGTTGATGTCGCCAGCATTAAAGGCGGCCAGGTGCCTGTGGATCCAGGTGGGCTGCGCCGGACCGCGATCACGCCCGAAGACACGCGTTACCTAAATGACCCTGCACTGATTGCCAAGGTGGAAAATTCACTGCCGATAGATGATGTAGACTTCAACCAATATGACATTATTTTCCTTGTCGGTGGTTGGGGCGCCGCTTACGATCTCGGCTATTCAGAAGTGTTGGCCAATAAAATTGGTGAAGCATATTACGGTCCTAAAGAACCGCTGATTGGTTCTGTCTGTCACGGTGCTCTTGGTCTGATTAATGTAAAAGACCGTGAGGGCAACAAGCTGATCGCCGGCCGTGCGATGACCGGGGTCACAGACAAGCAAGTCAAAGAGCTAGGAATTGAACTGACACCAATGCACCCTGAGACGGAACTGCGAAGAGCCGGTGCGGTATTTGAAAGCCAAACGGCTTTTCGTGATGTTTTCGCGACGCACGTGGCTATTGATGCTGAGCAACGCTTTATTACCGGGCAGAATCAAAACTCAGGCATGGAAACCGCGCAAAAAATGATTGCTATAATAGCTCGTAGGTAGGTTTACATACGGGCATTGAGGACCAGAACCCATGGCCGTTAACGCACTGCACGCCACAGTCATCAAGGCCTTTCGAGACAGGCTGGCAAACCTGGGCATCAACCCTCTTGAAGTGATTGCGACCGCCAGTCTGGGCCGTGGAGCGACCGGCAGCGCACAATCGCCCCCTACTGCGCATGAGATTCTCGAAACAGCCGTGGCAATGTCCGGCGACACAACACTAGCCATCAAAATAGGCAATGGTCTGGATCTTGCCGGATATGGTACCTACGGTTTCGCCCTGATGAGCTGCTCTGACATGGGCGCCGCCTTGGAGCTCTTCCTTCGCTATGGCCAAACGTTTGCACAATCTTGCAGCTGGCATCGATCAATTAGCAAAGATGGGATAATCCTTCGCCTGCAGCAGGACACTGGCACCAGCTACCAGAAAATGCTGGTCACAGAACTCGCTTTCTCTCAAATGCACTTCGCAAGTAAATTGCTGATCGCCAGGCCAGCTGAAGGCATCACGGTAAGTTTCAGTTACCCCAAACCCGCACACTTTGGCGTCTATGAGAAGAACTGGCCACTCCCAATGGAGTTTGACCAGGAACACACCCAGATATTTATGCCCGATCAGTGGTTACGCCAACGGGTAAGAACCGGAGACTCAAAGACCAACGTACTGTTCAGCCAGCAGTGCGAGGAATTAGTCAGCGGAATGACAAAGGTCGATGAAACCACCGCCAACGTGCGCCGCTTGCTCATTCATTCAGCCGGAAATTTTCTCAGTATCTCTGGAGTCGCAGAAAAACTACACATTACCGAGCGCACCCTCAGGCGCCGCCTGACGGCGGAGGAAACAAATTTCCGCACAATCTTCGATGACATCAGGAACACCCTTGCCAGGAATTATCTGAGTAAAACATCACTCAGCGTCGTGGAAATAGCAGACCTCCTCAACTACTCCGAAGCCACCAACTTCCATAGAGCCTTCCAACGGTGGAATTCGACCACACCCGCCGACTATCGGCAGCAAGCATCAGCTTGAGCTAAGCCCTTTTCCACACGGTCGCTGTCGTTTCGAATGGCTGCCTGAAGGAAAAAACCCGAGTAGTAACGCGATTCTGTTTTGATCAAATTTCTACTTCAAGAAGGAGAGCGCTCCCGGATCCGATATTGTTAATGCAGTAGTTTGTTTACGCCCACTACTAATTGCCGGAAGACGGCGCTCGATCAGGAAGATGATCGGCTGATCATGCATTTGGGTGGCTGGGACAGTTCCAAATCGATGGAGCGATACTCACACATCACGACGCCGGACGCTGAGAGAGCTGCACACAACCTTTCTCATATATATAGAAGGGTTGAGGTCAACTGTTCTAAACCCGGTAGGGGTCAACCCCTGTAAGTCTTTGATTTGGTAGGACCAGGCGGATTCGAACCGCCGACCTCTACCATGTCAAGGTA
>JAAXKB010000086.1 GCA_012269545.1 Gammaproteobacteria bacterium | reverse complement strand
GCTCATAGTTGTGGAGTTCCCGCCGGCTGCGAGCCGCTGACTAAAGCTTAAGCGTACCGTATTCGATGCCGTTGAACGCGAAACGCCAGGCGCGCGGACTGTAAGCAATGAATGGGAAAGCCCTGCCGACCGTGCAGAGCCAATTGATGCATCGGAATAACTATCTGCAAACGATGCTCATTGGTGATTTTTCCTTGTGCTCACGCCCATGTTCAGCGGAGCCGAACCTGGCAAGACATTTGCGCAACAATGCCAAAGGCGCGCGCAAAGAGCCGCGTGGGGTTTGGGGTCCGTTGGAACTTCCTGTAGGGCTTGCATTTGACAGCATATATGCCACCATTTAGGACATGACACCCCGAATTGTGGTTGATACAAGCGTTTTCACCGCGGCCCTGATTGGAACTGCTGGGCCAAACCGCGAAATACTGCGGCGCTGCCTCAAGGGGCAGTACCAACCATTGCTGGGGAATGCGCTTTTTTCCGAGTACGAGGATGTTTCGACCAGGCCGCACATTTTAGAAAAGTGCCCCGTCTCTGCTGATGACATTCAGGCTTTGCTCGAAGCATTTTGCTCGGTTTCCGAGTGGATACCAATTTACTACTTGTGGCGCCCAAATTTAGCTGATGAGGCAGACAACCACCTTCTTGGGCTTGCCGCAGCTGGCAATGCCGAATGGGTAGTAACCAACAACATTCGAGACTTTAAACAGACTGAATTGAATTTTCCGGGAATCCAGATTTTGACCCCGGAACAAATTCTGGAGGTAAGTTGAAATGGCAACTCTGACTGTACGGTTACCTGACGACAAGCATATGCGCTTGAAGGCATTGGCAAAGCGAAAACACATAAGCATTAACAAGCTTATGGAAGAGCTCTCAACGCAAGCCATCGCAGAATTTGATGCAGAGACCCGTTTCCGAGTAATGGCAGCGAAGGGGGATGTAGCAAAAGGCCTTGCTATTCTGGATAAGCTGGACAGTTCTTTTTCGTCGTAACGACTCGCATCAGCGAAGTGGCGTAGCTGCGTCCGACTTCATGCGCTTGTTATGCGGAAATGACGAGGCATAACCCTCTAAGAAGCGACTTGCCTTGTTCCCAACCGGCCCATATTGCTGCGGTGCCGATTAGTGACATGACTGTTTGCTCGGAAATTATGTAATGACCCAGTGAACAACGGCACATGGTGCTTTGAACCCAGTATGGGAGATAACCATGTTCGCGCGTGGCTCGCTTACACCTCAGCGAGCCGCGCGGCCAATTGCTCGAAGGCGCAGCCTGCAAATCGATACATGTTTGCCAAGCGGTCGGAGTCCTCGGTTTCCAAGGTCATCACGCTCTGCTTGGGTCCGGCGATGGCGACACAGGTGTGGCCTGCAGCGTCGCCGTAGCGGTTGCCGGTGGGTCCTGCGGCACCGGTCTCTGCCAGGCCCCAAGTTGCACCTAGGCGCTCAGATACCGCGGCGGCACACAGCGCCGCATACGGCTCCGACGATGACCGAATCGCGCGGGGCAGGCGCTCTGGCAGCCCCAGAAAGGCACCGCGAACCGGCCCTGTGTAGACCACCCCACCACCAAGAAAATAGCGCGAGGCGCCTGGAACGGCGAGTAAGGCCGCGCTGATCAGGCCACCGGAAGAAGACTCGGATACGGCAATCGTTTGCCCGCGCTGGGCGAGGATGGCACCGATTGGCGCGGCGGCATCAACTAAATCCTGGAAACTGGTATACGACACGTCACTGGGTCCTATTGGGTTTGCGGGCCAAGGAAGGCCAAAAGAAACACGCTCGCGATAACGTTGCTGATGACTGCACGATAACCAAGGTTTAGGTTTTCCGCATGTTGGCCAACAGCCACGCCGGGATCACAGCAGCGAAGAACACGGTCGCCAGCACAATGAAGCCATCGCGCCAAGCTAGCGCGTTGGCCTGCGCCGCCACCGAACGCTCCAAGAACTGCAACGCCACTTGGTTCGCGGCAGCGTCCGGAATGCCGACCGGCTGCAGCAAACTTTTCGCGGCATCCAAAAACGCGGCGGTGGATGCGTTCGCATCGTGCTGTGTGGTACCGAGCGCTGAGTGATGAAAGCTGCGCCGACTCTCTATCGCTGCGACCAAGCAGTTGATGCCGAAAGCACCGCCCATCTGCCTGAAGAAGTTGATCGTGCCAGAGGCTTTGTTCATCTCCTCGGACGGTAGCGCTCTTATGGCAGTTGCCGTGACGGAAGGTCCAATGAAAGCGTGGCCCAGCCGACATAACACGGCCAGCACGAGCAGAACTAATAAGGGGGTATTGGCATCGCCTTTCGCCAGGGAAGAACAGGCCACGACAAACATGCCAATTCCGACAAAGATCATGATGAGCGGCGAAATCCTGTCCAGTAATCGACCAACCAAAATGGTGGCGAATCCCGCGAGGATTCCGGCGGGGAGCAAAACTAACCCGGACGCGCTTGGCGTCAGGTTAAGTACCAACTGGCCGAATACGGGAAGAGCATAGGCGATACTGAAGTTACCGACGCCAACCACAACGGCGAGTGCTATAGCCGCAGCAAAACGGGGATCGACAAACAGCGAAAAATCCAACAACCGAGATTGTCGTCCGTGTTGAGAGACGATAAATCCAAGCGTGGCCAGACCGCCAACCGCCCAGTGCACGAGCACTTCATTGGAGGTCCATCCTTCTCGGTGTCCGCTGGCTATCGCAGACATCAAATTGA
>JAAXKB010000002.1 GCA_012269545.1 Gammaproteobacteria bacterium | reverse complement strand
ATTACGTTTCTTTGCGATTTTTCTCCAGAATTCTCGTTGCCCTTAAGGTCGTTATGCGTTTTTGCGTTTAAACAAATGCTGCTCGACCAAATAGCAGTCACATCACGACTGATGAAATTCCCCGTATTTCCAATAGCTTCTCCAACTTTCCTTTTGAAGCTTCACTGGTTGCTAGTTCAACGTCACCGTTCAACGAAAACCCATTTAAACGTCTTCGTTATTTCTGCAGCGTTTATGAGCGTTACGATTTCTCGCAATAGCCTAGCGGTTCCCACTCATTCCATTGATTCCAACCAGCTGCAATATATGTGGTCCCATAAAAACTGTAGTCGCCGCCATTATTGATTTGAAAAGCAAACAAAACATTATCGATATTGGTTATTTGAAACGATAGGAATTCAGTATTTTCAACAACATTGCTTCCTTTTGTTACCGTCCTGTCATCGGAATAATCCAACGTTCCATTGTCATAATGTCTGATCAGCACATTGATATTCTGCTTATCAATTTTGCACGCGTAATCGGTGTATGGTTTGTCGGAGCAAGAGGTAAAAAGTAACAATATCCAAAGGTAGGTGAATCTATTCATAAAAAATACTCTGCTATAACTCATATAAATATCGCGGGCAAACGGTGCCTGTATCAGAAAATCTAGTCAATGCGTTGAAGTTTTCAAGCACCGAAAATTACGCAGAAATACAAGCTGGGGTTTTACTGGGATTTACTTTTCGTGTTCTTTAAAACGACCCAATCAAAGGGGGTTTTAAGTTCGATTTTCTTACTCCACCGTCACCGACTGTTTCTAACTGGTGAAATAACGTAAACCTCTCACTCAGACTTTTTTTTTACGAGAGGACACGAAGCGTTGTGCGTCAGATTTGTCTACTCTCTTGCCTTCTAAGACCTTACCACTCCATGGCGTTGTGGTCTTATCTGTCCACTCGAAACCATCATCGACAATCTTCATCTTGTAGTGAAACTCTAGAGAGTGACCTCGTTGGATTTCCTTGGTCTTGTCCCTGCCGTAACCGAACTCACTCTTTACCACTATCTTACTGAGCAAACCCCTTAGGAACTCTTTCTGCTTCGCTTCGCTCGATGTATCGACCCGTAAGGTCTCACCAAACTTCTCCATCCAATCAAACCACTTCACTTCCTCGAAGAGACTCTCTATCTCTTGTTCGGTTTCCTCATAACCTTTCTTGCAATCCTCTAGTCTTGCCGCATAACTAGAGACCACCTTCGAACCTATACTTCGGTAATCCTCGTTCAAGGACATCTCGACTGTGGCATGAGCGATATGGTGTTCGATGTCATCTATCTCTCGCTGAATGCGCTCCAACTTCTTCTCTAACTTCTTCTCTGTTTCCTTTACGTCACGGCGTTTATCAAAAACTTCGTCCAACACTTCCTTCTTGAATTTTGACTTCAGGACACTGGATTGCGATGCAATATCGAGGACTCTGTTCAGGACATACTCATTTGTCTTGTCCATCTGCAAACTCATTTTGTTCTTGCACTCTCGACCCTTTCCATCCCGCCAGTCGTAGTTCTTGCTCATGCAGTAATACTTGCGAGTGTTCACTGCGTAACCCAAGGAAGACGTGGTGTTCTTTTCATGAGAACCGATATGCGTTCCGCATTCACAAACAAGAATGTCCTCAAGCAGTGAGAAGTGTTGCTTGTTGTTGGAGTGGTTCTTGCGGTTATGCTCAATGAGTTTCTGAACTCGATTGAATTGTCCTGTCTTGATGATGGTTGGAATCTTGTAGGTGTATTCGCCTATGTATTCGTATATCGGTTTACGGTTCTCATCGATACCTATCTTGTTCTTCGGTCTGACAGTGTGCAGACCCGTGTAGGACTTGTTCTGAAGCATTAACCGAATGGTTGTGGTGTTCCATAGTCCTGACTTAGTTCGGGCGGGTGGGACATCGTTGCGGTCTAGGGTGTCCTTTATCTGTTTGATAGACATACCGCTCTCAATGGAATTAAACATCCACTTCACCCACTTGGACTTCTCTCTATCTACCTTCCATTCTTTACTGACGTTCTTGTATCCGAACAGAGGTGTTCCGCCTAGGTAAACTGGTTTCTGCCGTTCAACACCATCAACTGCCAATCTATGAAACTTGCCTCGTTTAGATTTGAGACTGCGTTCCTTATTTTCAACATCCTGCACTTTACTGATGATGTCGTATATCAACTCCTCATGAGGCGTCATGTTTTTGAAGTTGATTTCATGGGGTAGTTCGCCCTCATAGAGAACCACGTTATAAGGTGCCGCCCACTGTTTTCTAAACAGCAAACTCTCTAAGTCATCTCGAAAGATTCGAGAGCGGTCTTGAACCCATATGTTTTTGATTGTCTTATCCCGAATGCCATCCTTTATTTGTGCAAGTTCATCTCGATACTGAGTGGTAGAACTTCTCGCCCCTTCGCTGTGAATTCGGAGTTCCATTCCAAGTTTCTTGGCAACACTTTCAGCAAGTCTCTGCTGAACAACCAAACTGTTTCCATCTTTCTTTTGTGAAGCAGTGGAGACCCTGATGTAGGCGTCCAAATACTCTGTCTTCTTACCCATCAGCAGTTACCCCTAACAATGTTAGAGATTGAACCCAAACTCACACTGGGAACTTGCTCTTTGATTTTGCGGTAAGACAAACCCTCAGAACTCAACTGAAGAACCAGTGACTTGATTTCATCGGTGAGGAAGTCGTTTCCGCCATACTTCTTACCCAACTTCTTCACCCGTTCGATACCAACCTTCTGTCGTGACTTACGAAGGTCAGACTCCATCTCAGAGAAGATAGATACAAAGTAGAAAAAGAGGCGACTCATACCACCATCATCCGTATCTAAGTTCTGTCGCATAGAGAAGAGAGAGATGTTGTAGTCATCAAGCAGAGAGAGTGTCTTGACCACCTCAGATACGCTTCGACCCAAGCGGGTAAGGTCGAAGATAACTATCTTCGTCCACTTGCGGTGCTTCATATCACCCAACATTCGGGTGAGTTCCTTTCGGTCTTCGTTCTTTTTGGTGCCGCTGACAGTCTCACGGTAAACCTCAACGATGTTGAAGTTCCGCCGCTTGCAGAGTTCGAGAAGTTCAATCTCTTGGTTATCAGTAGTCTGCCCTGCTGAGGAAACCCTCAGGTAGAGGCAGACATCTGTAGTTGTTATTTCACCATTCATGAAAGTCAGTATAGGACTTTCCCGGCGAAAGTAAAGCGTGACTATCTTTTATGGTGAAATAGCGAATAGGTTTTCCAATGTTGCTCTAGGTGGGTATGTAAGAACATTCCAAGGGGTTTTTTGCACCATCAGTTCAACCCAAACTTTTTCGGTGAGAATATCCAACAATGAGGTAGCACTGCCTACTGACTCACTACCTTCGTTTACAAGATATCCTTCATAGTCACCAAGTGGAGCATCAGAAATCAGTGCATCAAGGTGCTTGAGTCGAAAGTCCTCTCCACGACCATTCGCACATACAAATGGCAATGAAATACCCTCGTAACGATTCCGCCACGCTTCAGTTCTTTGCGTTTCAGTTCTTTGCCTGCACATACGCATATCACCGACTAGATATAGAGAGAGGTCTTGGATTCCTTTCCGTGAATCACAAATCTCGTCATCAAGATATGTTGCTATCTCTTCACCTCTGTCTTCGGCGTCACTTGTGAAGAAGCAAAATGGTGGAAGGTGTAAAGCACCACGTGTGCCCTTGTAACGAGTGTCCCATCTGTTGACTAGAAACTGGCAGTCACCAACCGTGAACACCAATTCTCTATTCTTCCTGCCCCTCTTATCCTTCAGCACTTTCCTCGAGTGCTTCAGACCTTCTTTCAGTTGAGATTTCACCAAATCTCTATCAATGTTTTCACTAATCATTAGTTACTCCTCTGTAAGTTTGTAATGCAGACGCACCATTGCGACTACAGGAGTAATTTTCTCAATTAGTGGACTCTCTCACCCGACCAGTAATGGGTGGTGGGTGGTGTTCACGTGTCCTCGAAATCACACCTCTGAAACCCGCATAAAAACAAGGGTCGATTTCGCAGTTTTCGGGGTGTTCACACGTTTACTCGTGAACAGGACGTTCACTTATTCGTCAAAGGGTCTTTCAACTGTTGATTTCTGCGTTCTGACATCATCACCGCAGAAAGACTCACACCTACTGCATAATCATTCAGTTTCTCAGATCGATGCTGATCAATAATCTCAGTGTGACTCAAGACTTGTTCCAAGTAGCAAACAACCAGTTGATCGAGTTATCGAAGCGTTTTCTAATTTTACGTGATTAATCTCAGGGGTAAGAATAGACCGGCGTCTCTTTACAACTAGGAAGATTCGCTAAAATTCAGCGAGCACTACTCGTAAATTCTTCGATGATTTCTTTGGATTCAAGACTCAAGTAAGGATAGAGACTCTTAATGAGCAAGTTAATGCCCTTTTTTCTGAGATGAGGAGGCGAATCATTCGGATACTTTTTCATGGAGTAGTCCAACCAGTGCCTACTGATGATTAAAGATATCTCAACAATGCTTTCAACGTCCTCATCATTGATCAGTAAGACCCCTATATCTCTTGCTCGCAAAATCATCGTTTGTGCCCACTCATCCACATAGGAATTTGCTTCCACAATTTTGCTATACAGGGCGGGCAGGTCTCTCGAGACCTGTTCAAACGAATCTCTCATGAGATATCTATAATCCCAAAATATCTCGTAAGCACTAAAGAGACCTAGAATTAGAGTCTTGGGGTCTTCACTTACAGAGTCCTTTTGCCGGAGATGGAACTCTTCGTCAAACATCTCCAAATGTGTACTAACGAGGTCATTTTTGGAATTGAAGTGATACCAAAGCGATCCCTCTAAAACCTCAGACTTCTCCGCTATCAAACTGGTTGTCGAAGATTCAAAGGTCGTTTGATTAAATAAAAACAGACTTTCCTTAATGATTTTTTGTCGGGTTTTCATTGTTCAAATAGGTTCTCTGTTTAGCATGCCAATTATTGGGGTGCCGTTCTTTCTCAATGTAGGTTCGATGCTCCCAAATACACTTCTGTAGTTGTAAAAAGGGACTCTCGGAAATAAATGATGAATAGCGTGCAAGTTATGGTGGAACATCAAGTACCCGGGCAGTTCGAGACCAAAGAGTTGGATGTTTGTGTTTTTCCACCTCGCAGTTTCGATATACGGTTTATGTGGCAGATAAGAAAGCAAAAAAATATTCAAGAATGCACCTAAATACCATCCCAGTATCAAAACCGGGGCGCTCAAAAATCCAGTACTAAAAACATATATCGCTCTCCAAATGATGCTGACAGATATTTCTGCTCGAGTGCGGTTATCGAGTAGGTAGGTATTATGAGTTTTGATTACCTTCAAGTTACACCGAACAAAATCTGAAGGTGATCTAAAGAGGTGTTCTATATGGACATCGGGATCATCAACACCGTTGGTGTGGCGATGGTGAGCGTAGTGCTCATGCTTGTGCGAGTTGTAAGGAATGGCGATAAGCGGAGACATGAGTTCTCCCACAAAAGTATTGATCCACTTAAAGTTTTGTTTTGCACCGCTGATGTTCCCATGCGCCGCCTCATGCATCGGTGTATACGATACAAAAGTCAAAATTCCTATCAAGAAAGTTGTGGCAACGGAATTCAAGTTACCACCCGCAAATAAAACGAGCACAGACACATAAGCGCTGAAAACTAATAACGCCAGCGCAATTGTTAGGACACCTATGCCGCCGGAATGCTCCCTCGCTACTCTCAACGCCTCTTTGTCAGACGATTTACTTGAGTTCATTTCTAACACCATTGATTTTGGGTAAACGCCCAAATTTTATTGGGTGTTTACCCAAAATGCAAATACCTAAATCTCTCTCCTGAGTAGTTTTCGAATGTGTGCGTTAGTCCTCTCATTGAAAAGAACTGCAGTGGTCACGATTCCTGTGATTGCACCGTTCTGTTTTCGCATTGAGATGAATCCATCACAGAGGTCTTGAAGACCATCCTGTATACCCTTCAGGCGTTCCTCATCACTGTCTAGAGAAGAACCCTTTATCTTCCTCTTGGCATCAGTCAGAGACCTTGTGGCATCGTCTCCATGTTTCTTGGCAGACCTAGCAAGAAGTAGCGCACCACCTTTGCGAAGAAATCTTGACTCGTTGAGGTCGTTAGACTGTTCTCGAATGAATTGGTCAAATGTCTTCATTGCGTAAATATCCGTTTCTTTACCGTAGTGCTCCTGTAGTGAGCGGTTCTAGGAAGACACTGCTTTCCTGAACTCATGCTCTTCGTAATCCTGAAGATGTCGAGTCAATCCAATGCGAATAACATCGGCGACACTACCGAATCCTTTCTTCCTGCAATAAGTTTCGTCTCTGAACATACGATTCAAGGTTTCTTCTTGAATCTCATATAGACGAACTTGTCTTGGGTTCACTGCAAATTTTCTAATCTTCATATCTCTGCGTCCTTATCAAGCATCTGTCTTAGGTGTTCGATGATGTAACCCTGTCTTTGCAGGTAGTAATTCCTGAGTTCCTTGCACTCAACGATTACGTCATCCATCAACTTCACCTTATTTATCTCTTCTAACTCCAGTGCCAATAGATGAGCAGGAGTCTTACAAACGTGTTCCATGAGGTAGTCATGCATTGATTGTGGTTCTGTCATTTCGTTGTTCTCTTTGTTTTAGGTATGACAAAGCAATCTAGTATCAGCAGGACACTAGACTTGGAGTATCACTAGAAGAATCCTTCGGATTAGCGACTAACTGGGTGGAGATACCAATTCATAACGTCCGCATCATCAGCGGACTCTTTACTGTTCTCTTTACCGATGTATCCCAACCACCCTTCTGAATACACCCGTTCCATTTTGAAGATAGGAATGCGTTGACCAGTTGACCCAATCCAAATGTAGGTCTGACCACTGCGAACCGAACCCCATAAGGTTTCGACCTTGTGTTCGAACAAGACATTTACCATGTGTTTCGGCGACTCCAAGACCATGTGGTAGTGCGGGTTCTTATCACCGCCTTCAAAGACACCAACCCGCCTCAACCTCTTTCCATACTTGCGATATGCGTTCTTGAACACCCACGCATCAAGTTTGTTCAGAAAGTGGGTAACGTCCTTTTCTGCGATGTCACGTGGCGTCCCATTTCGGAAGTTCAGCGTGACTGCGTAAGGGTCATTCCACTCCTTGTGGTCGATTGAGCGCACCCACTCCATAGAGGCGTTGAGGTGTTCTCGATGTCGGTCTGTTTTTCCTATCTCCATGAAACTTATTTAGTCTTTCTAAGTTTTTCAGGTAGGGCATAAGCACTACCAAACTGCGAACTCAGGACTAATTATCTTAGGAAGGGGTGTGAATCTCCCGACCAGTAATGGGTGGTGAGGTAAACTGGAACAATGGCAAAGAGAGTAAAGAGATTCGTTCCGAACAGTAGGTGGGTCAGATATCGAGACGGTAGGTGGATTCCAACCCGCAAGCGGGTATTCCTCTACTGGTATAAGTTCTTACAACTGGCAGAGCAGTCAGACAGTTATGAAGTTAATTGGTCGAAGTATCGAGGGTGGGGCGGCAGAGACGTTGTTCTGAACACCAAGTTCGACGATTGGTGGGAAAGTCGGTGGGTAGACTTGTTCTCAGTAGAAGACCCCTTAGACAAACCACGCTTCGACGTATCTACAGACAGACCAAAAGCAGACGCATACAAGATAAGACTTCAGGTCTATGAACTCAGACACCTAACCAATGGTGAAATCGGTGAGAGGGTTCAGGGTATCCACGTAGGGCAGGAAACTCATGAGATGCACTCACGTGTCGGAAGACATCGAAGGGCGGCATCACAACACCTGAGGAATGTCTGTGAGGGCATCTTTCCCTAATCAGTTCTTAGACCACTCTATTCGCATCCGACCCCATACAGATTCATATTCGGTTTCTATATGGGCGAGTCTTTCCTGCCTTTCACGATGTCGCTTCAAGACAGAATAGACTTGAGGTGAACTCCACTTGTTACCACGTGAAGTCAGAATACCTCTCTCGTTTAGGCGATAAGCAATTCTTCGATAACCCAAACCACTGTCGTGCAGTGACTTGATAAGGCGGTGGGTCTCTTCCTGTTCTTCCGTGTAGTTGTCTTGAAAGAACCCAAGCGAGTTGGTTCTTTCAGTGACGGTGAAGCAAAGGAAATGCGAATAGGTTGGTGCTATTTCACCAGTTGAAACTACTCGACGGTAACTGACTTTGCGAGGTTTCGAGGCTGATCAACGTCGGTGCCTTTAATCAGCGCAACATGGTAAGCGAGCAACTGCAAGGGTACCACATAGGCAATGGGAGCCAGATACTTGTGACACGAAGGCAGTTCAATATGCAAAATGCCTTGCTCGGGCTGAACACTGACTCCCTCCTCTACAAAGACAAAAAGCCGCCCGCCTCGCGAGCGCACTTCTTGCAGGTTGGAGTAGAGCTTTTCCAGCAGCTCGTCGTTTGGGGCCAAAGCCACCACGGGCATGTTTTCGTCCACCAAGGCTAACGGTCCATGCTTGAGTTCACCGGCGGCATAGCCCTCGGCGTGAATGTAGGATAGCTCCTTAAGCTTCAGGGCTCCCTCCATCGCGATGGGATAAAAGCTTCCCCTACCCAAGTACAACGCATGCTGTTTGTGGGCGAACTGTTCAGCTAACTTTTCTATGGGACCGTCCAGCTTCAGCAACTCAGAGACCGTCTCTGGCAGGCGATGCAGGTTTTCTACAATATCCGTTTCGACGGCCGGATCTAATCCTCGTTGACGTCCGAGCACGAGGGTAATCAACAAAAGCGCGGTTGTTTGCGCCACGAATGCCTTCGTTGATGCCACACCCACCTCGGTGCCAGCGTTCAGCATCATGGCAAAGTCCGACTCGCGGACGGTTGCCGACGTGGGCACGTTACACAGCGTGAGCGTCCCCAAAAACCCACCTTCTTTTGCGAGCCTGAGAGCAGCCAAAGTGTCTGCGGTTTCGCCGCTCTGGGAAATCGTGATGAATAAGCTGTTCTTTTGCCGCGCAGGATTTCGATAACGATACTCGCTAGCAATCTCCACCTGACAGGGCACACCGGCAAGCTCCTCAATCCAATATCGGGCAACGCTCCCAGCCAAATAACTCGTGCCGCAGGCCACAATGGTTACTGCCTCTACCTTGGCCAACAGTTTTACTGACTCTTCACCAAGGGCCGCGTCGAGCACCCGATCTTTGCTGACCCGACCTTCCAGCGCGCGCCGAATCACCTCGGGCTGCTGGAACATTTCCTTTTGCATGAAGTGTCGATAATTGCCCCGCTCCATGTCGTCGGCTTCCATCACCACTTTCACGTCAGATCGGACGACAGACTCATCCTCTACATTCCAAATTTCGATCTGATTTGGGCGCAGATCAACCAAATCGCCTTCCTCAAGGTAGATGAAGCGGTCGGTCACGGCGCGCAGCGCCAAAATATCGGACGCTAAGTAGTTTTCGTCGATGCCTTTACCCAAAATTAACGGGCAACCCTGGCGCGCAGCGATCACGCGTTGATGCTCTCCTGCTGCAATTACCGCCAGCGCATAAGCGCCCGTCAAGCGTCGCAGGGTTTGCCTCACGGCTTCGAGCAAATTTTTATTGCTTTGAAAGTGATGATGAATGAGATGAACGATAACTTCTGAGTCCGTTTCCGACAGGAACGCATAGCCCAGTTGTTGCAGTTCTTGTCGCAGCGCAGCGTGATTTTCGATGATGCCGTTATGCACTAAGGAGACGTCTTGTCCGTCGAAGCCAGATGAGGACAGATGAGGGTGTGCATTCTCCACCGTTACTTTGCCATGCGTAGCCCAGCGGGTATGCGCAATGCCCGTTCCCCCAATGACAGGGTTCTGCTCTAACGCATCCACTAGGTTCTGAACCTTACCAACCTGACGGTTGCGAGTAATTTCCCCGGCCGGACTGATTGCCGCCACGCCTGCTGAGTCATAACCGCGGTATTCCAAACGTTGGAGACCGCGAATCAGGATAGGGGTGGCGTTACGCTCAGCAACTACTCCAACAATTCCGCACATAGAGCTTTCCTTACATCGACCTGATGGTTGGTGTCGCTAGTCGCGATTTTTCTTGCGGCGCAGCGGACTCAGCCATTTGCTAATTGTGCGTTGCCGTGCACGCCCAACGGCCAGGGATTCCGGCTCGACCGTAGACGTTACTGTCGATCCAGCGGCAACGAAGGCATCGTCACCAATTTCTAGCGGTGCAACTAGGGTGCTATTGGTTCCAATAAACGCATCTTTGCCGATCGTCGTCTGATGCTTGTCAACACCATCGTAATTGCAGGTAACCGTACCGGCGCCAATGTTCGCGCCGTCGCCGATGATAGCATCTCCCAAATAACTGAGGTGGCTGGCTTTAGCGCCCTGACCCAGTGAGGCTTTTTTAGTTTCGACAAAATTTCCTACTTTTACCCCAGCGGCAAAATTGCTGCCTGGACGTATTCGTGCAAACGGCCCAAGCTGGCAGTCTTCAGCGACAACGGCGCCTTCAACCACCGTGTGGGCTTTGATATGAACGCCGTGACCTATGGCACTGTCTTGTACCACCGAACTTGGACCCACGATCACTCCGTTACCCAAAGAGACGTCACCAATGAAAACAGTATTTACGTCGATGAAACAGTCGATACCACAAGTTAGCGTGCCGCGAATATCAACCCGCGATGGATCAGCAAAAGAAACGCCATGTCGCATGAGCAGATCTGTTTGCTGATGCTGAATTAGGCGCTCGGCCTGGGCTAACTGGACACGATCATTTACGCCCATCACCTCATTTTCATTCGATACGACAATACCGTGAACGTCTATGCCATCGGCAACCGCCATTCCTACAACATCGGTGAGATAGTACTCACCTTGTTGGTTATTTGGCGTTACTCTGCTTAGCCAAGTACGCAGCAGATGCGTCGGGGCGGCGAGAATACCTGAGTTAATTTCGGTAATCCTGCGCTCCTCCGCGGAGGCGTCTTTGTACTCCACGATTGCATTGATGCGGCCCTGAGCGTCACGTGCAATACGACCCAGCTGCGCGGGGTCAGAGAAGTTGGCCGTTACAATACTCAACCGCCCAGATTGAGCAGCCGCGACGCATTCGGCCAGCGTGCCCTGAGTGATCAGCGGCACGTCCCCATAAA
Source organism: Gammaproteobacteria bacterium (assembly GCA_012269545.1). Classification (GTDB taxonomy): domain Bacteria; phylum Pseudomonadota; class Gammaproteobacteria; order Pseudomonadales; family Azotimanducaceae; genus UBA4421. The sequence continues at coordinate 119,762 of JAAXKB010000002.1, read as the reverse complement.
GCACTAAACTCACGGTGTCATCGGGCACGTGCGACAAAGCAAGCTTAACCGCATGGCCGGTGCCCAATTGTTCGGCCTGCGTAACCGTGTTGAATGAACCCTCAACAACGCCGAGGCTCGCTTCAATTTGATTAATGCCATGACCTAACACCAAGTGCGTTTGCTGCGGAGCAAGCGACGATGCCGTTTCAATGACCCGGTGTAGCATGGGCTTACCAGCGACCTGATGCAGGACCTTCGGGATGTTAGATTTCATCCGGCTGCCTTTCCCGGCAGCTAGGACAATGACGTGCAGAGTCATGGATGGTCACCTGTATGCCTATGGGGTACGACGTCCACCTCAATGGGATTGCCGTCAGCCAGTATACCCCTTGAAAATCGATAGGCGTTACGGCACCGCCCGAGGAATTTAGCGGCGGCGGCGGCGAAGCTCTTCGAGGGTGCGCTGTTTGGCCAGAGCCTCGGCCATCATGGCAGCTGCTGACGAGAATTCGGTTTCTGAGTTGCGATCTTCCATGGCTTTTTCTGCCAGTATACGCGCCTCTTCAGCTTGAGCTTCATCAAGGTCCTCTGCGCGCAGCGCAGTGTCAGCCAGCAGCGTGACAAAGCCTGGTTGAACCTCTAAATAACCGCCGGACGCGAAGTATACTTGCTCATTTCCGTCTTCCATTTGCAGCGTGACCGCGCCGGGGTTAATACCGGTCAACAGCGGTGCGTGTCCGGGCGTGATGCCCAGCTCGCCAATGGTGCCTCGCACAGACAGCGATGTAATAGCACCCGAGAACAAAGATTCTTCCGCACTTACTATTTCGCACTGAAATGTCGCCACGTCGCTACCTCTCGTAAACCTGCTTTTTTAGGGCGTCTTTGATTCGACACTTATCGAACGACCAAACACCCCGCCTGTCTTGTACGATTCGATTAAAGCGTCTTTGCTTTTTCGATCGCGTCTTCGATACCGCCTACCATGTAGAAAGCGTCTTCTGGAAGGTCATCGTACTCTCCTTCCAAAATTGCCTTGAAGCTGCGCACTGTGTCTTCTCGGCTCACAAACTTGCCGTTGTTACCCGTGAATTGCTCAGCAACAAAGAACGGCTGGGAGAAGAATTTCTGCACCTTACGAGCGCGATAAACCAACTGCTTATCTTCTTCTGACAGTTCATCCATGCCTAAGATCGCAATAATGTCGCGCAGTTCTTGGTAACGCTGCAGTACCTGTTGGACTTCCTGCGCAACGTTGTAGTGCTCTTCGCCCACAACCAAGGGGTCCAGCTGACGGCTGGTGGAATCCAGCGGGTCTACAGCTGGGTAGATGCCCAAGTCGGTGATGGCTCGAGACAAGGTTACGGTTGAGTCCAAGTGAGCAAACGTTGTGGCAGGTGATGGGTCAGTCAAGTCATCTGCTGGTACATAGACCGCCTGAACCGACGTAATTGAACCGGCTTTTGTGGTAGTGATACGCTCCTGAAGAACGCCCATCTCTTCTGCCAGCGTTGGCTGATAACCAACCGCGGAAGGCATACGGCCAAGTAGCGCAGATACCTCGGTGCCCGCTAGGGTGTATCGATAAATGTTGTCGACGAATAGCAAAACGTCGCGTCCATCATCACGGAATTTTTCCGCCATGGTCAAGCCGGTCAAAGCAACGCGTAGGCGGTTACCCGGAGGCTCGTTCATCTGGCCGAAAACCAAGGAAATTTTGTCAAGTACTCCCGCTTCTTCCATCTCGTAGTAGAAGTCGTTGCCCTCTCGAGTGCGCTCGCCCACACCGGCAAATACCGACAAACCAGAGTGCTCAATTGCGATATTTCGGATCAGCTCGAGCATGGTTACGGTCTTACCAACGCCAGCACCACCGAACAAACCAACCTTTCCGCCTCGAGCAAAAGGGCAAATCAAGTCGATGACCTTGATGCCAGTTTCCAGTACTTCATTGCCGCCCATTTGGTCTTCATAAACGGGCGCCTTGCGGTGAATCGGCATAACTTCTTTTGCTTCCACGGGCCCCTTCTCGTCGATAGGGGTGCCGAGAACATCGACAATACGTCCCAGCGTTTCTTCACCAACTGGAATCGAGATCGGCGCACCGGTATTGGTGACTTCTAAGCCCCGAGACAGTCCATCAGAAATGCCCATGGCAATCGTGCGCACAATACCGTCGCCTAACTGTTGCTGTACTTCCAGCGTCAGCCCGCTGGCAGTTACCGAGAGTGCATCATAAACCTTGGGCACATTGTTTCGATCAAACTCTACATCGATGACCGCGCCGATAATTTGTACGATTCGACCGCTACTCATTTCTAGCCTCTTTATTTCTTTAGTTTGTTTAAATCAGTTTGTTTGGAGACCCGCGGACCTTCAGCGGGAAAACCTATGCTCTCTACACTGCCGCCGCACCACTCACGATTTCCGCAATTTCCTGCGTAATCGCTGCCTGACGGGCGTTGTTGTAAATAAGTTGGAGCTCATCAATCAGCTTCTCCGCGTTTTCTGTCGCGTTCTTCATTGCGATCATCTTCGCTGCTTGTTCACAGGCTCCGTTCTCCACTACAGCCTGGTAAACCTGTGATTCCAAATAGCGCAGTAGCAAGCCTTCAATCAGCTGGCGAGCATCAGGTTCATATATGTAGTCCCACCGGTGCTTATAAGACTCATCGTCTGCAGGGTTTAACGGCAACAGCTGACGCACGGTTGGCGTCTGAGTCATGGTGTTTTCAAAATCGTTGCTGGCCAAAAACAGCTGATCGATCTTGCCCTCTGAATAAGCATCAAGCATGACCCTTATACCGCCGATCAAATCAGCGATGAGCGGCGTTTCACCGACGTCGGGCATAACAGCGACAACATTCGCTCCAACCGAACGGAAAAACGGTGCCGCTTTGTTCCCAATCAACCCCATATCGACCTCAACGCCTTTCGCATCAAGCTCGGCCATTTGCTTAACTACCGTGCGGAACAAATTGACGTTCAAGCCGCCGCAAAGCCCTCGATCGGAGGACACGACGATAAAACCGACGCGCTTTACGGGACGCGCCTCCATAAAGGTGTGCTTATACTCGGGGTTCGAATTCGCCAAGTGACTGATCACGCCACGAATACGGTCACTGTAAGGCTTACCTTGCTGCATGCGATCCTGAGTGCGTCGCATTTTACTCGCCGCCACCATTTGCATCGCGCTGGTGATTTTCTGCGTGTTTTGCACGCTTCCGATCTTGTTTTTAATCTCTTTGCCGACGGCCATATTTTATCCTTTCAAGCTGCTGAGATCGCAATGTGTCGCGCTTAGTACGCTTGCGTTGCCTTGAATTTCTCAATGATCTCTTTCAGCGTCGCTACAACGTCGTCATTGTAAGCGCCGGTCTCGTTGGTGCTTTGCACAAAACTCGCGTAGTCAGCGTTCATAAAGCTCAGCAGCCCTTCTTCGAAGTCCAGCACCTTGTCCACCGGCACATCCTCCAAATACCCTTCGTTTGCCGCAAACAGAACCGTGCCCATTTCCGCGACGGACATTGGGGCAAACTGCTTTTGCTTCATCAACTCCGTTACCCGCGCGCCATGCTCAAGTTGGCGTCTCGTCGCGTCGTCGAGGTCCGACGCGAACTGAGAGAAGGCGGCAAGTTCGCGGTACTGGGCGAGTGCCATCTTGATGCCACCGGAAATTTTCTTCATAAACGGCACCTGCGCCGAACCACCTACGCGGGAGACGGAAATACCCGGGCTCATTGCGGGGCGAAGACCGGAGTTAAAGTTCTCTGTTTCAAGAAATATCTGGCCGTCTGTAATCGAAATCACATTGGTCGGAACGAATGCAGATACGTCCCCTGCCTGAGTCTCAATAATCGGTAGCGCAGTTAGTGAGCCGGTCTTTCCTTTGACCGCGCCATTTGTGTGCTTTTCTACATAGTCAGCGTTGACCCGTGCGGCTCGCTCCAGCAAGCGGGAGTGCAGGTAAAAAACGTCACCGGGATACGCCTCGCGTCCCGGTGGACGCTTGAGCAGCAGCGAAATCTGACGGTAGGCCCAAGCCTGCTTCGTCAAATCATCGTAAATAATCAACGCATCTTCGCCGGTATCACGGAAGTATTCGCCAATCGTGCAGCCTGAGTAAGCAGAGATAAACTGCATTGATGCTGGATCCGCAGCACCTGCGGCAACAACGGTGGTGTATTCCATCGCGCCGTTTTCTTCGAGCGTGCGCACCACATTGGCTATCGTAGACATCTTTTGGCCGATAGCCACATAAACGCACTTAATACCACTGCTTTTCTGATTGATGATGGCGTCCACTGCGATAGCGGTTTTACCAATTTGTCGGTCACCAATAATCAGCTCCCGCTGACCTCGACCGACCGGCACCATCGCATCAATACATTTGAAGCCCAGCTGTACGGGCTGATCGACGGATTGACGGGCAATTACGCCCGGAGCTACTTTCTCGATAGGCGAAGATTGCGCGGCGTTCAAAGGACCCTTGCCATCAATCGGATTCCCCAGTGCATCGACGACGCGACCGAGCAATTCCGGACCCACGGGCACCTCAAGAATTCGACCGGTACAGCGAGCTGTCATGCCCTCCGTTAGCGCATCATAGTCACCTAGGACAACGACACCGACGCTGTCACGCTCCAAGTTCAAGGCCATACCGTACAGGCCGCCGTCAAACTCAATCATTTCTCCGTACTGGGCTTGCGCCAGGCCGTGAATACGCACGATACCGTCAGACACACCCACGATAGTGCCTTCATTTTGGGCTTCGGCCTTAATGTCGAGACCCTGAATTCTGCCTTTGATGATGTCACTGATTTCCGATGGATTCAGTTGCTGCATGCTCGCTTCCTTTTAAATCTTGTTTCGCTTGGACGGTGCTTTCCTTAGCACCCCTATTTTTGCACCAGGGTTTCGACCAATTTGGTCAAACGGCCTTTGACGGATCCGTCAATGACAATGTCCCCCGCACGAATCACCGCGCCGCCAATCAGGCTAGCGTCCGTTCGTGAAGCTATGGATACTTCTCTGTCATACTTCTTTTGCAGCGACGCTTTTAATGCCTCGCTTTGCGCCTCGGTGAGCTCGAAAGCCGACACAACGTCAACATCCAGCGTTCGCTCTTGTTCTGCGCGCAACGCTTCAAACTGGTTGCGCACCTCCTCTAATAACATCAAGCGATCGTGTTCCGCTAACGCCTGCAAAAAGGGGCTTGCTGCATCGTTGATTTCATCGGCGCACAGTGCAGCCAGTTTGCTTGCTTTATCTGCCGCCGCCAGATCAGGGCTGCTCAACATTGTTTGAACGACAGAGTTCCCGCTTGCGGCAACCAAGACGCTTAGCGCCTTCGACCAAGCTTCCAGACTGCTCGTTTCTTGGGCCAAACCAAACACTGCGTTGGCATAAGGCCGGGACAGGGTTGCTAACTCTGCCATGGCTTAGAGCTCTGCTGCCAATTTAGTCAACATAGCGTCATGTTTAGCGGCATCAATGTTGTCCTCAATGACGCGCTCTGCACCGGTTATCACAAGCGCCGCCACTTCCGCGCGAAGGGCTTCCTTGGCGCGGTTCATCTCTTGATCGATTTCTGCTTTCGCTGCATCCAATAGGCGCTGGCCTTCTTGACGCGCTTCGTCTTTGGCTTCTTCTATCATTTGATTCGCGCGACCGCGGGCCTGCTCGATTATCGAACTCGCTTCTGCCTTTGCTGTCGCAAGCTCGGCCTCGGCGTTCGTCGCGGCACTGGCTAATTTTTGGTCCGCCTCTTCAGAAGCGCGCAATCCGGCTGCGATCGCTTCTTGGCGTTCGCGCATCGCGGTGCCCAGCATTGGCCAAATGTATTTCATGACGAACCAGACAAAAATAACAAACGTTATGCTTTGTCCCAGTAGCGTTGCGTTTAGGTTCATTGCTGATCCCTTTTTATCCGTTTCAAAATTATCGTCGCTTTGGGGCAGCGTCTTCTGACGCATCACACCTTAATCGGAGGTTATACAGGCGAATGTCACTTAACTCACGCCACCATCGAAGTATCACCTTCGGGGGCCTTTCCGGCTCGAGGACATCATGCCTCGCCTTGCCTGCCCCTTCTTCATCCTCTTTGGACGCGAGGGACCCCATCACTACTCCGATTCAACCGGGCCCAAACAAAGCTTGGAGCCGGCCTTCGCCGCCGTTCGGCGTATGGACTATCCAGCTACCGCGAAAATGACATACAGACCAATACCTACCGCGATCATTGGAACCGCGTCGACAAGACCTAGAACGATGAACAGTTGAGTACGCAGCATTGGCAGAAGTTCGGGCTGACGAGCAATTCCCTCGAGAAATTTACCACCCAGCACGCCTACGCCAATCGCGGCGCCCACAGCACCCAATCCCATCATCAGACCACCGGCAACAAACAAAAGTTCCATTTCAACTCCAATCTAACAGTTAAGAATCGCGGCCTTGCCGCATTTTGCCTCTAACGAGAAAGGCGAATCAGTGTTCCTCAGAATCGTGCGCCTGTGCTAGGTACACAATCGTCAAAACAGCGAAAATAAAGGCCTGCAAAGTAATGACCAAGACGTGGAAGACCGCCCAGACCCATTGCAATACGCCACCGAAAATAAAGAAACCGATACCGCCGCCGAACATCAAAGCGATCAGAATAAAAATCATTTCACCCGCATACATGTTGCCAAAGAGCCTTAGACCCAAGGACAAAGGCTTGGCAACCAAGGAGACAAATTCGAGCACGAAGTTAACCGGAATGGCCAAAATCGAGGGGAAGGGGTGTAGGGTCAATTCCTTGAGGAACCCAATCGCGCCCTTACATTTAATGCTGTAGTAAAGAATCATTACAAAAACGGACAGAGCCATCGCCATGGTAATATTTGGATCGGTCGACGGAACCACTTTCATGTGGGACACACCGAGCAGCACCGCCAGCTCTGGAATCCAGTCCACTGGTACCAAGTCCATGGCATTCATGAGAAACACCCAAACAAAAATGGTCATCGCTAAAGGCGCGATCAAGTCGTTCTTGTGCTGAAAGATGCTTTGCGTAGTCTCGTTGATGAATTCGACAATCATCTCGACAAAATTTTGCAATCCACCCGGGACGTCTGCCGTTGCGGAGGCAGCAGCTCGTCGGAAAATGACGGCGAACAGTAAACCAAGCACGATGGACCAAGCCATTGAATCAACATTAATGGACCAAAACCCCATTTGGGCTGCTTCAGCTCCGCTGTGAGCGAAACCCCAGGTTCCGTCAGGAAGCTGACCATAAGTGAGGTTGGTCAAATGGTGCTGGATATAGTCTGTCGTCGTTTTTGCGCCGCTGCTCATCGCGATTATGCTTTCCTTTACTGATCGTCTTTCTGTTCATAAGAGCAAACCAATCGTCATTACCGACCCGTGTGCTCTTTAGACCCTGCGGCCAACACCCAAACGTAGGCCCCTTGCCCCGCTGCTATGCCTAGCAGAAACCAACCGATCTCCACTCTCTCGAAGCCGAGGAATAATGCCATCAGAGCACCGCTACTCAACATCTTTACCACGCCTTGCGCCAAAATTCTGGGCCCGAGCAGCGTGCGCTGACTTACCCAAGCAAAGTAGGCGCTGGGTAAGGCTATACAGAGGGCTCCTGCAGCGACACTTTTCGCTGGAGCAGAACCGTATGCGAAACCGATTGCAACGGTTGCTATTATGCCCAAAATGAATTGCTTCGTTACGACCGACCATTGGGCGGCCGCAAACAGATTGATCATTCGGAACCTCTCGGCGGCGCGTAGTATAGAGATCGGCTCAGTGCCATTCAATTGCATTTATCGAAATATCACTCCGGAAGATTGAACCGCCCCAAGACACCGTCAAGCTCTTCAAGACTGGCATATTTGATCACCACCTCCCCGGCACCACTATTTTTTTGCCGAATCTGGACGCTTGCTCCCAAATGGTCCATCAGCCTGCGCTGTAACGACAGGATATCTGGGTCAGCGTTTGGGATTGCCCTTGCTCCCGGTTTATCTCCTGACAATATTCGGCGGACCAAGTTTTCGGTCTCTCGTACGGACATTCGATCCCGGGCAACTTTCTCAGCGGCTTGATCCTGCTGAATGCCCGTTAGCCCCAGTAACGCTTTAGCGTGGCCGGTGTCTATGGCGCCAGACTCCAGTAGTTTCCGGCTGGATGCTCCTAAATTGAGTAGGCGCAGGCTATTGGCAATGGCCGCTCGAGATTTACCAACAATGTTAGCTAACTGTTGCTGGGTGAGCTCAAATTCGTTGCGTAGCCGTTCCAAGCCGATCGCCTGCTCTAGGGCACCTAAGTCCTCGCGCTGAATATTCTCTACCAGCGCGATTGTTGAGGCTTCCTGATCGGTGACGTCTCTCTTAACCGCTGGCACCTCGGCAAGTTCCGCGATTTGCGCTGCTCGCCAGCGACGCTCACCCGCGATCAACTCAAACCCGCCTTGGGCTCTGGAACGCACCACCAAGGGCTGGAGAACCCCTTGCTGCCGAATGGACGCTGCTAATTCCTCTAGGGCGGCTTCGTCAAAATACCGGCGAGGCTGGTAGGGGCTGCGGACGATTTGTTCAACCGGAATTGTGATCAGACCATCGGTGCTTGTTGCCGCAGTAGTCCCAGAGTCGCTGGAAGGCGCCGACTCTTCCGAAGCGAATTCGGGACGCTGGGTTTGTGCTGTTTTGGAAAGAAGGGCGTCAAGACCCTTACCCAATCGCGATTTACTCATTTAACTTCCATTGCCTGTCTTGCAGCCCGCATCTACCAACACATTCTCGTCCGGCTATTACCAATCCGAGAGACTATGCGCGGGCGCTGTGGCGCTTTTGCATTTCGCTGGCAAGAGCGAGATAGGCCAGCGACCCCCGAGACCCGCGATCATACATCATCACTGGCAAGCCGTGGCTTGGCGCTTCTGCCAAACGCACGTTGCGTGGTACCACGGTGCGGTAAACCTTTTCGCCGAAATATTGGATTAGCTGTCGGGACACGTCACGACTGAGGCTGTTTCGGGCGTCGTACATTGTTCGCAACAGCCCCTCGATTTCCAAGTTGGGGTTCGCCTTGGCCCGAATGCCCTCCACGGTATCCAACAGTGCGGACAGTCCCTCCAGTGCATAGTACTCGCATTGCATCGGCACCAATACGCCAGTGGCCGCAACCAATGCATTCACCGTCAGAATGTTCAGTGAGGGCGGACAGTCGACAATGATGTAGTCGTAAACATGAGGTTGTTCGCTCAATCGCTTGGTGATTACGAATTCTCTCTCATCGAATTGCATCAATGCGACTTCTGCGGCGGTCAGATCAATGTTGGAGGGCACCAAGTCGTAATGGCCGACGGTTGCTACGACGGTGTCTTGCAGCGTGCTGTCGCCCATCAACCAGTGGTAAATACTGACACTAAGCTCGTGCTTTTCCACACCGCTACCCATGGTGGCATTTCCTTGCGGATCCAAATCCATGAGGAGAACTCGGGCACCTAAACCTGCTAGTGCGGCACTAAGATTTACGCTAGTCGTGGTTTTCCCCACGCCACCTTTTTGATTTGCGACTGCAATTACATTTTTCACTGATTCACCGTTATTCATGCGACAACGTTTCATGCGGCCGATGTCCGGTCCGCGCTGTTCTAGGCATGAGCTGCAAGTAATGCTTTTGAGCTAATCCGGGCACGGCATACGCAACCTCTTCCATACCAACAAGCGGTGATTTTTTTGCGACCCCATCTTGGTCCAACGTGCTGTTTTGCTGTGCGTCCTCTGGCTTGGCAACGTGACTGTATACGATAAGACAGCCGTCGGCGCTTACGTGATCGCGCATCATCGGCCATAGCGTTTCAACCGGAGCGACAGCTCTGGCGACAACGGTATCGAAAGCGGGACTTTCCAAGCTGCGAGTCGCCTTCTCAAAATCACATTCCTGAATCGCTACATTTTGCAGATCCAGCTCTCTACAGGCCATCTGCAAAAAACGTACGCGCCGAGCCATACGCTCCCACAGCGTTACGCAAGCATCTGGTTGGGCAATAGCAAGCGGTATGCCGGGTAATCCGGGGCCGGTGCCGATATCCAACAACGTCCTACCCCGCACATAGGGAATGGCTGCTAGGCTATCGAGGAGGTGGCGAGAATCCAGTCGAACAATGTCCCCACGAGACACAAGGTTCATGCCCTTGTTCCATTTCTCAATCAGCTGCGCAAACGCCACCAGCTGTCTGGTTTGATCAACATCAATCTTTACGCCGAGATCCCGCGCGCCTGCACGCAGTCTGTCCTCGCGAACGCTCAGGACGCAGCCGCCGACTGTTTGGCCTTTGCGTGCACCAATAGAATCGATAGAGCCGCCGGCGTCATGCCCGGTATTCTCGCTGCTCTCGCCAACGAATCAGGCTTGTGATGGTCTAGCTTCTGCCGCAACTCATTGGACAGGCCGTCTATCTGTAAAAAGTCCAGTTGGGCAGGAATACGCAACCCCTCGTGCCGGCGTATTTTCTCAATTTCACCATCCTGACGTTTGATATAACCCGCGTATTTCGTTTCTATTTCGAACTGTTCTAACGCTTTAAATTCTAAGCTCTGATCAACATTCCTTCCCAGGGCTTCGGCCACATCCGCCGCACCGATTTCCGGTCGTCGTAGACACTCCTCCAGCGTTGTTTCGCGGCGCAAATCCAATCCCAGCGCCTTCGCTAAATCGCTGTTTGGGAAAACCTGATCTTTTTTCAATTGCTTCGCCGTTTTCGCCAGCATTTTCATTTTAGTGTCGTACATCATTTGTCGCTCCGGGCTGATCAAGCCCAGCGCCAAACCGGTCGGCATCAAACGCTGATCCGCATTGTCCTGTCGCAGCCTGAGCCTGAATTCTGCTCTACTGGTAAACATTCGGTAGGGTTCTGTTGTGCCCAGATGAATCAGGTCATCAATCATCACGCCGATATAGGCTTCATCCCGTCTCGGCTCCCAAGCTTGCTTACCTTGGGCTTTGCACGCGGCGTTAATACCAGCGAGCAGACCTTGGGCGCCAGCTTCCTCATAGCCGGTCGTTCCGTTGATTTGACCTGCGAAAAAAAGACCCTCCAACGCTGTAGTTTCCAGCGTATGCTTCAGGTCTCGTGGATCGAAGTAGTCGTATTCAATGGCATAACCGGGCCGCGAAATATGCGCGTTTTCAAAACCTGTCATGGAGCGAATGAATTGCAGCTGCACTGAAAAGGGTAAGCTCGTGGAGACGCCGTTGGGATACAGCTCCGTGGTGTTAAGCCCTTCGGGTTCTATGAATATCTGGTGGTTGGACTTATCTGCAAAGCGAACGACCTTGTCTTCGATACTCGGGCAATATCTTGGACCGACGCCTTCGATGTTGCCACTGTACATAGCACTTTGTTCCAGATTCTCTCGAATGATCTGGTGGGTTCGCTCATTTGTGTAGGTGATATGGCAAAGCACCTGTCTTGGGTGGTCTTCTCGGCGACTCAATTGAGACATCACAGGACGGGGTTCGTCCCCGGGCTGATATTCAAGCCGAGAATAATCCACCGAACGTCCGTCGATACGAGGAGGAGTACCCGTTTTCAGGCGCCCAACACGGAACGGCAGGGCTCTGAGTCGCTCAGCCAACGCGTTCGCCGGCGCATCGCCGGCCCGGCCGCCCGCTTGCTGTTCGTGACCGATGTGGATCTTTCCACCCAAAAACGTTCCGGTGGTCAACACCACAGAACTTGCTTTGAAGATCAGTCCCATCTGGGTTTCGCAGCCGACTACTTTGTCCTCTTCAACCACTAAATCCACGACAGATTGCTGAAACAGACTCAAGTTGGGTTGATGTTCCAAAATATCCCGAACGGCATTCTTATAAAGCGCTCTGTCTGCTTGCGCCCTAGTGGCTCGAACCGCCGGGCCCTTACTGGCATTTAGCACCCGGAAATGAATGCCGGCTTGGTCTGTGGCACGGCCCATTACGCCATCCAAGGCATCGATTTCCGCAACAAGGTGACTTTTACCAATACCGCCAATGGCTGGGTTGCAGGACATTTGTCCGATGGTTTCGATGTTTTGGGTCACTAGCAGTGTTTTCGCGCCCATGCGGGCAGACGCGGCAGCCGCTTCGGTGCCTGCGTGTCCTCCACCAATCACGATAACGTCGAATCTGTCAGGAAAATCCATAGGGTTCCCCGGGCTGCAGTTTGGGCGCGCTAGTATAGAGAGATCAAATGGGAAAAACAGACACGCGGCCAACAATATAAAACGACCGTGGTTATGTCGTCGGGTTTATTTACCGATACAAAAGGTCGAAAAGATTTCACCCAGCAGTTCATCTGGCGTCAGTGTGCCTACAATTTCACCAAGGGTTTGGTGCGCTAGTAAGCAATCTTCGGCGACCAGTTCGGCCCCATCGCGTCGGTTCAGGCTCGCTTGTGCGGCCTTTAAACACGCAGCCGTCTTTTGTAACGCCTGCACATGCCGAATTCGCGCCGAAAAACCCGCGTGTTCGCTGTTTGCTCCCCCGGCGCGGGCCAGCGCCGATGCCAAGGCAGTCATTCCATCACCCTCCTTGGCCGACACCAGACAAACGCGATGCTCTACTTCTTGGTTCACTACAGGCACACCCAGATCAATCTTATTGATTACTAGGAGCGCATCGTCTGCGGCAATGGGGGCGCCAAGACCGCTAAGGTCATCTAGCGTTTGTCGAAGAAACGCATGAGATACCTCCCCAGCACCGGAAGAAAGCAACGTACCCGCCGACATAACCATTACAACCATGTCGGCATTCTTTATCTGCTCGCGCGCTCTTTGGACTCCAATGCGCTCAACGGCGTCGTCACTGTCTCTGAGCCCCGCTGTGTCTACCAACCGCAGTGGAATTCCGTCGATAACGATATCAACTTTAAGCAGGTCTCGCGTGGTGCCCGGGATCTCTGTGACAATGGCTGTTTCCTCGCCAGATAATGCATTGAGCAAACTGGATTTACCCACATTAGGTTCGCCCACTAAGGCAATGGTAATTCCCTGACTAAGTTTGCGGCCTCGTTCTGCCTGCTCAAGCAATCTCGCTGTGTCATCAATTAGCGTAGCTAGAGATTGGGCCACCTGAGCCTGTTCCAATATCTCGATGTCCTCTTCCGGAAAATCGATTGCTGCCTCTATCTCTACCCGCATGCGCTTTAAACGGTCAGCAAGGGCGGTCACCTTTTTTGAGAAGACGCCCTGAAAAGACGATAAAGCCGCTTTTGCCGCTGCCGTGGATTTCGCCGCAATCAGGTCAGCTATGGCTTCTGCCTGAACTAAGTCCAGCTTGCCGTTTAGGAAGGCTCGTTCGCTGAATTCACCCGGTCGAGCTAAACGGGCTCCTAGCTCACACAAGATGTTTAGCAGTGTTTGCTGGATAACCGGTCCACCATGGCCCTGCAGTTCTACGACATCTTCACCAGTAAAGGAATTAGGTCCGGGGAACCAGATGGCAACGCCGTCATCTAAGATTTCCTCGTTCGCCATAAAGCGGCTGTAGTGTGCTCTGCGCGGCTTTAGCTCTACTCCGACTAGAGTTTGAGCGACTTTTTTGGCCGATGGCCCTGACAACCGGATGATACCCACGCCGCCCTCGCCTGGCGGGGTTGCGATCGCGCAGATTAAATCTGTATCTGTTGCTGCCATGCAGTCAGTTCATTCGTTTAAGTCTATAGGCTACTTCGATTTGGAAGCCTGTTCTTGTTCAACCTTCCGGTAAACGTAGGTTTGCTGCGCCAAGGACAATAAGTTATTCACCAACCAGTACAGGACCAATCCCGCTGGGAAAAATAAGAACAGTACGGTGAACATAATGGGCATTAACTTCATGATGCGCACCTGCATTGGATCACCAACTTGCGGATTCAGGGCTTGCATCAAATACGTACTTGCTCCCATTAACAGCGGTAATATGAAGTAAGGGTCCATAGCTGCAAGGTCATTGATCCAAAAGATGAATGGCGCCTGACGCAATTCAACGGATTCGAGTAATACCCAGTAGAGCGCAAGAAACACTGGCATGGGCAGCAACATTGGCAAACAGCTGCCTAGCGGATTGGCTCCTTCTTTTTGATAAAGCGCCATCATTTCTTTGGAGAGTTTTTCTCTATCATTTGCGTAGCGTTCCTGCAGGCGTTTCATCGCTGGTGCTACCCGACGCATATTCGCCATGGATCGATAGCCCTTGGCAGAAAACCCCGCCAATAGACCCTTGACCGCAATTGTCAGCAAAATAATCGCTAAACCCCAATTACCAACAATGTCGTGGAAGAAGGTCAGGGCTTTAAACAGCGGAATTGCAATCCACCACAGAAAACCATAGTCGACCGTTAAATTTAGGTGGGGGGCTATTTCCTCTAGCACAACTTGATCTTTGGGACCCGCGTAAAATCTTGCGGTCCATGTTCCCGTTTGACCATTGCTGATGGTTTTATTTTGTCCGGTAAATCCGAACAAATAGTAGCCGTCTGATGTCTTGCGTGCGTGATACGACGTCGTTTGATTTTCTGGTGCCACCCAAGCGGTCAAAAAGTAATGCTGCAAAAAGGCGACCCAACCGCCAATGGTTGTCGCTTGAAAGCTGCCTTCATCCACGTCATCGAAATCAATTTTCTCGTAGTTGTTTTCTACTGTGGTTAAGGCACCGCCCAAATATGGTGAGGGGGCTAATGGCACCGTCTCATCTGTCGCTGGAGGCAGGCGATCGCGTTTTATCTGAGAAAGCATACGCATGGTCTTGGGCTGCTCATCCAGATTCGTCACGTCATATCGAACATCTATCAGATGGCTATTTGCCTCGAACACAAATGTTTTCGTTACGTCGGCTCCGTCAATCGTGGTCTGCAGTACGATCTCACCGCCTTCATTGAGCAGAACATTTTGGCTGGCGAGCGAGTAGAGCGGGCGGGCGCCTGACCTATCAATGCCATCCGCACCAATCAATGCGCTCTGAGCTACGTATGTGCGACTCGCACTTTGGTCCATCAGGAGAAAGGGCGTATCAGGTTCTTCCAATTTCACCGGATAGGTCGGTAACTGCACCCGGACAATATCCCCGCCTTTCAGGTCTATCCACACCAACAACGCGGGTGTTTCGACTTTAACCAGTCGGTTCGCTGTATCGGCACGTGTACTGTCAACAAAAGCGTCAGCGGCACTAGGGGGAGGTATGTCCGCTTCTGCTGGAGCAAATTCATCTACTTCCGTGGGAACCGGCGCAGTGAAAGGTTCTTCCTGCGTCATCAGGGGCGCTTCACTGTAAACCGTTGGAACCTTGGCCGCCTCCATATCGTCATTCCAGGCCAAAATAAGCAAATACGCTGTGGCTGCCATACCAATCAGAAGGACAACCCTTTGAATTTCTGGAGGTAACATCGACTGGTATCCTAACTATGGTTTATTGCTCACCCGTGAGGGCATTTCTGTGTGCGGCGTCGGCACTAAATCTACGCCTCCATCACTAAAGGGATGGCATCTGCCAAGTCGTTTTGCGCTCAACCAGAGACCTTGGGCCAGTCCGTGCTCTTCAAGAGCTTGTCGGGCGTATTCGGAACAGGTTGGTTGAAAACGGCAACGCGGCTTTGTGAAGGGGCTAATCATAAGCTGATAAGCGCGCACGATCATTAACAAACAGATCACAATTATGCGTCCTGTTGTTTGCGTCAAACGTCCGAAGGATGAAGCAAGGGGCGCAATGTCACGGCCAAGCGTTTTCTTGTCTCTGCGTGGATCAGTCATGGCCCCTTTCCTATCACCAAGGTAGCTAGATCTTGACGCAACCGCATCAGTAAATCGGCATCGTCTATTGGTCCAGTCACGTGGACAATAATATCCATAGGCGATAGACGATGTCTGATTAATCTGAATTCATTGCGGATCATTCGCTTGATACGGTTTCTTCTTACCGCGAGCCGGTTCCCTTTCTTTGGCACAATGATGCCCAATCGCGCTGCTTGCGTTTGTGTACGAGCATATCGAACTCGTATGTTGCTTTTCTTGGATATGAGGCAGCCGTTGCGAAAAACGTCAGCATACTGCCGAGCCTGCAGTAAACGTGCTTCTCTTGGGAATGTTGAGACCGTAATGGCCTATCAGACCGTCAGGCGTTTGCGGCCTTTAGCACGTCTAGCGTTTAGTACTTGCCGGCCTGCCTTCGTCGCCATACGAGCGCGGAAACCATGCGTGCGCTTACGCTTTAGGTTGCTAGGTTGGAACGTTCTTTTCATTGCCAGACTCGTTTTGTAACAGGTAAGTACCCGGGGCCATTTACCCTCAAATGATAATCATCGTCGTGGTAAGTTTTCGAGGGCCGGGGATTCTATGAACAGAACTCAGGGCTGTCAAATAAATAGATAAATAGATAAAAGTTTGTTGTTGTTTGTTAAGCAATCTGTTTTCTGTGGGTAACCTAGCGAGACCAAGCAGCATCGAGAGTCAGGCTACTGCTACAGCTTGTGCAAAACCTCTTGACGATGGACTGAGGACTTTGGGATAACGGCGAGATGAAAAGTTATCCACAGGTTTTGCAGTTTTTTGCACACATCTTGGTTCCCGTTAAACGGTGATAAACAAGTCAAATATCTCATCTAAGCCGCTGATTTACCGCAGTTACTGAAATAAAGTAAAAAATTAAGAGGGATTGCATGGCGTCGAGATGAACGCTCGGCATAGAATCTTATCCGTTCGATGGTGAAAGCAATTTACCAAGTGTGAAGGAGTTAAGTCGCACACGAGGGAACTGATAGTAGGAAGTGGTCGCAGAGATACTGTCTTACATCCGAACGACGATTAGGAATGAAAAAACCCATGTGCAGCTGCCTAGGCTGCCAAGAGGCAAGAATTAGTGAACGACGCAATTTGGCAACAATGCCTTGGTCAACTTCAAAGCGAGACTAACGGCGATCAATTCGAGACGTATCTGCGCCCTTTGCAGGTAGATTTTAGTAAGGGAAAGTTGATGTTGTTGGCTCCGAACATCTACGTCGAAGAGAAAGTACGATCCACCTACCTTGCAAGAATAAGCGAATACTTTGCCGCCTTGAATGAAGAAGGCGATGTGCTTCTATCCGTCGGCGGTATGCGAGAAGCTCAGCCATTGCGTGCTGACCCAAAACAGGGCCTAAAGCACGCCGAAAACTTAGTGAGGACATCGCATAACCTCAACCGAGAGTTCACTTTCGATGCCTTTGTTGAAGGCAAATCTAACGAGCTTGCAAAGGCGGCAGCGTCGCAAGTCGCCGATAACGCTGGTAAAAGCTATAACCCACTGCTCATGTACGGCGGCGTTGGTTTGGGTAAAACACACCTGATGCAAGCTGTTGGGAATGAGATTTTACGCCGCAAGCCAGAAGCGCGAGTTATGTATCTTCATTCTCAGCGTTTTGTGCAGGACATGGTGAAGGCGTTACAAACAGGGACGATGCAAGACTTCATGCAGTTTTACCGATCTGTAGACGCTTTGTTGATTGACGATATTCAATTTTTTGCGAAAAAACTGAGGTCTCAAGAGGAGTTCTTCCATCTTTTTAACTCGCTTCTTGAAAAAGGCCAGCAGATGATCTTGACCAGCGACAAGTATCCTCGGGAAATTGATGGTTTAGAAGACAGACTAAAGTCGCGTTTTGTCTGGGGCTTGACGGTTGAAGTGGAGGCACCAGAGCTTGAAACGCGGGTGGCTATTTTAATGAAGAAAGCGGAAGCGGAAAGGGTTCCTCTCGATCAGGAAGTCGCTTTTTTTATCGCCGAACGCATCAGGTCGAATGTTCGAGAGTTGGAAGGTGCATTACGCCGAGTCATCGCAAATGCACGCTTTACTGGCAGCCGAATTTCGATTGAACAAGTAAAGCGGGCTTTAAGGGATCTTTTCGCGATACAAGATCGCCAGATATCGATCGATAATATCCAAAAGACGACGGCAGAGTATTACAACATAAAGATCAGTGATCTGTTGTCGAAGCGGCGAAGTCGAACAATAGCGAGACCCAGACAGGTCGCGATGGCAATGGCTAAGGAATTGACGAATCACTCGCTTCCAGAAATCGGTGATGCATTTGGCGGTAGAGATCACACAACAGTACTTCATGCCTGTAGGAAAATTGCCGAGTTGCGCGCTACAAATGCGGATATTTCTGAGGATTATAGGAATCTGTCGCGATTGCTAAGTGGCTAGTCAATCGGTTGGATGTAAAAAGGACGCATGTCTTTCCCCTTGCTTTGAATCCTCGTGATCGGAGCGCAGGGTTAGCGAAGAAGGTGTAAAAATAATGAAATTTACGATCCCTAGAGAAGCCCTGTTAAAGCCATTACAGCTGGTAACGGGTGTTGTAGAAAGGCGTCAAACGCTCCCCGTTTTAGCGAATTTGCTGATACAGGCCGATGAAAATGGTTTGTCGCTGACCGGAACAGATTTAGAAGTCGAAATGATTGCGAACTGCGCTGTTCCCGTCGAACAGCATGGTGAGGTAACGATACCTGCGCGAAAACTTGCCGATATCTGGCGAGCATTACCGGATGGCGCGGACGTATCGGTCGCAGTTGAAGGAGAGCGCGCGGTCATTCGCAGTGGGCGTAGCCGTTTCACGCTCGCCACCTTGCCTGCGGTCGATTTTCCCAAAGTGGAAAACAGCGACTCGGATGTTGTCGTGACGCTGCCACAGAAGCAGATAGGTCAATTGATTGACCAAGTCAGCTTCGCCATGGCGCAACAGGATGTCAGGGTCTTTTTGAATGGCATGCTCTTGGAGATAAGCGAAAACACCCTTCGAGCTGTGGCAACAGACGGCCATCGTCTTGCTATGGCCTCTAAGCCTTGTCAATCAAATGCGGGATCTGGAACGGCAAAGCAGGCGATCGTGCCGCGCAAAGCAGTGGTTGAAATGGGCCGCTTGCTGGATGAAGAAGAAGAGGATCTTTCGATTCAACTGGGCAGTAATCACCTGAAAGTAACTAAGGGCGGTGTGACGCTGACGACAAAGCTGGTTGATGGCCAATTTCCGGATTACGAAAAAGTTGTGCCCAAAGATGT
The DNA here is from genome assembly GCA_012269545.1 of Gammaproteobacteria bacterium. Taxonomy (GTDB): domain Bacteria; phylum Pseudomonadota; class Gammaproteobacteria; order Pseudomonadales; family Azotimanducaceae; genus UBA4421. Next base: position 100,733 of record JAAXKB010000002.1, on the reverse strand, counting down.
GTCACGAGTTCTCAGCGGTGATAGGGATACGCTTAGACAAGGTTTTCTGCGAGCTTCGATTTTATCCAATGAAAAATACAGGGGCGTTCGTCTGGCAATAACACCCGAATCACTAACGATTCAAGCGAATAACCCCGAACAAGAAGAAGCAGAAGAGACGGTACCAGTGCAGTTTTCAGGAGAGCAACTGGAAATAGGCTTCAACGTCAGCTATTTGCTAGACGTGCTGTCTGTTTTAGAAGGTGATCAGGTCCAAATGAGCGTTAGCGATGCGAACAGCTCGGCGTTGCTAGAAGCACCTGAAAACAGTGATGCCGTGTACGTCGTAATGCCGATGAGGCTGTAGTTGAGATTTGTATCTCGCGACGCTAACCGTTACGCATTTCCGTAATATTGCCCAAGCCGATCTCGCTCTCTCGCCAGGGATTAATATGTTGGTGGGTGAGAACGGAGCAGGAAAAACGGCGCTTCTCGAAGCCATACATCTTCTAGCGCGGGGGCGGTCATTTCGCACTCCGCACGCAAAACAGTTGATATGTCACGATCAGTCAGAGCTACTTGTTCGCGGAGAGGTTGCTTCTGGCGCGATGCGCCACAGTTTAGCCCGAAGCAAATCCTCGACCGGCGCTAACGAAGCACGAATCGACAGTCATCCGGTTAATCGCCAATCGAGGTATGCAGAGCTGCTGCCCTTGCAGACACTTCTGCCCGGAGTTGCAGATCTTGTTCTTGACGGACCAGCCATCCGTCGAGAGTTTATCGATTGGGGATTGTTCCACGTGGAACCAAATTACCTAGTTTCAGCTCAGCGTTTTCGTAAAGCGTTAACTCAGCGAGCCGTATGGTTAAAAACGAGTCCGTCAAGTGACTTCGCCCGGGACCCTTGGGTGGAAACACTCGCGGCGACAGCTGCAGAGATCAACATTTGGAGGCGGCGTTTTGTAGATGCTTTAGATACGCAACTTCATCAAACGCTTGGTCGAATGCAAGCAGACTTTTCATGTGATCTTCGCTACCACGGTTCTGGGTTCAGTACGGAGGAGATGCTGGAACAACTCGGGGGGTCTTACGAGCGGGATAAGCAATACGCGACAACGCATGTGGGACCTCACCGGGCGGACGTTGATGTTCGAGTTAACGGTATTCCTGCGAAAACGATCGTGTCCCGCGGCCAAGCCAAGTTAATTGCCAGCGCAATCACGCTAAGTTACTCCGCAGAACTTGGCAAGCGTAGCAGCGTACAGCCGATTTTGCTGTTAGATGATTTTGGGGCAGAGCTGGATGAATATCATCGAGAGCGGTTTTTCTCAGAGCTCCAGGTCATGGGGTGTCAAGTAATCGCAACAACCACAGACCAGCCAGAGCACTTGTTGGGTATATCTTCTCTGGATACCGCTCGCGTGTTCCACGTGGAACACGGTTCAGTAACTCAGAACTCCTGACAGTTTTGTGCTAAATTACACGGCCTGACACGGGTGCAAAATACGAGGATTCAGAATGTCTGAGGACAACAGCTACAACTCCGACAGCATCAAGGTTTTAAAGGGCTTAGATGCGGTCAGAAAGCGACCAGGCATGTATATTGGGGACACCGAAGACGGCACCGGTTTGCACCACATGGTGCAGGAGTTAGTGGACAACTCCATTGATGAGGCCCTTGCCGGCCACTGCGATACTGTTTTTGTCACAATGCACCCAGAGGAAGCGATCACTGTCCGGGACAATGGTCGAGGTGTGCCCGTCGACATGCATCCAGAAGAGAAAGTCAGTGCGGCCGAAGTGATCATGACGACACTGCATGCGGGTGGCAAATTCGATGACAACAGTTATAAGGTGTCTGGTGGGCTGCACGGTGTGGGTGTGTCAGTCGTGAATGCCCTATCGGACGAATTGCGCTTAACCGTTCGGCGAAACGGCAAGGTGTATCAACAAACCTACGAACATGGTGTGCCAGTGGCCCCCCTAGCCGAAACCGGCGAAACGCAAGAGCGAGGCACCGAGTGTTATTTTCGTCCGTCGCCTGAAACGTTTCATAACATTAAATTCCAGTATGAAGTGCTAGCAAAGCGCCTAAGGGAATTGGCGTTTTTGAACTCGGGTGTGTCGATCGTTCTGAAAGAGGAGCGCAGTGGTAAAGAGGATACATTCTTTTACGAAGGTGGTTTACAGGCCTTTGTTGAATACCTTAATCAAAATAAGCAGCAGCTGAATGAGGTATTCCATTTTACCGTGGAGCGTGAAGACGGCATTGGCGTTGAAGTCGCCATGCAGTGGAATGATACCTTTCAAGAACAGGTGTTTTGCTATACGAACAACATTCCTCAAGGGGATGGCGGCACTCACTTGGCCGGTTTTCGCGGAGCGTTAACCCGAACGCTTAACAGCTATATCGAAAAAGAAAATCTCGTCAAGAAGGCGCAGGTCACTACCACTGGCGATGATGCGCGAGAAGGCATAACGGCCGTTGTTTCGGTGAAGGTGCCGGACCCTAAATTTTCATCTCAGACCAAGGACAAGCTGGTATCTAGTGAGGTAAAAACAGCGGTAGAACAAGAGCTTAGCAAGTTTTTCGCCGAATACTTAGACGAACACCCGCAAGACGCCAAGGCGGTCGTGGGTAAAATGATCGACGCCGCTCGTGCTCGCGAGGCTGCTCGCAAGGCGCGTGACATGACGAGACGAAAAGGCGCTCTCGATATCGCTGGCCTGCCGGGTAAATTAGCGGATTGCCAAGAAAAAGATCCAGCGTTGTCAGAGCTTTTCCTAGTGGAAGGTGACTCAGCGGGTGGCTCAGCGAAACAGGGCCGCGATCGCCGCACTCAAGCGATTTTGCCCTTGAAAGGCAAAATTCTTAACGTCGAAAAGGCTCGTTTCGACAAGATGCTGTCCTCTCAGGAAATCGCCACTCTGGTGACAGCGTTAGGCTGCGGGATTGGTAAGGGTGAGTTTGATCCGGACAAGCTGCGTTACCACAACATTGTGATTATGACGGATGCAGATGTGGACGGCTCACACATCCGCACGCTGCTTCTGACCTTCTTTTTTCGGCAAATGCCTGAGCTGTTCGAGCGTGGCCACATCTATATTGCACAGCCTCCGCTCTACAAAGTGAAAAAGAATCGCCAAGAGCGTTATGTTAAAGACGACGACGAGCTGAATGCCTATTTCATGGATATGTCGCTGCAGGATGCAAAGCTCTTTGTGAATCCCGAAGCGCCACCCATCCAAGGCCAAGCACTAGAGAGCTTGGTCGTCGCCTACCAAACTCTGATTCAAACCTTGATTGGTTCCCGTCGTAAATATCCAGAGGAACTGACTCGGGCGTTGGTCAAGGTAGACAAATTAACCCCAGAGTTGATGAGTAATGAAGAAGCTGTGCAACAGTGGTCGGCGTCATTGGTTGAGGAGCTGAGATTAAATCCTGACGCGAACCCGTCGGTTGCCGTGAAACTTGATCCTGAAACGAACGTTTACGTGCCTGAAGTTTCCCTGTTACTGAAAGGCGTTTCAGAGAAAGTTGCATTGCCGCTCAATTTTTTGAGCGGCCCAGAGTACAGGGTCATATCTGCCATGATTGACCAGCTTCAGGGTTTGCTTGAGCCAGGTGCCTTTATTCAGCGTGGCGAGAGAAAATTGGACATTGGGCATTTTTCGGAGGCATTTGATTGGCTGCAAAAAGAGGCGCGTCGTGGCGTTGATCTGCAGCGATATAAGGGCTTGGGAGAAATGAATCCTGAACAACTGTGGGAGACCACGATGGATCAGTCTGTTCGTCGAATGCTTCGGGTGTCTGTGGATGACGCGATTGGTGCTGACCGTATGTTCACAACTTTGATGGGCGACCATGTTGAGCCGCGGAGGGATTTCATTGAGAAGAATGCCCTGTCCGTGGTTAACCTAGACGTCTGATTTATCGGCCCTCGAACATGTCGTCAGAGCAAAACCTCTTCCGTTGCTCTTGGTGCGAAAGTAGCGAGCTTTATCGGGAGTACCACGATACCGAGTGGGGAGTGCCACTGAAGGATAGCAATGCTCTGTTTCGCCTTCTGATGCTAGAAGGTCAACAGGCGGGTTTGTCTTGGATAACGGTGCTAAACAAACGTGCTTACATGGATGAGGTATTTGCTGGTTTCGACCCACGGATGCTCGCGAAAACGAAACCTGCGGCGATAGAGCGGTGGGTGCTAGACGCTGGATTGATCCGGCACAGGGGAAAACTTGAAGCGTTGGTAGGCAACGCACGCAGCATGCTGGGTATCGCTGACTTTGCCACATGGCTTTGGTCCTTCGCGGCGGCGGCTGATGAGAAAAAACCCAGCGCCGTGCCTTCGCAGACAGCGCAGTCGGTATTAATGTCCAAGGGGCTGAAGAAAGCGGGCTTTCGATTTGTCGGCCCGACAATTTGTTATGCCTTTATGCAGAGCGCCGGTATGGTCAACGACCACCACCCCCATTGTTGGCGTCATGAGGTTTGTGAACCTCTTGTGCAACAGGCATTGAAGTCGCGGTGAAGTTTTTTATTGCTAGCCTATTTAGGCTGCTTAACTTGATCCCTGACCGCTGGGCTGTGCACGTTGCCAAAGGCCTCTCGACGCTGCTTACTCGATTCAAAACCGATATGGCGAGAGTGAGCCGAATCAACATTGCACACTGTTTTCCAGATCTTGATCAAGGATCTCAAGACGAGCAGGTGCGTGCATCGCTGACTCATGCCTCTCTGCTGTTGTTCGAGTTTGCCTACCTGCAATATCGCCCCATTGACAAATTGTTAGAAAAAATCAGCGGCGTTGAGGGCGAGCATCGCCTGCAGCGCGCTTGGCGACAGGGGAATGGTGTGATCTTGCTTATGCCTCATTTTGGATGTTGGGAATTTTTGAGCATATACCTGGGCCGCGCCTATCCGATTTCCGCGCTTTATGACCCGCCAAATATGGCTGCCCTAGAGGAAAGTATCGTCAACACCCGTCAGCGGCAGGGCGCGAATATGTATCCCACTACTGCGTCGGGGTTACGTGGGCTGATGCGCGGACTCAAATCTGGAGGTTTGGTCGTTGTGCTGCCGGATCAGGTGCCAGCAGCTAACGGCGGTGGTGTTATTGCACCCTTTTTTGGCCGAGACGCGTTAACTATGTTGTTAGGTAAGCGGTTGATGAACGTAGGTCATCCTACGGTGCTAATGGCTGCAGCATGGCGAGAGATAGGCGAGGATGGCATCCGCTATCGGCTGAGCTTTGAGGACCCAGCCGAGGGATTAGCCAGTGACGATGAGCAGATCTATGCGGCTGCACTAAACGCAAGTATTGAAAAAATCGTTCGTCGCGATCCTGCTCAATACCAATGGTCCTACAAACGCTTTCGGCGCTTGGGTAAGGACAGACCAGATCTTTACCGCCGCCAATAGGCGGGAGTTAGCAGCACCAGTAGAGTGAAGATCTCTAAGCGGCCAAGCATCATGTTGAACATGAGCACCCATTTGACGCCCGGATCTAGCCCCGCGTAGTTATTCGCCACATCACCAAGCCCTGGTCCAAGGTTGTTCAGTGTTGCGCCAACGGCAGAAAAAGCGGTCAAGAAATCTAAATCACTCGATAGCATAATCACCGTAACCGACAGCAGAAAAATGAGTACGTAGACGCTGAAAAAGCTCCAGACGGACTCAATCAGCCGGTCCGATACAGGCATTTTACCGAGCTTGATAGGGAAAACCCCATTGGGATGGATTAAACGCCGGACCTCGCGCATGCCCTGAAGGTAAATCATCAGAACTCTTACGAGCTTGATGCCACCCGCAGTTGAACCGGCACACCCGCCGGCGAAAGCGGCCAGCAACAGGATAGTCGGCGCTGCTGAAGGCCATTGGGAGACATTTTCCGTGATGAAACCTGTTGTTGTGGCAAAAGAAATCGTCTGAAAAATACCGTGTCTGATGGCAGAGTCTTGCGTGCCGGGTGTGTTGAGGAGAATGCTGACTACCGCAATGCTCACAAACAGCAGCATCAAAAAATAGGTTCTGACCTCATAGTCTGCGAGGTATAAACGGAGATCTTTGCGGCGCCAAACTAAGAAGTGCAGGCCAAAATTAACGCCAGATAGCACCATGAACACACAGGCGACAGCCTCGATTGCTGGGCTGTTGAAAAAGCCAATACTGGCGTCATGAGTCGAGAATCCGCCGATGGCAACCGTTGCAAAACTGTGACTGACTGCGTCGAACACACTCATGCCGGCGTACCAGTAGGCCAACGCACAGGCAACGGTAAGGCTTAAATAAATGTACCAGAGCGCCTTGGCTGTTTCGGTAATGCGCGGCGTTAGTTTGTTGTCCTTTACCGGGCCGGGAGATTCTGTTCGGTAAAGCTGCATGCCACCGATCCCCAACATCGGGAAAATCGCGACGGCCAGAACGATGATGCCCATGCCCCCAAACCACTGCAGCTGTTGCCGATAGAACAATAGTGACTTTGGCATGTCGTCCAAATTGACCAGCACCGTGGCACCTGTCGTTGTCAGTCCAGACATGGATTCAAATACCGCGTCGACAAAGGCCAGATCTAAATTGGGCGCGAGTAGAAAGGGAATTGCGCCAAACAGCCCAAGACCCAAATAGAACAGTGCGGTAATTAAGAACCCGTCCCCGCCGCGCAGCTCGCGATTTCCTCGCAGCGGCAGCCACATGCATAAACCGCAACCCAAGGTGAGCAGTAGCGCGGTGCTAAAGGTATGCAGGGTCTGGTCACCGAAATACAACGCCACCAGCATGGGCGGTATGAACGTTGCGCTGAAGCATGTTAACAACGTTCCGGTAACGCGAAAGATGACAGAGAGATGCATAAATGTGGGTCAGAAGAAATTCATGCTGACTTGAAAAAGACGTTCTACCGCTGGCACCTTGGTTTTGTCGACCATGAAGAGGATCACGTGGTCGTCGGAAGCAATAAGAACGTCATCGTGAGCAATAAGAACTTCCTCGCCGCGCACGATCGCGCCAATCGTGACCCCACTGGGAAGCTTTAGCTCGTTGATTCGTCGGCCAACCACGCGGGAGCTGGACGCGTCCCCGTGAGCAATGGCCTCAATGGCCTCCGCAGCACCGCGTCGTAAACTATGAACTCGAGCGACGTCGGCCTTGCGCACATGAGAGAGCACTGACCCGGTAGTGGCTTGTTGCGGCGAGATGGCTACATCGATTTCTCCACCTTGGACGAGATCGACATAGGCGGGCTTGGTGATCAACGTGATGACCTGTCTAACCCCTAGGCGCTTTGCCATCAAGGAAGACATTATGTTGACCTCATCGTCATTGGTGAGGGCGCAAAACGCGTCGCACTGTTCAATATTCTCTTCGAGCAGTAACTCGCGATCCGTCGCGTTGCCTTGTATGACCACCGTATTATGCAGTTGATCCGCCAATGTCTTTGCCCGTTCGGGGCTGAGTTCGACGAGTTTAACGGCGTACTCTTTGTCGATTTCCGAGGCCAGCCTTGCACCGATGTTGCCGCCGCCCATGATGGTAATACGCCGGTAAGGCTGTTCTGCTTTCCGCAGCTCCCCCATGACCTTTGTGATGTGCTCCCTAGCAGCGATGAAAAAGACCTCATCGTCAGCTTCGATCACGGTATCACCGCGGGGAACAATGGACTGACCGCGACGGAAAATGGCGGCTACCCGGGTGTCAGCGTTTGGCATGTCTTCGCGCAGAAAGCTTAGGGCGTGACCGACTAAGGGTCCGCCGTGAACTGCACGCATAGCCACCAGCTGTACTCTGCCATTGGCAAAGTCGGCGACGTCCAGCGCACCGGGGTGGCTGAGGAGTTCGTGAATTTGCTCTGTGACCACTGCCTCCGGGTTAATTAGCCGGTCGATTGGCATGTGGTTCTTATGGAAAAAGCCTTCCTTGTCGAGGTAGGCAGAGGATCGTATTCGAGCAATCTTCATAGGCGTGCGAAATAGCGAGTAACAGACCTGACAGGCAACCATGTTGATCTCATCGCTGGACGTAACGGCAATCAACATATCTGCGTCATCTGCCCCCGCCCGCCGCAAAACGTCAGGGTGCGAGGCTGAGCCTTCGATGGTTTGAATGTCCAGACGGATGGATAATTCGTTCAGGCGCACGCTGTCGATATCTACCAGGGTGATATCGAAGGCCTCCAGCGCGAGGCTCTCAGCCAATGTGCCACCCACTTGACCCGCGCCAAGAATCAGTATTTTCACGGTGAATTTGCCTTTGTGTAATGCCTGCCTTTTTCCAGCACGCAATAGTAGAAGCCATCGGTGAGTGGCTCTGTGGGCAGCAGCTGCCAGCCATGCTGAGTTGCTCTGCCCGTTGCGAAGCTTGGGCGAACGACTAGGGCGTCGGCAGTGCTGCCGAGGAAGCTTTGTATCACCTGATCGTTTTCCTCAGAAAAAACGGAGCATGTGGAGTAAACAAGAGTACCCCCAGGCATTAAGCGTTGCCATAAATTCTGTAGCAGCTGACGCTGCAAGACTTGGTGCTCTAAGAGCACTTTTTGGCTGAGCAGCATGCGGATGTCAGGGTTCCGTCTGATGGTGCCGCTGCCGGAACATGGGGCATCGATCAGTATGACATCGAAGGGATCCGGGAAGGGTAGATCGGTTGCACAACCGTCTGCGCAAATGAGGCCGATAGATTCGGTTCGCGGCGTTGAACCATCGGCATGGGCATGAGTGGCATGACCCAACCGCGTTGCGATCTCGCTGAGTTCTTGCAGTCGCGTCGCCTTGTTGTCGAGAGCAAACAGATAGTGTGCGATGTGCTCTTGGGTCAACGCCTCACGCACGTGGAACAGCTTTCCGCCGGGGGCGGCGCATGCGTCCAATACCTTGATGGGAGAAGCGTTAGGATTCTTCTGCCTAAGTGCGCTTATGATGAGATGAGCAGCGTGCTGAGCTGCTTGGTCTTGAACGGCACATTCCCCCTGCGTCCAACCGGGGAGGTCGGCGGCAACCTGAGGTTCAAGTAGCGTAACCGTTTCCTCCCAAGGGCCATCGGTAAATGGAATGTTTGCGTTCTTTAGGCGTTGCTTGAAAACGTCCGGACGGGTGGCGATCTGGTTGATGCGCAGGGTCATGGGTGCGCGTCGATTGTTTGCTTCCATGAGTTCCAACGCATTTTTGCCGTATTGCCGATGAAGTAAGATGCGGAGCCACTCGGGGTGATCTCTTTCCGCCAGCGCCTCGGTTGCAGGTTCGATTCTTTCTTGGCGCTGAAGCGCGCGTAGGACTCCGTTTACTAGGCCTTTTGCCCAAGGCTTACCAAGGCCCCTGCATGCGTCGACACATTCATTTATCGCAGCGTAGTCAGCTACAGCGGTGTGTTGCAGTTGGTAAGCGCCCACTAACAAGAGGTTTTGAAGATCTAAGTCCTTTTTTTTGAGGGGCCGTTTTAAGTGTTTTTGAATCGCTGCGGTTAAGGAAAGATAGTGCCGCAGTGTGCCGTAAAGCAGTTCACTGTGGAGTGAGCTTTGGAGCCATTGGGGGCGTTCCGCTCTCACCCATTCAATGGTGCGTCGATGACCCACTACGTGGGTGAGGGCGCGTGCGATATCCAAACGGGTATTGGCGCTTCGCTGGCCTTGGCTATCTGTTGCGTCACGTGTCATGACAAGGACTGAGCCTGCGCAGATGAAAAAACGGCACCCGCTTGGAACACGTCTGGATATCCGTTCCGAGCTGCTGCTGCGTCCATCGGTAAACCCTTACCTCGATTGATCTTGAGTTTGGACACCTGTATCCATCCCGAACCGCATTCGATCGTAATAGTCTTCTTGCTGGCCTGGGTTTGCCGACCCGGTCTGCCTTCCGGCTCGATTTCTGTCAGCTCATTAACCGCCGATGCCTCTAGGATCTGCACCTGCGTTTGTCCGATTGTGGTGATCGCGGGCATACGACGGTTGAGAGCCCAAATATGTCGTGCAATCTCCGCTGCACTCTGTGTCCAATCAATGATGCGATCTGTCGCCGTCAGTTTGTGCGCGTAGGTGACGCCGTCTGTGGGCTGTGGCGTGGGGTGCTGGGGTAGCTTTTTAAGAACGTTGATGAGTAAGTGAGCCCCAGTTTCTGCAAGTTGGTTTTCAAGAGCCCCAACATCGTCGTAGTCGTCGATCATCAAGGATTCGCTTGCGTAAACTGGACCCGTGTCGAGGCCTTTCTCCATTTGCATAATGGTCACACCCGTTTCGAGGTCGCCGGCCATGACGGCCCTCTCGATGGGTGCAGCACCTCGCCAACGCGGTAACAGCGAAGCATGCACGTTGATACAGCCGTAGGTCGGAATGTTCAGTACGTGCTCGGGCAAGAGTAAGCCATAGGCCGCGACAATCAGTACGTCTGGCGCAAATGCTCGTAATGCTGCAGCAGATGTGGGATCGCGCAGGCTCGTTGGCTGCAAAACCGGTAACCCCCAGTTGGCGGCAACGGTTTTGACTGGGTTGGGAGTCAGTTTGCGCCCGCGCCCACTTGGCCGATCGGGTTGAGTGAGCACGAATTCACACGGTACGGAAGAATCTTGGAGCACGGCGAGAATTCGGGCGGCGAAGTCGGGACTGCCGGCAAAGGCCAATCTCAGCTTGCTGGGTTGGTCAGCCAATCTAGCGGACTCGTTCACGCAGTTTTTTGCTAATGCGGCCGCGTTTTAGGCTAGAAAGGTAGTCTACAAAGAGTTTTCCCTCCAAGTGATCGCACTCGTGCTGGATGCAAATGGATAGCATGCCATCGGCAGTAAACTCTATCGGTCTGCCGTCTACACCCTGAGCCGTGACATTTACATATTCGAACCGTTCAACTGACTCGTAAATCTCGGGTACGGAAAGGCAGCCTTCCTCACTCTTGATTTTTTTTCCATGCGTTTCCAGCACGGGGTTGATCAGGGTATGAGGTTGATCGTTAGCCTCACTTACATCTACAACGATGATCCGTTTATGCACGTTTACTTGGGTGGCGGCCAGACCAATGCCCGGAGCGGCGTACATGGTCTCAAGCATATTTTGAGCAAAAGCGGTCAGACCGCTGTCAAAGGTTTCTACCGGGGTTGCCTTGGTGCGCAGGCGCGGATCCGGGTGGTGAAGTATTTTTAGTAGAGTCATCTTGTGCTGTCGTTTGAAGCGCAGTATTGCCGAGAGGGCGGCAGTATACCGCTTAGATAAGAAATCTCGCACAGACATTGAAGACTTTGATGATCCTCGTTCCGCTGTTTATGCGGCTATAACGTGGCCATCGAGTTGAGGCAATTGAAAGCGCATGAACAATTCTACTGGGGAATGGTCAGCGAACGGGCGTGTAGCCGCCGATTGCAGCCCCGCCACTCGGCGTTTGTGTGTTCTTCTTGCGCACTGGTCGCGCCAAACGATCGCGCAGTGGTTAGCGGGCGACCCGTCGCCCGAAGCCTTATTGCAGGGATCCGGCAAGCCGAGTGACCGATATCGACGCAAAATACCGTTAGCCGCTTTTAGCCATGCCGATTGCCCCCCGAGTGACCCGCTGGACGCTGACTATCGCGTGATCGGTTTTTATGACTCAGCGTATCCGCGAATGCTTAAGCACATTCCCGACCCACCGCTGGTTTTGTTTTGTCTTGGCAATTTGGCGGTGTTAGAGCAGCGCTGTGTCGCGTTGGTTGGCGCTCGTAAAAGCACCGAGTCTGGCCGCGCCATGGCGCAGAGCTTAGCCGCGGAATTGGTGCTGCGAGGCTGTACCGTAGCCAGCGGCTTGGCTGTGGGTATTGATGCCGCCGCCCATCGCGGGGCATTGACGATTCCTGAAGGAAAAACTGTAGCGGTGTTGGGTTCGGGTTTTGTGCACCTGTACCCAAAACAGAACCGCGGATTGGCGAACGCAATTCTCAGTGCCGACGGACTTTTGATAACTGAATATCCACCGGACGTGGGACCAAGGCCATACCAGTTCCCCGAGCGTAATCGACTTATCAGCGGCTTGTCCGAATTGACCGTTCTGGTTGAAGCGGGCGTTAAAAGTGGTTCCTTGATCACTGCGCGCCTAGCACTTGAACAAGGCAGAGACCTGTGCGCGGTGCCGGGCCCGGCTTTGAGCCCCTTGAGTGCAGGCTGCCACCGAATGATTCGCCAAGGTGCTGCTTTGGTGACCAGTGTGGAGGAGATTGCGGAAGAAATAGGTCTACCTGAAATTTCTCCCACGACTACTGACACAGCCATCGAGGTTTCGTCAGCGCCAGTGCCGTTGGATGAAATGTCGGCGCAGATCCTGAAGAACATTGTGGCAGAACCGCGTCAACTGGACGAGATAGTCGTGCTAATAAGTGGAGACTCACAGCGTGTTAGCCAATGTTTGATGGAATTGCAGCTTTCTGGGTTTGTCCGACAAGGACCTGACGGGTATATTTGCGTGCCCTCACACCGCCGGAGAAAAAGATGAGCTGGGTTGCCGTTTTAATGGGGTCCGAGTCAGATTGGCCTGTCATGCAATCGACCACGTCAATGTTGGACTCTCTGGGTATTCGTTTTGAAGTCAGGGTGACAAGTGCTCACCGAACTCCAGCGGGTACTCAAACCTACGTGCAGGATGCGGAAGACCGCGGCTGCCGCGTATTTATTTGTGCTGCTGGCATGGCCGCGCACTTGGCGGGTGCCGTTGCCGCGCACACCCAGCGCCCAGTCATCGGCGTGCCGATTGATAGCGGTCCCCTTCAAGGTTTCGATGCCTTGCTCTCCACCGCACAGATGCCAGGCGGAATTCCAGTGGCGACAGTCGCGGTGGGTAAGGCAGGCGCAAAGAACGCTGCCTATTTGGCGGCGCAAATTCTCGCCGTAGCCGATGACGCCTTGCATCAGAAGGTAGTTCAGGATCGCAGCGATAATCGGGCTAAAGTCGAGGCTCAAAACGAGTCGGTTCAAGCTTCACTAAAGTCGTGATCGACGTGGTCAATGTCGCTGCCTGTCTCAGGACGGGGGGCGTCATTGCTCATGCCACCGAAGGCGTGTGGGGTTTGGCCTGTGATCCTGCAAACCGCGAAGCGTTAAATCGTATTTTAGCGATCAAAGGTCGTGAGGCCGCCAAAGGTATGTTGCTCATCGGCGCATCGTCGGATGCGTTTGAACATGTACTCAATGGAGTGGCCGTCGATTTGCGTGCGCAAGTCGAGGCCAGTTGGCCCGGCCATGTAACGTGGCTGTTACCCGGACACATGTATCCGCGATCGATTCGGGGACAGCATGAGACGGTGGCGTGTCGAGTGCCGGATCACACTCAAGCTCGTGAAATTGCTGCAGCCTTTGGTGGGCCCTTGGTATCGACATCTTTGAATCGAGCAGGTGAGCCGCCGGCACTGCATTTTGCCCAAGCTCGGAAACACTTTGGCGCCGAAGTGGACCTCGTCGTGCCCGGGGAGACTTCGGGCTATACCGGTGCCAGCACGATTATCGACCTAGACGGCACGGTGCTAAGAGAGGCGTCGCGATGAGTCATTTCGCGTATCAATTAGGTGTGGCGGGCAATCCTATTGCACATTCTCTTTCGCCGGACATTCATCAAGCCTTTGCCGCCTCGCTTGGCCATGACGTGGTGTACCAGCGTTATTTATTTGATCGCGAAGAGTTTAGGGATGGCGCGGCGACATTTTTTCAGCAAGGCGGAGTGGGCCTGAACGTGACGGTGCCTTTTAAACGTGACGCCTACCAGTTTGCGGATCGGCTGGATGGGCTGGCTGCAGCGGCCGGGGCGGTGAATACCCTTGCCCTACAAGACGGTGATGTTGTCGGCTACAACACGGATGGCCTAGGCATGGTGCGTGATCTTCAAGTTCGTTACGGCGCATCGCTTAGCGGTTTGAATGCTCTGATTTTGGGTGCCGGTGGCGCTTGCAGAGGCATTATTCAGCCGCTTTTTGACGCCGGTATCGGGAAAATTTGTATAGCGAACCGAACGGTTGCAAATGCGCAGGCGTTGGTTGAGCGGTTTGATCAAGAGTATCCTGACCGAATAACTGCTGTAGGCTTTGATCAGCTGACAGACGATGTCCCGGAAGTACAATTGATTGTAAACAGTACATCCTCTGGCTTGAACCAAGACTCCAAGCAACCAAGAGATGCCAGCCGGGAAGCGCCTGACGGTTTGCAGAGGCTGTCACCGGCCTTGGTCGCGGGCCGCCTGTGTTACGACCTTAGCTACGGGGAGCAAGCGCATTTCGCGCGTTGGGCTCAGGCACAAGGTGCTCTACTGAGCGCAGATGGCTTGGGTATGTTGGTGGAGCAGGCCGCTGAGAGTTATCGGATATGGTTGGGCTGCCGTCCGGATACTGAGTCTGTGTACGCGAGTTTGCGACACAAAACGTCGTAAAATGTGTGTGCAACGAATGCGGCGATGCGGCGGGCTGAAAAAGTTAGGAGAATCACTGTGACTCAAGCAAAGCGCTTTATCTCTGGCGCGGTATGCCCTTCATGCCAAGCGGTAGATCGGATCGTGATTGAAGCTGTGACACAATCGCTCGAGTCAAAAAGCCTCAATGACATAGCGACCGAGGCGATTCGTCGACGCTGCGTGTCCTGTGGGTTCACCGAAGCCTTGGATCCAGACCAAGCAGCCGTGACTGCTCCCTTGCCAAGGGCACGCTATGAAAAAAGTCGGCAGACGACAACCAAGGTAGAGACGGTAAAGATCATTGATCTCACTGGGCCAAAGTCCTCTTAAGCGAGCGAGAAACGCCTCGTAAATAATTGGAATTGTCCAAGTTTTCTGTGTCGAACGAGTTGCCGACCAGTCACTGGCTGCTATACTTCTGTCGCTTTCGCATGAGTCGATTCGTGCAAGCAGTCGGCGCACTAAGCTGTCATCCGCGTCAAATTGGTCAGTTCGGAATGAGAAGGGACCGAATTAGAGCAACACGTCGCGACGATAGCTGGGTTGAGAGGCAGTAAGGCTCAGAAACTCGCTGGCATTTGAGTGATCTCCCAATTCGCTTTAGAGAAAACTGCGTTGAGCAAGGGCTGAGCTTGCACAGGGTTTTGCGCAGGTCACTGATCGGGTTGATGGTGTGTTTAAAAAATACGCTTCGATATAACTATGATCAAAAAGGGCGTCGGAGTGTTGGACAACACGGAGCAGCAGATTTTGGCTCCGCGAACTAAGGTAGAGAGACATAGCAGTATGAAAAACCAGCTTTGCAGAATGAAACATCGGCTCTGGCGCATGACCGTTGCATTGGCGTCGCTACTTTTGACCGGTGTCGCCGCCGCTGATGAGTTGAATCTTCGTGTAGGCGTCACGGATATCAGTCGACAAGTTTACGATCTGCATATGATCATCTTTTTGATCTGCGTTGCGATTGGCGTGCTCGTTTTCGGCGTGTTGTTCTGGTCGGTGTTTAACCATCGAAAGTCTCGCGGCGCTGAAGCCGCAACGTTTCACGACAGCACCAAGCTTGAGTTGGCTTGGACGATTGTTCCTACGCTGATTCTGATCGTGATGGCCGTTCCAGCGACGCAAGTGTTGGTGGCGATGTACGACACCGGCGGCGAGGATATGTCCATTGAAGTTCGCGGCTATCAGTGGAAATGGCAGTACAAATATCTGGATGAAGATTACAACAACACGCTCTCGTTCTTCTCTGTTATGTCGACTCCCCGAGAAGAGATTTACAATCAATCGGTGAAAGGCGAGAACTATCTGTTGGACGTGGACGAGCACCTACGTATCCCCACCAATCGTAAGGTTCGTTTCCTGATCACTGCCGAGGACGTTATTCACGCATGGTGGGTGCCAGATTTCGGAATTAAGCGCGACGCAGTGCCGGGCATGTTAAATGAGCTTTGGACCATCGTAGAAGAGCCGGGGATATACCGAGGTCAGTGCACAGAATTGTGCGGCAAGGATCACGGATTCATGCCCATTGTCGTTGAAGTACTGCCCGAAGCAGAATTCGACGCGTGGTATGCCTCTCAGGTTTCGTCAGAACTCGTTCGTCAAGAAAGCATAGGCGAGGCAATGACCCACGAAGAGTTGATGGCGCAGGGGGATACGGTGTACGGCACTTACTGCGCTTCTTGCCACATGGCAAACGGGGAAGGCGTTGCGCCAGTTTTCCCGGCAATCGCAGGATCTGCTGTCGCCATGGGCCCTCGGGACGACCATCTAAAATTGGTTATAGACGGCGTGCCGGGTACAGCGATGCAGGCATTTGGTCGGCAGCTTGACCCCGCTCAACTTGCCGCCGTAGTTCATTATCAGCGACACGCCTTTGGCAACAACGCCGGCGACATGTCGCAGCCTCAAGATGTCATTAATTTATCTAACGGTCAGTAAGGAATAGTCATGAGCGAAGTTATTCACGCAGATCATCACGACGACCACGCACATGGGCCGGCCAAGGGCCTCAAGCGCTGGCTGTTTACAACAAACCACAAAGACATTGGTACGCTGTATCTCTGGTTCAGCTTTGCGATGTTTTTGGTTGGCGGGGTTCTAGCTCTGGTTATTCGAGCTGAGCTGTTTCAGCCCGGGTTGCAATTTGTGCAGCCAGAGTTCTTCAACCAGATGACGACCAATCACGGCTTGATCATGGTTTTCGGGGCTATCATGCCAGCATTCGTTGGCCTGGCGAACTGGTTGATCCCGATGCAGGTCGGTGCGCCGGACATGGCGTTGCCGCGTATGAACAACCTGTCATTTTGGATCCTGCCCTTCGCCTTCGGCATGATGATATCGACGCTGTTCATGGAAGGCGGTGGTCCCAACTTTGGTTGGACGTTTTATGCACCGCTGTCTACGACCTATGCGCCGCCTTCGGTCACGTATTTCATTTTCGCAGTTCACTTGATGGGCGCCTCATCCATTATGGGCAGCATCAACATCATCGCGACCATTCTGAACATGCGTGCGCCTGGCATGACGCTGATGAAAATGCCGATGTTCGTTTGGACATGGCTGATCACGGCGTATCTGCTTATCGCAGTAATGCCTGTGCTCGCGGGCGCGGTTACCATGATGCTGTTCGACATCCACTTCGACACTAGCTTCTTCAACGCGGCAGGCGGCGGGGATCCGGTGATGTTCCAGCACATTTTCTGGTTCTTTGGGCACCCAGAGGTCTACATTATGATCTTGCCCGCCTTCGGTATCGTCTCGCATATCATTCCGGCGTTTGCTCGCAAGCGATTGTTCGGCTACACCTCTATGGTCTATGCAGTGGCGTCCATTGCTTTCTTGTCATTCATCGTGTGGGCGCACCACATGTTTACAGTAGGTATGCCGTTGGCGGGCCAGCTGTTCTTCATGTATAGCACCATGCTGATTGCGGTGCCGACCGGCGTGAAGGTGTTTAATTGGATCGCCACCATGTGGCGCGGATCGATGACTTTTGAAACGCCCATGTTGTTCGCCATTGCCTTTGTAGTGCTCTTTACGATGGGTGGATTTTCAGGGCTGATGCTGGCCATTACGCCTGTGGACTATCAGTATCACGATACTTACTTCGTGGTTGCTCACTTCCACTACGTGCTAGTTCCCGGAGCACTGTTCTCAATCATCGCTGCCGTCTATTTCTGGTTCCCCAAGTGGACCGGCAAGATGTACGACGAAACACTGGGCAAAATTCACTTCTGGCTTTCTTTTGTCGGCGTGAACGTGACGTTTTTCCCCCAGCATTTCTCCGGCCTTGCGGGTATGCCACGCCGTATTCCTGATTATCCTTTGCAGTTCGCTGACTTCAATATGATTTCAAGCGTCGGTGCCTTCATCTTCGGGTTGTCTCAGGTATTCTTCCTGTACGTGATCATCAAGGCGATCCGCTCCGGGCAGCCGGCAGCAGATCGTTCCTGGGAAGGCGCCAAAGGCCTGGAATGGACTTTGCCTTCTCCTGCACCATATCACTCGTTCACGCATCCACCGGCAGTGAAAGATGAAGAGGTGCTCGGCTAAGACCGGCGAGTTATGACGGAGCAAACTCAACAAGCGGAAATTAAAAGGACGGTAAAAAAGCTGTCCTTAATCGTGCTAGGCATGTGCGGATTTGCGTTCGCTCTTGTACCGCTGTATGACTTGTTCTGTGAAGTGACGGGGCTAAACGGGAAGACCGGCGGCCCCTACGTGTTCGATGAAGCCAGCGCCGAGCCTGATCGGACCCGGTTAATCAAGGTCAATTTTTTGACGAACACGAACGAGGGAATGCCATGGGAGTTTTGGTCTGGCCAGGGTGCGGTGAGGGTCCACCCCGGTGAAGCGAAAACCGTCAGTTTTTATGTAAAGAACACGACGAACAGGCCCATGGTGGCACAGGCGATACCATCGCTTGTGCCAATTTCTGCCACCGAGTTTTTTCACAAGACAGAATGCTTTTGCTTTGAACAGCAGCTGCTGCAGCCTGGAGAAGAGGTGGAAATGCCGATGCGCTTTATCGTGGGCAGGGAGTTGCCGAAAAACGTGGGCTCAATTAATTTGAGCTATGCGCTTTTTGACATAACAGATCGCGTGGATATCTCGGCCGCTCAGGGGGCAGGCCCACTAGACCAACTGCCTACGGCTGGCGGTTAACAACAGTTTTCAAGTGGAGGAATCTCATGGCTAATTCGGCAGAAGTCGACAAGTCGATCTATTACGTACCGGACTCCGGATGGTACCCCGTGTTTTTGGCCTTTGGACTGATGCTCATGGTCACGGGTCTTGCGGGATGGTTGAACGACGTCAGTGCGGGTGGCACGGGTGACGCAACTCAGTCGACGGTTGGGTTCGCGATTGTCGCTCTAGTTCTCTACTTTTGGTTTGCGAAGGTCGTGGAGGAGAACACTGCAGGCCTTAACAACGAATCGTTAAAGCGCAGTTACGTTTGGGGCATGGGCTGGTTCATTTTTTCCGAAGTCATGTTCTTCGCCGCATTTTTTGGCGCTCTGTTTTACGTTCGTGCCTTCGTTGTGCCTTGGTTGGGCGGAGAAGGTGACAAGGGCATTACGAATTACCTGTGGCCGACTTTTGAAGCAGCTTGGCCTGTTGTGCAAAACCCTGACCCCGAGCTATTCGTGAATCCAGTGCAGAGCATGGCAGCTCCGGGCGTCACCGATGTCAGTGCTTGGGGCGCGTATTTGCCCTTCTATAACACCGTAATACTTTTGTCCTCGAGCGTTACCGTACACTTTGCACATGATGCGATTAAGGCGCAGAACCGCAATAAGCTAATCGGCTGGTTGGGTTTGACGGTTCTTCTTGGTGCGATCTTCCTAGTGCTTCAAGTCGCAGAATACGTCCACGCCTACAACGATCTTGGGCTTACGCTGGGCAGCGGAATCTACGGTTCAACATTCTTCATCCTGACAGGCTTTCACGGTTTCCACGTGACCTTGGGGACCTTTATGTTGCTGATTCAACTGTTCCGGGCCCTGAAGGGACATTTTTCAGAGAACGATTGTTTTGGATTTGAGGCGTCCAGTTGGTACTGGCACTTTGTTGACGTTGTCTGGGTGGGCTTATTTATCTTTGTCTATGTTGTCTAGACGGGATTTGGCGCCCTTGGCGTCAATAAAAAAGGGGCGCAAGCCCCTTTTTTGTGGATTGGATTTGAGGTTAGCTTCCCTCAGCAGGCTGGGGGCCAGCTTGTGTCGCACCATGCCATGGCGCATTCAAGCCCATCCTTAGTTCACCAGTGTAGAATCCGTAGCCGATAGCCAAAACCAACAAGGTAGCAAAGGTAATTCTCACCCCCAAGGCGTACCAAAGCCGGCGGCTTTCCGGTTTACCGGTATCTTTAAACAAAAACACCAATCCACTCATCAGGCTGAGAATGACACAGATTAGTAAAATAACGATGATGGCTTTGAGCAACGGACTCTACTCCGGTTCTGTTCGGATCAAGTATATCAGTGCCCTGTGATCATCAAGTGAGAACGAAGTTTACCCCAGGTTGGCGAATGACCGGATTTGTTCTGTTCATGATGCCGATATTGCTTGCCCTAGGGAATTGGCAGGTACAGCGCGGCGACTATAAGCGGCAGCTGGAAAACCAGTACCTGTCAAAGTTAACGGAATTACCCCAGACACCGAATTCGGAGACGCTGTCCCAGCCCTTTCAAGCTTTGCGGTTAACGGGCCAATACCACCCCGAGATGTTTTTCGTGGATAATCAGGTTCTCGAAGGGGCGACGGGCTATTGGGTCTATCAGGTATTTGAGGACGATAGCGTTGGCCGCGTTCTAATCAACCGAGGCTTCGTCGCGTCCAATGGCCGACAGACGCTGCCTGCCGTGCTCACACCACCGGGTGTTCTCCGGCTGACTGCGACTGTATGGCCGCAGTTGGGTTTGATTCCAGCTTGGGGATCTCAAGATTGGTCAGGCGAGTGGCCTAAGCGGGTGCAGCGAGCCAACGTGACGAGGATGTCTACAACGTCAGGCACTTGGCCAGCAGAGCTGCGTTTGGAGCCCGGCCAACCGAGCGTACTTGTGGCGGCGCCCTTTGCCTCCCGCTTGTCGGATGAAAAGCACCGCGGGTACGCGGCTACTTGGTTCGGGCTGGCAATCGTGTTGTTGTTGGGCTATCTGTACCTCGGCTTCACGAACCCTGAGAAGCGTTCGAGATCTCAACAAACCCGGTAACATTTTGCTTCCTGACGCCATCTTTTTTGTCGGTTTCTAAAGCCTCTACAAAGGATTACGACCACTATGCATTCAGAGTCTGATAAACCCCTACCAAGCAGCGGCCGTCGGCAGCTGACGATCATTCTGGTGATGGCGTTTTTCTCGTTGGGCGGTTCTTATGCCCTGTTTTTTTCTGCGAAGGGCGGCGCAAGCTGGGGCACCACCAATAATGGTGTCTTTGTGCAGCCTGCAACAACTGTGGCCGCCCTTGGCTGGGCTACTCCCGAGCAAACGACACTGGCGACGTCTGGACAATGGTGGCTTTGGACAGTAGCTGACCAATGCGAAGCTGCTTGTGTTACGGCATTGCAGAAGCTTAGAGCCGCCCACATATTGCTAAATAGAGAAGCGAAACGCGTTCGACGCGGTTTGACAACGTCGCCAGCCTTCGTTGTGCCAGAAGATCAGCCCGACCTGCAACGTATTCTGACCCCCAATGGGGCCATGGATGAAGGCATCTATATTGTTGATCCAAACGGGAACCTCGTTTTCTTCTACCCCTTGGATATCAATCCAAAACTGTTGTTAGCAGATCTCAAAAAGCTATTGAAGGTTTCACAAATTGGTTAATGCACGAATCAGAAAACTCGCCGGCTTCGGCGTTATTTTTGCCTTACTGGTTGTCTCAGTTGGCGCATACACGCGCCTTGCAGATGCTGGCTTAGGCTGCCCTGATTGGCCGGGTTGTTACGGATTTTTAACCGTACCCGATCAGGCCAACGAAATTTCCACTGCTGAAGCGCGATACCCAGACACGCCCGTAGAAATTGCGAAAGCGTGGTGGGAGATGGGGCACCGATATATTGCTGGCGCTTTGTTGCTCTTGGTGGCCAGCATTTTGATTATGGCCTATCGCGCTCGCGAGGTAGAAGACACGCCGCTCAAGCTCGCTGCTGTGCTGATGATCGTCATTTTATGGCAGGCGGCGTTTGGTGCTTGGACGGTGACGCTTAAGCTCTGGCCGCAGGTCGTAACTGGACACTTGATCGGCGGATTCACCACATTGAGCCTGATGTGGCTCCTGTTTATTAGGCAAGGTGGGTTGTCAGGTCTGGTGGCTGCGCTTCCCCGGCCGAACTGGCTGGCAAAGATCGCTTTTGCTGCGGTGGTCGTGCAGATCATTTTGGGTGGTTGGGTTTCCTCGAACTACGCTGCGCTGGCCTGCTATGACTTCCCGAGCTGCGACGGCACCTACTCCCCGGACGTCGATTTTCGGCAGGGGTTCAATATTTTCCAGAGTGTAGGACCCAACTACTTGGGAGGCTTGATGACCAACGAAGCACGTATGGCGATCCATTGGGTACACCGCATCGGAGCAATCGTCGTGTTGCTTGTCGTGGGCGCTCTGTTTTTTCAGACGGTAAAACAGGCCGCTGTCATCGGTTATGCGCTGCTGGCGGCCCTGCTGACGCAAATCACATTGGGCATTCTGAACGTGGTCTGGGTTTTGCCCCTGCTCAACGCTACCGCACACAATACCGTTGGCGCACTGTTGCTGCTGGTGCTGGTTACGATAAACTTCGCGCCCCGACTGCGTACCCTGCAGTCCTAAGGCTGAGCGTAATTCCAGTATGAATGAAGTAGCCCTGAGCGCCTCGTGGCGTGACTACCTAGAAATGTGCAAACCGCGCGTCGTAGTTTTAATGCTGCTTTGCGCAGTAGTTGGCATGTATTTAGCGACACCAGGCTTGGTGCCCGTCAGCATCCTTTTTTTCGGCAGCGTTGGAATTGCCCTAGTTGCAGCCTCTGCCGCTGTGGTAAACCACATTGCAGATCAACACATTGATGCGCAAATGGCGCGAACCGAAAAACGCCCCGTTGCGACGGGCCGCGTCAGCAATCAACAGGCCATGGTGTTTGCCGCCGCCACCGGGCTTATTGGCCTCGCCATACTTTGGTTTTTAGTGAACCCGTTAACTGCTTGGTTAAACTTCGCATCGTGGGTGGGTTATGGACTCGTTTATACCCTTTATCTGAAGCGAGCTACCCCGCAGAATATTGTCATCGGCGGCTTGTTTGGCGCGGCTCCGCCGCTGTTTGGCTGGACGGCGGTAACCAACAGCGTTGATCCGGGCGGTCTGTTACTGGTTCTGATTATCTTTGCCTGGACCCCCCCGCATTTTTGGGCCTTGGCCTTGGAGCGAAAAGATGAGTATGCGGACGTCGGTATGCCGATGTTGCCGGTGACTCACGGTGAAGCCTATACGCGGCTGCACATTTTGCTTTACACGATTTTGCTGGTGATTGCCTCTGTGCTGCCCTTTGTCATTGCGATGGCAGGGCCGCTATACCTTGCAGGTGCTCTTGCCTTAGGCGTTGGATTTCTTTATTGGGCAGTCGTACTTATGCGGAATAACAACCCAAAAGCGCCGATGGAAACGTTCCGTTACTCCATTATTTACCTTGGCGCGCTGTTTTTATTGATGCTCGTAGATCACTATCTGTACCTCGGTGTGGGCGTGACGCCACCCGTACAAATGACACCGCTGTCGGCCTAGTCCATGAATTCCATCAAAAGCACGCTTCTGCTCTGTTTCGTCTTCATTTCCATTGTTTTGGTAATGTTTGTGATCAGCGTGACCCGGGTGCCTCAGCTGTCCTTGGAAGAAATGCGCAGTAAGGGCGTATTCATCTTGCCTCGGCCGAGAGATATTGCAGAATTTGAACTGCGAGACCATACCGGCGCGGCGTTTGGCCGGACTAATTTCGAAGGTCGGTGGAGCTTTGTATTCTTTGGTTTCGTCAGTTGTCCCGATGTTTGTCCGACTAGCATGGCGGTTTTGGGCACGGTTGACCGACAGCTTCAATCAGGGGATGCTGCGTTGGCGGAACAATTTCAGGGGGTTCTGGTTTCAGTAGATCCGGATCGAGACAGTCTCGAGACATTGGGAGCTTATGCGACAGCGTTTTCGCCTCGCTTTCTCGGTGTGACCGGGCCACGGAAGGATCTTGTAGACTTGACGACTCAGGTGAACGTGGCCTTTGCAAAAGTGCCTCTGGCCCGGGAGTTGACCCAAAATGCGCAACGTTCGGCGGCCGCCGCAGACGCTTACACGGTAGACCACACGGGGAATATTGTGATTATTAATCCTAGGGGCCACTACCACGGTTTCATCAAATTGCCCCACGATCCTGAGACCATTAGGTTGACTTTTCAAACGCTGGCGGCGCAGTTTTAGTTGGCAGTAGCTGATGAGTATCTCATGAGCCAAAAGAAGGCTGTTCGAATGAGGCGCTTATGAATGCTGGCATAACATCCAAACAAGGCGAGCGGGCAGCGAAAAGCATTGCGGCATCGTCAAATAAGGCAAGGTTAGGTGTCTCGGACTACCTGCGGATACGGCACCGCAGCGAAGCGATCTGCGCGCCCCTTGATGTTGAAGACTATGGCGTTCAGCCCATGGCAGATGCCAGTCCGCCAAAGTGGCATCTAGCGCACACCACTTGGTTCTTTGAGACCTTCCTGATCAAACCCCATCGGCCCTCTGCGACGGCCTTTCATCCCGCCTTCGAGCAGCTGTTTAACTCTTACTACAACGGCGTTGGCCAGCCATTTCCTCGAACGAAGCGCGGTAATTTGTCCCGTCCTACCGTCAGTGAGATCATGGCTTACCGTTCCTATGTAGACGAAACGGTGACGGAATTGTTAGCGGAGGATAAGCCGCCAGCAGTGCAACAGTCTTTGCTAGATACGGTGGAGTTAGGCCTTCACCATGAACAACAACATCAGGAGTTGCTCCTCACCGACATTAAGTTCAATTTCGGCCATAACCCATTGTATCCGGCTCTTGTTGTTGGCTCAGAGCTGGTCGGCTCAGAGCAGTTGTCGGCCAGCCCATCGAGCCAAAACATAGAATCGTCATTGATAAGTCTTCAGCAGGGTTTTTCACATTTCGAGCCCGGTCTGGTCGATATTGGCGCACAGCAAGGGTTTTGTTTCGACAACGAGCTGCCTCGTCATCCGGTATATTTATCGCCGTATACCTTGGCGAATCGGCTGGTGACCAATGAAGAGTATCTTGCATTTATCCAAGACGATGGTTACAGCCGGGCGGAGCTTTGGCTTGCGGAAGCCTGGACAGACCTGCAACAACACGCTCGAAGACACCCTCTGTATTGGCGTTGGGAAGACGGTCAGTGGTTTGAGTATCGCTTGGATGGTTACCACCCGTTGGTGGCTAACGCTCCGGTTGTTCATGTCAGCGGTTATGAAGCTGCGGCGTTTGCCGCGTGGTCTGACGCCCGTCTGCCCACTGAGTTCGAGTGGGAATATGCAGCGTCCAAAGAGTCAAACACTGCGGGTAATTTCGCTGACGGTGGGCGTTTGCACCCTCAGGCTCAGCGGACAAATCACAGCCAAATGTTTGGCGATGTCTGGGAGTGGACCAGCAGCAGTTACGGGCCTTATCCGGGCTACGCGCCCCTGCCGGGTGTGCTTGGTGAATACAACGGAAAGTTTATGAGCAGTCAGTGGGTTCTTCGTGGAGGTTCATGCGCTACGCCTGAAAGTCATATTCGCCCAAGCTATCGTAATTTCTTCTATCCGAAGGACGTATGGCAGTTCAGTGGGATTCGCTTGGCCCGTAATCTATGAACGTCCAGCGCCAGCTTAAGGTATTGGATCTCCATCCGGAGATCGAAGACGTAACCGAAGAAGTCTGCGCAGGACTGAAAAAACGACACAAGTCTCTATCACCCAAATACTTCTACGATGAGCAGGGCTCCCAATTGTTCGAGGCCATTACTCAGTTGGATGAATACTATCCGACACGGACCGAGCTCGGACTTTTTGACGCCCATTTGTCTGAAATTGCCGACTTGATCGGGGAGGGGGTCTGCGTCATTGAGTACGGCAGTGGTTCTTCGCTGAAAATTCGTAAGTTGCTTAAAGCTCTGTCGCCTCTGGCCTACGTACCGGTGGATATCTCGCGCGACTATTTGCTCAACAACGCAATGGCACTGGCCCAAGATTTTCCAAGGCTCACGGTCCTTCCGGTTTGTGCCGACTTCTCTCAGCCTATTGCATTACCGGAAGAGGTGGATGGTATGAGTCCAATCGCGTTTTTCCCCGGTTCAAGCATTGGCAACTTTGAGCCAGCCCAAGCCAAACAATTTCTTCTTCGGGTGGCCAAAACCCTGGGCTGCGGTGGCCATCTTCTGATTGGCGTGGATTGCAAAAAAGATCGCGGCGTTTTAGAGAGAGCCTATAACGACGCGGCGGGCGTGACCGCTGCATTCAACTTGAACGCGCTCTCTCACCTGAATCGCCTGTTAGGAACAAAGTTCCAGCTAGACGCTTTTGCACACGAGGCGCACTACAACGAAGACGCTGGGTGCATTCAAATGTTTTTGCGTAGCACGATGCAGCAGCAGGTGAGCGTCGGGGGGTCGGTATTCACGTTTGACGACGGCGAACGACTGCACACGGAAAACTCCTATAAATATTCGCCCGACGAGTTTGTCCGTCTAGCGGAGGATTCAGCCTTTCGCTGCGAGCATTACTGGCAGGATGCGGACGAATACTTTGCCTTGTATTTGCTCAAGGCCCTATAGGCCCTGATCAGTCGAATTCCCACAGAACCCAGCTGGCCACCAAGGCGTCTACACGCTGCAGATCACCATCACCCTGAGTCGGATCGCGAGGGACCAAGTAATACGGTTTTCCAAAGTTAGGCACAACGCGGATCATGCGAAGCTGACCGTTCTGTCTAAACTCGTAAATCATTTTGTCGGCTTCAGCAATGATAACAACGTCGGGGCCTCGCTGGGCGCTAACCGGCGTTGTAAAGAGAACAACCGACAGAAGCACTAGACATTGCCAGATGCCTGCCGAACGCCGTTTGCTGACTGTTTCTAGCGATATGGGGAGAAGTATGGCCATAATCAACACCGAACCTATTGCCTTATTTTGGAGCATATCGTGGCAGATAATCTAACGTCGAAACCGACAGAACTCCACGGTCCCGTTGTGCTGGTCGACGGTTCTTCCTATCTGTTTCGCGCTTTTTACGCATTGCCCGATTTGCGCAGTTCCAACGGCCATCCAACGGGTGCTATTCGCGGCGTCATCAGCATGCTCCGGCGTCTGGCCAAAGACTATCCCAACAGTCCCCTCGCAGTGGTTTTCGATGCCCCAGGCAAAACATTCCGCGACGATATGTTCGAAGAATACAAAGCCAACCGGAGCGCCATGCCAGACGATTTGCGTGAACAGATCGCGCCAATTCATGAAATGATTAAAGCCATGGGCTTGCCTCTAATCAGCGTATCTGGAGTGGAGGCGGACGACGTGATCGGTACATACGCCGCGCAGGCGACTGCTTTGCAAAGAGAAACGGTTATCTCCACCGGTGACAAAGACATGGCTCAATTGGTGACGCCCTTCGTTACGCTGGTGAATACCATGACGGAAACCACGATGGATGCGAGTGGCGTCAAAGAAAAATTTGGTGTCGGCCCTGAACTCATCATCGATTATCTAGCCCTGATGGGTGACACCGTAGACAACATCCCAGGCGTGCCTAAGGTGGGTCCTAAAACCGCGGCAAAGTGGCTGAATGAATTCGGCTCGCTGGATGAGCTGATGGCCAGAGCAGACGAGGTGAAGGGAAAAGTTGGAGAAAATCTTCGCAACAGTTTGGAACAGTTACCACTGTCGCGAGCACTCACTGCAATCAAATGCGATGTCGCACTGGATTTGACATTTGCAGACCTCGTGCCAGCCGAGCCAAACGAAGCAGAGCTGCGCAAGTTTTATACAGAATTTGAATTCAAATCTTGGCTGCAGGAATTAGACGCTCTCAACCCTCCTGACGAGTCAGGTTCCTCTGAATACGAAGGGCCGTCAGAACCGGCAGTTGAAACCGATTACGACCTTATTTTAGACCCGGACCACTTGCAGCAGTGGATTACTTTGCTCGAAGGCCAAGAATTGATTGCTGTGGATACAGAAACGACGAGTATCAAGTATATGGAGGCCGAACTGGTCGGTTTTTCCTTTGCCATCAGCCCTGGTCGTGCGGCCTATTTACCCGTAGCTCACGACTATCCAGCTGCGCCAGATCAAGTCAGTTTGGAACAGGCTTTGCAGGCTCTGAAACCGGTATTGGAAAATCCTGCGATTGCCAAGGTTGGACAAAACCTGAAGTACGATATGAGTGTGCTGGCCCGCTACGGCATTGCGATAGAGGGTCCAATACACGACACCATGCTGCAGTCCTACGTGCTAAACAGTGTCGCTACTCGTCACAACATGGACGCGTTGGCAGGCTACTATCTGAACAAAAAAACAATCCACTTTGAGGACATTGCTGGGAAAGGCGCCAAGCAATTGACCTTTAATCAAGTGCCGTTGGAAACTGCCGCCGACTACGCTGCAGAAGATGCCGATATCACTTTGCAGTTGCATCACTGTTTGTTCCCGCAATTGCAGGCACAGCCGAGGTTGCTCTCGGTTTATACCGACATTGATATGCCGCTGGTCCGCCTACTGTCGCAAGTCGAGCGTCAGGGTGCATTGGTTGACGGGCGAATGCTGAAACAACACGGAGCAGAACTGGCGGATCGGCTGAACGAGCTAACCCAAGAGGTTTGGGCTTTGGCGGGTGAAAACTTCAATCTAGACAGCCCCAAACAACTGCAAACGATTCTGTACGACAAGATGGACTTGCCCGTGCTGAAAAAAACACCGGGTGGCCAGCCATCGACTGCCGAAGCCGTGCTGGTGGACCTAGCTCAAGACTACGAACTGCCACAATTGATCTTGACCTATCGCGGCTTGGCTAAACTGAAATCGACCTACGCCGACAAGCTGCCTTTGGACATACACTCAGAAACCGGGCGGATTCATACATCCTATCATCAGGCAGTGGCCGCCACCGGGCGGTTGTCTTCTTCTGACCCGAATTTGCAAAACATACCCATACGCAATGCCGAAGGTCGTCGGATACGCCAGGCCTTTGTGGCACCGGCGAACAGCGTGGTGCTGGCCGCCGACTACTCGCAAATTGAGTTGCGAATCATGGCGCATCTGTCCGGCGACTCCGGGCTGACCCAAGCGTTTGCTGAAAATCAGGACATTCACCGAGCAACGGCTGCTGAAGTATTTGGACTTGCTCCTGAGGATGTCGCTGATGAGCAGCGGCGTAGCGCCAAAGCGATCAACTTTGGTCTGATCTACGGC
Source organism: Gammaproteobacteria bacterium (assembly GCA_012269545.1). Taxonomy (GTDB): domain Bacteria; phylum Pseudomonadota; class Gammaproteobacteria; order Pseudomonadales; family Azotimanducaceae; genus UBA4421. The sequence goes on along the minus strand of JAAXKB010000002.1, from coordinate 71,939 downwards.
ATGTCAGCCTTTGGGCTGGCCAAACAGTTGAATATCTCTCGTGGCCTAGCTGCGGACTACATTGACCGCTACTTTGACCGATATCCCGGAGTTCTGCGTTATATGGAGGAAACCAAGGCGCTCGCCGCGGAACAAGGTTTTGTCGAAACAGCCTTCGGCCGCCGCCTGTATTTGCCAGAGATTAACGCCAAGGCGGTCCCAAGGCGTCAGGCCGCTGAGCGTACGGCGATTAACGCACCAATGCAGGGTACGGCGGCGGATATCATCAAGCTGGCGATGATTGAGGTGCAAAATTGGTTGCCAGACAGCGATTTGGATGCGCGCATGATCATGCAAGTGCACGATGAATTGGTGTTCGAAGTGGCTGAAGCCGACGTGGCGGCTTTAAACGATGGGGTGGTGCAGCGCATGGCGAGCGCAGCGGCGTTAAATGTCCCCTTAGTTGTGGATACCGGCGTAGGCGAGAACTGGGATCAAGCTCATTGAGGTTGGCTGCTCCTACTTAACATCGATCGCCGTGTCCCCAGCCGATTCGGTCTCAATGGGTAAGGACAGCCAATCTAAGAGTGTGGCAATGAGTTCGGGCTTGCCAGTGCCGCGAGAGGCCGAAAAGGTTTGAAAGGAAATAGTAGGGTGCGTTTTATACAGGTTACGCATCTTATGCAGTTCTTGTTTTTGCGCGCCATTGCTTAACTTGTCGGCCTTGTTGAGCAGAACATGGATGGGCAGATCACTGGCGCTTGCCCAGTCCAACATTTGTTGATCAAAGGCTTGGTTGGGGTGGCGTATATCCATCACAAGCACGATGCCGACCAAGGCATCGCGATAAGACAGGTAATGGTTCACCGCGCCCTGCCAGTTTTTTTGAGCCTCTTTGCCTGCTTTTGCGTAGCCGTAACCCGGTAAATCCACCATTCGACCGCCAGTGCGCACATCAAAGAAATTCATGAGCTGAGTTCGACCGGGCGTTTTGCTTACCTTGGCGGTACGACGATTGCCTGTGAGTTGATTGAGTACGGAAGATTTGCCTGCATTCGATCGACCCGCAAAAGCCACTTCAGCGCCGCCATTTGGCGGACACCGCTTTAGATCAGGAGCACTGGTCAAAAAGGTTGCTTCTAAGCGCTCAGGCAGAGACACATTCTCAGTCATCTTGTATATAATCTCGCAGCTTCGTAAGCGCCGGTATGCGCAATGGCCCCGCATTTTGGTAAAAAGTGTGATCGGGTTTCAAGTGGCAGTGTATCACCGCTGACGATCGATCCTTTCAGAATGCGCAGTACGTATTCTGTAGCGATGTTAACGAACGGAAACCGCCTGCCTGCCTTTCGCTAAAGCCGAAGAAGAGCAGAGCTGAGAATCGCGTTCGTTACCTTGGCCAAAGGTTTTTGTTTCAATGTTCACTTGGGTTGCGTACAGCTTTGCGCAACACAAAGTGGGCGCAAGTGAATTAGGGAAAAACGTAAATGAGTGTTCGCATAACTGCTGCAAAACTAATGGTTCTTTCTGCGCTCATGGCTGCGCTTTTAGGGGTCAGTGCCTCGCCAGCCTTCGCGGCTGGAAACGCCCAAGCTGGCGAAGCCCAAGCGATGGTGTGTGCGTCTTGCCACGGTCAGGACGGCGCCTCAGCGATTGATCCGTCATATCCTCAGTTAGCCGGGCAGAATGAGCGCTACCTAGCCAGACAGTTGAAAATGTTTCAGTCCGGAGAGCGTGATGTGGCGCTGATGACGGCTCAGCTGATTGGCAAAAGCGAACAAGATTTGGATGATCTGGCGGCTTACTATGCCAGTCTGCCCAGCAAAGTTGCCGAAGCCACCGGTACCGACGCTGATATCGAATTAGCAACCCGTATTTATAAGGGTGGTATCGCCAACAAAGGCGTTGCGGCCTGTAGTTCCTGCCATGGACCGAATGGTGCCGGTAATGCTCAGGCAGGCTTCCCTCGCATAAGCGGTCAGTCGGCCCAGTATACCGCGGCACAGCTGACCGCATATCGCGAAGGTGAGCGCCGATCCGATGAAGTCTTTGGCGGCATGATGCGTGGTGTTTCCAAAGGTTTGTCGGACCGTGAAATAGTCGTCTTGTCCGACTACATCAGCGGCTTAAACTAAGCCGATCAAGACAAGGGTTTCGTCAGATGCAGATTCAAACCATAGTTGCAAAGTCAGCGTTTAAAGCTGGGATATGGATTGCCGCTGCGCTGACGTTTGCCGCGGTTCAGGCCGAGGAAGTTAAAGCGGCAGAGACTCCAGCGGCATTTGTCGAAGGTACTCACTACGAGCGTATCGATGTGCCGGTTGAAACCGGGCTTGAAAACGAATCGCCGGCTCAGGTAGAGGTCGTCGAAGTGTTTTCCTATATGTGCATTCATTGCTACAGCTTTGACCCGCTGTTACAGAGCTGGGAAAAAAACATGCCGGAGCAGGCAGTGTTTAATCGAGTCCCCGCGGTGTTTTCTGATGATTGGGCACTGATGGCGCGAGCTTTTTACACGGCAGAAATTCTGGGCATTTCCAAAGAAATGCATGAGCCTTTGTTCAACGCGATCCACGTCAAACCCATGAACCTTCGAGATCAGAATCAGATGGCCTCGCTGTTTAATGAATCAGGTGAAGTCTCCGAAGAGGAGTTTACGAAGGCGTATAACTCGTTCTTCGTGCGCAGTCGCGTGATGCAGGCTCAGGCCAAGAGCCGTGCGTACGGCATCACCGGCGTGCCAACCATGATTGTGAATGGCAAATACCGAGTCGATGGTCGTATGGCGGGTTCCAATCAGGGCATGCTTGACGTGGTCAATTTCCTCGTCGCGCAAGAGCGCCGCGGCAACTAGTCAGCAGCAAACGAACCGATCACCAGTCCGGACGCTGGCGCTGTTTCTTAGTGCTGGCATGCTTTTTTTTTCGCTCTACACGTCGACGTTTCGCGGAAAGCGTCGGTTGTGTGGCAATGCGCGCCTTAGGTCGTTTTTTGGCCTCTGCAACTATTTCCTCAACGCGGGCAATGGCGTCCTGACGATTTTTCAGTTGGGAGCGGTGGGTGGTCGCTTGAATAACAAGCACGCCTTCTTTGTTGATTCGGTTGGCTTGACGTTGTCGCAAGCGCCGTTCGGCATCATTCCTTAAAGCCAACAAACTCACATCCACACGAAGCTCTACAGCGGTAGAGGTTTTGTTGACGTGCTGTCCTCCTGGCCCAGAGCTGTGCACAAAGCGAAACTCGCAGGCTTCTGGCGGCAGGAGGTTGGAGGAAGAGGTGCTCATGATAGATAACGTTTGGACTATTCCTCGGCGCTGATCGCCTTCTGCAAGGCTGCCATAGGGTCTGGAGCGGTTCCCGCTTTCTCCAGTGCAAGCTTGGCCTCCGCCCCAGCGATAAAGCTGGCCAAATCTCGGCGCAGCCCAGACTCATCTACAAACGGGTGGGCCTGTCCAGCCTCGCGCTGAGCCAGCAGATCCCGGCGTTCAAACACTCGGCCCATGGACTGATGATTGGGCAGACTGACCGCGAAGTCCTCTTGCAAAGATTGCAGGCGTTGATAGCTGTTGATGTAGGTTTCGGTTCGTTCGACCCCAGAAAAGTTCAGTCCGACACCGCCAAGGGTCAGGATGGTGTGTTTATCGTTTCCGTCCATGCCGGTATAGCTCATGCTCAGTACGCCTTCAGTGTGTCCAGGTGTGTTGAACAGAGTGATCGTATTGTTGCCTAGGGTGATCGTGTCGCCATCCTCAGCGACCACATCAATCCGGGGCGTTGGCATATAAAAGGCGGCTAAGTCTGGTCTCGCGCGCGCGATCTGCCAATCCTCCGCAGTCATCACAACGCGACTGCCATACACTTTTTGAAACAGTGCCGAACCGCCGGCGTGATCAAAGTGCCCATGGGTGTTAATCAAATATTTTACGTCTGCAGGATCAAAACCCAGTTGACGAATGTTGTTGAGCAACACGGGAAGCCAGCTACCGTAGAGCGAATCGATCAGGATCAAGCCTTCGCCGGTATCAATAAGATAGGCGGCAACCCAGTCGATACCCACGTAGTAGACGTTGTCAAAAATCTGAAAAGGTTGGACGTACTGGTTGTCGCGATCTTGCCAAGATGCCCACATCGCCCTAAGTGCCGCAGGCATGGCAGTTCCAGAGAATGACGCCTTGTCGCATTGCGCGCATGTCACGTTTTCAACCGGTTGAAAGTTGGCTAACGCATCCACCCAGTCGCGAATGGCCACTCCGTTGGATGCGAGCGTGTAAAACTCGGGTCTCCCCAAAATGGTGTGAGAATCACCGCCGGCGATGTAACTGCTAAAATTGCTAACCTCTTGCCGGATATCCGCATGATTTGCCTCAATCGCTTGTTGCAGCGCCACACCGTTTTGACCAGACATGCTCAAGAATCGTTTCTGAACCGCATCTTCTGCGGCATCGTACTCTGCGAACGTAATGTCTGGATGCGCTCGCGCTGCGGCGATGTATAGCGATTCGTAGGTCATGGTGTCGCGGTTTAGGTCGGCGAAACCTTGCTCCTGAGTGATGAAGTTAAAGGTTCCCCACTGCTCGTCTGGTCGAGAGTCGTTGTTGCTGCGCCGGTAGCCCCCTGCGCCATCGCCGAGTTGCGCGATTTTCGCGTCCACATAATGATCTGCAATCAGCGCCGTATACACGGGCGATGGAATCGCGCCCGCAGATGAACCCGTAACGAAAATACTTTGCGGTGACGGAACGTGTTGATAGGTCCACTGCAGAACAGCCTCAACGTTTGCCCGACCCTGATGGTGTATCACTAAATCGGATTGGCCTTCTTCGACGGGCGGATAGACCGTATCGCTCGCACCAAGGTGCACGTCAGCTGTGCAATAGGGGGCGAAAACGGTGGTGTGGTCTTTGAACGGGTTATCCGGATTGTCCTGATTGAATATCCCGAAGTTTGCCTGATTGATATTACCGACCCGAATGGTGTAGCTCGGGCTCATTTGCGGATCGCAATTTTGTCGGAACCAGCAGGCGCCGCCTCCTTGAAAGTACACCAGCAACTTATTCGGATCGCCTTGGCGGACAAAAAATGAATAGGCTGACCCATCAGAACACATGGTGTTGGCTGCTGGCGAAATTTCTTGCCAATCTGTGGGTGTTGATGCGGTCTTGCTGGGTATCGCCGCATTGTGGCCTGTGTCAGAAGCCGGCGTTGCTGTCTCTTGCTGACAGGCACTCAATATTAAAAGGGCAAGCAAGGCGCCAAGTCGTTGGCCGAATTTTTTGTATTGCATAGGCTCCACAGTCGTTAATCAGTAGAATGCACCGTAGAGTAGCGGGCAAAGCTGCACAATAGGAAGCAGCGGGCAAAGCTGCGCAAAAGCAGGCCTGTGTTCGGCTTGGCATCAGACGCAAATGCAGAAGCAACCAAATGAGTACATACGATGAGCACTTTGGAACGGGATGAAATCGTAACCAAATTAAAGGCTTGGCAGCAACAGGCCTTAGACAGCGAGGGTATTTGGCAGTGGGCTTTACAGGTCGCGGAAACGCGTTCCAGTAACGATGATGTGATCAAGGCGGTGATGGAAATGCTCTGCGCCTTGCCTCAAGACCTGTGGATTGAGGAAGACGCCGAGGTCATGATCGATGCTCTGCAAAACCCCATGGAACAGTCGGATTTGTCCGTAAACTTACTCTGGAATTATCCGGACATTGTAGATCTGCGCCGGCGTCGTCGCGCTCTAGAAGATCACCCCTTGTACGGTCCTTACTGTGTTGATTGAGGTTTTTCGCAGTGGAGCGGCGGTATAATGGCTAACGGCGCCAAGCTGGAAGAATTACTGCAGCTTTTGGATCTGGAGCAGATTGAGCAAAATATCTTTCGTGCTCAACATCCCGTTGATAGGCAAGGCCGCCTCTATGGCGGCCAAATTATGGCCCAAGCCCTGATGGCTGGCGGTCGTACGGTTTCCAGTAATCTTCGCGTGCACTCCCTTCATGGGTATTTTTTGCGTCCCGGCGACCCCAAGGTGCCTGCCGTGATTCGAGTCGAACGAGTCAGGGATGGGCGATCGTTTGCAACGCGCCGCATCTTGGTTACCCAGCGTGGGGAAGCGATATTCAACATGGACGCATCTTTTCAGGTGGTGGAATCCGGTTTGAATCACCAGACCGATATGCCCGATTTGCAGCCACCTGCGGAAGAAAAAATCCCTGCCGCTCTGTACGATGCGGCATTTGTGACCTGGCGCCATGAATTTCGCCGTCTGCAGTCGGAAAGTCCTCAACCGCCCGAGCAGTTTGTCTGGTTTAAGCCCACGGGTCCGGTGCCTGCGGGCGATCTGATCGCAGCATGTTTGTTGGTCTTTGAATCAGACAACGTATTGATAGGGACCGCTCGCCTGCCCCACCGAGGCAGCTTCAAACGTGAGCACATGCAAGTGGCCAGCCTCGATCACGCCATGTGGTTTCATCGCCCGCTGGAATTGAATCAATGGTTGCTTTACGCCATCGATTCACCCAGTGCCTCGCAAGCTAGGGGTTTTGCCCGCGGCAATATCTTTTCTGCATCGGGCGAGCTGCTGGCGTCGACGGTGCAAGAGGGCCTGATTCGGGTTCGGAACCCCTAAAGAGAATCCACCAAATTTCGCAGGTTCTCGCACTGTGCCGCACGTTCGGCAGCATTCGTACCCGCAAAGCTCACGTTTAACGACGTGACGCCTGATTCGCGAAGCGCATACAGGCGCTCTTTCACAAATCCCTCGGGTCCGATTAATGAACTCTTCGCCAGATAATCATCGGGTATGGCCTCTTCGGCGGCTTTCTTATCGCCTGCCAGATACAGATCCTGAATGATTTTTGCTTCTGCCTCATAACCGCTTTTGGAAAAAATATCGTTGTAGAAATTTTTCGAGCGAGCACCCATGCCGCCGATGTACAAAGCTGCTCCGGGCCGGGCTCGATCCCGCAATGGTTCCATTCCCTCGCCAATAGCGACGCTACCGCCGGCGTAAATGTCTAACGGGTTTCGATCGTCTGCGCGTTTGCTGTTGCCTTTTCGGAGCGAATCGCCCCAAACCGCGTCAGCGGCCTCGGCGGTATAAAACGCAGGGAGCCAAGCATCGGCGAGCTCTGCCGTAGCGGCGACGCTGGCTGGCCCTAGTGAAGCGATAGCGATAGGGATATCGGCGCGCACGGGGTGATTGATTAATTTCAGTGGTTTACCCAATCCCGTGCCACGATCTTGTGGCAGTGGAATTTGGTAGTGATCGCCCATGTACTGAACTTTTTCTCTGCGCCAGACCTGACGGCAGATGTCGATTACCTCGCGTGTTCGCGCTACCGGTGCGGTATAGGGTAAGCCGTGAAATCCTTCAATAACCTGAGGACCGGAGGCGCCCAGCCCGAGCATAGCTCGCCCATCCGACAAATAATCGAGACCGGCCGCGGTCATGGCCAGCAAACTTGGTGTACGAGTGTAGATGGGCAAGATGCCGGAAGCGATGATCACCCGCTCGGTTTCAGCCGCAAGGTAGCCCATGGCGGTAGGCGCGTCGAAGGAGTACGCCTCTGGGACCCAAACCACGTCGAGGCCCGCTTTTTCCAGCGCTTTTACTTCGGCGACAGCTTCTTTAAAGCCGCCCGCATAATTGATCAAGGTAGAAATTTTCAACGGGTTCTCCAACTAATTAGATGCTAGATTATGGCGGCTTCGGCACGGTCTGCGAAGGTTTTTTACGGTTTCAGGCGACCAAGTAAAAGGAATCATCGAATGAATGTGAACTCAGTGAAAAGCTCGATATTAGGCTTTTGTGCATTTTGCCTGCTGACGGCAACCTCGGCTCAAGCATTCGACCTACAGCCCTTTGTCCAGCAAGCTGTGCCCAACCTCGTTGGTTATCTGCAGACCAACACCGTCAACCCGCCGGGTAATGAGTCCCGCGGCGTTACCTATCTCGGTAAGTTATTGGATGAAGCGGGTATCGAATACGAAACCGCGGAGTCTGCACCGGGCAGGGGTAATTTGTGGGCTAGACTGCCTGGCACCGCTGATGCCAATGGCCGCAAGGCACCGAGCCTGGTGCTGTTGCACCACATTGACGTAGTGACCGCAAATGCCGATTACTGGCGCGTCGATCCATTCTCCGGCGACAAGGTGGACGGCTATATTTACGGTCGTGGCGCCATCGACACCAAGGGTTTAGGCATTATTCAGTTGCAGGCTTTCTTGGCATTAGCCGCCAGTGGGCACACCCTCAACCGTGACGTGTGGTACATGGCGACGGCGGATGAGGAGGCGGGGGGAGCCTTTGGAGCGGGATGGTTGGTGGAAAACCGGCCCGAGTTGTTCTCTAACGTTGGCTATTTGCTCAACGAAGGTGGCTCTGGCCGACGGTTCGCCCAAGACGTAGCGGTAATGGTCGAAGTGACGCAGAAGGTGCCTTTATGGTTAAGACTGACGTCGAGCGGCAGACCCGGACACGGATCAGCCCCCCAGGTCACAACATCGGTCACTCAACTGGTACGCGCCTTAGAGCGAATCCGCGAAACGGATTTTCCGGTTAACATCGTCCCTGCAGTCGCAGCTATGTTCGAAGGACTTGCTCCTTATCAGAGCGAAGGCAAGCGCAATCGTTACGCGAACATTGCACAAGCGGCGAACGACTCTAATTTTTTGTTGGGTTTGCGGCTTGAGAATCCCGGCGCACACGCACTGCTGAGAAATACTTGCTCAATTACCCGGCTGCAAGGCAGCAGTAAAATTAACGTGGTCCCCGCGGAGGCATCGGCTGAACTGGATTGCCGGTTGCTGCCGGACCAAAGCCCCGACCAATTTTTAAAAGAGCTTCGTCACATCATCAATGACGAGAATATAGCCATCGAAAAAATTATGGGTTTTACACCGGCGACCAGCCGTACAGATACACCGCTGTTTAAAGCGATAGAAAAGATTGCTAACGAACGCCTTGGTGCGCGGCTGGTGCCCACGGTCGCTGGTGGATTTACCGACTCACACTTTTTTAGAGACTTGGGTATCACCAGTTACGGTTACTCGCCCTTCGTGTTCGAAGCATCGGAGGCCACGGGAGTTCATGGCAACAACGAGCGTATTAGCGTCAGCAACATCACCAACGGTGTCGAGAGTTTTTACCAGCTGCTAGAAGAATTTACTGTTCAGCCGCAGTGACTTGTCCAGCTAATCGAAGAGGAAGCCTATGAACGTAATCGATTCAAGCTACGATTTTTCAGCAATGCATCGGCGTATGCAGTTCTACATTGATCAAAATATTCTCTCTTGCTGTGCAACAGCCGTCTTTAAAGGCACTGATTTAGTTGACTATCAGACCTTCGGTTACATGGATATTGAGAGTAAAACACCACTGCGAAAGGACGCTATTTTTCGCATGTACTCAAATACTAAGCTGGTGACTTCGGTGGCATTGATGATGCTGCACGAGGAAGGACTCTTTGATTTGGACGATGCGCTAGCCAAATTTCTGCCGGAGTTTGCTGATCTTCATGTTCTCAAGCCCGACGCTAGTGGTGTGGCGGATACGTTGCCAGCTCAAAATATGATTTCGATACGGCACATACTCAGTCACAGCGCAGGCCTTAGCTACGGGTTCATCGAGCCGACGTCGATTGTTGATCAGGCCTACATGAATGGCGGAGTCAACGTGCTGGCTGACACGAGCCTAGATTTAGAGGAATTTTGTCTGCGCGTGGCAAAACTGCCCTTGGCCTTTGAACCCGGCACAAGCTGGCGCTACTCGGTAGCAACAGACGTCTGCGCCCGTCTGGTTGAGGTGTTGTCGGGACAAACCTTTGACGCGTTTTTGCGTCAACGGATCTTTGGCCCCTTGGCCATGGTGGATACGGATTTTTGGGTGCCCGAGGAAAAAGCCGATCGGTTCACCACGATGTATGCGCCTGAAGATTTATTCGACCCCATGAAGCCGGGCTTAAACAAAGCCGATGATTCTCACGCAGGTCAATACAATAAGCGTCGTGCCCTGCTCAGTGGTGGCGGTGGTTTAGTTTCCACGGTTGCCGACTATGCCGCGTTTTTGCGTATGCTCGTAAACGGCGGTGAGTGGGCTGGTGCTAGAATTCTCAGGGCTGAAACGCTGGAGCTGATGCGCACCAACCAACTGGCCGATGGTGTGCAGGTCGCGTTCCCCATGTGGGCGATGCCCGGAACGGTCTTTGGTTTGGGCTTCGCCCTGAAAACCGAATTACAGCCCGATGATCCGCGAACCGCCTTGGGTGAATACCACTGGGGCGGTATGGCAGGCACTCACAGCTGGATGTCGCCAGAGGCTGACCTGACGGGATTCTGTTTGACCCAGCGGATGCCCGGTTTCTGGCATCCCTTTAGCCATGAGTTTAAAGCGATGACCTATGCAACAGCGGGCTAGCCTGCGCTTCGCCGTGCGGGTGAGTCGAACAGACTATTGAACAGCGGAGACAAAATGTCGGAACTTGAAAACGATTCGGATCAGCCAGCGTCGAAATCCGGAAAGGGTTGGATATTCAAAGCGGCGACGTGGGCGGTTACCTTGTTTTGCTTCTACTTAGTGTATACCCGTACAGAGGCAACCGCTGCTCGAGAAGGCCTGACCGTGGTGGAATATCTGTTGCGATTCTTCTCTGAAGCAGACTGGACCGTTTGGTTAATGGTCATGATCCCTTACTCGCTGTTTTTTTTCAGCGTCGATTCTCACGCCACTTGGCGAGCCATACGCTGGTTCAATGCGCCACAACTGCGATTGACCCAAGTACTGCCCATTCGGGCCAGCGCCTACATCTTGTCTCTCGTCAACGAACAGGTGGGCAAGGGCGCCATGTCCCTTTATTTGGCCAAGCGGCATGACGTGCCGGGTTGGCAGGCGTTGTCCACCATGGTGATGCTTGGCTTGATGGAAATTTACCAGCTGCTGTTTTTCTCCGGCATTGGTGTTTTGATTTACTACGAACTGGTACAGGAGGCGTCTACGCAGATTCGCTTGGATTTGATTTTGCCCGCCGTTTTTGCCGGTGCCGTCTGCTATTTGCCAATTCACATTCTGTTTTTCCGCGGGGTATTTGGCGAATTTCCCAGAATTCGTAACGCGCAGATCTTTCGCGCCTTTCGAGAAGCGCGTCCAGTACAGTACTTGCTGTTGCTGCTGTTTAAAGCACCAAACTTGATTGGCGCCGTATTGGTTTATACCTTTGCGCTGCAGTTGTTCAACGTCGATGTGGGCTTTGGTCAGATGCTGGCGTTTCTACCTGTGATTTTCCTTGCAGCTGCCTTACCGCTGCCGTTTCATGCCGGCGCATTGCTGCTCTGGACGGTGTTGTTTCCAGAGTTTCCAGAGGTGGGAGTGTTCAGCTTGATCATGCATACGTTCTTCGTGCTGTTTAATGCGGCAATCGGCGTGGTGTTCCTGCCCAAGGCCAACGCCGAACTGTTCGATAAAGAGGCGGCCTGAGTCTTTTCAGTTCTCTTAAAGATCCTTGCGTAACAGGTGAATCAGTCGTTCACCGATGGAAAGAATCGTGCTGGCTAGCAGTAACCAAGCGGCGAGCGCAATGGCTAGATCAAGCCACTGCAGGCTTCGCTGAAGCGGCGGCCAATGTTGCAGCGGCGCATCAAGCAAAACCGCCAACGTCTGGCTGCCGATAGCGGCACAAGCCAATACGTAATAGCCAATGCCGTTGTATCTGCCCAGTTTACTGGTGCGCAGCACGCGTCCCTGCAGGATGTTGGAGTCTAATGCGTACTGCGCAAAGGCGAATAAGATGAAAGGCCAAAGCCACGGGTGGATGAGACCAGCTTCCGCCAGAGCCCAGGCACTGACGCTCACTAGTAAGGCGTCGGTGCCGTGATCGAAAAAGCCTCCCAGAGGTGATGCACTGTTGTAAAGGCGCGCTAGCTTGCCGTCATAGATGTCGGTGATGATGGCAAACGTTATGGTGACCGCAGCGTGCAGCCATTGATCGCCGACAACATACCAAGCCAGCAAGGGAACAAGTAGTAAGCGGACAGTAGTCAGAGCGTTTGCCGGATTAATGATTGAGCCGCCAAAGGAGCTAGGAGGGGGTGGTTTGGTGTTTTCGTCTTGACTCATGCTGTAAATAATCAGGCGCCCCTGTTTTCTTCTTACGTGCTGAGTTAGGACCGTCGTTACTTGGGTCGAGGCATTAAACGGTAGAACGCGCCGTCACCTTCTAAGTTATCCGGATCCATGTCGTATTTTTCGAAGAACTTTGTTGTCACGACCTCAACGGTTGCGGGATCTGTTAAAAGCTCAGCGTGAGCGCGATAGAGCAGACCGTCCACGTCCAAAACAACTCGGGGGTCTTTCTCCATTTTACGTGCCCACTGATTCGAGCGAGACGATGCGCCGACAAAAAACTCGCCTTGGAGACCCACGCCCCAAATGGTCACAGAGTAAGGATCCGCAGGATCTGTTTCTAACAACACATTTTCACAGTCCTCCGCATGATCCCAATTTTCCGGCCACGGCGAAACGTTACCTTCGAGTTTGCCACCGGGAATTGGCCCTAAGGGTGACCCGCACGAGCTCAGCAGCAAGATACTGACAACCCATTGTGTCGCTTGGCTGATATGGGTTTGAGGGCGCGTAGGCATGATCAAAGGTCTCTTTCGAATCTGGGAAGCTTACGGGAGTTTTCAATGTATCATCTTCTAAACAAGAATGGAGGGCCATGCCGTCCAAGCGCGGGTGAGAAACTATGTCTGAAGAGCAAACGGAAGGCGTTGAGAGTGACGGTGTGGCTGCTGGCCCGGCCGACGCAAAGGAATCATGCACCAAAGAACAGTCTGAGGCTGAAGAAGAAAAGCAGCCGGAGCAATGGTTCATCACGGGAGCCAACGGGAACCTCGGCCAGCGGCTGATCCGTAAATTGTTATCTGAAGGCGCCATGATCACTGCGGTGGTACGGAGTGGCAGAGCGGAGCGGGAGTTGACCCGAGTGTTTAGCTCCACGCGCCAGTTACGCATCGAAGTGATCGACTATGCGGAAACGATGTTGCTCTCTCAAGCCGCTTATGGGGCGCAGTATGCTGTGCATCTCGTGGGGATTCTTAAGTCAAGTAAGCATGCGACCTACGCCACCGCTCACGAAGCCAGTTGCACCTCACTTTCGAGGGCTTTGAAGGATACGTCGGTTGAGCATATTACCTATCTTTCCATTCTCGGCGCAAAACCAGACTCTAACAACGCATGTTTGGCGTCCAAGGGGCGAGCAGAGCGAATACTCTTCCGATGCCCTACGCCAGCGTGCACCCTCCGCGTGCCCATGGTGATTGGCGAACGGGACTATGCGAGCAAAATGCTGAGCCAGCGCGCGAACCTCAAAAGTTCCGTTACGTTTCGTGCCAGCAGTTTAGAGCAACCCATTTATGCTGATGACGTGATTGATGCGATCTGCAGTGCGGCCCGGCTTGGCCTTGACGGTGGATTGGACTTGGCGGGTCCCGAGAGCCTAACCCGCGCCGAACTTTACCGTCGCGCAGCGGCGGTGCTTGACCGTACAACCCGGGTCCGCTCAATTCCTATGTTTCTGGGTTATACCATGGCTTGGTTACTGGAGTTGTTCATGTCCGAACCGCCAGTTACGCGCGCCATGCTGGGTGTGCTGGATCACGATGATCAAATCGACGTTACGAAAGCCATGGGCCTGTTAGAGCTGGAGAAACTCACCGAGCTTGACGTCATGCTGCGTAAAACGATTGTCAAAAACTGACGGTTTACGGCTTTAGCGATTTGGCGAGAAACGGCAGGCTAACATCTAGCCGATGATCAATACCCGAATGCGTGCCGGCAAATTCCTCGTAGCGATGGGTGATGCCGTATTGTTGGAGCCGCATGGACAGCTGTCTCGATCCGTAGTGAATATGGAACTGATCTTGCCACCCGCAATCAATGTAAATGCCGCGCAGCTTTGCTAATCGGGTTTTATTGGCCCTTACCCGATTAATCGGATCGTGGGCGAGCCAAGTACGCCAACGCGCGTCGATGCGCTCACCAGTATTCAAATCAAAAGGCAGGTTGAATCCGTTAGGAGCGTGCGGGTTCGGATCATAGGTTGCTGCCATGGCGATCAACATCAATGACATGATGTCTTTGCCGGTTAGAGGCTCCTCGCCATTGGGTGGACACTTTGCAACATGAGCTAAAAACCGCCTTACCCGGCCGTCGTCTTCCCCGGGTGATGATTGCGGTTTAACCCTTGTCTTGCCTGGTTTTAGCACAGGTGCTGCAAATCTCTGCAAGTGCGTCAGCACCGCAGGCCATTCAGCACCGTAGACAAAATCGAAGTGCGCATCGCCAGAGTGATTGGCGATCGCACCCCAGATATTTGGGTAGGCCATACCTAGACGCATAGCGCCAAAGCCACCTGATGATTTGCCGAAACAGCCTCGGTGCCGAGCGTCCGGCAGCGTCCGAAATTCGTGATCGACAAACGGGACAAGCTCGTCGTTTAAATAATCGGCGTATGCACCAATGGCGCTGGAATTGATGTATTGATTGCCGCCAAACCGCGTAAAGCAGTCCGGAAACACAACGATAACAGGGGGCATTCGTTTGGTTTGTATCAATCGGTCCAGTTTTTCCGGCAGGTTTTCATCAAAATTTCGCCAGTTGAGATGACTCAAACCGCTGCTGGTAAAGCCGGCCAAGTCATAGAGAGTGGGATAGCGGCGATTGGTGTTGCGCGGTAAGTCGTAGGCGGCCGGCAGATACACGGAAAGTTTTCGCTGATGAGGATCACCCAGAGGATTGTCTCGAAGCACGGCAGAGTCGTGTATGAGCGTAACGATGCGGCCGCTGTTCGAGGATGTTGATACTTTCGTCATAATCGGATCCGGGTTGGTGTGTCGCTGCTGATCAGACAAGTCTATAGTTTGGCTGTATTGAGAAAAAATTTGCAAACCGTAAACGGTATGCGGTCGGGAGCGGCGCTTGAAGGCGACAGATCGAACAAACGAAACAGTGATGACCAAGAAGACTGCAATGGCCGTAAGGCTTTGCTGTGTTCTGCTGTGTTTTGCAGTCGGCATACCGCTTGCTTCGGCGGCAGGCAATGCCGAAGCCGGGCGGAGTTTGTACCCGGTATGCACCGCCTGCCATGGTGCTCAGGGGCAGGGCAATCGTGCAATGAGTGCACCGAAAATTGCTGGCCAGCACGGGTTCTACTTGCTCAAGCAGATGCAGCATTTTCAATCCGGAGCGAGAGGCACCGCGCCGGGGGATGCCAAAGGGCGGCAAATGGCGGCTATGTCGAAAGGCCCTAGGTTGGCCTCGAACGCAGCGTTGGAGAATTTAATCGCCTACGTCCAGAGCTTTCCGGACAAAAAAATTGTTAAGACAGTCAGCGGAGACACTGATCGGGGTAAGGACTTGTATGTTGCTTGTGCGAGCTGTCACGGTGATGAAGCGCAAGGGCTGGAGATGATGGCAGCGCCACGTTTGGCGGGTCAAAACGATTGGTATTTGGTTGCGCAGCTGGAAAACTTTGCGGCAGGCAAGCGCGGCTATGCGCCAGGCGATCATGGCGGAAGGCAAATGAAAGCCATGATGGGGGTGCTGAAAAATTCCGAGGATTACCGGGATGTGGTCGCCTACATCAATACGCTCAGCCAGTGAAGCTCGATTAGACTGAACCTCATGACTTCGCCACGCCTACAACTTGACCTTGGCGCGCTTGCGCAGAATTTTCATTTTCTGCGACGACGCGGGACAGGGTCTTTGCCTGCTGAGCAGGCCGCGGCAGTCGTTAAGGCCGATGCCTACGGCCTTGGCCTCGAGCCGGTCGCGCGGCGACTGTGGCGAGAAGGCTGCCGCCGTTTTTTTGTAGCGGTGGCGCAGGAGGGCGTCGAGCTTCGCGGCTTGCTGCCAGATGCACGGATTTACGTGCTTGCCGGTGCGACCGCGGTCACTCTAAACGAGCTAATAACCCATCGTCTTACGCCGGTGCTCAACACCCCGCAGCAGTGTGTCCTGTGGTCACAACTACCAGAGCTGCCGATGGCGGGTTTGCATGTTGACACGGGCATGCATCGGTTGGGTTTACCCTGTGATTATGACTTCACGAGGCTGCCGCCTCTTCAGCTGGAGTTGGTTATGACGCACTTTGCCCGAGCAGATGAGTGGAGCGACCCTATGCGGCAAGAGCAGTTGAATCGTTTTGCTGCTTGTGTTCCAACATTGCGCAGCCAGTTTCCCGATGCGTTATTGAGCGTGAATAACAGCGCAGCGGCGCTATCGGACCATGACGTGTCGCTAGGCGGCCTAGCGGACGCTGCGGCAAACATCGATCGATTGGGAATTGCTCTATACGGTGTTAACCCGCATGTTGAAAGAGGGTCCATTCCCGCGAAACGAACGCTTGCGAACGTAGCGACATTGGAAGGTCAGGTTTTGCAAATACGTGAGGTTGAGGCGGGTGCGGGCGTTGGCTACGGCAGCACATATCAGGTCAGTGGGCCTTCTCTTCTGGCGACAATTGGCGCTGGCTATGCGGATGGAGTGCCCAGACTGTTGTCGAATCGAGGGCAGGTCTACTTCCAGGGGCATCGCATTCCCATCGTTGGACGAGTAAGCATGGATTCGCTGGTGGTGGACCTTACCAATGCGGCGGGCTGTGCGATAAAGGAAGGTGATTGGGTGGAAATCTTTGGGGCAAATCTGCCGGTAGACGATGTCGCGCGACAGGCAGAGACCATCGCTTATGAGGTCTACACAGGCATAGGATCTCGTGTCGTACGGCTGCTATAGTCTGACGAAACCCAAAGCACAAGGTGGGAGCGAGAGGTGTCAGTATTGGTTAACCAACAAGGGGTTTTGGCAGGCAAAGTGGCCGTCATTACCGGGGCAAGTCGTGGCATTGGAGACGCGTTAGCGCGGCGTTTTGCCATGGAGGGCGCCAAGGTCGTGGTTTCGGCCCGTACCGTGAGTGAGGGCGATCATTATCTGCCGGGATCGATCAATCAAACCGTTGCCGACATTAAGGCGGCTGGTGGCGAAGCGATTGCCGTGCAAGCAGATCTGGCAAAAGCGGAAGACCGTCAGAGTCTGGTCGATGCAGCACTGGCCGCCTACGGGGCAATCGACATTTTAGTTAACAATGCGGCCATCACTTATTTCATTCCCGTTGCAGATTTCCCAGAGAAACGTTTTCAGCTGATGATGGATGTTCAGGTTTGGGCCCCCTTCGAGTTGGCACAACTGGTATTGCCAGGCATGCGGGAGCGCGGTTCAGGTTGGATTTTGAACGTGTCTTCGCATGCGGCGCTCCATCCGGAAAAGTCTGCGCCCGGAAAAGGCGGGACCGTCTATGGTATGTGTAAGGCAGCACTTGAGCGTTTCACAACGGGTCTGGCGCAAGAGGTGTTTGATGAGGGTATTGGTGTGAACGTGATTTCCCCTGGATTGGTGGCAACGCCCGGAGTTATGCACCACAAGCTGATCAATGAAACCAACGAAGATCGGGTTACACCGGTGGAGCACATGGCTGAAGCCTGTTTGCGGTTGTGCCATGGAAAAGCACAGGAGTTGACCGGGCGCATTGATTACGCCGATGCGGTAATGGAAGAGTTTTCGTTGAGCGCGCGAACGCTGATCTGATCCCGTTAGATCACGACGTCGGGTAAATTACCGACAAGGAGCAATGACATGGCCAAGGTTTCAAGATTCGCAACACATAACGAATATCCAAACGATTCTGTCGAGGGGATGGACCTGCAGCACTTGCTGCATCCCTCAACGAATCTTGCACTGCATCAACAGCAAGGGCCTGTGGTGCTTGAGAGTGCCAGTGGTGTTTATGTTCGCGACAACCATGGCAAACAGTATCTAGAGGGCATGGCGGGTCTTTGGTGCACCGCGATCGGCTATGGTCAAGAGGAACTGGCCCGAGTTGCCTATGAGCAAATGGTTAAACTCAATTATTCTCAGCTTTTTGCAGGAAGAACCAACGAGCCTTCTGTGTTGTTGGCAGACAAACTTAAACAGATGGCGCCATTTGATGCGGGCCGAGTTTTCTTTGGTCTGTCCGGTAGCGACGCAAACGATACGCAGATTAAATTGATCTGGTACTACAACAATGCGATCGGCAGGCCGGAAAAGAAAAAAATTATTTCGCGTAAGCGGGGTTATCACGGAGTCACCATCGCTAGCGGTTCTCTCACGGGTTTGCCGCCATTCCATGCAGCCTTCGATTTGCCTATGCCAGGGGTGCTGCATACATCATCGCCCCATTACTACAGCGAGGGTTTGCCCGGCGAGACCGAGGCTGAGTTCCTTCAGCGACTGGTAGACGATCTGGAGCATTTGATTGAGCGCGAGGGACCGGAAACCGTCGCAGCGTTTATTGCTGAACCCATTATGGGGGCCGGCGGCGTTGTCGTGCCGCCAGAACATTACTTTCCGCGCATTCAGCAAGTGCTGGACAAACACGATATCGCGTTCATTGATGACGAGGTAATTTGTGGCTTCGGTCGCACCGGCAGGCCATTCGGGGCCCAAACCCTGGATATCAGGCCCACCACCATGAGTATCGCCAAAGCCTTATCGTCGGCTTATTTGCCGATCAGCGCTGTGTTGTTGCCGGAATACATGTACGAAGCGTTTGCGGATCGATCCGCTGAACTGGGAAACTTTGCCCATGGCTTTACGTATTCCGGTCACCCAGTTTGCGCCGCGGTGGCGCTCCGCAATCTGGAGCTGATGGAAGAAATGGATTTGTTCACTCACGCGGAAAAGATGGGGGCTATTCTGCAACAGCGACTGCAAGAATTCGTCGGTCATCCCCTTGTAGGCGAGGTGCGGGGCAAGGGCCTGATTGCTGCCCTAGAGTTGGTGCGTCGTGCCGAACCTCGGGAGACTTTTGCACCCAGTGACGGGGTGGGCGCCTACTGTTCCAGCGCCTGCCACGAAGCGGGTTTGGTGCTACGCAACCTTGGCGACTCCATTGCCATTTGTCCGCCTCTGATTATCAACGAAAGTCACATTGACGAGTTGGTCGCCAAACTCGGCACCGCATTGAATCAGACTCACGAATGGGTGAAAAAGCAGGGGCTTGGTTAGCGTGCCGGGCTCGGAGCGTACAGTTAATGAAGTCATACCCCGAGGGCTTTCAGCAAAGCAGGCCAACGAAGCGCGTGGATTTAAGTGGCGCCGTAACTGTTGTCCGCGATTTGTGACTTGAAATGATCGACCGCGGCCCGGCAGTTCGGGCACTATATGAGCAGCGATATAAGAGGCTGCAGGTATGCATTTGGTACCAGACTTTGATTTTGGACACGGTGAAACGATCGGGCAGTTGCGTGACAGCGTAGCGAGTTTTTGCGCTAAGGAATTGGCTCCTCGCGCCGCAGATATTGACCGCAATAACGAATTCCCCCGGGATCTGTGGCCAAAACTGGGTGGCCTAGGCGTGCTGGGCATGACGGTTCCAACGGAATATGGCGGCGTCGACATGGGCTACCTTGCCCATACCATTGTGCTTGAGGAAATCAGTCGCGCTTCTGGCTCTGTCGGCCTGTCCTATGGCGCCCACTCGAATTTGTGCGTGAATCAGCTTGTGCGTTTTGGCACGCCTGACCAACGACAAGCGTATCTGCCAAAACTGGTCTCTGGAGAATTCCTTGGCGCGTTGGCCATGAGCGAGCCCGGTTCAGGCTCTGACGTTGTCAGTTTGAGCCTGCGTGCCACGGACGATGGCGATGATTACATTCTCAACGGCAACAAAATGTGGATCACCAATGGCCCAGGCGCTGATGTGCTCGTTGTCTATGCCACGGTGAATCCTGCCCTAGGGTCGAAGGGTATTACGGCCTTTCTGGTGGAAAAGGGTATGACTGGGTTTAGTACCGGCCAGAAGCTGGACAAAATGGGCATGCGTGGTTCTGACACAGCGGAGCTGATTTTTGAAGACTGCCGCATTCCCAAATCGCAAATCCTCGGCAAGGTGGGTCAGGGCGTCAGCATTTTGATGAGCGGTTTGGATTATGAGCGCGTTGTGTTGGCGGGTGGTGCGCTGGGCATCAGTCGCGCAGCCTTGGATGTTGCCATGCCCTACGTTCATGAGCGGCAGCAATTCGGCCGGCCGATTGGAGAATTTCAGTTAATGCAGGCCAAAATTGCTGATATGTATACTGAAACCAACGCCGCACGTGCCTATGTCTATTCCGTTGCTGCAGCCTGCGATGCGGATCGCACCACGCGTATTGATGCGGCTGGCTGTATTTTGTACGCGGCAGAGCGCGCCACCCAGCATGCTTTGCAAGCAGTACAGGCCCTTGGCGGTAACGGATACATTAATGATTATCCAGCGGCGCGTTTGCTGCGAGATGCCAAGCTCTACGAAATAGGTGCAGGCACCAGCGAGATTCGGCGTATGCTAATCGGGCGGGAGTTATTCGACGCGACTCGCGGCTGAGGCTATAATCTGCTGCGACCGGCCCTGCTGATCCTGAACACCACCGAACAGGTCGACACATAGCCTAAAGACACGATGAAGGCTCATTGGTCGGGTTCGCTTAACGACATTCATTTGCTCAATTAAGGAGAGGTCTCTTGAGACTGAGATTCATCGCTATTGCTTCAACCCTGTTGCTTGCCTTGTCTGCCAACGCCGTGCCGCCTGGTAGCGACGACGAGATCGACGCGCGCCTGCAGCCCTATGGAACCGTTAATCGTGCAGCAGTTGAGGAGGTTGCGGTAGTGACGGCACCTGCGGCTCCGCTAAGCGGGGCAGAGGTTTACGATACCTATTGTGCAACGTGTCACGCCATGGGCATCGGTGGCGCACCCACATTTGCTGATAATGCCGCTTGGGCTCCTCGAATCTCCAAGGGTATGGATACGTTGATGGCAAGCACCCTCAACGGCATTAACGCCATGCCTGCGAAGGGCCTTTGCATGTCCTGCTCTGATGATGAGCTGAGCGATGCGGTCATCTACATGGTCGACGCTGCCCAGTAGCGCGCTGCAGGATTTTGTCCGCCCGGTTTCGAATCGATCAAGTTCGCTGCATCACCAAGCCTTGGAAATCGCTCCGTATTGCCAAGGCTACCTTTCCTCATGAGCACTGAGATGGAGCGGCGCACCATAATTGGGCGCCGCGCTCACTTTTGCGCACTTTAAGTAGGCAATTCCCGCATCTTTACGCGAGGCGGCCCCGTCCTCACGTCGTCACCTCGCCCCGATCTATCGAAAATATTGCATAAAAACAGTTGGTTAAGCGCGCTTCGCTTGCTTGCTGCGATTTATATTAAAAGTTGGCCCGCTTGTTGCTTCGTATGGGTCAGCGAAACAGGCGGGTCAATGAGAATCGCGGTTGACGCTGAAAAAGGAGAACACCAGTTCCCATTCACTATTTTCGAATTGTCAGGAGAGACGATGAAAACACTCACTAAACTCTTTTCCGCCGCCGCCATTGCTGCGGGGTCACTTGGCGTAACGACAGTCGCTAGCGCAGACGTTTCGTACAACATTGGTTACGTTTCTGAATATTACTATCGAGGCATTTATCAAAAGAATTCCTCTGCCAGCGCTGGAATCGACTACGAAGAAAGCGGTTTCTATGTAGGGGCGTGGACCGCAGACGTCGGTGATGGTCTCGAATACGACCTGTACGCCGGATATGGTATGGACATCGGCGACGTGTCAGTCGGTGTAGGATTTACCGGCTACTACTACACGGATGATTGGGATGAAACCTACGAAGAAGTGAACCTCAGCGTCGGTTACGGCCCAGTATCCATCGGTTATTCCATTGGCGAATGGGACGGTAATGGTGGGGAAGACTATGACTTCCTAGACATCTCGATCGATCTCGGTAAAGGGTTCTATGGCACCTACGGGACGTTCGGTGACGATTTCGATGGCGATTATTTTGAGCTGGGTTATGGCACCACGGTTTCAGAGATCGATCTCGGTGTAGCGATCATCTTTCCGAGCGATGAGCTAGAAGGCGCTGCGGGTTCCGATGCTGAGGGCGAGGCCGTCGTTCTTTCAATCGGTAAATCCTTCTAAGAAGGTCTTATTAGACACTCCCTCCAAGGGCTCCTTCGGGAGCCCTTTCCTTACGCGTCGAGGCTCATCCGGTCCTGAAAAAGGATGACCAAGTGATGGTTGCGTAGCGCCCACTCCACTGCATTGCCCTGAAGCTCAACGCTTCCAAAAGATGACTCTCTTTTACATGGAGCTCATCACTGGAGCCGTTAAACTCCGTGAGTTCCTTATTTTCCCCTACCCACGCAAGGTCAGCCAGAGTCAACGCGATGCGCCACAGCTTGTGGTAATTGCGCATGGATAACTCAAAGTGCTCTGTGATGCGCGTTAAATAAGAGGTGTCTAGGTCTGCCTGCTGCATTCTACGTATCAGGTCCTGTGTATGCATGTGAGCGTTTAAGCAACCTTGCCGAG
The DNA here is from genome assembly GCA_012269545.1 of Gammaproteobacteria bacterium. GTDB lineage: Bacteria > Pseudomonadota > Gammaproteobacteria > Pseudomonadales > Azotimanducaceae > UBA4421. The sequence goes on along the minus strand of JAAXKB010000002.1, from coordinate 49,522 downwards.
CGGTCTGGCGTTCCTGGGCACGAACGATGGTTTGCCGTGCTTCCTCCCAACTCATGCCGCCGGAGTCTTCCGGCTTCTCTTCCTCTAGGTTCAACATGGTTTGCTGATCCAGTTCTGGCACCGGTACGTGGAGATCAATGCGGTCCAGCAGTGGCCCTGAAACTCTGCTTTGGTAACGCTGCACCTGACTGGAGGTACAACGGCATGTGTGCTCTTTGCAGGTGCGGCCCGCCGGGCAGGGATTCATCGCGGCAATCAGTTGGAAACGACAGGGAAATGATGTCCTGTAACTGGCTCTTGCGATGGCAATTTCGCCGGTTTCGATGGGCTCACGGAGCAAGTCCAGTGCCGATGGCTTAAAATGAGGCAGTTCGTCGAGAAATAGCACACCACAGTGGGATAGCGAGATTTCATCGGGTGTTGGGGTTTGTCCGCCACCCCCCATCGCCGCTGGACTGATGGAGTGGTGAGGGCTTCTCAGGGGCGGTCTTCGATAGTGTTTTCGCTCGCTACCGTAGGCAGAGTATACCGTCGCAACTTCCAGTACCCGTTGTTGGTCAAGGTCCGGAAGCAAGCCAGCTAAACATTGCGCTAACATGGTCTTGCCCGTTCCCGGGGGGCCAATCATCAGCATGTGATGCCCTCCCGCAGCGGCGATGGTCAGCGCGCGCTTGGCAAGATACTGACCGATAATCTGCTCGAAAGTTTGGCGGTGTTTTTCGTCACCTGCCTCTATCGCTCTAACCAGTGCGGGCGGTTTCTGTCTTTTGCCGCAGAGCATTTCAGCGACCTCCAACAGGCTGGCTGCGGTCCAAAAGGTATCGCTGGCGATCAGACGAACTTCATGGCCGTTTGCCTGAGGCAGAAACAGGCGATGCCCGCGTTGATAACAGGACGCAGCACTTGTCAGCACATTGTGAGCCTTGCGCAGCTCGCCGAATAGCCCCAGCTCTCCAATGAATTCTGTTTGCTCCAGCGCGTCGCTGGGCAACTGATCGCTGGCGGCCAATATGGCGATAGCGATGGGTAGGTCGAAGCCGCTGCCCGACTTGCTTAAATGGCTCGGCGCGAGATTAATCGTGATATGGCCGACGGGATAGCTAAAACCGCTGCTGCGAATGGCGCTTTTCACTCGATCTCGGGCTTCCCGGACGGCTCCCTCGGCTAATCCCACAATCGTGGTACCTGGCAAACCGCCGCTCAGATGACACTCCACATGAACAAGGTGCGTTTCTAATCCGTAGGCCGTTCGGCTGAGGACACAGGCGCTGCGATTCATGGATCGGCCAATCAGCCCTCGACGTTGTCAGCGCCTAGGTGTGACTTGTTAGCGGATGATTTCTCGAGCTGAGACAAACGCTTTTCGAGGGCTTCAATATGTGCTTCCAAGGTCTGTAGCAGAGCTTCTTGCGCTTCAAACTCATGTTTTGGCACCAGTGCCATCTGCTTGAATAAGCTCTGAGCCTTATCTTCGATATCGGCCTTTAGGGAGTCGGCCAAATTCTTAGGCAGCGTTTGATCCAGCAACTGCATAATGGGCCGAAGTATGGTGGTGAACGGGTCTAAATGCATGAAGATTCCTGTTGCAGCGTTTTTTGAGCATACGTCTATTTTGCGTTAAGGCTTTTAAGTCTACTGAATCATCAAGTCCAACCAAGCACAAAATACTCCCAAGTCTGTGAGCATTTGCCCGAATGCGGTGCGGTGATGGCCAATGTGCACCAAGCTGAGGCGTTAGATCGGAGCGAGTGCCCTCTTTTCGGGCGCCGCCGCCTGATTCTTGCGCGCAAACATGCGTTTCAAGGGGCAGATAGGTGCTCATCACCGACAATAAGCGTTGAAGTTTTTACGAATATGGGCGTTTTTGTCCAACTTGGCGTCAATCAGACGGCGACACGAAAAATAGGCATGCCTTTTGCTTTACCGTCGATGGGACCGTGTTTTGGAAGATCAATTAAAACGTTTCTGTTGGGATTGATGCTTAAAGGTATCTATCGCAGCCCGATTCGTAGAAAATTTCAATGCGAAACGCATTTGATCTTCCACATCAAATCGGTGCCGGGTCGCTAGGACGATCTGGAAGTCCCTAACGTTTAGGAGAAAACAATGAAGTTAATTACCGCGATTATTAAACCGTTCAAGTTGGACGATGTTCGCGAAGCCCTCTCGGAAGTGGGAGTGCAAGGTATGACAGTTACTGAGGTCAAGGGCTTCGGGCGACAGAAGGGTCATACAGAATTGTATCGCGGAGCCGAATACGTCGTAGATTTTTTGCCGAAGGTGAAGATTGAAGCGGCAATAGATGATGCTCTTCAAGAACAAGTTATTGAGGCGATAACGAAGTCTGCAAACACCGGCAAAGTTGGTGACGGAAAGATCTTCGTAACGGCGCTAGAGGAAGCGGTCCGGATAAGGACTGGAGAAACAGGATCAGGGGCAGTATAGCCCAGTAAATTTGGAGTAAAGATTGTGGAAGATCTAATTCAGTTAAGTTACGCGGTAGATACGTTCTACTTCCTAGTTATGGGGGCCATGGTGATGTTTATGGCGCCCGGCTTCGCAATGTTAGAAGCAGGTATGGTGAGATCTAAAAACACGTCCGGCATTTTGGTAAAAAATATCGGACTGTTTTCGATCGCTTGTATTATGTATATCTTGGTTGGTTACGACCTGATGTACGCAGGAGGCATGCTGCTAAGTCCTGATAACACTGTGGAGGAGGTGCTTGCTTCAGGCGGCGAGACTTACTATTCCGGCAAGTCAGATTTCTTCTTTCAAGTTGTTTTCGTCGCGACAGCCATGTCTATTATTTCCGGCGCCGTCGCGGAGAGAATGAAGGTTTGGGCGTTTCTTCTTTTCGCCGTGATAATGACTGGCGTCATTTACCCGATTCAAGGTAGCTGGAGCTGGGGCGGCGGGTTCCTCTCTGACGCAGGTTTTGTCGATTTTGCAGGATCGGGAATAGTTCATATGTGCGGCGCGGCGGCGGCTCTTGCAGGCGTCTTACTTCTTGGTCCGCGATCAGGTAAGTACAACGAGGACGGATCGATAACGCCGATTCCCGGTTGTAATATGCCTTTAGCAACGCTGGGAATGTTCATACTTTGGTTCGGATGGTTCGGTTTCAACGGCGGTTCGGAGCTGAAGCTTAGCAACATTGATGAAGCGAATGCGGTAGCTCAAGTATTTGTAAACACGAATATGGCTGCCGCTTGTGGGGCTGTTGCCGCACTGTTGATGTCGCAGATCTTTTTTGGAAAGGCAGACATAACGATGGCTCTCAATGGTGCCTTGGCGGGCCTTGTCTCGATTACCGCCGAACCTCTCTCTGGAACCCACGCCGAGTCGATGCTCATCGGTGCTATCGGTGGGGTGTTAGTCGTCTTGTCCTTGATCGGACTCGATAAAGCTAAGATCGACGATCCCGTTGGAGCTATTTCCGTTCACGGAACCTGCGGTATCTGGGGCCTTTTGGCAGTATTGATCACCAGCGAAGACGCGACTTTGCAAGGGCAGTTAACGGGCCTCGGAGCCATTTTGGGATTCACCTTTGTGGCCTCCTTGGTCGTCTGGTTCGTCATCAAGATGGTGATGGGAATTCGAGTTTCAGAAGAAGAAGAGCTTGCTGGACTGGATTCATCCGAGGTAGGTATCAGCGCATACCCAGAATTCGACAACTAGTCGGAATCCAAGAATCTGCGGTGCGGTCATTGGTATGGCCGCGCCCAGCTTATTTGGCTCTTAATTAACAAGTCCTCACAAGGGGCCGCGCAGTACGCAGCAGCTTAGTGAGGCGAACGGTATCCAATAATTCAAACGGAGAGATTCGGTGGAAGATCTAGTTCAACTCAGTTACGCGGTAGACACGTTCTACTTTCTCATCATGGGGGTTCTCGTGATGTTCATGGCACCCGGCTTTGCAATGCTCGAAGCAGGGATGGTGCGCAGCAAAAACACCTCTGAGATTCTTACAAAGAATGTTGCGTTGTTCGCAGTAGCGTGCGTTATGTATTTGCTTGTGGGCTACTCCATCATGTATGGAGGCGAAGGATTGCTGATCGGCCCGGAAAACACAGTGGATGAGGTCCTAGCCTCTGGTGGAGAAGTGTATTACAGCGCCAGATCAGACTTCTTCTTTCAAGTCGTATTCGTTGCGACGGCAATGTCGATTATCTCTGGCGCCGTTGCTGAGCGCATGAAGCTTTGGTCTTTCTTGCTATTTGCAGTGGTAATGACAGGGTTTATTTACCCTCTGCAAGGAAGCTGGAGCTGGGGCGGTGGTTTTTTGTCTGATGCAGGCTTTATTGATTTTGCTGGATCAGGCATCGTTCACATGTGTGGCGCGGCTGCAGCCTTAGCAGGAGTGTTACTGCTCGGCCCTCGTCAAGGCAAATACGGCCCCAACGGAGAAGTGAACCCGATTCAGGGCTCTAATATGCCCCTTGCAACGCTTGGCATGTTTATTCTGTGGTTCGGCTGGTTTGGCTTCAATGGCGGTTCTGAGTTGAAGCTGAGTAACATTGATGAAGCGAACGCGGTAGCGCAAGTGTTTGTGAACACCAACATGGCGGCCGCAGGCGGCTTGATCGCCGCGCTGATCCTCGCCCGCACCTTGTTTGGCAAGGCAGACTTGACTATGGCGCTGAACGGCGCACTCGCAGGCTTGGTCTCCATTACCGCAGAACCGCTATCTGGCACGAACATTGAGTCCATGCTGATTGGCGCGGTTGGTGGTCTGCTAGTCGTGCTGTCTATTGTTGCGCTGGACAAAATGCGTATCGATGATCCGGTGGGAGCGATTTCGGTTCACGGCACTTGCGGCATTTGGGGCTTGATGGCGGTACTGATTACCACCGATGGCGCTACTCTGGCAGGACAGCTTACTGGCTTAGGCGTGATTCTTGGCTTTACCTTCGCCGCTGCCTTGGTAGTGTGGTTTGTAATCAAGATGATTTTCGGCATTCGTCTGTCGGAAGAAGATCAGATGGTAGGCGCGGACGCTGCTGAGATTGGCATCGTTGCATACCCTGAGTTCTCCAAGTAGGGCTCATAGCGATTGGTAGCGCGGAAACTCGCGCTTACGAGTGAAAAGCCGCCTTCGGGCGGCTTTTTGCGTTCTAAAAATTTAACTTTTTGTCCTATCCCGCAATTGAACGTTTAAACTAGCGAATCGTCGAACGGTTTTATTGAGTTGTCATGAGATATAAAAGCACCCGTGGGCGGGTATCGGGCGTAGGATTCAGTGATGCCCTGCTGATGGGTCTTGCATCGGATAATGGGCTATTGATCCCAGAGACTATTCCCGACGTGCGCTCGCGGTTGGCTGATTGGCAGGGTCTGAGTTTTGTCGAGCTCGCGCAACAGATCATGCCATTGTTCATTGACGACATTGAACCTGAAACCTTGAAACGCCTAGTAGCAGAGTCTTACGCCAGCTTTGATCACGACGACGTGGTTGGCATGGAGCAACTGGATGATTTGATTATTCTCGAGCTCTTTCACGGTCCGACGCTGGCTTTCAAAGATGTCGCGCTGCAGCTGTTGGGCAAGCTCTTCGAGCATGTTTTGGGCGAGCGTGGTCAGCGGCTGAACATTCTTGGTGCGACCAGTGGCGACACCGGCAGTGCGGCTATCGACGGCGTACGCGGCCAGCGCAACGTTGATATTTTCATTATGTATCCTAAGGGGCGGGTAAGCCCCTTGCAGGAACTGCAAATGACGACGGTTGCGGACGAGAACGTGCACTGCATCGAATTAGAGGGCAGTTTTGACGACTGTCAGAACATTATGAAAACGGTCTTTGCGGACGCTGACTACAAAGCAAAATATCAGCTGGGTGCCGTTAATTCAGTAAACTGGGCCCGCGTGTTGGCGCAAATCGTCTACTACGGATACGCAAGTCTGCGCGGATCGCAAGCTTCGACGTTTTGCGTTCCCACCGGTAACTTCGGCAATGTCTTTGCCGCCTACCTTGCTCAACGCATGGGGTTCCCGATACGCCATTTGTTGGTCGCCACCAACGAAAACGACATCTTGGCCCGGTTTTTCGCGACGGGCAGTTATTCCAGAGGAGACGTTCATCAAACTCTGTCTCCTGCAATGGACATTCAGGTCGCGAGCAATTTTGAACGCTTTCTCTACTACTACTTCGATCAGGATAGTCAGCGACTGACGCAATTCATGCAGGACTTCGCCGCAAATGGCGAAGCCAGTATCGGTGCGCCGCCGGAAGAAGCATTGATGACCAGTGTGGCGGTTACCCGCGAGCAGACCTTGAAAGCGATGCGCGATGTCTATCAACAGTTCGGCTATGTATTGGACCCACATACTGCGGTTGGCTACTACGCCGCACATGCATTGCTCGAAAAAAATGAGGCGAGTCCTGATGCAGGCATCGTAGTTGTTGGAACTGCTCATCCGGCAAAATTCCCAGAGGCGGTGAATGAGGCCACGGGAGTTCTGCCAACCCACCCGACGCTACAAGCCCTTGACGGCTTACCCATGCGCCGCCAGTCGCTGCCTTGCGAGATCGACGCGGTGAAGGCCTATCTGGTGGAAAGCTTAGCCGCCCGGTAGTCCTCCGCCTCGTCCGATCGACTGATTCATTCTTGGATGAAGTTTGGGATAAGACTTTCAATGCTCTCGGGCAGTTCGCTGAGCTTATGCACCTCGCCGGAAGGCGCAGAAGCGGAATCGTTGGTAAACGCGCCATTGTGATTATACCAAATCGATAGCATGCCGGCGTTGTTAGCCCCCAATATGTCATCCGACAGGTGATCACCAATGTGTACGGCCCGGTTTGCAGCAACTCCGGCGCGGTTGAGTACCGCGTGAAACATTTTCAGATCGGGTTTGCTTGCGCCAACGTCAGCACTGCTGACAGCGCCTTCGAAGTATCCGCCGATGCCGACGCGATCAATGTTGGCGTTGCCGTTGGTCAGCGCAAAGAGACGGTACCGTTGACTAAGGTTTTGCAGGACCTCCAGCGCCCCGTCATAAAACACCACTTGATTACGGCCGAGGAAAAACACGTCGAATGCCCGTGATGCGGCGCTGAGGGCATCAACCTCTTCAAGCCCAGATTCCAACATGCATTGATAGAGCACCTGTGTGCGCAGGAACGACAGGTCATGACGTTTTTCTGGGAACTGATTCAAGACACCTTGGCGTATGCCGTCAACAGCGTCCGATGCGTAAATGGCGAGAGCGTCCGAGGTGTTTTCTTGCATCCACTGGCGCAGCGATTGTTCCGCCCGAATGATCGTTTGAGTGACATCCCAGAGCGTATTGTCCAGATCAAACGTAATCAACTCGATGCGCTTTTTTTGATTCACCAACATTAGGGCGTTTCCGTGTTGCTGACACCCGATTCCCTGTCAATATCCTTGCCGTTCCCCGCAAGGGCTCTGGGATGGGCCTTATCGTAAACTCGCGCCAGATGCTGAAAATCAAGGTGGGTGTAAATTTGCGTGGTGGCAATGTCGCTGTGGCCCAAGAGCTCTTGAATGCCGCGCAAGTCACCGGACGATTCCAGCATGTGTGTAGCATACGTATGTCGCAGCATATGCGGATGCAAGCTGTCATCGCCAAGCTGCTGGGCAGCGACGCTTTTGAGGCGATTCTGGACCGTTCGCGGTGAGATACTGTTGCCGTGACGGCCTGGAAATAGCCAATCAGTGCGATCGGCGGACAGTGTCTTAACCCACTGGTCAATGGCCTCAACACATAGTCGGCCGAGTGGTACTACGCGTTCCTTGCTGCCCTTGCCCAAGACCTTCACCATGCCCTGATTCAGGTCCAGATCCGATCGCCGCAATCCGGCGACCTCGCTGAGCCGCAAACCACTGCCATAGAAAAGCTCAAGCAGAGCTTTATCGCGCAACGTCTGTGGGGAACCGGCGTCAAAGTTGAGCAGCTGTGCCGCTTGATCGGTGTCCAGAACTTTGGGCAACCGTCTTTTATGCTTTGGGCCGCGGCTGACCGCTGCAGGATTGGCTCCGACTGCGCCCTGCTTAAGCAAGAAACCGTAAAAACTGCGGATAGCAGAAAGGTTGCGCTGAATGCTGCTATGCGCCAACCCTTGACGTTTCATTTGGGCAACATACCGTGAAACATCCTGTGCGGTCGCGGCACAGGCTTCCGAATCAAGCCATGCGACGAAACGATTCAAGTCCCGGCGATAGGCGTTCAGGGTGCGATCAGAGTAGTTGCGCTGCTGATCCAAATGCAGCAGATAGGCTGTAATCCAGTGTGTATTCGAATCAGCGGCCTCTGTCATGGCGTAGCTAAACGATTCATGACCTTGGCGACAATGTCTGCAATATAGGTTACGAACAACGTGTCCATATCTTTCGCAAAGCGCCCGGTATCACGGCTGCCAATGCACAATGCTCCAGTACCGTTTATCAGGGCCAGATTCAAAATTGCCGCGCTGCCGCTGTCGTTGTGATCGGACAACGGAAACATTTGGGTGAGTTCCTCCCGGCGCAGTGAGATGCAAAGTGCGCTGGTTTTACTGTGCAAATGCTCCAGAGGCATTTGCTGCATGTGGTGCTGAATATGATCAAGCGCGAGCGCCAGATCTGCGCCGCAGAGATGTGCGCAAACGAAATCAGCTTCGAAATCCACCAGCACATGGGTGGCCAGCACCTCATTCAGTTCTGGCCAACTGTTGACTTCGAGCAAGGCAAGATTGAGCGATCGCGTTTTCGCAAAAATCTCGTCGTTGACTCTGGCCGCCTGCAGGAGCTCGTTCATGCGTTTGCGCATGGTGACGTTACGCTCGCGCAGAATATCGATTTGACGTTCAATCAGGGATACCGCTTCGCCGGATTCATGAGGCAAACTGAGCTCGGAAAGCGCGCTCGGGTGACGCAAAAAAAAGTCCGGCGATTGACGCAGAAAATCCAGCACTGACTGGTCACTTGGCGGGGTTGCCTTGGTTGAACCGGTAAACTTCTCAATGCTCATCTTATTGGTGCCCCTCAGATCTCCAGTTGTCCGTTGTAAACGAAGGTAGAATCACCGACGAGTTTGATCGGTCCTTTGCCGCAAGGCCATTCCACCCGAAGCTTCCCACCCGGTAAGGATACTTTGACTTTGCTGTTGAGTTGGTTGGTGCGGCACCCCGCGGCTACTGCGGCGCTGGCACCACTGCCACAGGCAAGGGTTTCTGACGCACCTCTTTCAAAAACGCGCAGGCGAATAAACCCTTTGTTAACAATTTGACAAAAGCCAATGTTGGCGCGCTCTGGAAACGCGTCGTGGTGCGACAATTCGTGTCCAATAGCAGCGACATCCAGCCCGATCACATCATCAACAAAAACGATACCATGCGGGTTGCCCATGGAAACCGGAATAATCTGAAACTCGCCGTACTGCGTTTGCAACACCACGCAATGCCCCAGCGGATCGCCAGCATCCTCGTGCGTAAAAGGCACTGCATCGTGCTGGAATTGAGGTTCTGGTAACCAAGTTTCGATCATGCCGTCATCGTGGATCGCTGTGCGCACAACACCACCCCTTGAGCGCCAGCTCAGCTGAGTTTGTTGGGTAAGCCCGCGACGGTGAACAAAATCGGTGATACAACGCGTGCCGTTTCCGCACTGCTCTGCTTCACCACCATCAGCATTAAAAATCAAAAAGTCGAAGTCACAGTCTGGAGAGCTAGGCGGCGCGACCATGAGAAGTTGATCAAAACCAATGCCACGTTGGCGGTCGCCCCATTCGGCAATGTGCTCAGGCTTCAGCGTCACAGCGTCGCTGATTGCATCGATTACCATGAAATCATTGCCTAGGCTGTGCATTTTACTGAAGTTGATCATGGCTTTTGCTTAAAGAATTTCAGTCGACAGTTGATCTTGGAGGCTCTCCCGGCGTCTGACAACCCGAAAACGGTCGCCGCTTACCACCACCTCCGCTGCGCGGTTGCGGGTGTTGTAGTTGGATGACAACGAAGAACCGTAGGCACCGGTGCTCAGAATAGCCAGCAAGTCACCCTCACTCAGGCTTAGCGTTCGGTTCTTGGCCAGCCAATCGCCGGATTCACAGATTGGCCCAACCAAGTCCCAAGTTCTGGCTTGGCTGGATGATTGCTCCCGCACGTTCAGTACCCCGTGCCAAGCCTGATATAGCGAAGGACGCAATAAATCGTTCATCGCCGCGTCCATAATGGCGAAATTTTTACCCGCTTCATCGGCATCGACGCCATCAGTAGTCGTCCCGTTTGCGGGCTTCAAATACTCGACTCGGCTCAAAAGGACTCCAGCATTAGCGGTGAGGAAGCGGCCGGGTTCAACAGATACGGTCAGCCCGCGATGGGCTAAACGCTCGGTCACTGTTGCCCCCCAAGCATCCACATCAAACGGTGCTTCGTTCTCGTAGGTCACGCCAAAGCCGCCCCCCAAATCGATATCCGTTAACTGGATGCCATGCATAGCGACTTGGTCGACCAATGCCAGTAACTGATCCAGCGCATCGAATAGAGGCGCGGAATCGCTGATCTGGGAGCCAATGTGGCAGGCAACCCCTCGCACACGCAAGTTTTGGTCAGCATCGGCTCTCTGGTAAAGGGCTAAGGCGGTTTCCTGAGAAATACCAAACTTGTTCTCTTTTAACCCCGTTGAGATGTAGGGGTGGGTCTTAGGATCAACGTTAGGGTTAATTCGCAAGGCGACCGGGGCTACTTTCCCGAGTATTTCAGCTCGTTCACTGATGCGTATGAGTTCGCTGTTGCTTTCAACATTAAAACATTCGATGCCAGTCTTTAACGCGAAATCAATTTCTTCCACAGACTTACCGACGCCAGAAAATACGACGCTCTCTGGGTTGCCGCCGGCGGCTAATACGCGGCTGAGCTCACCACCGGACACAATATCAAAGCCTGCGCCAAGCTCAGCAAACGTCTTCAAAATAGCCAGCGTCGAATTGGCTTTGACGGCGTAGTGCAGTTGATGGGGGAGCGAGCCCAAGGCGCTGTCCAGCTTTGCATACTGGCTTTTTAGCATGTCACTTGAATAGACATAAACCGGCGTGCCCACCGCATCAGCGATTTCTGCCAGCGGGGTGTCTTCAACATACAAGGTACCGTTTCGGTACGTAGCCGCAGTAGCGTTCATTAGCTCAGGTGTAACGGTCAACCAACTTTCCTTTTTCTATTTCTGCAGCCGGTGCTCGAAGCAATTGGGATTCAGATCGTTGCCCGCGCCCGCGCAATGGCCTGTCGGACCTGATTTGGCGCCGTACCGCCCGCGTGGTCACGTGAAGCGATAGAGCCCTTCAGCGTCAGCACGTCATAGATATCTGGCTCGATCACGTTTTGGCCCGGGCCATTCAGCTCTTCTACGCTCAGTTCTTCCAACCCTTTGCCCTCGCTAACGGCCAGCTGCACCGCTCGCCCAACCAACTCGTGAGCGTCACGAAACGGCATACTCTTGCGTACCAGATAATCTGCCAAGTCTGTGGCGGTCGTAAAACCCTTCAGGGTGGCCTCTAACATGATCTCTTTATTGGCTTTGATATTGGGGACCATACCAATCAGTGCTGTTAAACAGTGGCCTAGCGTATCAATGGCATCGAACAGAGGTTCTTTGTCTTCCTGATTGTCCTTGTTGTAAGCCAGCGGCTGGCTTTTCATCAAGGTAAGAAGCGAGATTAAATGACCGTTCACTCTCCCCGTTTTGCCTCGAATGAGTTCCGGGACGTCTGGGTTCTTCTTCTGGGGCATGATGCTCGAACCGGTGCAAAAGCGATCTGGCAAGGCAATGAAATTGAACTGCTGGGATGACCACAAGACCATTTCCTCGCACCAGCGAGACATGTGCGTCACCGACAAGGCTGCAACCGCGCAAAATTCAATAGCGAAATCACGGTCGCTGACGGCGTCCAGGGAATTTGCGCAGACGCCCTCAAACCCAAGCAGTTCGGCAACCAAGGCGCGATCGGGTGTGTATGGGCTCCCTGCGAGTGCCGCTGCTCCAAGCGGGAGTTGATTGAGGCGCTTGCGACAGTCCAGTAGTCGGTCGCGATCGCGGTGCAGCATCTCAAACCAGGCCATAAGATGGTGGCCAAACGTGATGGGTTGGGCTGCTTGGAGGTGGGTGAAGCCGGGCATGATGGTATCTGCATTGGCTTCGGCCAAATTGGCCAAGGCCGTCAGCAGCAGCCCTTGTTGTTCAACCAAACCATCTATTGCGGACCGCAAATGCAAACGGATGTCGGTGGCCACTTGGTCGTTGCGTGAACGGCCGGTATGCAGTTTCTTTCCGGTGTCGCCAATTAACTCGATTAAGCGGTGCTCTATGTTCATGTGCACATCTTCAAGGTCCACACGCCATTGGAGGTTCCCACCTTCAATTTCTTTTTGGATAGTCTGTAGGCCAATCACGATTTGATCGAGTTCCGCGGGGGTCAAAACATTGATTGTTTCCAACATGGTCGCGTGGGCAATAGACCCCGCGATATCCTCGCGATAAAGTCGACGGTCAAAATCGATTGACGCTGTAAAGACCTGCACAAATTCGTCTGTGGCCTCGCTGAAGCGGCCTCTCAGCGAGCTGCCTTCCGCGGCAAAGGGTGTTTGGCCGGTTGAGTTTTCCATTGTATTTGGACCTTCTCAGAAGTAATACACTGCCAAGCAGTTAGGTTTGACGGAGAGCGCAGTATAGCAATCTAAGTTATTGACTGGTGGTTCTATTTTGGGAGCTCTAAAGGTTTGATCGAAAAAAGCAGTGATCTTCACGACAAACGCGAGCGAAAAACACCCATAGTTGCCCCAGACTTCATCTCGGGCGGCCAGCTTGGATTGATCTTGGCCGGGCTGGCAATAACGGTTGCGAATATGCTGGTCGTGCGACCGGCATCGGGTCTCAGCTTTTTTGATGCAGCAGGCTTTGCGCTATTGGCAATTCCAGGGTTAATGTAATGAACCAAATCACCATAGCAACGCGCGAGAGTGCTTTGGCGCTCTGGCAGGCGAATTTCGTTCGAGACCGTCTGATGGAAGCCCATCCGGGATTGGACGTTAAACTGCTCGGCATGACGACCAAGGGTGACCAATGGCTCAACGCCCCCTTAAAAGAAATTGGCGGCAAGGGTCTGTTTATTAAGGAGCTGGAAGTGGCCATGTTAGAAGGCCGTGCGGATCTAGCCGTGCACTCGGTTAAAGATTTGCCAGCTTTCTTGCCAGAGGGCTTCAGTCTGCCTCTCATTGGATTTCGTGAAGATGTCCGTGATGTCCTTTTGGGTTCTCCGGGTGGTATTGATCAACTGCCTAAAAACGCCAAGGTCGGCTCCTCAAGCCCTCGCCGCCGGGCGCAGTTGCTGGCGCACCGGCCTGATCTGCGGGTAGAAAGTATCCGCGGCAATGTTCAAACCCGGCTGAGCAAACTGGACAGCGGAGAGTTCGATGCCATCGTACTAGCTCAAGCTGGTCTGTCGAGGCTCGGCATAGAGCGAGGCGATGCCCACCCATTGGCCGTAGAGGACTGTTTGCCGGCTCCAGGACAAGGTGCGCTGGGGATAGAGATCTTGAGTAATAGTCCGGTGGAGGCGTTTCTCGAAAAGCTTCGCAACAAAGATGTCGCACGCTGCGTGGAAGCGGAACGGGGCATTAGTGCGGGCCTCGGTGCGGATTGCGCGCTGCCTGTCGCGGCCTATGCGACTGCGGATGTTAAAGGCGTGATTCATATGCGGGCTTTGGTTGCTCAACCGGATGGGCGCGCGATCTTGCGTGCGGAGGGTCACGGTTCCGACCCTAGCGCTTTAGCGCATCGCTTGGTGGCCGAACTGCTGGATCATGGCGCTCAATCTATTCTCGATAGCGCCCGCCGCGGCTGAACATCTCTTGACGTCGGCGTGCGCCTTGTTGCTTGATTGCGACACGCTTAAACGTTGCATGACATGACACACTGGATTACCTATTCCGAACCGAGCGCCGCTCGCCTATCTGCATTGCTGGCGACAATGGGTCACAAGGCGGTCTGCGAGCCAGTCACTCGGATTGACAACCTCTTGCTGCCCCACGCCATGCCAAGTGAGCGACCGGATCTGATCATCGCGCTGTCCCAGCATGCGGTCTCTGCCTACCTAGCGAACTACTTTAAACCTGCGCATGGTGGTGCTGTGGCGCTTGCCATAGGTCCAGCTACGGCCGCAGGATTAATCCAACATGGTTCCCTGACCGTTCGTGTTGCTGACCCAGCCAATTCGGAAGGTCTTTTGGCCATGCCGGAAATCAGGGCGTTGCGGCCAGAGCAGACTGTTTGGTTGCTGACCGGTGAGGGAGGCCGTGAGTTGGTAGAGCAATCCTTGTCGGGTCGATGCAATCTGATTCGCTATAATCTGTACCGCCGAGAGGGCCGATTACCCGCCCTAGCGCCGCAGGTTTCTTTTGAAGCGATATGGGTCGGCTCCATTCATGGGCTGCAGCAGGTAGACGCCGGTGTTGAAGCGTTGAAAATAGATCGGAAAAAAACAACGCTCGTTGCTTCTTCGGAGAGGATAGCAATCTATGCGCGTGGCCTAGGGTGGACGGACCCGTTGGTATGCGAGGCTTTTGACCTTCAGACGACTCAGGAAATTTGCGCAAGGATAGATCATGGCGGATAACCCAACGGGCTCTGAAAGCGGCGGCGCCACACCCAACCGGGCCCAAAGCCGCGGTGCTGTACTCGCCGCCTCGGTGATGAGTTTGCTCGCGATGCTGCTGGCAGGCTATCTTGGCTACACGCTGATCTATTTGCAGCCATTCGCCACTCAGGCGTACAAGACTCAGCAAGCCATTGACGCGTTGGAGCAGCGCGTGCTCGCTGAGATGGATACATCGTTGGCGGAAAATCGGCGCGCCTTCACGGATTTGGCCGCAGACTTGCGGCAAGAGGCTCAGGAAGTTCAGGGTACGTTGGAAAACGCTGTGGCCGATAGCCTAGCAGAAGTCAGAGCGGCAAAACCAACGACACCTCGTCAGTGGCGAATGGCGGAAGCCGCGTTTTTGTTGCGCATGGCAAACCATTGGCTGCAGTTTGAGGGCGATATCAATGCCTCGCTGAAAACGTTGCAGCGCGCCGACGGTGTGTTGGTAGCGATCCAGAAAGGCGCCGAAAAAGACGAATACGATCTGCTGCCCGTACGATCTGCATTAGCTCAAGAAGTGTTGGCACTACAGCGTGTGCAACGTATCGATGTCCAAGGGATCTACTTGCGGCTGGGCGCTCTCGCGCAGAATGTTCCCAGCTTACGCAGCGGTTTGAGCTTTGAAATCCCTAAAGAAGCAAAAGATGAAGCCCAAGCGGCCTCAACCCTAACGGCCATAGCCGCTGAGCTGGAAAAATTCGTGCGCATAACAGACCTCTCATCATTCGCACAGGATGAAGCTACACAAGCATCAGATCGTGGTTTTGGCCCGGCGGAGATTTTGGCTGCGCGACGCACCGTTATCGCAGCTCTAGAGCGCGCGCAACTCGCGGTGCTACGCCGGCAGGATGATGCATATCAGTTAAGTTTGGAACAAGCGCGGCTTGCGGCCTTACGATTGGCACCGGCATCTGATCCTCAGCTTCAGTCGTTTTTAGACCAAATTTCGCTTTTGGCAGAGGAGCCGCTGTCAACGCCGCTACCTAAAATAACCGGTTCATTGGACGCGTTAAGCCAGCTAATGGGATCGCTCTGATGAAGTGGCTGTGGGTATTTCTGGCAGCGATTGCTGGGGCGTTAGCAGGCGCGACCTTGCTGCAAGATCCCGGCTACGTGATGGTCCGTGCCGGCGATCTGGTTTTTGAAAGCAGCATTGCGGCCACATTCCTCACGCTTCTGGCCGTCCTGACGGTGGTCTACGCTGCCAACTATACTGCTCGGCGCCTACTGCAAAGCCTTGGTTTGCTCGGCAAATGGCGCGTCTCAAGGCAACAAAGCAAAGCGAGTGGGGGCTGGCGTCGAGCAGTTCTGGCCGCCTTTGCCGGTGATTGGCGCAATGCTGTGCAAGCCTTGGATGGCATATCGATTGAACCTCATCGTCAGCTTGACCATGCACTGATTACCGCTCGTTACCTAGTGCAAAGTGGAGATGGTAAAGCGTTGACGGCCTTGGTTGATCAGATAGGCGCAGAACACCCCGATCTGCTCCCAGAACTCCAGGTCAGCGTTGCGCGATGGCAAATAGAAGCGGGTGCGTTCGCCGAGGCCATTGATCGCTTGAGCGGCCAGCCCCCCTCCACGCAATGGGCAGGCCTCTATGCTTGGAGCTTAGCAAGTCTTCATCGTTGGAGTGCGCTTGCTGCCCATTGGCCACAAGTTGAAAAATACGGCGTGCTTAAATCCGAAGTTTTCCGTCCGCAAATGGCACTGCTCCGGGCAGGCAAGGCGATGGCAGACAGTGTTGCCGGTAACGACGGTGAAACGGCAGACTGGCAAGCGGGGCTCAAGGGTCTGCCCAAACTCTGGCGCGATGACCCCAAAACATTGGATCTTTGGGTCGCTTCTCTTGTTCAGGCTGGCGGTGAGGTGCAAGCCCGGGAGCTGCTGCTGCACGTCTTGGCTAAAGTATGGCGGCCGGCATTGGTAAGGCGCCTTGGTTTGCTGGGCACCGCAAGACCACTAAAAAGTACGGTTGAAGACAGCATGAAGCTGCTAAAGGCGCATCCCGAGGATCCTGAACTACTGTTAGCGTTGGCGCGGCTGCTGCGTGCTGATAATCAACTGAGTCAGGCCAGACGCTATCTGATGTCTGCACAAGAAAGTTTGCAAGCCGATGCTAGCCTGAACGACGGGGCTGATGAACTGCACCAACTGATTGCTGGCGAGTTGGGTCAGTTGGTTTTGCAGGGCGCCAATGCAGAGACGAGACTATCGCCGCATTGAGTTGAAAAATTCATCGTTGGTTTTGGTTTCCTTGAGCTTATCCAAGATGAATTCGATGGCTGCGATGTCATCCATATCGTGCAGCAATTTGCGCAATATCCAGACGCGCTGAATTTCTTCTTCGGACATCAACAATTCTTCGCGGCGGGTGGCTGATCGCCGAATATTGATTGCAGGGTAGACGCGTTTTTCAGCAATTTTGCGCTCCAAGTGGAGCTCCTGATTGCCTGTGCCCTTAAACTCCTCGTAGATCACCTCATCCATTTTTGAACCGGTATCGATCAGTGCCGTCGCGACGATGGTCAGGCTGCCACCTTCCTCGACGTTGCGGGCTGCACCAAAGAAACGCTTGGGTCGTTCTAACGCGTGCGCGTCGACGCCACCGGTCAGTACTTTGCCCGATGAGGGCACGATAGTGTTGTAGGCACGGGCTAGTCGAGTGATCGAATCCAGCAGAATGACGACGTCTTTTTTGTGTTCAACCAAACGCTTGGCTTTTTCTATCACCATCTCGGCAACTTGAACGTGGCGTGAAGGGGGTTCGTCAAACGTAGAGGCGACAACTTCACCACGCACCGATCGTTGCATTTCGGTGACTTCTTCCGGGCGTTCATCAATCAACAGAACGATGAGGACCACCTCAGGGTTGTTCGCAACAATGGACTGAGCGATGTTTTGCAGAACCAGCGTCTTACCGGCCTTGGGTGGTGAAACGACAAGAGCACGTTGGCCTTTGCCGATCGGCGCAACGAGATCAACGATACGCGCCGTCAGGTCTTCTGTACTGCCGTTGCCGCGCTCCAGTTGCAGGCGTTCATCCGGGAACAGAGGCGTGAGGTTTTCAAAGAGAACTTTGTGAGTTTTGCTGTTGACTTCGCTGAAGTTAATCTCGTCAACCTTGAGCAGCGCGAAATAGCGTTCACCGTCCTTGGGAGGCCGGATCTTGCCAGCAATGCTGTCGCCTGTACGCAAGTTAAAACGTCGTACTTGGCTGGGAGACACATAGATATCATCGGGCCCTGCCAGATAAGAGCTGTCTGCCGAACGCAAGAAGCCAAAGCCATCCTGCAAAATCTCAAGCGTGCCCTCTCCGTAGATGTCCTCACCATTCTTGGACAGTTTGCGAACAATAGCGGCGATAACCTCTTGCTTGCGGGATCGACCGACGTTTTCAAGCCCCATTTCCCTGGCGGTATCGAGGAGCTCAGCGACGGGTTTACGTTTTAGGTCTGATAGGTGCATAGCCATAGGGATGAGAACCATTTGATTAGGTTAGTAATCGCCTAACAATGTAGCGCGATGGGATTTGAAGTGAGAAAGCGTTTCTGACTTAAATCGAGTGTGGATCTCGAATCTCTCAAAGGTCAGAAACATTGAGTGTAGAGGTTTCATGCCCCGGGTCAAGGCGAATATTCCGGCCATTAGCGGCGCTGAAAAGCCGGCACAAAACCCCAGTCTTGTGCCGCTCGAATGTGTCAGATGTTGCTGTCGAGAAACGCCTGCAGCTGGGATTTGCTCAGGGCGCCAACCTTGGTTGCTTCGACTTCACCGTTCTTAAACAGCATCAGCGTGGGAATACCTCGAATGCCGTATTTAGGGGGCGTCCCCTGATTGGCATCAATGTCGAGTTTGCAGATTTTCAGCCGGTCAGCATACTCGCCTGCAATTTCATCAAGAATCGGCGCAATCATTTTGCAGGGACCGCACCACTCGGCCCAATAATCGACGAGCACCGGCTTATCCGCGCCGAGTACGTCTGCTTCGAAACCGTCATCGCTTGTATGCACGATGTTGTCGCTCATGAACCTTCTCCAGAATGTAAAATCTAAGCCAAAAATTGTAGCACCGATTTTTACCGGCTGTCCTGTTCTTGTGATTGGCCGGGCCGAAATCCTGCTGGTCGGATGCTGCTTGCCTACGCGCGCTCAGCTCGCTCGATAAGCCAATGCTTAGCGAAATACGTCAGCACGCCATCGGCACCCGCGCGCTTGAACCCCAGCAGAGACTCATCAATCACACTGGCAGCAAGCCAACCTTGGTTGATCGCGCCCATATGCATGGCATATTCGCCGCTCACTTGATAGGCAAATGTGGGTACTTGGAATGCGTCCTTGACCCGCCGAACCACATCAAGGTAAGGCTGGCCCGGTTTGACCATGACCATGTCAGCCCCTTCTTCGATATCCAAGGCTACCTCATGCAGGGCTTCATCGCTGTTTGCGGAATCCATTTGATAGGTTTTTTTGTTGCCGGTGGCCAAGGTCGCCGAGGCGCCCACCGCGTCACGAAAGGGGCCATAGTAAGAAGACGCATATTTCGCGGAATAGGCCATGATCCGGGTGTTGATGTGTTGGCTTTCGTCCAGTTGTGCGCGAATCGCCCCAACCCTGCCGTCCATCATGTCGGAGGGTGCGATAACATCGGCACCAGCGGCCGCGCACACCAATGCCTGACGGCGCAACGCGTCAACCGTGATGTCATTGTCCACGTAGTTGTCGGCATTCAAGATGCCGTCTTGACCGTGGCTCGTATAAGGATCGAGAGCCGCGTCGGTGATGATGCCAAGATCCGGTACGGCAGCTTTGATCGCCCTTACGGCTGTGGGTATAAGGCCTTGCTCGTTGTAGGCCTCCGCTCCATCAAGGGTTCGCAATGAGGCGTCAACATTGGGGAACAATGCGATGGCGGGTAATCCAAGTTCAAACAGCATCTTGGCTTCGCTGACGGCTAAATCCACAGAGAGACGAGAGATGCCGGGCATCGATGGGATAGCGGTCTGAGTGTTGGCACCGTCGATCACGAACATGGGGTAAATCAGGTCGTCTGCGCTGACTTGGTGTTCGCGGACGAGGCGTCTAACAAAGTCCTGTTCGCGGTTGCGGCGAAGGCGTGTATGGGGGAAACGGCGCATGCTGGCTCCTGCATTTTGTCGCGAAGTATAGCTGACTCTCAGTGATCTTTGCCGTCTGGCTGGGCTTCGAGTTGTTCGACAGCCTCCATCCACTGGTCCTCAATGGACTCTACGTCTTGGCGGAGTTTTCCTGCCTTGGCGAGCAGTTCGTTGAGCGCATCTGGCGTCAATTCGCTGTAGGTTGCCTCGTCTGCCAAGGTTTGCTCAACGTCTTTTAGGTCTGCGGTCCCCCGCTCCAATTGTTTCTCAAGGTCCTTTACCTGTTTCTTCAAATGGGCCAGAGCACTGCGCGATGCGGCTCGCTCCCGGCGCTGCTCTTTTTTCGACACAGGTGCTGAATCTGGCTGGTCGCCGGTGTCCTCGCTGGAATCCATGGACAACCGGCCCGCGGTATATTCTTCTAAATTACCGTCATAGGTGCTCAGGGTGCCGTCTTGCACGACCCAAAGCTCGTCAACAATCTTTTCCAGCAAGTCTCGGTCGTGGGCCACGATTAACACAGCGCCGGTGTAAGCCTGTAGCGCCAACGCCAATGCGTCGCGCATATCCAGATCCAGGTGGTTGGTGGGTTCATCGAGCACCAGTAAGGCCGGTTTTTCGGCAGCTAACTGAGCCATGACGAAACGCGCTTTTTCTCCTCCGGACAGACTTCGGATTGGCCGAGTAATCATCGACGAGTTAAAGCCCCACCCCCCCAAATAATCTCGGCACTGCTGCTCTGAAAAATCGCCCCTCAACTCACTCATGGCTGCGAATGCCGTATTATTGGAGTCCAAGGCCTCCAGTTGGTGCTGGGCAAAATAGCCAATGGGCGAGTGGATACCCCGTTGCAGCTCGCCTTGTTGGGGCTGCAGATCTCCGACAATGGCTTTGAGTAGTGTTGATTTACCGGCGCCGTTGGCGCCTAAGACCCCAATTCTAGCGCCAGGTAAAATGGTCTGGCCAACGTTGCGCAAAACATTGGTCTCTCCGTAGCCTAGGTCGAGATTACGGAAAGAGAATAAGGGGTTAGAGACTTTATCAGGGTCTGCAAAACTAACGCGATACTCCGAATCGACATGCAGCATCGCCTGAGTGCGCATTTTTTCCAGCGCCTTAATTCGACTTTGTACCTGTTTCGCCTTGCTCGCTTTCGCCCTAAATCGATCCACAAATTGCTGGATGTGAGCGACTTGGGCCTGTTGTTTTGCTGCCATTGCCTGTTGGCGTTCAAGCTCCTCAGTGCGAAGACGCTCGAAGGCAGTGTAGTTGCCTTTATAGAAGTGAGCCTGCTCGCCAGATAAATGCAGCACGTGATCCGCAGTGTGATCTAGAAATGTCCTGTCATGAGCGATGATTAAGAGGGCGCCGGGAAAGTGTCGCAGCCAGTTTTCCAGCCACAATATGGCTTCAAGGTCTAAGTGGTTGGTGGGTTCATCGAGCAACAGCAAGTCCGATGGAGACATCAAGGCCTGAGCAAGGTTCAGGCGTATGCGCCAACCGCCAGAAAAACTTCGATAGGGTTGCTCGACTTGTTCCGCGGAAAACCCTAATCCATAAAGAATTTCACCCGCCCGAGATCTGGCTTGGTAGCCGCCCAGATCATCAAAGTCCGAATACAGTCCAGCGATTTTCTCTGGATCCTGCGTTTCCGCAATCCGCGCTTCGATCTGCCTCAGAGCGCGGTGACCATCGATGACAAAATCAATGGCAGGTCGGTCGGTTGCCTCAACCTCCTGTGCCATATAACCGACCTGCCAGTCATCAGGGTGTTGGATATTGCCACGGCTGGCCTCGAGCTTTCCCAGGAGCAAGTTGAACAACGTGGATTTGCCAACACCGTTGCGGCCGACAATGGCTACCTTTTGGCCCGGATAAACAACCAGATTCAAATCAGCGAATAGCCGATCTTCACCGCGTTCGAAGGTCAGGTTCTGAACTTGCAGCATGAGTAGTTGGGTCAGCGGTTAGGGCAAAGAGCCGATTCAAAAGCAAGTATCGCTGGGCCTATCCCTGCTTTTCGCTGTTTCGCACGATACCAGTGACTCGGGGGGCGGCCAACGGCGCTGCAGGAAGCCGGGTTCTGATGTGGCTGTTGGCATTTTCCGTGATCCAGCTCATCAACAAACGCCAAGCCTTGAACTCCTTGCGAGCTGCACGATTCTGTTTCATCTCCATCACGCCTTGGCCGCTGTCACCGGCGTCCGCATAGATGGGTGATTCGCGAAACTCGGCCACGGCGGGCACATTGGAACAGCTTAAAAAATGTTGCAGTTGTTGGCTGGTCACGTTGCCATTCACCCGATTGCTGACGACAGCTATCGGTCGAGGCCGCGCCCGCCAGACACGCTGGGTCATCAGCTGCGCGATGAAGTGCTCACCGGCTTGAATATCCCAGGCGGAAGACAACATGGGCACGACGATCACGCCGCTTAGCTTAAGCAGGGCTTCGAAGTCTGACTGCGACGTCGGTTTGGTGGCTAGGCCCGGCGCGGAGTCGTAGACGCAAACGTCATAGTCCTGCGTTTTTGCGGGCTCGATTTTTTGGGGGGCTGGGCAAAAGTATAGATCGACAGGGCAGAGATCTTCGCTGCGCGTTTCCGCCCAGTGTCGGGCGCTGGCCTGCGGGTCGCAATCGTACAAGCCAACCCGTAAGCCGGCATTTGCGTAGGCTGTCGCAAGGTTGGTGGCGACTGTTGTTTTGCCGCATCCGCCCTTGCTGTTCGCAACCAAAATGTGGAGATCTGCCATAGTGATCCAAAACCCGAGGCTTGTCGGAGGGTTACAGAAGCCGACGTCGCCCAACTGAAAAGGGTGGGAAATATAGCAGTGTATGCGGGGGTGGCACCAGTAGCGGTGGTGCCCCGTTTTAGACGTTGCCTATCGTAGGCTTTGGCGCAGCTGCATGACGCTGGCAAAAAACAGCAGGCTAAAGCCAATCAAGGCCCAGCCCGCAATGCTCATTAACGGAATAACGTCGTGTACCACCGCGCAATCCCCGGTGCCTGACGTCATGGCGGCTATCAGGTCACTTAGCGGAAAGGCATCAATCATGTAGGACAAATCTGGCCCACAGCTTGGCACCTGCTCTGGCGGCAGACTTTGTAACCAGAGTTGCCGTATGGCGAACCCCCCGCCGACTAGGGCGCATAGGGCGCTAACTAAGGGGTAAATGCCCCATCGAGGATTATGATACAGGCCAATCCAAGCGACGATGCCTGTTAACGCAAACCAAATGCGCTGCATCATGCACAAAGGGCATGGGGCCAGACCCAGAGCAAATTCGACCAGCAGGCCAATACATAAGATTCCGCCGGCACCCAGGCAAATCCATGTGGCCCATTGCTCTGTCCTCAAACTATTTCTCATCAGACATTCACCACGATTTTGCCCACTGCTCGGCGCTGGGACAGGCAGTTCAGCGCTTCGACGTAGTCGCTCAGCGGATACTCAGCACCAACGATTGCCTGCAATTTACCAGCAGCGAACATGTCGATAAGTTCTGCAAAGTTTTGTTCGTTATCAGCTGGAAAACGTCCTGAAAACGCGCCGTAAAACACCCCTACAATCTGACAGTTCTTCAGCAGCGCAAGGTTGGTTGGCACTTTCGGGATGTCACCGCCGACAAAACCTACCACCAGCACACGACCGTTCCAATTGATGCAGCGCATACACTGATCAAACAGTGGGCCACCCACCGGGTCATAGATAACATCAGCGCCTTGCCCATTGGTTAAGGCCTTAACCTTTTCCTTGAGTTCGCCATCGCTGTAGTCGATTAAGTCATCGGCCCCAGCCTGCCGAGCGACTTCGAGTTTTTCTGGGCTGGAGGCAGCAGCAATAACCCTTGCGCCCATGGCCTTACCAAGTTCCACAGCAGCGAGGCCGACACCACCAGCTGCTCCCAGCACCAGCAGGGTTTCTCCGGGCTGCAAATCAGCGCGTTGTTTCAAAGCGTAATAGGAGGTGCCATAGGTGGTGCTGATGCCTGACGCTTTCGCGAAGCTCATGCCCGAAGGTTTGGCTCTCAGCGCGCCGGCGGGAACGCTAATTTGTTCTGCCAAGGCCCCGTGCCCGCAGGCGGCGAAGACATCGTCTCCGACCTGCCATTGCGTCACGTCTGGTGCGACTTGGCTTATTTTGCCGGCGAACTCACCACCCGGCGTAAAGGGGAAGGGGGGAAGCGATTGATACTTACCCTCCACCATAAGCACGTCGGGGAAATTCAACGCGCACGACTGGATATCCACAATGACGTGGCCTGCTTTCAGAGCCGGTGAGTCCACCTCGGCTAACACCAGTGTTTCGGCTGGCCCGAATGCTTCGCAAAGTACCGCTTTCAAAAGTTTTCTCGCTATTCGTTAAATGGGGCCGTCACTAGGTGGCGGCAGTCGCAAGGGTTACCCAAGTAGGTAACTGGTCTCGAAGATCACTGAAGTATAAGCGGAAAGCGCGTTCACCTGAATCTCGTTGTGCAGCGGTTGCGATGCAAACTGCGTTGTAGAGAGAAGTTCTTCCTAGCCGCCTCAGCACCGAGTGCAGGCCGCGCTCGACATGTTCCCAGTCGTGATAGTTAGCCAGCAGATCAGTGCTGCGCATGTACTGCAGGAATTTCTGCAGCTGCGCTGCCCTGGCGGGATCCAAGTGATCGGCATAGGTTGCGCAGGCGTGGTAGCAGCGCTGACTGAACTGTGTTCGCGGCTCGGTGTAGTAGATATCCCACATTTGGGATAAATAGTAATCGCCTAGGATGTCGATAAAGATAGGCGCGTAGCGCCGAAGGTCTGCGGGAAAAGCAGCACAGGTGCTGCGAATCAGCTCATGTTGGTTTGTAAATGCGTCAATTCTTCGGTGCAAGCGGATGCCTGCCTGTAGCTCCAAAGGTAAGCGGGTGTCTATGCGTCCCTTACCGAAGTCCGCGAGAATTGCCCCGGCTAGCAAGCCGCCGCGCATTGCATGACCACCAGTCCAGCAGTCGCTAGCGTCCTGAGCCAAGGCGCAATGAGCCAGAAAATTCATCAGACATCCCTTTTGCTTATAGGCATGACTAGTGGCTACGGCAAGGCAAGATACTCTTCCAAAAATTCAGAGAAGGGTTGAGTATCCGCCTTTTCGATCTCTGCCTGACGCAGCAGTGACGCTGCTGACTCCTGCTCCAACTCGCGCAAGATTGTGTCTGCGATTGGAGTACCTGCGAGCTGTTCTTTGACCTGCTCGGCTTGATCCATGGTGTGTTTGAAAAATGAACCTTGCATAGCCATCGCAGCGATTACTTTCGCCGAGGGCGTAAGCTGAGGCCGTGCTAATTTGTCGCGCTGTTGTTCTAAGCTGTCGCGATACCGGTGCGTTGAGTCGCCATTGGCCTGATCTAGGGCCGTCGCAATAGGTGCACAGGCATCGAGCAGTTTGTATCCCCAGTCGGCAAGGCCAATCAGGCCAGACCCCGCTTCCAGCTGGAGCCCTGGCTCACGACCTCTTTCGACAACCCGTGTCTGGTTACGACCGAGGCTGGCTCTTGATTCTGCAGAATCCGCTGGCGAATCCGCCAGCAGGCAGAGGACCAAAAAAGTATCCATGAATCGAATTTGTTCCGCATTGATGCCCAACGGCTCAAACGGGTTGAGATCAACGCATCGCACTTCGACGTACTCCACGCCGCGCTCATTCAGCGCCGATAGTGGACGCTCGCCGCTTCGGGTTGTCCGTTTGGGCCGAATGGTGCCGTAGAATTCGTTTTCGATTTGCAGCACGGCATCGTTCAATTGGGGGTATTCGCCATCCTCTGCCGGAACAATGGCGCTGTAGTCTGGATAGCTCTCGGTCAACCCTATCCGCATTGAGCGTGAGTAATCTGCAACCGAGTTGTAAGAGATATCCAAAGCGCTTTGCGCTTCACTTTGATAGCCCAATCGGCCCATACGCAAACTGGTGGCATGAGGTAGGTAGTAAGTTCCCTCGCTAAAAGGCTCTAACTTGTGATCTGTGCCTAGGACAAAGGAGCGGCAGACGGCAGGCGCGGCTCCGAATAAATACAGTAGCAGCCAGGACCAGCGCCGAAAATTCCGGATCAGACCAAAGTAGGCTTCTGTACGACTGTCTTGAGTGGTTTTGCCCAAGGCCTCCCAAAGTACATCGGGTATTGAAAAGTTGTAGTGAATGCCGGAAATGGTTTGCATCAGGCGTCCATAACGATTGCCCAGCCCCCGACGATAGACTGTCTTAGCTTGCGCAATATTGGAGCTGCCGTATTGGCCCAACGGAATTTTTTCCTGATCCGCAGCCAAAATACAGGGCATGCTGTTAGGCCAAATCAACTCCTCGCCCATATTTTTCAGTACAAAGACATGAATGTCGGAAAGCTCTTTGAGGACACCCTCAGGGCTGGGATGAATGCCGGTAATGAGTTCAAGCTGAGCCTCTGAAAAGTCCGTCGTGATAGCTCTGTGGGTCAGTGCCGATCCCAAAGCTCTTGGGTGGGGTTGCTGGGACAGCGAACCGTCAGGGCGTACTCGCAGGCTCTCTTTCTCGATGCCGCGAATCAATTGATCGAGCCCAATATCGGGCATCGCTAATACGTTACGCGTGGCCTCGTCCAGCTGCATCGTGGGTTCCAGCCTCCATTGATGTGTTTACCGCAGCTATCGACCGAGACCCATTGGGCAATCTCGATCAATTCCGCACTGTCACTTGACCGCGTTATGCAGTAGGACCGGCAGCAACGATACTGGGCTCGACGTTAAACCGCATAAAGTTCTCCTCGAACTTTGCGATAAGACTGGCAGCGGCAGAATCGTAGGCGTCTTTGTCGGCCCAAGTATCACGTGGATTGAGCAGATTGGAATCCACGTCGGGCACAGAGCGCGGAATATCAAGGTTCAACCCGGGCAAGTGGATTGTCTCTGCATCAACAAGGGCTCCGTTTTGCACGGCCGCGATAATGGCGCGTGTTGTTGGGATATTAAAGCGTTCGCCGACGCCATAACCCCCACCGGTCCAGCCCGTGTTGACCAGATAAACTCTAGACCCGAATTCCTCAATCCGTTTGATCAGTAAGTCGGCATAGACGCCGGCTGGTCTGGGGAAGAATGGTGCGCCAAAGCAAGTGGAGAACGTTGCTTTATAAGCTTCCGTTGAGCCTATCTCGGTGGAGCCCACGGCTGCGGTGTAACCGGACAGAAAGTGGTAAGCCGCCGCTTGTTTGCTGAGGATCGAAACAGGGGGGAGCACACCGCTAACATCGCAGGTCAAAAAGATGATGTTGTTGGGCTCGCCGGCACGATTTTCGGGCACCTTGGCTTCGATGTTGCTTCGAGGGTAGCAGGCGCGGGTATTTTCGGTGAGTGAACTATTGGCATAGTCAGGATCGCGCTGCTCGTCAATAACAACGTTCTCAACGATGGCACCAAAGCGAATGGCGTCATAAATGACCGGTTCGTTTTTGCGCGTCAAATCAATGCATTTGGCGTAGCAACCGCCCTCGAAGTTAAAGACCGTATCCTTGCCCCAACCGTGTTCGTCGTCGCCAATGAGCAGGCGATCTGGATCTGCTGACAGAGTGGTTTTACCAGTGCCCGACAGGCCGAAAAACAGGGTCACGTCTTTGTTGGCGCCGGCATTTGCAGAGCAGTGCATGGGAAGAACATCCTTCTCCGGCAGCAAAAAATTCAGAACAGAGAACATGGACTTCTTCATCTCACCGGCGTAGCGCATGCCCGCAATGAGAACTTTGCGCTGGGCGAAATTAATCATCACCGTACCGTCGCTGTTGGTCCCATCGCGCTCGGGCTCACAGATGAAAGTCGGCGCATTGACCACCTGCCACACTTCTTTGTTGTGCGGGTTGTAGTGGTCCGGAGTGATAAAGAGTGACCTGCCGAATAAACCGTGCCACGCGTATTCGGTAGTCACTTCGATAGGCAAATAATGCTCAGGGTCTGCACCGACATGGAGATGCGACAGAAACGTTTCCCTTTCGCCAACATGAACCTGAACACGATCCCAAAGATGATCGAAAACTTCTGCTGCGATGGGTTGATTGATATCACCCCAATCGATGGATTCGGACGTAGAGGGCTCGTCGACAATAAAACGATCCTTTGGCGAGCGACCAGTGCGCGCTCCAGTTTCAACGACAATGGCGCCATTGCTGGCGAATTTTCCTTCTCCCCGGGTGACTGCTTGCTCGGCAAGGCCCGCGCTGGAGAGATCGATCAGGGTATTGTTAGTCATAGTGTTTTTGTTGCTGAAATCTAGTTTTTAAGGGCGGCGATTATGCCAGAGAAAGCGGTTTGATGAATGAGAGAAATCTGGGCATATGTTGCTTGCCTAGGCGTAAAACGAAGGCCATACCGACGGATTTAATGCAGCGGTTTTTCCTTTTTTGCCTGCGCTAACTCGTCGATCTGTTCGATTAAACGAGCTACGGCACCGCCATCATAGGCATAGCGGTGTCCACAAAACTCACAGTCGACTGTGATCTCTCCTTGCTCCAATAGCAAGGTGCTTAAGTCATTTTTGCCCAGCATCATCAGCGTGCTGTCGGTTCTATCACTGTTACAGGTGCACTGGTAGGACAGACTCTTTGGCGGCTGTAGCACACAGGGGTATTCGTGAAACAGTCTAAGCAGCAGGGTTTGCACATCCAGTTCGCCTAACTCGGTGCTGGTAACGGTAGCCGACAGCGCAGTCAATGTTTCCCAGGCGTCTTGGGCCGCTTCGCGGTCCGCCTCGGAAGCGTCTGGATGATTGGGCAACCGCTGCAGCAATAAGCCGGTCACGCAGCGGCCTTGTGTTTCGGTATTGTTTGCAAAGTGAAGGCGGGTATCGAGTTGTTCGGAGCGCGCAAAGTAGTCCTCTAAGCAGCTGGCGAGGTCTTGCTTCTCAAGTGCAACCAAGCCCTGATAGGGCTGCATGCCGGTTTCCTCATCCGGTATCAACGTGAGAGCCAGCTGCCCTCGGCTTAGCCACGCGCCGATGTCGTGGTTGCTGCCATTACTATTGCTCTGGGGAAAGCTGGCGTCGTCAGTCAGGTGCATGATGCCGCGCAAGTTCGTGTGATTCCGGCACTCTGCAAGGGACCGTCGCAGCGCGCCATTGCCCTGGGACTGCATGGCTACTGCGCCGGAGAATTTCAGGTTGTCTGCGACCATAGCAACCGTTGCGAGCATTTGGCCCAGCAGCTGACTGACTTGAGCGGGATAGGCCCGATATTGACCCGCTGCCTCTAGGGTCGATTGCAACCGCACCCACTGGCCGCGTATGGGCAGGTTGGTGAAACTAAAGCGATATAGGTGATCCATAAAAGTGCGGTTCCAGTAAATGGGCGTTATTCCTCGGGAGCCTGCCGCCAATTTTTATCTAAGTCACGCAGCTGAGCTAAGGCGCGACGGTCTTTTTTATCGGGACGGCCGCTGGGCACTGTAAGTCCAGCACGCTCCATACGTCTGCTGCTTCTGTGTGACTCTCGCAACTCAATGCTTTCGGCAGTTTCCTCATAAAGCGTTTGCGCCTGTGCCGCCGGTCCCCGCTGCTCTGACAGTGCTCTTACGACAACGGTTTGAGTAGTCTCGCCCCGGCGAATCTGCAATGTTTGATTGATCTGCAGTTCCTTTGACGGTTTCGCGCGCTGATTTTCCACCTGGACTTTCCCGCCTTCGACTGCTTTTTTGGCGAGCGACCGCGTCTTAAAAAAACGTGCCGCCCAGAGCCAGCGGTCAATACGGGTTCCGCTCACAGCAGACCGGGCAGCAATTGATCGTAGTGGTGAAAGCTTTGGTGTCCCTTAGTCTCTCGAGCCGGTCTTTGGGTATCCGGATAGGCAACTGCTAGGGTTTTCGCGATGCCAAACCGCTTGGCTGCATCAAGCACACGTTGCGTGTCATCGATGAATAGCGTGCGCGCAGGGTCTAGCAGGGTTCGTTCGACCAGGATTTGCCAAAATGTATCGTTCTCCTTTGGCACGCCGTAGTCGTGGCTGGATATCACTTGGTCAACCCGTGCAGTCAAACTCAACGCTCTGTCTTTGATGGCGAAGGATTGACGATCGGCATTGGTCACGATTAACACGCGTTTTTTGCAGCGCGTTAATTGCGCTAAAAATGTGTCGGCGCCGGGCAGAAAGCAAATGAGCTCCGCCGCTTGTTCATGCAACTCGACCACATCCATGCCGGCAAAATCTCGCCAATAGTCGAGACGATAAAAGTCCATTGTGCCCAAAAGGTTCATCATGTGACTGTGCAAGTAATCTTGCGCAGCCTGCACAGACAGGTTGTTTTGCTTGGCGTAGGCGGTGGGCAGTAAATGCCCAAAAATCCGATTGTCGTAATTCAGGTCCAATATCGTTCCGTCCATATCGAGCAATACGGTGTCGATGCTTTGCCATGGAACCGGCGAAAAATTAGGCTTTAAATTCATGTGACTTAAATCATTGAAGGAGGCGCCTCACCAAAAAACGGCCCGGTGGATCGAAAAGCGCTGATCAAAAAACCGCCGTGATGAAGCAATGAAGCCTATACTAACCGCTACGCTGCAAGACTGGAGATTTAATTCCGATGCCGTTGCCCACCATTCGCAAGACTGAAGTATTGGCGCAAAGCCGTTTTTTTACCATTGAAGCCATGCACTTGACCTTCAGTAATGGAGTTGAACGGATATATGAACGATTACCTGCCGTGGGCGAACAAGGCGTCATTGTTGTTGCGGTTAACGATAAAGACGAATTATTGCTGATCCGCGAATACGCTGCGGGTTTCCACGAATTTCAGTTGACTTTGCCCAAGGGTGCGGCGGATCCGGGAGAGGCGCTTGAAGATGCTGCTGTCCGCGAACTGGCCGAAGAGGCTGGTTTTGGCGCCCGCGATGTCCGTTTCGTCAAACGACTGAGCATCGCGCCAGGGCATATGGGTTTTACGATTAACGTGTTAATGGCTAGGGACCTATACCCGCATGATATTCCAGGCGATGAACCAGAACCTCCTGAGTTGGTGCGGTGGCCATTGTCTCAAATCAATGAGTTATTGGCCCATGAAGCGTTTTACGAGGCTCGCGCGATCGCTGCCTTGACCTTGTGCTTGCCGCAGTTGCGGCGGGCGTTGCAAGATGGCAGCGAATGAGCGCCATACCGACCAGTGGGAAATAAAATGGCTGATGCGATATCGCAGGATTGGATTGTTGAATTAATTGCAATTGTCGAAAAGGCAGGTGCTGCAATTCTCGAGGTGTATAGCACGGATTTCGAGATACAAAGAAAGAATGACGAATCACCGCTAACCCAAGCAGATTTGGCCGCGCATCGAGAGATCGTAGCGGGTTTGCAAGCCCTGAGTCCGCAGATCCCGATCATCTCCGAAGAGTCTGCACCACCGCCATTTGCTGAACGCGCGGCATGGCAGCGCTACTGGCTAGTGGATCCGCTGGATGGCACCAAGGAATTCGTCAATCGTAACGGCGAGTTCACGGTCAATATCGCACTGATCGACGGCAGCGAACCCGTCTTTGGCATTGTTGGCGTCCCAGTTCAGGATAAGGTGTACATCGGTGATGTCCGGCAAAGCGATCCGAGTCAGCGGGCCTATGTGGTGCACAAGGGAGAGTCGCGAACGTTGCGGGTCCAGCGGCAACGTGATCGCCAAGGGCCGATTCGAGTTGTGGCGAGCCGCAACCACGGTGGCGAGCGGTTAGAGGGTTATTTGGGCGAGATTGAGGCGCGCTTTGCTGCCTGCGAGCGAACGCCTGTCGGAAGTTCCCTAAAACTGTGCGTCTTAGCAGAGGGAGGAGCAGACATTTATCCGCGCTTGGGTCCTACCAGTGAATGGGATATTGGCGCTGCTCAAGCTGTGCTGACCGCAGCAGGGGGCAGCGTGTTTACGTCAGACGGCGCTGTACTGGCATACAACACGAAGGACAGTTTGTTGAACCCAGAATTTCTCGCGGTAGGAGATGCGTCGTATCCGTGGATCGCAGAGTTACCCAGCTTTCCTGAGCCGTGATGCTTAGTGCTTTTGGATCACGCAACGCCACTGGGTAAGGCATCGCAAGCGAAGGGTCGAAAGGGCGGTGAGTGGTCTCAACCAGCCGAGCTAACGATGCATAAATGCAATTGCCCTGCCGAGGAAAATTACTGTATGCATGTACAGCTCCGGCTGGTGAGGATTGCAAGAATACAGAAGTTTCAGACGAAGAAAAGAGTCAGATCATGACCAATTTGTTTCAAATTGTGAAAAACGTTAAAAGTCAGTGTCTTAGCGACGGTTAGTTCGGCTTAAATTTTTCCGAGTTCTGTGCATCGCATGACCGAGACGTCGCTGATAGTCTTGGCAGGGAATTAGTCAGGGAGATTGCGGTGACAGCACAGCGCCAGATATCAGAACAGCAGCAGGCTTTGGCGCGTGTTGCTGCAGTGCAAGACCGACTGGCTCGGCATTCCGATTGGTCTGAGCAGGCCAGCAGACTCCACGAGGATAGTTTTGCTGCCATAGTGGAAGCGCGAGTGCCCCGTCTGTTTCTGCCATCGGGTCTGGGTGGTGATGAAGTTAATCCAATGACCTGTGCGGCAGTATGTGAAGAAATTGCTGCAAGCGATACGGCGGCGGCATGGCACGTTATGGTATTCAACGCGGCCAAGCTGATGGCGGCAAAATGGCCGGCCGAATTAGTAGAGGCACTGTGGGCTGATCGGCCAGACCGGCTGGTTGCAGCGAGCGGTCATACTCCTTTGCAGGGCAAGCGCGTGGACGGCGGCGTTGAAATTTGGGGTACGCAACGCTTTGTCAGTGGTTGTAACTTTGCCGAGTGGATTATGTCGCCGGTCCTGTTGGACGGAGAGATGCATAATGCGGTAATTGCCATTCGTGACTGCGAGGTGCAGGACAACTGGGATACCTTGGGGATGCGCGGCTCCGGCAGCAACGATGTGCTGGTTGATCACGTTAAGGTGCCTTCGCTACAGGTTGTCCCGCCAGCGCAGCCAGACTCGCCGGTAAATCACTATTACCAAGGCGCTCTGTACCAGTGTCCGTCGCGTATCGTTTTTGCAACCTATGTGCCTGTCGCACTGAGCTTGGCCAAGCGCGCCATTGATGAAGTAGCTCTTTTGGTGACGCGCAAAACTCCAGGCGGCGGAGCGAGCAAGCTGACGGAAAAACATATGGCGCAGGGTCACTTTGGTCGGGCGCTGGCGTCTTACCGGTCGGCGCGTTTGATGTTTTACAACGCGTTGGAAATCACTTGGCAACGAGCCTTGGAAAGCCTAGAACCGAGCTCTGAGCATCGGGCAGATTTATATCTGGCGGGCACGCATGCAGTACAAACATCGGCGGAAGTGGTGCGTTTGATGGGTAATATCGCGGGCACCACGATGACTGAACGGGGCCATCCACTGGACCGAATTAATCGGGACATGGAGACGCTGCGCCACCACGGTTTCGTCAATGAGTCCCGTTATGCCAGCGTTGCCCAAGTGTTGTGGGGCGCCGAACTCGACTATCCAGCGATGCTGAGATGATTCGATTGACCAAGCAACGTGTCGACTAGGAGGCTTCTGTGAGCGACCAATATTTCACTAAGCGAGTGCTCAGTTTTCCCAGTCAAGACTTGCGCGAACCGGAACAGACCCTGCGCGACGATTACTCGACGAATCAAGCGGCGGATTTGTGGGGCATTTGGCAGGGGGTATTTGGCCTGGCGGCAAATCAACTCATCGTCATCAGCGCGCACAGTGAATCCGGTGATGGCTTCAAGCCGTTCGATGACTGTGAAGTCGAAGCAGTTTGGGTGCTCAAAGCCACTGCACGTCCTCAATCAACAGCGCCATTGACGCGCGCAGGCGTGTACGTCTTCAGAGATTTTTGGTTGCCCTTCGAGCACGTTGCTGAAGCGGTAGAGCTATCGAGTGCTGCATGGAAAACCTTCGAAGGCGCAGAAGCTTACAGCGCAGAACCCATGGGTTTATTCGCCCCGGCACAAACGCTGCCGGACTCCCAAGAATGCGTCTTACACTTGCTGACGTGGTACCCAGACTTCACGTCTTGGGAAACTTCCCGTGAACCCGACCCATCTGCGATGCAGCGGTTCATCGCTCGGAGAGAGCTGACGCGATCCACCCGGGCCGTTGCAACGCGACTGCTCTCACCGAGTTAGCCGCGCTATTGAGATTCAGCTACTGCTGCGACAGCCAGTCGTCGTCTGAACCTTCGTTGATGTCTGCGAACAGCGGCGTCGAAAGATAGCGCTCGGCCGTGTCCGCCAGCATCGTGACCATAACGCTACCGGGTTCTGCTTGTTCCGCAATTTTTAGCGATGCGCTTAAGGTGCCGCCTGCAGAGATGCCAACAAAGATGCCCTCTTCCTTCGCCAAACGCAGGGCGCAGGCCATGGATTCGTCTTCATTGACCGGCACAATGTGGTCAGTAATGTCCCGGTCCAATACGTCTGGAATAAAGTCTGGAGTCCATCCCTGAATTTTGTGAGGTGACCATTCGCCACCGGACAACAAGGCAGCTTGTTCCGGTTCAGCCGCGACAATTTGAATCGTCGGCCGCGCGGCTTTGAGCGTGCGGCCAGCGCCTGACAGGGTTCCGCCAGTACCCCAGCCGGTGACCCAGTAGTCCAGACGCTCTCCGGCAAAGTCCTGCAAAATCTCAGGACCCGTTGTGCTGGCGTGATAGTCAGGGTTCGCCGTATTTTGGAATTGTTGGGCCATAAACCAGCCATGTTCTGCGGCCAGTTCTTCTGCGCGGGCCACCATGCCAGAGCCGCGCTCAGCCGCCGGGGTGAGAATAACTTTAGCACCCAGCGCGCGCATAACTTTGCGCCGCTCAATGGAAAACGTTTCAACCATGGTGGCGACGAAGGGATGTCCCATAACCGCACACACCATTGCCAGCGCAATACCCGTATTGCCGCTTGTGGCCTCAATAACGGTTTGACCCGGTTGGAGGGCGCCGCTGTCCCGGGCGTCCTTAATAATGGCATAGGCCAGCCGGTCTTTGACTGAGGCCATCGGGTTGAAGGACTCGACCTTCACGTACATGTCGACGTGGTCAGGGGCGATACGGTTCAGTTTAACGACAGGCGTGTTGCCGATGGTTTGCAGGATATTGTCGTATTTCATGATGCTCTCTCAAAGGAGTCGAAATGATTGGTTTCAGTGTTCGCCAGCCGCCTTTGTATGGTCGTGCCCGGCATGTAAGTTCCGAATGTGGGCTATCATTACCAACATTACGCCGGCTGTGGTCAGAATGAGTTCCAGATCTTCGCCAAAAACATGGGCCACGCCAAGTAGCATCAGCGCCAACCCGAGGATGCCCAAAGAGACCGTCAGCGCGTTGGGTTGTCGGGTGTAGCCTCGAAAAAGTGCAATAGCGCTGATGGGCGCGGCGAGGCCGAACAACACCCAATGTGTTTGCGTTTCGGTAGCGTTCAGCCAGGCAGATACGGGCGGTGCTAAAAGGAAGGCGGCAGGTACGGCTAGGCAGTGGATCAGGCACAAACCAGAAAGCCAGATAGCGGCGCGATCGAGACGGGTTTGGTCGGTGCTGGATTCCAAAAGCTTGTGCCTACGAAAAAGGCGATAACGCTAGCTGCTCCTGTGCATCCATGCAACCATCCTGCGTCTCTCATGGGTTAAAGTGGCGCTATGGGAACGCACGAAAAAAGCTCGATAGCGGTTACAGACCGGCAACGCTGGGATCAGCGTTATCGTGACGGCATATATGCTGCCCGCTTATGGCCAAGCGCCTATCTTAAGCAACTGCATGATGATGGATTGATTCAGCCTCGCGGGCGCGCGCTAGATGTCGCATGCGGGCGAGGGCGTAATAGTCTGTATCTTTCCGCAAAGGGCTATGCTGTGGACGCCGTGGACGTGTCTGCAACGGCTATTGCGTATGCGGCGAACGCTGCGACAGCCCAGCATGCCCGAGTGAATTGGCAGTGCAGAGACGTCCTAGCAGCGCGAGATCCGGTGCCCCAGAACAGCTACGCACTGATTATTATGTTCCGCTTTGTTGCGCCCGGGCTGGTGCCCAGCTTATTGCATGGCCTAACCCCCGGCGGAATTTTAATTGTCGAAGAACATCTGCAGTGGGCGGGTCCGGAGCAAATTTCGGGGCCATCGAACCAACGTTTTCGCGTGACAGCAGACGAGTTATCAATGCAATTGAAAGCAGTTGGCGTGGCATTTGATGTCTTGGACGAGTTTGCGGGCCTGATTGCTGAACCCGCAGACGATGGGGGGCAAGGAAAAGCCGCCGTCTCACGCATGTGCATTCGTCGTGGATCGACGTAACATCGCATTGCCCGGGCGTAAACAAGCCTGAATTCAGCCCGTACTTTATCGGAGAGAGTCATGGAGAACATTCCAGTCATTGATTTGCAGTCGTTCAGAGACGGCGGTCTGGACGCGATTGATCGAGCAGCCTTGGTTGAAGCCTGTGAGGATCATGGTTTTTTTCTGCTCACGAATCACGGTTGCGATGCGCAAATTTCGGCAGTATTTGAAGCAGCCGCAGATTTCTTTGCCCTACCGAGAGAGCAAAAAACCGCGGTTTACCGTGACGCGGAAAATCCGCTGGGCTATTACGACCGCGAGTTGACCAAGCAACGCCGGGATCAGAAAGAGGTATTCGACTTCAAAGCCGGTGGGCATATTTCGCGAAATCCACTCAGACACACGCGTTGGCCCGATCAGCCCAAAACCTTTCGACCAGCATTAACGGACTTTTTTTCGGCGTTTACAGAACTGTCGGAATCGACCATGCGCATGGTGCTTGCAGGTCTCGGTCTGCCGGAAAGTGCGGTGGATACTACGATGGATCAGGGTTTCGGCGCCGCGCACACCAGCGCGGCTCGGTTGAATTTTTATCCTGCCAATGATCCTGTGCCCGCCCAAGAGCGTGAGTCCGTCACTCCCTTGGGTGATATGGCTCTGCATCACCACACCGATCCAGGCGCTATTACTCTGCTGCTGCAAGATAACGCTGGCGGGCTGCAGGCCCTGTCGCGGGCTGATGGCTGGATCGATGTGCCGCCGTTAGACGGCGCGATCGTTGTGAACATTGGTGACATTTTGCAAGTTTGGACTAATGACCGTTGTTCTGCTGGCGTGCACCGTGTGGTTCCTGTGACCAATCCATCGGGCCGATTTAGCATTCCATTCTTTTACCAGCCCAAGGTGGACGCTGTGGTGGAACCATGGCTAGGTGTAGCGGAAGCGCCTCGTTACCGAGCCTTTTCTTGGCAGGAATACATCCGGGGCCGCGTCACCGATAACTATTCCGATATTGGCGAAGAAGACATCCAAATCGATCGCTACAAAGTAGCCTAGAGTAAACATTGGGCGTCTCCTACACCCATTTGCTCTTCGATCACGATGGGGTGTTGGTGAACACAGAACACCTGTATCTGCAGGCGATACAGGAACAATTGGCGACGTTAGGCATTGATCTTGCGGAGGCCGATTACCTCAAAGGCATGGCCTATGGCGCGGATCCATGGGCTTTGGCGCGTGCTGCAGGCTGTGATGAGGCCGCTGTTGACGCACTGCGCGACGCTAGAGACGCGGCCTATCAGCGGTTATTGCAGGCGAACCCGATCGAAATTGCCGGGGCCGATGAGGTCGTCGCGGAGCTGGCGCGCCATTTCAAACTGGCCATCGTGACCACATCTCGGGACAAGGATTTCGACTTGATCCACGGTCTAAACGGTTACCCGGTGACCGAGCGCACGCCCCGACTCGTTGAGCATATGGACTTTGTTCTTAAGAGATCTCACTACCAGCACAGTAAGCCCGATCCCGAGCCTTACCTGTTAGCTCTCAACCGTTTTGATATCGAACCGACGCAAGCCTTGGTGATAGAAGATTCAGAACGCGGCCTGCGCGCGGCGGTGGCGGCTGGCATTGATTGCGCTGCAGTAAGTCATCCGTTTACCGTCAGTCAGAACTTCGACCGGGCTCGTTACCGGTTTGCGAGTTTAAATGCCCTGAAAACGTTTCTGTTAGCTTAGTAAAACTCGTATTCCGGCACGGGCGCCAGGTACACGAGCGTCGCGACAAGAGCAGCGGCGATGATCAAAAGCAGCAAGGCGCGTAGCCCTCGATCTTCGCTAACCGCTTCCTCCGTACTCCCCCTTGGAAGCATTTTCCTGCCGTGAAACATGGCCTGAATCAGGCCCTCTTTCTTACCCCAGGTGTACCAGCTGACCGCAAGGATGTGCAGCAGCACAGTGAATTGAATCAGGGTAAAGAGCCGGTGATGCCAGCCCGCCAGCCAATCGGCTGTGCTGGTATTGACGACACTGTTGTAGGGGCCGGCGTAGAAGATATCGTCGCTGATAAATAATCCGCTGCTGGCCTGAAGGCCGACCAGCACCACAACGATGATGCTGGACCATCCACCGATCGGATTGTGTCCGCGTGCGGGTTCGGACGGGTTTTTTCTTCGCAGATAGGCAATTACCGTTTTCGGCGAAGCAAGAAAGGATGTGTAGCGCGAATGGAACGTACCCAGCATCCCCCAAGCCAGCCTGAACAACACGAGGGCCAAGGCCGAGTAACCAAAATAAAAATGCGTCGTGGTCCAGTCAAAGCCCGCCTCAGCGGTCACCCAGCTGCCCGCCAAACAGACCACCAGTGCCCAATGCCACAGTCGCAGTGGCAGGTCCCAAATCAGTTGGGGGCGCTGGTCTGACTGCATTGAGATCGATTATTTTTTTTCGCGATAGCTGTCGTGGCAGCTTTTGCAGGAAGAGCCCAAGGCGCCAAAAGCTTTCATGGTCGCGCCGCGACCTTCTGCCGTTGCGGCAACGAGCGCGTTTGCACGTTCTGTCGTGGTCGCGGCCTTGGCGCTGAAGTCCTCGTAGTCAGCCCAGATGTCAGCCTTGGCCTCAGTCGCATAGTCGCTGGCGCTGGTGTCCTGGGCGAACAGATCGGTAATCATGGGAGCAAGCTCAGCGACTTTGCCCGCATTTTTTTCGATCAGCGCGGCATCGAAGGGGATCTGCCCCTTGGCCATGCCGACTATGGGTCCGAAGTACTGAGCGACGACTTTGAGTAAGCCTTGTCGTGCCTCGATGGTTTTTTGCGTGCGTTCATCAGCCCAGCTGGCGCTGGCGAAACTGAACAACAGAGCGAAAATCATTGTGCTACGAATCATGGGTCCACCTATTTACTGCGTGTTAATGAGCGAATCGACGAAAGGCGTTGATCGCTTCGTTTGATTGTTCGATAGGAAAGATACCGTGGTCTTGAGCCTTAGGCGAGGGCTAGATGACGAAACCTGAATCGCTATGCCGCGTGAATGTCGCCTCTTGATCCGAGCTCTCGCATGCCCGAAAGTTGAATCTCCAGCCCGATGAGAAAGAGCGGATGTCCGATTCTATGATGCTTAACGGTTCCTGCCATTGCGGAGCCATTGTTTTTGAGGCCCAAGCGAACCCCA
Source organism: Gammaproteobacteria bacterium (assembly GCA_012269545.1). Taxonomy (GTDB): domain Bacteria; phylum Pseudomonadota; class Gammaproteobacteria; order Pseudomonadales; family Azotimanducaceae; genus UBA4421. The sequence goes on along the minus strand of JAAXKB010000002.1, from coordinate 10,342 downwards.
ATCGAGTGGTGATATGTCACTGTACGGACTGTCAGAAAATGTCCGGGGGCCCATATCGCAGCATCGTGCAAGTCAAAGAAGCCCAGTTCACATTACTCAAGGGTGAGCCCAAACCCTATTTCAAGGTGGGTGACAGCGGTAATCGTCGAGAGCTGAGTTTCTGCGCCGATTGCGGTTCTCATATCTATGCGACGTCGGTGGTTGACGATGTTGCAAAAGGCGAGCGTATGCTGGGTATTCGCACGGGGTTGCTGGCCGAAATAGCCCAGTTGCCGCCAAAATCTGAGGTATGGGCGCAGTCTAAGGTGGCTTGGGCGGAAAATATCTCGGGTCTCCCAAGTGTGGACAAGCAGTCCTGACCAATGGCGATTCTTTACAGTTTTAGACGCTGCCCCTATGCCATGCGAGCGCGCATGGCCCTCAGCAGTCAGGGCATTAGGGTAGAGCTGCGGGAGGTGTTGCTGCGTGATAAACCGCCGAGCATGATGAAGCTATCACCAAAAGGCACGGTGCCGGTTTTGCTGACCGACGAGGGGCGCGTGATCGACGAAAGCCTAGATGTTATGTGCTGGGCGTTGGCGTCAGACGACACGTGGTTTAGTCAAGCCACCCGAACTGAGCAGATGCGGTTGGCTCAGGGTTTTGATGCGGCGTTCAAGCCGTCTCTGGACGCCTACAAATATCATCGACCAGAGTCTGCGCATCCCCAGCACTACTATCGTGAGCAGGCGGCTAAGTGTCTGGATGATTTTGAGCGGAAGCTGCAGTACTCAAATTATCTCTTGGGCGACGCGCCCCAATTTTTGGACCTTGCCGTGATGCCCTTTGTACGTCAGTTTGCTTCAGTAGATCGCCGGTGGTTTGATGCACAGCCCCGTCAGCGAGTTCGCCAATGGCTCGACTGTTGGTTGGCGGATCCGCTGTTTGTCGGCGTGATGGGCAAGTTTCCGCAGTGGCAAGAAGGCAATTCGGGAGAGGTTTGGCCAACGCTGGGCGAGACGCAGACAACGAATAAATAAAAAGCATGGGAGGGAAAATGCAGCAGTGGATTATCGGAATATTGGGGAGCATCGGTGCCATAGTGCTGGCAAGCGCCGTTGCTTGGGCTGGGGCGGACCAAGGCGCTTTGTACGACGGCGTATCAGTGTTCGTTTGGTGTGGTGTTTTCGCCTTTGGCGTGCAGTGGCTGATCTTTATTCACGCGTGGTTTGCCCAGACCGAGCACTTTTTCGATCTCACGGGCAGTTTGACCTATATCGTGCTGGTGCTGGCGGCCTGTTATCTCAGCGGGGCCTTTGATATTCGTTCCCTCGTTATTGTGGGCTTGGTGCTGATTTGGGCACTGCGGCTCGGACCGTTTTTGTTTTTCCGTATCCAAAAGGCCGGAGAAGACCGGCGTTTTCGCAGCATCAAGGTGTCTTTTCCGACCTTCTTCATGACCTGGACTCTGCAGGGTGCATGGGTTTTCGTCACGGTCAGCGCAGGCTTGGGTGCCATCACATCCGGTATTACCGTCGCCCCGGAGCTGGCGTTTTATGTAGGGCTGGTTATGTGGATTGCTGGATTTGCCATTGAGGTCATCGCCGACAGGCAAAAAACCGCGTTTCGTGCGGATCCGGCAAACGCCGATGCCTTTATCACGACGGGACTGTGGGCGTGGTCACGTCACCCCAACTATTTCGGTGAAATTTTGTTGTGGGCGGGCATCGCTGTTATTGCTATCCCAGTTTTGCAGGGCAACCAAATCTATTTGCTGTTTTCGCTTATCTGGGTGGTGGTTTTGCTGACAGCGATCAGCGGTGTGCGCATGCTGGAAGGGCGTGGTAACAAGCGTTGGGGCAACGATCCCGAATATCAGGCGTACATGAAGCGCACGCCTATGTTGATGTTGTGGCCGCCAGGGAAGAACAGCTAGGCGACACCACAAAGCGGCGTGCCCGCTCGAGCGGGCACGCTGTTCGTTTAGAGGTTCTGACCACCGTCAATGGACACGGTCTGGCCGGTTATCCAGTAGGCTCGGGCTGACAGCAAAAAGGCGATCACCTCGCCGACTTCTTCGGGCTCACCCATTCGGCCAAAGGGAATACTCGCCAACGCACCGTCATACATGGCAGGCATATGCTGTTTCGCCTGATCCCAAACGCCACCGGGAAACTCGATGGAACCCGGTGCCACGCAGTTCACCCGAATATGATCCCCGGCCATATTTTTGGCGTGGGTTTGAGTCATCTGGATAACCGCTGCCTTGACTGCGCCGTAGGCGGCGGAACCGGCGGATGCGCCAATACCGGAGATCGAAGATACATTGACGATGGCGCCCTTGCTGGCCTTAAGGGCTTCGGTTGCCGCCCAGGTGCAGCGCACGACGCCCATCACATCGATGTCCATGCTTCTTGCCCAACTGTCTTCGTCATCGGTGTTGCCAAAGCCGCTGGGGTTGTTGACCAAACCATCGATGCCGCCTAATGCGGCTTCGGCGGCAGCAATGTAGGTTTTGATTTGCTCGGCGTCGGCGATATCGCAAATCGCGCCGTGTATCTGCGTGCCGTGAGTGGCTAGGGCTGCGGTGGCTGCGTCTAGGCTGTCTTGGGTGCGGCCACAAATGGAGATGTTGGCTCCTTCCGCTGCACATGCTGCCGCTGCCGCAAGGCCAATGCCCCGTGTGCCGCCAGTAACGATGATGTTTTTGTTCTGTAATCCTAGATCCATTGTGATTCCTTGTAAGGGTAAACGTGACGTCTGGAAGATGACTTAGGGCTTGATTGCCAAGGTTGCCATAGAGGTGGGCATATAAGCATTTAATGGGGTTGCTTGGGTATCCCAATGGTCTTCGTAAAACCCTGCGAGTAACAGTCCGGCGTCCAACTGACCACCAATCTGCGATTCCAGACTGTGGGAGAACTCCAGTGCCTCTCCGCGCTGTTGCCGTTCCATGATCTGCCGTTCAGTCAGGCTCTCAATATCGGCATACGGCAATGCAAACCGAACCTCCTTGGGGCCGCCTGCGTCTAACGCTTCGTGATCAAATAAGAAAAAATCCGGGTTCATGAAACCGCTGAGCAAGCGTCCGCCAGGCCGTAACAGCCGCGCACAGTGTTGCCAAACTGGCAGAATATGCTGGGAAAACACGTTCGATACCGGGTGAAAGATGAGATCAAAACTCTCATCTTCGAATCGGGACAAATCAGCCATATCGCCCTGCTCGCAATGGATGTTCAAGTTATCGCGCTCGGCCACCAGACGGTCTTTTGCGAGCTGTTGGGGTGAATTGTCGAAGCTTGTTGCCCGAGCGCCGGCGGCGGCAAAGATAGGCACCTGCTGTCCTCCACCGGATGCTAACCCCAGTACATCTTTGCCACCAATGTCATCGAACCAATGCTCGGGAACTGTCTTGGTGGGGGTCAAAATGACCCGCCAGTTACCTCTGCGTGCGGCGGCAATCTCAGCGGATCCCACGGGTTGTACCCAAGGACTTTCACCGTCACTGGACTGTTTGTCCCAAGCGATTTCGTTGTGCTTTACGATATCCATAAAGTGTCACCCTATGTGGTGCCCCCCGGATTTGGTAAGCGCCGAATTTGTTGATAAAAAATGATCAGCGCCAATGCGGTGAGCAGTGCCGACACCCAAAATGCGCCGCCGGGTAAGTAAATTGGCGCGCTGGCCGACGTGAAATAGGTAAAAGTCTGCGTTAACAGCAGGGGACCTATGATCATCGCCACACTGCTCACGCTGGCCATAATACCCTGCAACTCGCCTTGGCTATCCGCTGCCACCTGATTGGACAAAATGCTGTTAATCGACGGTCCTGCCAACCCGCCAAGGGAAGACACCCCGCACCAAAAGTATAGAGCCCAAGAGCTGCCTGCGGTGGCGACGCCAACAAAGGCTGCGATGGTGGCGGCAATGCCAAAGTAAGCGCAGCGCACCGGGCCAAACTTTGGGATCACGATGCGCAGCAATCCACCTTGTACCGCCACTGATGTCACGCCAACGAAGGCCATGGATAAGCCGACGTCCAAGGGTGTCCACGCGAACCTCTCAATGGTGTAAAAGTTCCAGTTCGCGGGCCAAATGTGGTGGCCAATGTTGTTCAAGAACACAGCGAAAATCAGACCGATCAGCAGGGGATACTTGCGCAGTTGGCGAAGTGAGCCCAAGGGACTGGCGCGTTTTAATTCAAAGGGTCTGCGATTTTCAGGGGCCAAGGTTTCGCGGAAAAACAACAACCCGTAAAGTGTATTCGCGAACGCCAAACCGGCTGCAATGAAAAACGGTGCGCGCACCTCCCAAGCACCGATGATGCCGCCCAGAGCCGGGCCGATGATGAAGCCCAGACCAAAGGCCACACCCATCAGGCCAAAGTTTTGCGCCTTGTCCTCAGGGGTGCTCACATCGGCAATCAGAGCATTGGCAATGGCGTAGGTGGCACTTGTGATGCCTGTCAATAACCGGCCAAGAAACAACACCCACAGAGCGGTCGCAAAGCCCGACAAAAGATAGGCGGCCCCGTAGACGAATAGTGACAAGACTAAGAGAGGTTTGCGCCCATAGGCATCGCTAAGGTTGCCCAGCAGAGGCGCGAACAAGAAGTTTGTTGCCGCGTAACTGAAAATCAAATACCCGCTTAGCGCGGATGCCTCGGACAAGGAAATGTTGCCGATCAGAACGAGAAACTCCGGCAGGATGGGAACGATGATGCCGAAGCCAACGGTATCCAAAAACACCGTGATCGTGACAAAAGTCAGGGCATGTTTTTTGTGCACGTTGCGAACTCCCAAATGATCAAATGACCTTGTGATGGTCTTCGACAGATGGCGGTGCCATCAGGCGTTGCTGCTGGACAGTTGCGTCGGGGTAGTCATTCAGATCGTATGGGACTTTGGCCCAACTGGAATGAGGCGGACTGTATTTGTAAAGCAATGCTCGGCGTTCTTGCTCGCCCGTCCACTGGGCGGTGCCGTGGATCAGTGCTTCCGTAAAAATCAACACGTCGCCAGCGCGTAGCTCAGGTTGAATGACATAATCCGGTCGCTGAGTTTGTTTGAGCACCGCGGCTGGCACCGAACGAATAAAATTCGTTTTATGACTGCCGGGAATGCAAACAAAGCCGCCGTCACCGGGCGACGCGTCGTTCAGTACCCACGTGGCAACCATCAGCCCGTTGCGTATCACCCCATCTTGATAGTGGTACCAATGATCGCTCTCGTAGCGCATGGGCCCGCCGTGGATGTCTTGTCCCGATGCTCCGGGCTGCATGAAAATGCAGTAATCGTGATCAGCGCGCAGTCTAGGTCCGATCAGCTCGACCAAATAGGGCAGGACCTTGGGGTGATCCATCAAGTTGAGAAATTGTGGTCCCCACCGACTGATGTTTGCGGTGCGGCGGAACGCGTCATCTGTGGGTTGTCGCGGCCAGACGCTATCGCTGAACTCGGCGAGGGCTGTACACTCTGTTTTGTTGAGCACACCGCGTATCACCAGATAACCTTGCAGATCGAAACGAAATTTTTCTTCTTCACTGAGCATTACAGGCCTGTTCAAATTGCTGTCTTTGGGCGTAGCGGAGTATGTTAGCGGAGCCGGGAAGATGCAGCGATAAGGAATCTTGTGGGTCTGCGACTAAGGTCTCGTACAGGTAACAAAGAGGAATTGAGGCATGGATTTTTTGCTAGATCGTGATTGGAACCAGCCGGTGCGTTATCCCGACCCTGCGATTGAAGTATTGGATTCGCGCTTTGCTCCCTACGTACTCGGCAGTGCTGCCCTAGAGCGTCTGTGGACCGGCGCGCGATGGGCCGAGGGTCCTGTATGGTTTGGTGATCAACAGCGCCTGCTGTTCAGCGATATTCCTAACGACCGTATTATGGGGTGGTCTGCCATAGACGGTTCCGCGAGCGTTTTTCGGCAAGGCGCGAACTATGCCAATGGCAACACCCGAGATCGACAGGGTCGCCTAGTCACGTGTGAGCACGGACGTCGGGTCACGCGAACCGAAATTGATGGGTCCATTACCGTGCTCTTGGATGCTTTCGAGGGCAAGCGGCTCAACGCCCCTAATGACGTGGTCGTGCATCCGGATGGCAGCATTTGGTTTACGGATCCGGGCTACGGTAGTTTGGGGCACTACGAAGGAAATAAGGGCGAGCTTGAGTTGCCCACGAGGGTCTATCGGATAGACGGCCAGTCCGGTCGGGTGACAGTAGCAGATGAAACCCTAGAAAAACCCAATGGCCTGGCTTTTTCGCCAGATTATAAAACCCTTTACGTGAGCGACACCGGGGTTTCGCACAAACCCGGCCACCCCCGTCAGATACACGCCTTCGATGTGACGGATACCAATACCCTAGCGGGCCATCGGGTGTTCTGCGATTTGGGCAACGCGATACCCGATGGTTTCAGAGTTGACGAAGACGGCAACGTCTGGAGCAGTGCTGGTTGGGCTGGTGCCGAGGAGGACGGAGTGCAGGTGTTTGCGCCCAACGGCGATAAAATAGGGGCGATACACACACCGGAAGGCATCTCGAATGTGTGTTTTGGCGGAGCCAATCGTAACCGGCTGTTTATGACGGGATCTCAGTCGATTTACAGCCTGTACACCGAAGCTCAGGGCATGGCGTACGCCTGAGTCATTCGTGCAAATAGTGCTCCAGACCAGCAAGGCTCTGCTCGTTCGCCTCTAGCCGTGCGATGGTTTGCAGATGGACCTCGTCGGGTCCGTCGTAAATGCGAAAGGCTCTTGCCTTGCCGAACGCCCGGGCTGCTGGCGTGTCGCCGGTAACTCCTCGCGCGCCATATAGCTGGATGCAGCGATCGGCGATGTCCTGATAGACCTTGGCGACAGCCACCTTGATCATGGATATTTCCTTGCGGGCCGCCTTGTTGCCCACCGTGTCCAGTAAGTGCGCGGCTTTCTGCACCAGCAAGCGGCATTGATCCAGTTCAATGCGCGACAGGCTGATCGCCGCTTGGGTGGAGCTGTATTCGTCGATACGTTTCCCAAACGTGCTTCGGCTTTGCGATCGCCTCACCATCAGGCTGATCAGCACCTCGCACTCGCCAATCGCTCGCATACAGTGATGAAGTCGCGCCGGCCCTAAGCGGGCTTGTCCTATGGCAAAGCCTGCTCCTGCATCGCCCAGCAGATTGCTCGCAGGCACTCGAACGTTGTTGAACTCCAGTTCCGGATGCAGGTTGGTTTCGGAAAAATGATCGAACACGGGCAAATTTCTGATTACGTTGATACCCGGCGTGTGTCTGGGAATCAGCAGCAGCGACTGGCGCTGAGATTTCTGACCTTCTGGATTCGTGACGCCCACCAAAATCAGCAGCTCGCAGTTGGCGTGCGAACCGTTGGAGGCAAACCACTTGCGGCCATTCACCACAAACTCATCACCGTCCTGCTCAATACGAGTTTCCAAATTGGCTGGGTCAGAAGAAGCGGCATGGGGCTCAGTCATGGCGAAGGCCGATCCGATTTCGCCCTCCAGCAAGGGTTGCAGCCACTGCTGCTTTTGCTCGTCACTGCCAAAAAGTTGCAGCAGCTCCATGTTCGGGACGTCCGGGGCGTTGCAGTTAAAGACATGCGAGCCCCATTCCAAGCGGCCTAAAATTTCCGCAACCGCTGTGAATTCCAGATTGGACAAGCGCATGCCCGGTTCGTCCGCGGCCAGCCGAGGCAGTGCCATATTCCATAGGCCCAAGGCTTTTGCCTCCTTGCGCAACGTTTGCTGAATTTCTGGTATGGCCTGCCCGGCGCGGGCCTGTTGCTCCCACAGTTTGTTGTTTGGCAGTACCCGCTGCTGGAAAAAATTTTCCACTTGTTCGGCAACATCTAGTGCGCGCTGCGGCAAATCAAACATGTTCACTCCTCAATCTTCACAGCGCAGTATGCCAGCAACGACCGATGTTTGATGGCATGACCTAATGGGAGACATTAGATCTTCGCTTTGTCAAAATTGAGTCCACCGATTAGCAACCACGTTAAAGAGGCCGAAATCATGGGTTATCACAGAAATACATGGCGCAACGCACTGCTCGGCGCTCTTAGCTTGGTCGTGCTCTGGCCTGCTTTCGCCCTGGCAGATACCGCAGCAACTCGTGCCCCAAACATCGTGTTGTTGTTGGCAGATGACCTAGGATTTGCGGATCTCGGCTCCTATGGTAGTGAAATTCACACGCCTAACATTGACCGTTTGGCCGCCTCGGGCATGCGTTTTTCCAATTTTCACGTGGCTGCGTCCTGCGCGCCAACTCGCGCCATGCTGATGACGGGTTTGGACAGCCATACGGTAGGTGTTGCGAATATTCCAGAGGCCATTCCCGATGAGCAAGCCCACGCGCCGGCTTATCAAGGTGTGCTGGATACCAGCGTGCCCACGATTGCCGAAATGCTGCAAAAGGCGGGCTATCGAACAATGATGACGGGTAAGTGGCATTTGGGCTTCGCCGATGGTGAGCGACCCAGCCAGCGCGGTTTTGATCGCACGTTGATGTTGGCAGATACCGGCGCGGACAATTGGCGGCAACGTTCGTACCTGCCGATTTATGCCGAGGCAAACTGGTATGAGGACGGTGAGCCAACGACTCTCCCAGAAGACTTCTATTCATCAGAATATCTTGTGGATAAGGCTATTGAGTACATTGGCACAGACGAGGATGCGCAAAAGCCCTTTTTTGCCTATGTCGCATTTCAGGCGGTACACATTCCGGTGCAGGCCCCGGCTGCTTTCCGTGACAAGTATCTAAAAACTTACGCCGACGGCTGGCACGCGCTACGCGCAGCGCGCAGCCAAGGTTTGGCTGAAACAGGCATTTTACCCAGCGCATTGCAGGGCCTGCCCATGCCCACCACGCCAGATTGGGAAAGCCTGACGCCAGAACAGCAGGCCTTCGAAGCCCGAGGAATGGCTGTCTATGCCGGCATGGTAGACGCTATGGATCATCATATTGGACGCTTAGTGGATCACATCGACAGCATAGGTGAGTTGGATAACACGATCTTTATCTTCCTGTCGGACAATGGCGCAGAAGGCTCTCTAGCAACACGGGCTTTGGGGAACCGGGCAGATGCGCCGCTTGAGCCGTTTGCAATCTGGATGCGCTGGGCTGGCTACAACACCGACAGCGATACGCTAGGTGAGCGCGACAGTTATCACGACATTGGGCCTGCTTGGGCGAGCGCAGCTGTTGGACCGCTGGCTTGGTACAAATTTTTTGCCGGTGAAGGCGGGCTGCGGGTGCCCTTGGTGATCAGCGGGTCGCACGACGGACAAAACGTCACATCACAGATTGGCGGTGTAAGTCATGCGCTGGGTTGGGCGCCTGACATCGTGCCTACGGTGCTTGGTCTGGCGGGCGTACAAACCTCCAACGACTTTGCAGGTAAGACGCTCGTACCGGTATTGGCGGAAAACCAGCCGCAGGTGCGCGGCGAGGATGAAGGCTTCGGATACGAACTTGGGGGTAACGAGGCGTGGTTTCAGGGCGATTACAAGCTGGTCTTTAATCGCTATGGCGACAGTCCCGATTGGCAGCTCTTTAACCTGCGAGCGGACCCTGCCGAAACGCGTGATCTGAGTAAGTCGGAGCCTGCGCGCTTTGACGCCATGCGGGCGTCTTACGATGCATGGGCCGAGGCGCGTGGCGTGTTACCGGTGGCGCCCGAGTACGATCAACGTCAGACGGTATTCAGTAAGGGTATGCGTAACCGCCCCGGGCTGCTAGCGAGTGTGGCTTTGATTGTGTTGATACCGCTGTTGGCGATTGCCTACCTGGTTGTCTGGGGGTTCCGGCGTCGCAAACCGGCCTAGTCGTTAATCAGAGCCACACAGCGCGTCCAGCCAGCACTGGCGTTGGCGATTTTTACGGGGAAACAGGCAACGGTGAAACCGTGATCGGGCAGCGCCTCCAGATTGTGCAGCTTTTCCATCTGCCAATAGGGGATTTCCCGGCCGGCTTTGTGGCCTTCCCAAATCATGCTGGGATCCGGATTTTTGGCCCATTTCTTGGCGGTGTGATTAAATGGCGCGTCCCATGACCAAGCGTCGGTACCTACCACCCGAACGCCGCGTTCGGTGAGATACAGGGTCGCCTCGCGACCCATACCGCAACCCGCATCCACATAACCCGGCTCGGCATAAACGGATCCTGCCCGGGTATTCACCAGCACAATGTCCAGCGGCTGCAGATCGTGATCAATGCGCGCTAGCTCGGCTTCGATGTCCGCAGCGCTGACGAGATAGCCGTCTTCGTAATGACGAAAATCCAGCCGCACGCCAGGCCGAAAGCAATAATCCAGTGGCGTTTCATCAATAGACGGTGCCGGGTCTGCGCCGTGATT
>JAAXKB010000036.1:2420-133517 GCA_012269545.1 Gammaproteobacteria bacterium | reverse complement strand
CGGCCGACGGGTTGGCGGGAGGCGAAGACTTCGGCCCGCCCCAGAATCATGCAGTTGGTGACGATGATTTGCACAAACAGGGCAATGCGGCTGTACAGGTCGAAGGCGTAGGCCTCCAGCACCATGACCGTGAGGGTGGTGAAGGTGGCGATGATCAGCACGAAGCAGGGCAGTCTGGCTTCGTCGGGAATGATGCGTCTGAGCAGTGAGATCGAGGTGTTGGCGCCAACGACCACAAAGGCACTGGCCAGCGCCAAGCCGGTCGCATTGGCTACGGTATTGCTGACGGCCAGCAGCGGGCAGAGCCCCAGTAATTGTGCCCAAGCCGGGTTGTTGGCGAGGGTCGCGCGGCTGAAATCGCTGTTACTCACGGGTCGCCTCACAGTGTGTTTGTTCGCGCTGATAGGTCAGTTTGGTGCTGGCCTGATCAGCCATTTGCCGCACCGCCTTATGGGTAATAGTCGCGCCACTGATGTTGTCCAGCTGTGACCAGTCCGACAGCAAGGTGTTGTCCAGACTGGGCAGATACGGATCTTTACGGTGATCAATAAAGTCTGCAATGCCCGGTGTTTCCTGGTGTCGAGTGATGCGCAGTTTGATGCGGTCCTGTTGCAGTAGGGCAAGGTATTCAATGGGTCCGGCGTAACCCACGCTGGCACCTCGCGCAAACTGCCACTCACCGCACACATTGGCGATGTCGTTCTGCCAGACTAAATCGGTTGGCGCCTCGCGCCCGAGCAGTTCGCTGAGCAGGGCTTGTGCCTGTCGGATTCGGTTTTCCTCAACCGGCGCCCGAGTGATGTCGTAGGTTTGGGTCAGGGCAAGTCCGCACAGACCGCCAATTACCAGCAGGGCCACAGCAGACGTCAATCGCTTACCCATGGCCTTGGACTCTCTCGGCAATTTTCTGGCGGTGAAGACGGTTGAACAGCGGTGTCGTGCAATTGGCCAGCAATACGGCGAAGGCGATGCCGTCGGGTAGGTTGCCCTGAGTGCGAATCAAGAACAGCAGGCAGCCAATCAATATGGCAAAGGCGATTTGATGACTGGGTCTGGCTGGGTGGGTGACTGGATCTGTGGCCACGAAAAATGCAGCGGCTACGGTGCCGCCGGTGGTCCAATGAAACCATGCCGAGCCCAAGCTGGCAGAGCTGCCTTGGTCATGAAAAGCACTGGCCAGGAGGCCGACGGTAGCCAGTACGGTCAGCGGAATACGCCAATGCATGATGCCTTGTTGAATCAGCCACAACCCGCCCAAACCGAACAGTCCCGCACTGAGCAGGTTGGGATTGCCGGGGGCACGGTTGAGAAAGAATTCGTTGGCGGTTATGCCCCCCCGGTAGCGAAATTCGCTGAGCAATGTGGCACCGGTAAAACCGTCTGTCGCGACCGTCGGCCAAGTGGCCAGCGCCAGCGGAAAACTGAGCAGGATGACGGCGTAACCGACCATGGCTGGGTTGAAGATGTTTTGTCCCAGGCCACCGTAAGCATGCTTTGCCAGCCCAATGGCGGCCAGTGCGGCCACGCACAAGATTGCCGGCGACACCGATGGCGGCAGGCAGATACCAATAAGAAGAGCCGCCAACACCGTGGTGCCGTCGTCAAGTTCAAAACGCTGGCGTCGAGCCTTGACGATTCCGTGACGCAGGCTGCTGCAAACGATTTCGACGAACGCGCACAGGGCGACAAGCCACACCAAGTTCCAGATCACGCCGGCACCGTACTGCCATGCCATGGCTAGCGCGCCGGGCAGCAGGGCGAACGACACCCGATACATGATGTTGCCGGTGGGTCGGATCTTGCGGCTGGTGCGATTCATGCGTCGGCACCGTCTGTGGCTTGGGGTTGCGTGCGCTTGCCGCGTAGTTTGGCCAGACGATCTGCGCGCCGATTGTCTGCCTGATTCTGGACGGCAATCAGTCGCTGCTGATGAGCGGCGTAGCGCGTCTTGACGCGCTGCTTTTCCGCTTCTGCGGCAGATAGCCTCGCGGCAGTTCGCTTAGCGTCGGTGAAGCGTGCGGCCAGATTGATCTCACTGGGGCACACCCGGTCGCAGAGTCCGCATTCAATGCAGCGCTGCAAATCCAAGGCTTCGGCCGTAGCCCATGCTTTGGCGTTGCTGAGCTTCAGCAGTTGGTCGGGCTGCAGTGCCACGGGACACGCGTCGATGCACTGGCCGCAGTTGATGCAGCCCCGCCCCAACAGCGGTGCCGGTGCTGGCGGTATCAAGGCAGGTTTGGCCTCCAGGCTGATGCAGTCTACGGGACAGGGGGCAATGCACAGTTCGCAGCCGGTACATTCTTGCTCGATAACCGTGTGCATAAATCCCTGTGCGCCGACAATGGCGTCGACCGGGCAGGGATCCAGACAGAGGGTGCAGCCGATACAGGCGGCTTCGTCGATGACTGCGACTAGGGTTGGCGGTTCCGCGGCCATCTCGCCATGAGTTTGCGGTGCGTCGTCACCCATCAGATCTTTCAGCTGCGCGACCAACTGGACGCCGCCGGGCGGGCACAGATCAATGGCTTCGCCGGATGCTACGGCTTCGGCGTAGGGCCGGCAGCCCGGGTGTCCGCACTGGGCGCACTGGGTCAGTGGCAGCATCCGTTCAATGCGGTTCGCCAGCGAGTCCGTATCCTTGGGTATGCGGCGCTGCAGCAGCGCGGCGGACAGGGCAAAAAATCCCAGCAGCGTGACTAGCAACGCCGGCACCGAATAGAGCGAAAGCGTTGCGCTGGCCATCAGCTGCCGATGCCCTGAAAACCCATAAACGCCAGACTCATCAGTCCCGCACTGAGCAGGGCGATGGGGGTTCCGGCAAAGGCGTTGGGCAGGCTGGATTGGGCCAGCTGTTCGCGCAGGGCACCAAACAGCACCATCACCAGGGTGAATCCGCCAGCGGCTCCCACGGCGAAAACGAAGGTAGCGAGTAGGGTCAGTTCTTGATTGATGGCAAGCAGGGTGACGCCCAGCACGGCGCAGTTTGAGGTGATCAGTGGCAGATACACACCAAGCACCTGATGCAGTACCGGTGAGGTGGCCTTGAGGTAGAGCTGGATCACTTGCACCAAGCCGGCGATAACGATGATGAACACGATGATGTTCAGGTAGGCCAGTTGCAGCGGTACCAGCAGAAAGTGATACAGCAAGTGGGAGGTTACCGCAGCCAAGGCGAGGACGAAGGTGGTGGCGAGTCCGGTGGCCAGTGCGGTATCGAAACTGCGGGTAATGCCCATGAAAGGGCAGAGGCCAAGGAACTGCGCCAGCACAAAGTTATTGACCAGCAGTGCGCCAAATAAAATGAGGCCCAGTTCGGTCATTGCCGTAAGCCGCGCTTACTTCACGTCCATGCCGGGCTCCGCTCCGCTGTCAGGGGACAGCAGGAAAATATCGGAACCTCCGGGACCGGCGGCGAGCACCATACCCTCTGAAACGCCAAAACGCATTTTGCGCGGGGCCAGATTCGCCACCACGACGGTGAGTCGGTTTACCAGATCTTCGGCTTGGTACGCGGCCTTGATGCCGGAAAATACCTGTCGCTGATGGTCGCCAACGTCGAGGGTCAGCTGCAGCAGTTTGTCGGCGCCTTCCACGGGCTGGGCATCAATAATACGCGCCACCTTAAGCTGTACTCTCATGAAGTCGTCGATGCCGATGACGTCGCTGTCGCCGCTTGCCTGCTCGGGCTTGGCGGCCTGTGCCTCAGTTGGCTGCGTGTCTGGCACTTTCGAGGCCTCAATCATTTTTTCGATTTGGGATGCCTCAATGCGCTGCAGCATCGGTTTGAATTTGTTGATGGTGTGGCCCAGCAGTGGCGCCTCGGCATCGGACCAGGTCAGCGGAGGTGTGTTCAAAAACGCTTCCGCTTTCTCCGCGGTTCTCGGCAACACTGGCTTTAAGAACACCGCCAGACAGCGGAACATGTTGATGCCCTGACTGCACACCAGTTGCACCGCGTCACGTTGTGCCGGATCCTTGGCCATATTCCACGGTTCGTGTTTGGCGATGTACTGATTCGCTGCATCGGCCAGCGAGGTAATCTCGCGCATGGCCTTGGCGGTATCGCCTTGTTCGAACAGCGCGGCGATGGGCTCGACCTGAGCGCGGAACTGATTCATCAATTCGGGGTCGTGCACTTGCTCTGCCAGTACGCCATCGAACTGTTTTACGAGGAAACCCGCAGTGCGGCTGGCGATGTTGACCACCTTGCCGACCAAGTCAGAATTCACCCGCGCGGCAAAGTCTTCCAGATTCAGGTCCAAATCGTCCACAGAGCCATTGAGCTTGGCGGCGTAGTAGTAGCGCAAATACTCGGGGTTCAGATGCTCCAAATAGGTTTTGGCGAGTATGAAGGTGCCGCGAGACTTGGACATCTTGGTGCCGTCCACGGTCAAAAAACCGTGGGCATGAACCTTGGTCGGGGTGCGGAAGTTTGCGCCATCCAGTACTGCTGGCCAGAACAGGGCGTGGAAATTGACGATATCCTTGCCGATAAAGTGATGCACTTCGGCGCTGGAATCCGGTGCCCAAAAGTCCTCAAAGTTCAGGTCATCACGCTGATCACACAGGTTTTGGAAACTGGCCATGTAGCCGATGGGAGCGTCCATCCAGACGTAGAAGTACTTGTCAGTGGTGCCGGGAATGGTGAAGCCGAAATACGGGGCGTCACGGGAAATGTCCCAGGCACGGAGTCCGTCGTCCAGCCACTCCGCTAGCTTGTTGGCGATTTCGGTCTGTACCGCGTCACCGCGAGTCCAGTCCTTAAGAAAATCCGTGTAGCGGGCCAGATCAAAGAAGTAATGATCGGAGCCGCGCAGTTCCGGCGTGGCGCCGGAGAAAATCGATTTTGGCTCGATCAGTTCATTGGCGTTGTAGGTGGCGCCGCAGGCTTCGCAGTTGTCGCCATACTGATCGGGAGCTTCGCAGCGCGGGCAACCGCCGACGACAAAGCGGTCTGCCAAAAACAACCCTTTTTCAGGATCGTACAGTTGTTCCACTTGTTCAGTGAAAATCAGCCCGGCTTCCTGCAGGCGGGTGTAGATCAGCTCGGAGTAATGCTGATTTTCCGGCGAGTGGGTAGAGTAATAATTGTCGTGGTCAATCAGGAACCCTTGGGAGTCGGCCACATGCAGCTGCCGCATGTTTTCCACGAGGGTTTCGGCCGTTACGCCTTCCTGCTCCGCCTTGATCATGGTGGCGGTGCCGTGGGTGTCGTCGGCGCACACGTAAATGGCCTGATGACCGCGCATGCGTTGAAAGCGTACCCAGATATCGGTTTGGATCTGCTCCAGCACATGACCCAAGTGGATTGGGCCGTTGGCGTTGGGCAGTGCGCTGGTGACTAAAATGCGACGTGACATGCTGAGCCTGAGTTGTTCGATGGTCGGTAAATTGGCGGCAGCAATATACCGCGCCTTGCGCAATAAGTGCAGTAACTATCCGGCAAACAAACGCACTCTGGCCCGGATTTAGCCGAGCCGATAAATTCGCTCGGCGGTGCCGTAGAAAAGTGCGTGCTGCTCCTCAGCGGAAAACCCTTCCGCAATTTTCTTCATAGCATTCCAATACACCTCGTAAGACAACGACAGTTTGTCCACAGGGAAATTGCTCTCAAACATGCAGCGCGACGGACCAAAGGCATCGATCGTGTGCAGGTAGTAGTCTCGATGAGCAGCCACAACCTCGTCTGAGGACGGCGGGCGGTCTTGCCGGTGCCAGCCAAATCCGTTCACCGGCATGGCTAAGCCGCCAACTTTCACCACGACGTTGGGGCACTGCGCCATGCGGCTGATGCCCGCTTTCCATTGGTCAAATACGGCAGCCATCTCACCGGCAAAATCGCCGACACCGCAGGGAGTGCCAAAGTGATCTAAGACGATGGTCGTGCCGCTGCAAGCGATGGCCAGATCGGTGAAGGCATCGTTTTGAAAATGGTAGTGCCAGGAATCGTAGCTGTAGCCGAGCTCTCCCAGCAGGGTCACGCCGCGCCTGAAACCGTCGCGGCTGAACAGGTCCGCATGGGGCGTGGCGTTCATCCAGCCCAGATTTTTACCGGGGTCGTGAGCCCCGCCATGGCGGATTCCCTTAAACAACCCGTCACCCGCAGTTTCGTGAGCTTGCAGTGTTTCCTTCAGCAGTCCCTGATCCATGTCCAAATTTGCGTGTGCAACGATGCCCGCGATCTCCGCCTTGCCCGGTACTGCGCTAGCCGTTGCCGTAGCTCGAACAAACTCGGTTTCGCCGACAACTTTGAGATGATCGGGTCCCGCGCGGTGATATTCAGCCCCGCATTCCATAAACACGGTCTTCACGATGTTGTGTCCGGACTGAGTGTCTTCCCAAAGATCCGGCAGCACGTATTCCGGCATGCTACTGCGTCGCCAGAGGTGGTGGTGGGGGTCGATGATTTCCCGCTCGGGGTCGATGATTTCCTCGCGGCCCTGATTCAGCCATGCCCGCTGGCTCTCTTTTGTTAACGCCATCCAGTCATCTCCTTACTGGTTATTTCATCACGTGATTTGTTTGCTTTGTGACCTGTCCCACTCAGTCCGCGGCACTGCTGATTAACGCAAACAGGTCCTCATAGTCTGCCAATGTATTTGTGTCACCGCGCTGGGCTGTGCGCGCGAGAATCAATTCGTCTGCCACACCCTCATAGTCTTGAATGCGTGCAGCACACTGTTCCACTGTGCCGGTGATCGTCATGGTGTCTACGACCGCGTCGGGCACCAAATCCATGGCCTCTGTCAATCTGCCCGCGGGAACCAGCCTCGTTGCTTGGTCGGCGAATTCGGCAAAGCCCAGCTGCCGCAACTGGGAGTCGTAGTACGGGTGAGGTATTGGGTGATAGAGCTTACAGATGGCTCGCTTGCTGGCCGCCCGCGCTGCTTCTTCGTCCCTGTTGATGCTCACCGTCGCCGCGGTGGGAAAGAGCAGTGCATCGGGGTCGCGCCCCGCTTGTTCTGCCCCCATGCGGGCGTTCGGTCGCACAATGTCCCGAACGAATTCCACTGAGGACATGATGCCGATACCAACTCCGTCGGATACGGCACCGGCCAGCCGAACCATGTTGGGGCCAGAGGCAGACATGTAGATCGGCGGTGTTGGCGTTGTCGGGTTCCAGGTCGCCCGCCAGCGGATGCGGTGAACGTCACCCTGATAGCGAACCCGTTCCGCAGCCTTCCCGCTAACCACCAGCCGCACGATCTCCATGAAATCCTGCATCTTTGCCTTGGCCTTGGACGAGTCGATGCCCATGTAAAGATCGTTGAAGTGAAGGTTGCCGGTGCCAACGCCCATGACAAACCGTCCTCCGCTGATTTCATTGAGATCTCGGGCTTCAAGCCCGGTCATCCACGGTTCTCGTGCAAACGCGTTGACAATGTAGGTACCTACTCGGGCCCGCTCGGTGGCGTTAATGACAGCCGCCGCCGTGATGGTGGCACTGCGCCCGGCATCCACCGTATACAGCGTGTGTATCCCAGCTTGCTCTGCTTCCCCGGCAATGGTCGTCATGGTTTTGATGGAATCTTCAAAGCCCAACATCATGCCCGTTTTCATAAGCCTTCCCCCTCTCTGGCCTCGGCCTTAGTTAAGGACAAAACAACCGCCAGTGCTAGCGGCAATGCAAGGGTGCATGGGTCGGTCTCAACGGCAGTTCGGGGCGCAGTGGGTGCTGGGCCTCGGATTATCGAAAAGCGCAGGCGGTTTGGATAGACTCAAGCCGTTTTTAACCGATGGATCGAACAAGACATGATGCGACTGCGACAAATTGCCTTGGTGACCCCAGAGCTGCGCCCGGTGGAACAAGATATCTGCAATCAGCTTGGCTTAGAGGTCTGCTATCGCGACCCGGGACTTGCGCATTTTGGACTGCGGCATGGTCTTTACGCCATCGGAGACCAGCTCTTGGAGGTGGTTGCACCGAAGCAGCCGGGTACCACAGCGGGCCGTTTTCTCGAGCGCCGCGGGGGCGAGGGCGGATACATGATCCTGCTGCAAACCGATGACGTAGAACAGCATAAGAGCCGGGTAGAGAGCGCGGGTATGCGAGTGGTTCATGACGGTGAGATCAAGCAACACGGCGCCGCCATACGGGGTATTCACTTACACCCCAAGGATGTGGGTGGTGCCATTCTGTCGCTGGATCAGGCGCAGCCCCAGGAAAGCTGGTTGTGGGCAGGTCACGATTGGCAGTATCACTCGTTGGACGGCGTGGTGACCGACATGGTGGCAGTCGATATTCAGGCGGATGATCCCGATGCTATGGCTGAGCGTTGGGCGAAGGCTGTCGGCAGACCCGTCAGCCAAGGCGTTATGGTGCTCGACGACGCGGAGATACGCTTTGTGCAGGCCACGGATGGCCGGGGAGACGGTTTAGCGGCGGCGGATTTGCGCGCCAAGGATCGGGCCCGAGCGGGCGAGATCCTTAACCTGTGCGGGTTTCAGTTTCGCTTGGTATGACCTCACCCTAGAGGGTGTTGCTCGCAGTGAGCGCCCTCAATGCGGCAAAGACCGGCACCGATAGACCTTTTCTGTCGAGCTTTCACAGGCCCTCCACCGGGTTTTGTCCTACACTAGCGCGCTTGAAGTATCACAGGACAGTACCGGCATGAAGGTGGAGGATTTTGTAGACCCCTATGTGGGTCAGTCTTGGGGCAGTTTGGGTGCGCGTATCCTCACCTCGGGCAATCAAATTTCGGTGACGCTCGGTTATCCCGCCGCGGGCATGCAGGCTCAGCTTGCAACTCAGCTGGCCGAGTTTTTGGGTGTAGACGACATTGATCTGCAGCTGGGATTTTCCGCTGCTGGCGGTTCCGGCTTCGGTCAGGTTAAGCATCTGATCTTGGTCAGCAGTGGTAAGGGCGGCGTGGGTAAATCCACCACGGCGGTGAACTTGGCCCTCGCACTGGATGCGGAAGGTGCGAAAGTGGGTCTGCTGGACGCAGACATCTACGGCCCCAGTCAAGGCATGATGCTGGGTGTTGCCGAAGGCCGCCGGCCGGACATTAAAGACGGCAAATTCTTCGAGCCGATTCGGGCTCATGGTCTCAAGGCTATGTCCATGAGTTTCATGACCACAGACAAAACCCCCATGGTCTGGCGCGGGCCGATGGCCAGCGGGGCGTTGCAGCAAATTTTGGGTCAGACCCTATGGGGTGATCTGGACTACCTGATTATCGATATGCCTCCGGGCACTGGCGACATTCAGTTGACCCTGTCCCAGAAAGCCCCGGTCTCTGGAGCCGTAATCGTGACCACACCCCAAGACATAGCCCTGCTCGATGCCATGAAAGGCATCGAAATGTTTGCCAAGGTCGATATTCCGGTGCTGGGTATCTTGGAAAACATGAGCGTGCACGAGTGCACCAACTGCGGCCACATCAGTCACGTGTTTGGCGCCGATGGCGGGCAGCGGGTTGCCGATGACTTGTCGGTTCCATTGCTGGGCAAGCTACCCTTGGCCATGTCGATTCGTGAGCAGGCCGATGGCGGTCAGCCCACGGTGAAAGTTGAGCCGGAGTCGCAAATTAGCGGGCTGTACCGTGACGCAGCCCGTAACATGGCCGCCCAGCTTTGGGGGCGTAAAACCACCACTGCTGCGGCACCGACCATTAGCATGGTCGATGACTGAGGCCTGGCAGAGTCGCCACGCATCAATACCCCGCAACACAGGAAAAGGTAAGCAGACACTATGAGTATCAAGTCCGATCGCTGGATTGTAGAGCAGGCTACTAAGGGCATGATTGAACCCTTCGAGGCAGGCCAAATCCGCACCAACGCAAGCGGAGACAAGGTCATCTCCTACGGCACCTCCAGCTACGGCTACGATGTGCGTTGTGCGAATCAGTTTAAGGTATTCACAAACATTCACTCGGCCACTGTGGATCCTAAGGCCTTTGACGAGAGAAGTTTCGTGGACGTGGAGGGTGAGTACTGCATCATTCCGCCCAACTCGTTCGCCTTGGCCCGTACCGTCGAGTACTTCCGCATTCCAGAGGACGTGCTGACGGTGTGTTTGGGTAAGTCGACCTATGCGCGCTGCGGCATTATCGTCAATGTCACGCCGCTGGAGCCGGAATGGGAGGGGCATGTCACCCTGGAATTTTCCAATACCACCACGCTGCCGGCAAAAATCTATGCCAATGAAGGGGTGGCGCAGATGTTGTTCTTTCAATCGGATGAGCGTTGCGAAACAACGTATAAAGATCGCGGCGGTAAGTATCAGGGTCAGACCGGGGTGACCTTGCCAAAGACCTAGGGTGCGATGATCTAGTCCGCAAAGACGGGCATGAGTCTGGAGGGTTAACGAATCAGAACCTGCCCGGCATCAGCATCGTGGTCGCGGGCTACAATTTCGCCAATTTCGGTTGGCGCCTCACCCTGACTGCGTAGCGACTCTAAAGTCGCTTCGACATCGTCGGGGCCGACAATTAACAGCATGCCAACACCGCAGTTAAAGGTGGTGAGCATTTCCTGCTCTGAAATGTTGCCTGCCTGCTGTAACCAAGCAAAAACATTGGGACGCTCCCAGCTGTCAATATCGATCAAGGCCGCGATTTCGTCGGAGGTGAAAATCCGCGGAATGTTCTCGTAGAAGCCGCCACCGGTAATGTGCACCATGCCGTGGACGTCGACGTTCTCTAAGGTCTTACGCACCTGTTTTACGTAAATGCGTGTCGGAGCCAACAACTCGTCCAGCAGCGTATCGCTGGGTACCAGTTCGGTGGTTTCCAGAACTTTGCGAATCAGTGAGTAGCCATTGCTGTGGGGCCCGGAACTGGGCAGGCCGATAATTTTGTCGCCAACGCTGACCCTACTGCCATCGATGATTTTGGCCTTTTCAACAACGCCAACGGAAAAACCGGCTAAGTCGTATTCGCCGTCGCCGTAAAACCCGGGCATCTCAGCGGTTTCGCCCCCGGCCAGCGCACAGCCCGCCAGTGAGCAGCCGTGGGCAATGCCTTTGATTACCCGCTCCGCAACGTCCACATCGAGCTTGCCCGTGGCGTAATAATCCAAAAATAAAAACGCTTCAGCGCCGACCACCAGCACGTCATTGACGCACATGGCCACCAGATCTTGCCCAACGCCGTCGTGGCGGTTGTAATCGATGGCCAGCTTCAACTTAGTGCCCACGCCATCGGTACCGGTAACCAATACCGGGGTGTCATAACCTGCAGGAAGTTCGGCCATGGCGGCAAATCCGCCCAGTCCACCCAACATTTCCGCTCGCCGCGTGGCTTTCGCAGCGGGAGCGATGCGTTGCACCAGCTCTGCGCCGGCCTCGATATCCACACCCGCGTCTTTGTAGGTCAACGCGGCGCGGTTGCTTGAATCGCTGTTAGAGGTTTCGCTCGGGGGCTGGGTCATGCTTGGCTCGATGATCAAAACTGTAGCTTACAGGCTCGCGCGCTGAGACCAAACTCTATGAGGCAAATCTGCCCGAGCGTTTGGGTAGCTATTTCGGTGGCTGGGCCAAGACGAAGCTCAGACTCAATTCCAGCCAGCGCCGTAAGTCCGCGTCTTCTTGCAGCCCCGGCGAATCAATGTAGACAAAACCGGTCATGGCCCTGCCGCTGGAGTCCAGTTGCCGGCAATGCGGATCCCGCAGGGCTTCTTCGTAACGATTGGCGCCTACACGCAGGATTAGCCCGGAATCCCGGGTCGCTTCCGGTTCGGTCTCGGCCCGCCCCCGCGGCCGGATTTTGCTGCCGGGTTTAGCCCCGGAAATGCCGCAGGTCATGTGTCCGTTGACCATGGTCATCAGCGCACCGAACATTTTTCGTTCGCTAATGTCCGCGAAGTCTGCCAATTCCAGCAGAGTTTCGCGCACGCGCTGAGCTAATCCCTCATCTATGTTCAACCAACGACTCCAAAGTTGCGGGAACCCAGAGTGTAATCGCTGATATGAGTTTTTGCCCGCAGCGCCGACTGCGTGGCAGATTTTGATGGGACAAAAATACTCACAATCAGGTCAACTTCGATACACTGGGGCACTGCAACGTCTACCAAATTATGTTACCCATGCGCACTAGGCCTCGTATTTCCAGATTTATGCCGAACTTGTTCAGCGTGATCGTTGCGATTTCTGTTCTCGCCGGCGGTGCTACGGCGGGGGCGCTAGAAACCGAAAACCAGGGTGTGCACCGGCTTTATCAGGTCGATCAGTACGTGACTGATCAGGGCGTCGAGACTCGACGTCAGGCCGCCCAGCGTTCGTTGCTTCGAGTGGTATCACGGGTATCGGGCTTGGTCTCGGTGCCGCGTAACTCTGCGATAACTCGGGCTCTCAACAACCCCGAGCAATACTACGCCAAGTACGTTTACTTTGACCCTAAGGGCGTAGGGGCTGACGGGTTAAATCGCATAGATAACGCGAAGGAGAGTGGCGCCACGGAGTTAGCAGTGCGATTTAGCTTCCAGCCTGGGATGATCAGGCAGCTTGCCCGTGACGCGCAACTTCCCACTTGGTGGTCGAGACGACCGCTGACCTTGGTCTGGATGGTGCTGGATGAGCCCGGCGGCCGATCGGTTGTGGAACAAAGCGCGGTTTCTATTCGTGGTGCTCTGGATTACGCATCGAATCAGCGCGGCTTGCCGGTGTTGCTGCCTGCGATGGATTTGGACGACAGCCTGCTTGTAAGTACCGGTGTGGTGTGGGGCAAGTTCACCGATGTGCTGGATCAGGCCAGTGACCGTTACGAGGCAGGTCAGTATCTCGTTGGGCGCTTCAGCGTTCAGGAGGTTCTTGGAGAACGCTTCTACACCGGAGAATGGTTGGTGCGATCAGAAGGGGCTGATACGTCACGATTTATTCGGGGAGCCGACATCAACACCGTTGCCGAAATCGGTATCGATATGGCGGCGCAAAGTATGTTGGATCAGCACCTCGTGTTCGCTGATGCTCCGCAACGGCATGAATTGATTGTGTCCGGTATAACCGATATTCGCGCCTATTCGGACCTGCTCGAATACCTACAATCGCTTGAGTTTGTCGATAATCTCATGCTGATGAGCATGTGGCAGAACACCCTGAAGCTGCGTGTAAACACAGCGGCGACTGATGAACAGCTGCGTAATCTGCTGCTAGACGATGGCCGCTTTGATCTGGCATCCAAATCAACGAGCGTTGATCCTGACGCGCGTACCCCAGCGCCCGAGTTTGTTTGGCGTGCTCTCCGATGAATGCGCTGCCAAATTATCTCAGCGCGTTGCGCATCGTACTGGTGATCCCCATTGCATGGCTGCTCTGGCAGCAGCAGGTCATGAGTGCGTTCTGGCTCATGTTGTTTGCGGGGCTGTCCGATGCGTTGGATGGATTCTTGGCGCGACGCTACGGTTGGCAGACCGAGTTGGGATCGTTGCTGGATCCGCTGGCGGACAAATTTTTAGTAGCGGCCATGTATCTGGTCTTCACGCTGCACGAGTTGATACCCGTTTGGCTGGTGGCGCTGATCCTTACCCGCGACATTCTGATTTTGCTCGGCGCAGGCGTGTATCGCGGTGTGTTTGGTGACCTTACGGTGAATCCCAGTTTGCTCAGTAAAACAAATACTGCCGTGCAGATATCAATCGTGTTGCTGCTGATGGTCAGTCAGATGCCCATCGGTGAGCTAGGCGGAGAACTGCTGACGGTTCTTGGTGACGTTGGTTATCCCCTGCTGGCCGCCTTGTGTATTGCCTCGGGCGCGCATTACCTGTTTGTGTGGGGGTGGCATTCTTGGCGGCGTTTGCGCGGTGAACAGGCGCGAGCAGGTGCTGATTCAGGTCATGAGCCGGGTAAAAAAAGCGCGGAGTATCCGGACTCTTGAGCGGTCAGGCTGTTTTACCCATCGATGCGCCACACCAACTGCGTATGGCGAATTTTGTTGTCGGCAGTAATCGTGAACTGTGCGATGCCCTCGTGTCATTTCCCAAAGGGTTTTCTGGGCTCTGGCTGTGCGGCGAAGATGTTTGTGGCAAAACTCATTTGCTGCAGGCCAGCTGTTTGGCTGCGGCGCAAGCCGGGCATTTGCAGGCCTATCTGGATGTCGCTGCGCTTGGGCCCGAGCGATTTGCGTTGCGGGCAAACGAGTTGCTTGTGCGGATACGTGAAGCCTTGGATTTCTCGATTACTGTGGCGGTGGATCATGTAGCGGGGCTGCGCAACGAACCCGCTGCCGAAGAGGTGTTGATGGGTTTGTACAACACGCTGCATGACAGTGATGGAGCGGTGCACAGGCGGCTGCTCGTCGCCCACCGGCAGACCGCCGGTCAGCTCGTGTTTGGCCTAGCTGATTTGAATTCGCGATTGCGCGCGCTGGCGCACCATCAGCTACATCCGCTGACAGATGAGGAAAAATGCGAAGTTTTGCGCCGTCGAGCCGACGATCGGGGTTACCACTTGACCGACGCCGTTGTCGAATACTGGCTGCGCCGCGGGCCGCGCGGAATTGATCAGCTTTTGGCCGATCTGGAGCGGTTGGATCAGGCTACGCTGCAACACAAACGTTTGCTGACGGTACCGTTGTTAAAATCGGTACTGGGTTATTAGATTTACCTTCCAGACACTGATCAAGAAAGCCATCATGAGCGAACCCCAGTCTCAACCAGTCTCCCAGAGCGGTATGACAGCGGCCGAATCAAAACCTTTAGTCATCACAGGTGGAGGCAGTGCAGGTCATGTTATTCCGGCGCTGCCAGTGGCGGATGCGCTGTTGGCCCGGGGCCATGCCGTGCATTTTATTGGTACTCGCAGTGGTTTGGAGCAAGGTTACTTAGGAGATCGCCAGATAACTTTTCACGGCATTTCGGCGGGCAAGCTGCGGCGTTACTTTTCTGTACAGAATTTTACCGACCCCTTTCGCATTGCGTGGGCAGTGGTGGAATCCTTCTTGGTCCTGCGGCGTATCAGGCCCAGCGCGCTGTTCTCCAAGGGCGGCTTTGTGTCCTTGCCTCCAGTCTTTGCTGCGTGGCTGCTGGGTATTCCGGTGGTGGCCCACGAATCCGATCTGACGCCGGGTTTGGCAAATCGTCTGAGCCTGCCGTTTATCAAAACCCTTTGTACCAGTTTCAGTGGCACACGATTTTCCGGTTACTTCTCAGAATATAAGGGCCGGCAGGTAGTCACCGGTACGCCTGTGCGGGATTCGCTTTTGACGGGGAATGCTGCCCTTGCACGCGAACGGTATGGCATAGATGCGGACCAAACGGTTTTGCTGATCACCGGCGGCAGTTTGGGCGCGGAGGGTTTGAATCGGATCATCCGGGATAATCTGGATGCGCTGACAGAGCGATTTTTCGTCGTGCATGTATGCGGCGCGGGAAAGACGGTTAACGTGAGCCAGCCGAGTTATGTTCAGCTTGAATTCGTCGATGCCGGCTGGGGTGATTTGCTGGCCAGTGCGGATCTGGTGATTTCCCGCGCTGGTGCCAATGCGCTGTTTGAATGGGTGGCGCTGGGTAAACCCAATGTGTTGGTGCCCTTACCGGCTGGGGGTTCTCGAGGGGATCAGCTGGCCAATGCGCAATACGCGTTGGCTCAGGGCTGGAGCGAAGTGGTTGAAGAAGAGGAATTAAGCAGCGAACGCTTGCTCGCTGCGCTGTCGAGTTTGTCTGAGCACAGCGAGACTTATGCGGCTGCGATGGCCGAACACGGGGCAGCGGATGCGGTCGCCAAGTTGGTCGAGGAAATTCTCAGTTTGTCCTCGGCCTAACGCGTCTTCTTGACATCTTACGGGTGCATGCCTAACGTGCCGCTCCCTCACAAATTGCACAAGCTATGGACAAAAGTAACCCGCACAACATCAAGACCTATAACGCGATTGCTCCGGCTGGACTGCAACGTTTTGCTGCCGGCGATTACAACGTTGGCCCCGATGCACAGAACCCAGACGGCATATTGTTGCGTAGCCATAAGCTTGCCGTTGACGAACTGACTCCGGGGCTGCGGGCGATAGCCCGAGCGGGCGCTGGCGTCAACAATGTTCCGGTAGAGGCCTGTAGCCAAGAAGGCATTGTCGTGTTCAATACGCCCGGTGCGAATGCCAACTCGGTCAAAGAGCTGGTGCTAACCGCGATGCTATTGGCATCCCGGGACGTCTTTGGCGGTATTCAATACGTGCGCTCGTTAACCGATGTCAGCGATGAGGCAGAACTCAACAAGCTCGTTGAAGGGGAGAAGAAGAAGTTTAAAGGGCGAGAGCTGATCGGCAAAACGCTTGGCGTTGTTGGTCTCGGTGCGATCGGCTCCATGGTGGCTCGCGCGGCCTTGGACTTGGGCATGAATGTGTTGGGTTACGATCCGGCTTTGTCAGTGGATGCGGCCTGGCGTTTGCCTTCAGATGTTGAGCGTATGCAAAACCTGCCCAGCCTCTTCGCGCGTGCTGACTACGTTACTTTGCACGTTCCGCAAATTCCAGCCACCGAGGGCATGATCAATGCCGAAGCCCTGCAGTCTTTCAAGCCGGGCAGCGTGTTATTGAATTTCGCACGACAGCCGATCGTGGATGCCGCCGCGCTTAAGGCGTCGCTGGAAAGTGGCCACTTGGGCCGCTACGTTGCTGATTTCCCTGTGCCGGGTTTGATTGATCATCCGCGGGTGATGCTGACGCCTCACTTGGGTGCCAGCACCGACGAAGCCGAAGAGAACTGTGCGGTAATGGCAGCAAACCAGCTGATCAGATTTCTGGAAACCGGCAGCATCGTGAATTCGGTAAATTTCCCTGCGGTGAGCCTTGAAGCCGTAGACGGCTATCGGCTGGCGATCAGTAACCATAACGTCCCGGGCATGTTGGGCCAGATGACAGCAGTGCTGGGCGAGCGCAACATCAACGTGATCGACTTGATCAACAAAAGCCGCGATGATCTGGCGTACAACCTGATCGATCTGTCTGAAGCACCAGACGAAGGCTTGTTAAAGGCCATTCGCGATATTGAAAGCGTGATCGATGTGCGGGTCATCAAGGGCGCATAGAGCGCCCCTAATCAGGTGCGGGGCCAACAATTTTGACCCCGCGTCGGGCCTGACGCTCGATAAATCGCCTTGGCTCCACGCAGGCGAGAACCCGCCGGGAAACCGGCGGTACCCATCCCATCAGATCACTGCCAATGATGGCGGCTGCCAAGGGCGCGGAACTGGTACCCAATGATCCGTGGGCGGTGCTGATCCATCGGTTCTCGCGCAACTGCCCAATGACCGGGTCGCGATCGCTGGAAACACATCGTGCAGCACGCTTATGCTGCAACGGGGATACGTCCGCAGTTCCGATAAACCGGCGGTTAGCATCGATGTTGTACTGGGTAGCCTGTTCCGGCTGCCAAGGACGATACTCGTAGCTGCTGCCAATTACCCAAGCGTCCTCTCCCGGAATAGCATAGCCGTTGCCGACGATCGGGTTTGGCAGATGCGCAGCGGTCGGTTTGATCCAATCTAGCTGGCCCCACACGCTGCCGATTTCTAGGGGCACGCCAAGGCTGAAATCGCGGCTGCTGGTGCCGCATGCGATAACCCAGTTTTCCTGCTCCCGCGGCTGTTTTGCTTCAGCAATCAGCTGTATGCGGCTGTGTTCCAGTAGGGTATGGCAGAGCGATGGCAGATCCACCAAGCCAGCATCCCTGAAGTACAGGCCGCCCAAGGCGTCAATCTGGGAATCAGTATCCAAGTCCGCGGCATGTCGGTAGCTGAGCCAATCGTCCTCTTCAGTGCTCAAACCGTCCGGTCGATAGACCGCCTGAATGCGCTGCAGTTTTTTCAGCTCTTGTTCGTTGAGTGCCAGCTGCAGTGCCCCGGTGCGGCGAAACGCCGCGTAGTGTTTGTGCACGGATTGCGCGTGGTGAAAGGCTCGCGCGCGGAATTCGGCAGCGGGACTTTCGTCGCCGAGCAGGCGTGCGTGCAGCGCACTGACATCCATTTTCGATCCGCCGCTGGCGACACCGGAGGAGTCGTAGACGGTGACGCTCAAACCCAGTTCAGCTAACTGTCGGGCAACACTGGCCCCGGCAATACCGGCGCCCAGAACATTGATCTGTCGGGGTGGCGTCGCGGCCAGGGCTTTAGAGTTGTTTGCGCGAACCAGTTCTCCGAACAGGCTGGCGCGTTTGAACGGACGCTGGTCTACCTTGGTCATGGCGAAACCAAGGTTGGCGAGATCGCGGCGGACCTGACCTGCAGACGTGAATGTGGCTACCGTGGTGCCGCGGCTACTCAAACGTGCAACGGTTTCGAAGACGCTGTGCTGCCACATGAGTGGATTTTTGCTTGGTGTGAAACCGTCCAAAAACCATGCGTCCACGGGCTGGCGCTGAAACTCGGTTAAGTCTCGGAGTCCGTCTGTCACATCTCCATGGAATACGCTGAGCTGGATACGCCCTTGATGCATGGATCGTCGATGCCAGCCGGAGAGCAAGGGCGGGGGCGATTCAGCGAGTGCCTGAGCGGTTGCGGAGCGGGGGCGCAGAGCTGCGACTTTGCGCCAGTCGCTTGGCGTTAGCGGGTGAGCTTCGATGCTGATGAAATGCAGGTTCTTGTCGGTTTTCCTTAGCACCTCATCAGCACTGACGATAAAGTTCAGGCCACTGCCAAATCCCAGTTCAGCGATAGTGAACCAAGGGCTTGCCAATGCGGATGCCCGGTCGACAACCTTGCTGGGCTGCAGGAATACGCGCTGGACTTCTTGTTCGCCGTCGGCGCTGAAGTAGATGTCGTCGAACTGGATTGAAACAGGCTGCTCGCCCTGCCAGTTCAATTGAGCCGGTGCTATGTACTCGCGGTGACGTGCCATTCCG
The DNA here is from genome assembly GCA_012269545.1 of Gammaproteobacteria bacterium. Classification (GTDB taxonomy): domain Bacteria; phylum Pseudomonadota; class Gammaproteobacteria; order Pseudomonadales; family Azotimanducaceae; genus UBA4421. Next base: position 114,749 of record JAAXKB010000036.1, on the reverse strand, counting down.
TCCGGTTCAACTGTTACTGGTCGGGCTTGGTGCAATCGGTCTGCTGCTGTCAGTGATCCAGCCGCTCCAAGAGTCTACGTATAAAGCCGCTTCCGGCAGACCGGCTACACGCATGGCTAATACGTTGTGTGCAGCGGTGACGCCCGACCCGCAATAACACACAGAGCTCTGTGCGGCGACGTGGGCAAAGCGTTCGCGGAGCTCGGCGGCTGATTTGAAGTGCCCGGTGTCCGTTAAATTCTCAGTGGAGGGCAAACAAATCGCGCCGGGAATATGACCGGCGATGGGGTCGATGGGTTCCTGTTCGCCGCGAAATCGTACCTCGCTGCGGGCATCTACCAAGGCATGAGTCGGTGTTCGCAGATTGTTCTCTACATCCGAAACCTGCCATAGGCGGGTTAACGGTTCTTTGGGTTCGAAGTTGCTTGGCGCGGGTGCTTTGCCCGCGCCGGTTTGCAGCGGCCGCTGCCATTGGCCCAAACCGCCATCCAAAACCGCAGTTGCCTCATGACCAAGCCAGCGAAACATCCACCAGCCCCGAGCGGCCATTTGGCCGCCGGCGTCATCGTAGAGAACGACTTGCTCGTCATGTCGCAGTCCCCAGTTACGCACTTGTTGCAACCAAGTGTCGAGGGTTGGCAGGGGATGTCTTCCCTGAGCACCCGGCTTGCCGGCCAAGTGGGTGTCCAGATCTGCATGCAGGGCGCCTTGAATGTGGCCCTCTGCGAATAACGCGGAGCCGCGAGTGGGTTGCCCCAGTCGTGCTCTGCAGTCAAACACACGCACCGATGTTTCGTTTGCTAGCAGGGATGCCAGCTCATCGGCAGAAATTAGAGTCTGGTAAGCACGTGACATAAAGCCTCCTCGCGGACTCGGTCTACAGATTATCGAAAGGCGCTAGCCGACGGCGTCAGGTTACATCCGTTCGGCAACACCGATGCCTAGCAGATGTAACCCGTTGGAAAGTACAGCGCCGGTTTGTTTGGTCAGCGCCAGACGACGGATCTTAGTGTCATCCTCGCTGGAGAGAATGGGGCATTGCTCGTAAAACTGGGTGAAGCGGCCGGCCAGGTCATAGAGATAGGCGCACAACTGATGAGGGTAGCCATCTTGAGCGACCTGCTCGAGCAAGTCTTGGTAGCCGGCAATCGCCACGGCCAACCGACGTTCCGGCTCGTCCACGCTCACGACGTGCTCGGGCAGTGTGCTGGGGTCAATGCCACCACGGGTGAAGATACTGCGAGTACGCGAGTAGGCATACAGCAAGTAAGGCGCAGTATTGCCATCGAAACTGAGCATCTGATCCCAATCAAAAACGTAATCACTGGTGCGGTTCTTGGACAGATCCGCGTATTTCACCGCGCCGATGCCAATGGTCTCGGCAAGCGCAGCCAGTTCGGCATCGTCGATATCGGGGTTTTTGCGCTGAACCTCTCGATCCTTGAGCAATTGCTCGGCGCGCTTCACCGCCTCGTCCAGCAGGTCTGCCAGCTTCACCAGAGCACCCTGTCGTGTTTTGAACGGTTTGTTGTCCTTGCCCAGCATGGTGCCAAAGGGCATATGCACCAGTTCAACCCCTGCGTTGCTGATCCCGGCGGCAGCCGCGACCGCGAAAACCTGCTTGAAATGCAAAGCCTGCCGAGCATCGACGAAGTAGAGCACGCGGTCAGCTTTGAAATCCCCTACGCGGCGGCGCAGGCAGGCCAGATCAGATGTGGAGTACAAAAATCCGCCATCAGACTTTTGCACAATCACAGGCTGCGGCTCGCCTTTTTTGCTTTTGAATTCGTCCAAAAAGACGCATTGGGCACCTTCGGATTCCGTCAGCAATCCCTGTTTGGCCAAATGATCTACAGTATGTTTTAAGTCGTCGTTATATGAGCTTTCACCGTCGATATCCGCGTCAGTGAGATCAATACCGAGGCGGTCATAAAGTCCTTGGCAGTGGGACATGGAAATATCGATAAACTTTTGCCACTGCACCAGCATGTCTGCATCACCAGACTGAAGCTCTACCACAGCCCTGCGGCTGCGCTCTTGAAAATCTTCATCGTCATCGAATCGTTGCTTGGCCTCTCGGTAAAAGTTTTCCAGATCTGCGAGGGAATCTGAGCTGGCACCTTGTTCTGCCATGAACGTCAGGAGCATGCCAAATTGAGTGCCCCAATCGCCAACGTGGTTTTGCCGGATTACTTTGTGGCCAAGGGTCTCCAACACTCGGGCAATGCAGTCACCGATAATGGTGCTGCGCAGGTGGCCGACGTGCATTTCTTTTGCCAGGTTCGGCCCCGAATAATCGACCACCACGCAGTGACGTTCGGCGCTGTGTCTTGGTGTCGTGCTTGCTTGGGCAATGAACTGCGGGGCCAGCGTAATGTTAATAAAGCCCGGGCCTGCAATGGACAAGTCTTGAGCAATGTCGGTCAAGTCAAGGGCGTCGATGACCTGTTGGGCTACCTCTTGGGGATTTCTGCCGGCGCGTTTAGCCGCTGCCATAACGCCATTGGCTTGGTAGTCGCCGAATTCCGGGCGGCTTGCTGCTTGCAGCAGTGCATGGCCTTCGAGACCCAAGCGAGAGAAAGCGGCTTCGATACGCTCGCAGAGCAATGAGCGAATGTGCATTTTAGCTTTCCAGTATGGTGACTCGGTCGGCCTGAACACCTTTGTCGTGTTCGACCACGACGAATGAAACTGCTTGCCCGTCACGGAGGTTGCCGCGCTGACCCTCGGCTTGCGGAACCACACAGCGTTGGTGGACGAAGATCTCTTCGCCAGAATCTCTCACGATAAATCCGTATCCCTTCGTTCGATTGAACCACTTGACGCTGCCGCGTTCCGCGTCTGCCGGGGCAGGCTCGGGAATTGGATCTGGAGTACGCTCTTTCTCCACGCTTCGTTCAGCAGACTTCGGTTCGCGATCGTCACGAACGCTGCTGCCTCCGGCACTCTTGGCTCCGCGCCGTTCGCCCCTGGATTTGTCGTTGCGATCCTGCCGGCGTCGGCCATCGCCCTCAGGGTTCTTGGCCGGTTTGTGCCGAGCGGCGTTTTTGTCGCCGCTGCGACCTTTGTTTTTGTCGCCGCGACGATTGCGCTCTCGCCCGCGGCCCCGGCCGGGCGCATTGCGCTGGGCGAGGTTCGCGTTAAAAAGCCCATTGGCAAGCAGAGCGATGACCGTCAGCACCAGTAACGATAGGTGATGTTGGGAGGTCAATTGATCGTCAGCAAAAAAGAGAACGTTGAGCTGAATGACGATGAAAGCCAGCAGTAATGCGCTGGCTAGGGCGATAAAAAAGGTTCGCATGGCTAAAAGAGGGCCTTAAAAAGGCGACAGTCTACATCAATTCGCTGCAGGAGCGACGATCGGGTCGTGTTATCGAGATTAGGGACGCAGGCTCACCCCTAAAATGATAATGGGCTCTTCGGGCACGCCAGCCATACCCTTACGCAAATGTGTATCGCTGAGCTCGATCCGTTCGATGGTGTCGAAGCCATCCGTCACTCGCCCGAATACCGTATAACCGGGCTTGTTGGGTTTAGCGTCTAAGAAGTCATTGTTCTCGACGTTGATGAAGAACTGGGTATCTGCCGAATCTGGATCATCTAGCCGCGCTGCAGCGACGGACCCTCTTCGGTTTTTCAGTCCGTTGTAGGATTCGTTAGGCACCGTAACGTCTTCGTGTTCACGATAATTGATGTCTGCATCGTAACCGCCCGCTTGGATCATAAAACCCGGAATGACCCGGTGAAAAATCAACCCGAGGTAAAATTCCTGCTCGACCAGATTGAGAAAATTGTCGACGTGCGCGGGCGCGAATTTGGGCAGCAGCTCAAGCTCAATGTTGCCCTGCGAGGTTTCGATCAGTACGCGTGGGTTCTCGGTGTAAGTCCGCTTCGCGGGAGCCTCGTCGGCCGCTGCTACAGGTTGCGTTAGCAGCAGTGTGGCCGCAAGGAGCGCGATAAATCCAGCCACAGCGCGCGCATTGCTCATTGTCATTTCAGTATCTCCACATAGCGAGTGATGGTTGGTGCAAAACCGTCCTGCAGGGACTCACACATAATTGCGTGTCCGATAGATACCTCTTGCAGGCCGGGCAGCGTGGCGAATAGGGGAAGGTTCTCTTGATCCAGATCATGACCTGCATTGATTCCAAGGCCAGCGGCTGTCGCGGCTTCTGCAGCCTGAGAGAACTTGGCGAAGCACTGCTGGGTTTGGGGCGCGTCGGGCCCATGAGCCCAATAGGTCTCTGCGTAGGGCCCGGTATAGAATTCGATGCGATGAGCCCCTAGGTCTTTCGCGGCTGCCATCTGTTCAGCCACGGGGTCCATGAACAGACTGACTCGACAGCCTATGGCTGTATATGCGTCGATTTGTGCTCTCAGCTCCGGTTGCGGCACGGCTAAATCCCAGCCGTGATCCGACGTCAGCTGCTCGTCGCTGTCTGGCACGAGAGTGACCTGATGCGGTTTAGTGACATCGACCAAGTGGCGAAATCCGGGATAACCGGCAGGGGTGGCACCGGCAAAAGGGTTGCCCTCAATGTTGAATTCGATGTGGGGATAGTCGCTGGCCAGCAGGTTGGCTAGCGCATAAACATCGTTTGGTCGAATGTGCCTTTGATCCGGGCGGGGATGGACGGTTATGCCCAGTGCCCCTTGTGCTATGGCTTGCCGGGCAGCATCGACAACGCTCGGGCGCTCACCGTCTCTCGAGTTCCTCAGTAACGCCATTTTGTTCAGATTGACGCTGAGGGCAATCATGGCTGGCTCTCATTTGCAGACTCACCGTCGACGTCGGGTGTCTCATCCTCTTTTAGCGCACCGATAGCGACCAGATAGGCCATCATAATGAAGACGTAGAGCAGGTTGAGACCCATGAGGCCGAACAGCTTGAAGGTCACCCAAGCGTCCATGGAAAAATTGTTTACCACCCACAGATTGATGCCCCCGGCTGCGGCAAAGCCTGTGGCCCAGCCATAGGTGAGCTTGCGCCAGACCGAATCCTCCAAGGTCAGGGCAGCCCCCATCATTTTTTTCAGCAACGAGATGCCGCCGAAAAGTTGGGCGCCGGCCAGACCCAGCGCGATAGCCCAGCTGACGATGCTGGGCTTCCACTGGATGAAAGTCTCGTCGCGCAGCAGTAGCGTCATTCCGCCCAAGACTAAACTGACCCAGAAGGTGATTTTTAACTCGTTGCTCAGCGGGCGCTTGGTCGCCTTGTAAAAGGCGACTTGGGCGATGATCGCCGCCAGCAGCACGCCAGTGGCCAGAAACACATCCTTGGTCAGAAAATAGACTGCGACAAAGGCGATGACGGCGAAGTACTCGAGAAACTGTTGCATGCGAAAACCGTAATTGGGTTAGGTGAAAATGTCTGGCGGCTCACAAGTTCTGACGTCAAAGCACGTAAAGTGGGGTGTGGCGCAGCAGAAGAATAACGTACTCGCTGGTACTTGCTAAGTCTAAGGTAAGATCGCAGGTTCGCAGCTTAATCAACGCATCGACTTTGGTCTCAATGCCACGCAAACAGGAAAACACCATGACACAGCTTTTGGAAGTCCACCCAACCCATCCGCAAAAGCGCTTGATGAAGATGGCGGCGAATGCACTGCGGCAGGGGCAATTGGTGGTTTACCCCACCGAGACCAGTTACGCGGTGGCTTGCCATATTGGCGATAAGAGTGCGCTGGAACGTCTGGTCGCGTTGCGCCGATTGCGCAAGGATCATCAGTTTGCGCTGATTTGTCGCGATCTCAGTGAACTGGGCAGTTACGCCAAGGTGGAAAACGGGGTCTACCGTATCTTGAAGCGCAACACACCGGGCCCCTTTACCTTTGTGCTGCAGGCGACGAAAGAAGTACCGAAGCGTTTGGTGCACGCGAAGAAAAAGACCATCGGTCTGCGGGTGCCCGCACATCCGGTCGCTCAGGGGCTGCTCGAAGTGATGGGCGAACCGCTGCTGTCTACGACACTGCGTTTGCCTGATGTGGCGGAAGAAGACGGCCCCATGCAGGAGCCTCAACAGATGCTGGAGGCGCTGAGTAAGCGTGTTGACCTGATTCTCGACTGCGGCACCGGTGCTGCGGAAGCATCGACCATTGTGGACTTTACCGGTGATGAGCCTGAGGTAAGCCGGCAGGGCTTGGGCGTCTTGCGTTGACGTTTGTCGGCGGGCCACGCGAAGCCGCGAAATGCCTGCCATCGGAGGTCATGTCGCTCTATACTCGCGGTTGGAAAGAATAAAAGGACCTCTGCTTGAGTAGCAACGATTCAAATCAACGTATCGTGTCGGGGATGCGGCCCACTGGCCGTCTGCATTTAGGCCATTTACACGGCGTGCTAAACAATTGGGTGCAGTTGCAACATGAGTATGAGTGCTTCTTTTTCGTGGCGGACTACCATGCCCTAACCACCAACTACGAGCATTCGGAAACCATCGATCAGTACTCGTTTGAAACGGTTGTCGATTGGCTGGCGGCGGGTGTCAATCCCGGTGCCGCAACGGTGTTTGTGCAAAGCAAGGTGCCGGAGCATGCGGAGCTTCACTTAATGTTGTCGATGATCGCACCGCTGGCGTGGCTGGAGCGTGTGCCGTCTTACAAGGACCAGCAGCAGAAACTTCATGACCGAGATTTGGCGACCTATGGTTTCTTGGGTTACCCCTTGTTGCAGGCCGCCGACATATTGATCTATCGAGCGGGTCGTGTGCCTGTTGGGGCAGATCAAGTCGCCCACGTCGAGTTAACCCGGGAAATTGCCCGGCGCTTCAATCACGTTTACGGTCGGGAACCGGGTTTTGAGGAACTGGCCGAAGCGGCGGTGAAAAAAATGGGCAAGAAAGCGGCTCGCCTCTACGTCGATCTTCGTCGAGAGTATCAGGAGCGTGGCGATGCCGAGGCATTGGAACGGGCGCGCGCCCTGCTGGCAGAGCAGCAAAATCTGTCGATTGGCGACACTGAGCGGTTGTTCGGTTACCTAGAAGGCAGTGGTCGCATCATTTTGCCGGAACCGCAATCCATGCTGACCGAGCAGTCAAAAATGCCGGGTCTGGACGGCGAGAAAATGTCAAAGTCTTACAACAACACCATTGGTTTGCGTGAAGATCCGGCATCTGTGGAAAGTAAGATACGCACCATGCAGACAGACCCAGCCCGAGTGCGGCGTAACGATCCGGGTAACCCAGACATTTGCCCGGTGTTTGCGCTGCACGAAGTGTATAGCGCCGACGATGTGCGGCAGTGGGCGACCGAGGGATGCAAGTCTGCGGGTATTGGCTGTGTTGACTGCAAGCAACCCTTGATTGATGCCATTAACAGCGAGCAAGAGATTATCCGCCAGCGTGCGGTGCAGTTTGAGGAAGATTCGGATTTAGTCCATGCCGTGATTGCCGAGGGCTCTGAGCGCGCGCGCGCTGTTGCTCGGGAGACCATGGAAGAAGTAAAAGCCGCAGTCGGCATTGGAGGCCGTTAGTGAGCGTTGCAGCGAACGTTCAGGCAGTTGCGTATGGATAGCGCCCAGACACAGTCAAGCAAGCTCAGCGAGGCGCGGGCGGTGAATCAGGAAACCATAGCCTTGGTCGCCGGCGAGGAAATACAGCGGCTGCCCAAAGACCTTTATATTCCGCCAGAAGCACTGGAAGTTTTTCTCGAAACCTTCGAAGGGCCCCTTGACCTTCTGCTGTACCTGATCCGTCGCCAGAATCTGGATATTTTACAGGTTCAGGTGTCGGTGATTACGGCTCAGTACATGGCTTACATTGAACTCATGCAAGCCCTGCAGCTTGAACTGGCGGCCGAGTATTTGTTGATGGCTGCGATGCTCGCAGAGATTAAATCCCGCATGTTGCTGCCGCGGCCTGAAGAATTTGAAGACGAGGACGATCCGCGATCAGAACTGATTCGGCGCCTGCAGGAATACGAGCAGATTAAAACCGCAGCTGAAGATTTGAACGAGCTGCCTCGTATCGAACGCGACATTTTCGTCGCTGCGGCGAGCAAACCCAAGCTGGTGCGTCAGCACGGCGAACCCGATGTGGATTTGCGTGAAGTGCTGTTGTCGTTGTCCCAAGTGTTGCGTCGGGCTGAGCTTTTTACGAAACACGAGGTGAAGTTCGAACCGCTGTCCGTGCGCGAACGTATGGGTGACATTCTGACCCGGGTGAATCGAGGGGACGGGTTTATCGCTTTCAATGAGTTGTTTTTGGCGGCAGAGGGCCGGCTGGGCGTGGTCGTGACATTTCTCGCCATTATGGAGTTGATTCGCGAATCCCTAGTGGATTTTGTGCAGGCAGAACCGTTTGCCCCCATTCACGTGCGGGTTGGAAAAAACGCCAAGCAAGGTATTCGCGACAACGTTGATCTTGATGCGCAGTATGGCGGGCCTTCCCCCGAACAGACATTTGCTCAATCGTCCAACGCGGATTCAGACGAAGAAACACGACCGGAGAGTTCTTGATGGCTGAAGAACACGCCCAAGATGCAAGCGATGCAGCCGAGAGTGCTGCGACTGAGCGCGAGAAAACACCCGAAGTTCATGGCATGGCTCCCGAAGTCATTGCGCAGATCATCGAAGCCGCCTTATTGGCTGCGGAGGGTCCATTGACCGTCGATAATTTGTTTCGCCTGTTTAGCGTTGGTGAACTGGACGAAGAAGAAGGGCGCAAGCAGATACGCACGGCCTTAGAAACGCTGCAGGAGGCTTGTCATGATCGCGGCGTTACGCTGCAAAGAGTGTCATCTGGGTATCGCTACCAAACGCGTCAAGACCTCAGTCCTTGGGTAAGCCGTTTGTGGGAAGAAAAGCCGCCACGCTATACCCGGGCGTTGCTCGAAACGCTGGCCTTGGTCGCCTATAAGCAGCCGGTAACCCGAGGTGATATCGAGCAGGTACGTGGGGTCAGCGTTAGCCAAAACATTATGCGTACGTTGCTGGAGCGCGATTGGATTCGAGTGGTAGGGCAGCGCGAGGCGCCCGGCAGGCCGTCCATGTACGGCACCACCAAGGCTTTCTTAGATTACTTCAATCTGAACAAGCTGGAACAACTGCCGCCGCTGGACGAAATCAAAGCGATGCTCGAACCGACTCTGGTGGCAGACGAAAAAACTGCGCAGACAGTGAATTCGACCAAGGCAGAAACTGTGGATGACAGTTCATCTGGCGACGCCGCTTCGGATGAAAACGTCGTTAACGACGCAGCTGCTGAAGACATGACGGCAGATACCGTCACAGAAGCAGCCATTGACGGCACGGAGTCAGAGACTCACTCATGAGACCAAGGCACCCAGATAACGCCAAAAATGCGCCAAAGCCCGCGTCGGAGGAGTCGCAAAAACTGCAGAAGGTCATTGCTGCGACTGGTCGGGGGTCGCGCCGGCAGATCGAAGAACTGATCGCTGCAGGTCGCGTCACCGTGAATGGCACGGTTGCCCACTTGGGGCAGCGGGTGACCGCAGGAGAAGAAATCGTTGTCGATGGCGCAGCCATTGAATCCGGTGCTGCACAGGTGCCTCAGGTGCTGGTGCTGAACAAGTCGGCCGGCTTGGTCTGCAGCCGGCGAGACCCCGAAGGACGCAGCACAATTTTCGAGCAGCTGCCGCGGCTGCAGGGCGGACGGTGGATTACCGTTGGGCGACTGGATATCCAGACCACCGGGCTGCTGCTGGTGACGAATGACGGCGCCTTGGCTCACCGCATGATGCACCCCTCCACCGGATTGGATCGGGAATACGCTGTTCGCGTGAATAAAAAACTGGAAGATAACGAGATTGCGCAACTTAAGGCCGGTGTCGAAATTGAAGGTGAGATGATGCGCTTCAGCGATATCCGTTTTTACAACGGCAGTGAATCGAACTTTTGGTATCACGTGGCTTTGCTGGAGGGCAGGAATCGTGAGGTGCGGCGTTTGTTCGATAGCGCGGGCTGCGCGGTCAGCCGTCTTAAGCGAGTGCGCTACGGGCCCGTCATTTTACCGTCGTGGTTAACCGTTGGGCATTGGGCGTCCATGGATACGGACGATTTAGAAGCGCTCTACAAAATGCTTGGATTGGCGCGGGCGCAGGGGTCGCTGCAAAGGGTCAAACGATCCAGGGTGGCCAAGTCCAGTTGTTTGATTCCTTATCCGAAGCTGGAGAGGCAATCGCGCAGGACGAAAGAAGGCTAGCCGCTTAAACGCGCCGCAGGCTGTCCTGCCAATTGCGGCAGTCCAGCTGCTGTCCTGTCACAAACTCCACGGTTGCTCCGCTCTCGTCCACCGGGTTTTGCAGCAGCAAAAACAACTCCATGCGTGCCTCCGGTGTGGGAAGAGAGAGAGGATCTTCCAAAGGATAGGCTGCGCGTCTCATGGCAGTTCGCGTGCCGCCAGGATTGACGCTGAATACCTTTATCCGCCCTGCGACTTCCGTTTCGTCTGCGAAAACTTGGCTTAGACCTTCGAGCGCGAACTTGGATGCGGCGTAGGCGCCCCAGTAGGCGCGCCCTTCGCGTCCGACACTGGAAGAGGTATGAATGACGCAAGCCTGCTTGCTGGCGTCGAGCAGGGCGAACAGCGCGTGGTTCAACAAAAAAACTGCGTTTACGTTGATTTGCATCACCTTGTGCCACTCATCGTTCGGGTAGTGGGCCAGCGGTGCTCGCGGCCCCAAACGTGAAGCATGGTGAACGATGCCGTCTAAGGAGCCGAATGCGTCGCTAATGGAGTCTGCTAAATTGCTTGCCGTTTCCGGGTTCAAAGTCTCCAAATCGCAGGGCACGATGACCGGCTGCGTTGACGTATTGTCGCTGATCCAGTCGTTTACCGCTTCCAGCTTTTGGCGAGTTTTTCCCAACAGGATCACAGTCGCGCCAAAGCTGGCGTAGGTTTTGGCCGTGGCAGCACCCAAGCCGTCGCCTGCCCCGGTGATCAAAATAACTTTGCCGCCTAACGCGTTGCTGGCAAAGCCATGGCGCCATTCTTTTGCTTGCTCTGCAAGCTCTGGGTAGTGGCTCAGGTGCTCGGCCATGGATTCAGGTGACTGCTTCATATTTCAGTGTGATTGCTAGCAAAGTAATGGTCAGGCGGAAGCAGGCTTTTTGGCGTGCACAATGTAGTTAGCCGACGTGTTGTCATTCAGCGCCGCATTGCGAGTTACCGGGTTATAGCTCATCCCCCGTATTTCCTGCAGTTCCAAGCCCGCGGCGCGAATGGCGCTGGCCAGTTCCGACGGTTTGATGAACTTGCTGTACTCGTGGGTGCCTCTGGGCAGCATGTTAAGCACGTACTCGGCGCCCAGAATCAGTAAAACATAAGCCTTCGGGTTGCGATTTATGGTGGAAAAAAATAAATCGCCGCCAGGCTGGGCGAGGTCGGCACAGGCTTTGATGGTCTCGCCGTAATCGGTCACGTGCTCCAGCATCTCCAGACAGGTTACGGTGCGAAAGTGACCGGCGTGGCTTTGCGCATAGTGCTCGGCTGTACTGGCCTCGTAACGAACGTCGACCTCATCCTCTAGAGCGTGGAGCTTGGCAACACCGAGAGCCTTCTCCGCCATGTCGATGCCCGTGGTGTCATAACCCAAGCGCGCGATGGATTCCGCCAAAATTCCTCCGCCGCAGCCAACATCCAGCGTTGGGCCTGCGGCCAAGTTCGCTTTGTCCTGAATGTAGCTCAGACGGCACGGATTGATGTCGTGGAGCGGTTTGAAGTCACCATCGGTATCCCACCAGCGATGGGCCAGATCATTGAACTTTTCAATTTCTTCTGGGTCTACGTTGTCGCGCTCGGTCATGAGAGTCTCCGTTTCAGGCCGCGCAGTTAAATCACTGAGCATCTAAATTACAAGCTCAATTCGGCAATGGCCAACAATGCTTTAAGTTACTGGCTCTGACAGCGACACAGAATCGCATATTGCGGGCACGCGCAGGGCTTAGCGCCTGATTGTCGATCGGTTAGGTATGCAAGCCAGTACAGTTGTCCCGGGTGTGTGGCGTCGCCACGCTTTGCCATTCGGGCCGGGCCCCGCTAGCGTGTATCGATGGCTAAGAACAACCATATAAAATATCCGCGCAGACGTGCCGCGCGTACTGTGCTTCGTGCGGTCACCGGCCGGCTGATTCGCTTACTCGGCAATTTAGAAGTTGTTGGGGTCGAGCATGTGCCGGCATCTGGTCCAGTCATATTGGCTGCGAACCATTTCAATTTTGTCGACCCTCCCTTGGTGCTTTACGCCAGTCCGCGCATGGTGGAATTTATTGGTGGTGCGAACCGGCCGAACTCGCCTCTTTGGGCGCGCATGATTCCCCAGCTTTGGGGTTTTATTCGAGCCTATCGCGGTGGGTTCAGTCGATCGACGTTTGATCAGTCGCTGAGTGTTTTGCAGCAGGATGGGGTGCTGGGTATTTTCCCCGAGGGCGGTAGTTGGGCCAGCCTGCTGCGACCAGCTCGCCCCGGATTGGCCTTTATTGCCGAGAAGAGTCAGGCCAGTGTTGTGCCGGTGAGCATTACCGGTGCCGAAGATTTATTGGGTGGGCCAAAGCGTCCGGTCAAAATTGAATTTCACTCGGCGATTGCACCGCCGCAGACTGGCGGTAGAGGCAAGGTGCGGCGTGCCGAGTTGGATGCCTATGGAGATCAAATCATGGCACAGATCGCGACAGGCCTGCCGGATCGCCAGCGAGGGAAGTTCTCAACCGAGCCAGCGGCTCGAGAGGCGGCATTGGCAGTCTCTGATTTCCCTTTTCATACTGAGGAGCTTCGAGGCGGATAGCTTGTGCTCTCAGTCGACGAGTTGCCTGCTCTCGACGCGCCGTGAACCGGCTACCCAGACATCGGTGACCGCCTGATTCGCTCGGCCGAGGGTGAGCAGCTGCGGTATATCAACGCTAACCGCGTCGGCATGAATGCGCGCATCCAGTACGCGCAGGTCGAGTGCGATGATATCAGCGAGCTTGCCGGCTGCCAGAGCGCCAACGTTGTCCTCAAGACCCAAAACGTGAGCACCGCCTTGGGTGGCATGGTAAATACCAGAAACACCGTGGTCAGCAATGGTGCGGAAGGGGTCAGCGTAGTAGTTGAGCCCGTAGCCGCCGCTACCTAAGGCCACGTGCTGATCGCCGTTCATCCACGTCCAGTTCCGCATCTGGTGTTCGAAGGGGTGATGGCAGCGTACCAGTCCTGCGCGATAACGCTGCAACAGCTCTACATCGTCATCGTCCAGCGCGTTCACGTGAACCGCCTGCAGATTGGGCCCCAGCAATCCGACATTTTCCAATAGCTTGATACCGCTGCAGCCATGCCTTGCTTCAATGGCGGAGACATGAGCCGGGCTTTGGTGCAGCAATACTTGGACTGCAAGGCCGAGTTCTTCAGCATACATGGCGGTCCTGACCAAGGTATCACGATCGATGTGGGCCAGGCTCGACAGGCCAAGGGCGATTCCTATACGTGGGTGGCGGGCATAGCTATCGTGCAGGGCGAGGGCCCGTTCCAAACCCTCTTGCGCGCTGTCAGTCCAAGCATTTACCTCCTCGCTGACCGGCACGCTGATTTGCGTGTGTATGCCCACCGCTTCTGCGGCCTTTGCGACGGTCTCGCTAAACGGCGATAAATCGGCGCATGTTGTGGTTCCAGCCAGCAGCATTTCGGTAAACGCCAAACGCGCTGCGGCAAACAACTCATCTTCCAAGAAAGCTGGCATTTTGCCGTCTTCGCCTAGGGCCATCGGCGCCGCAAAAACATCATGGGGCATCGCGCCGCCTCGACCTACAATGCCTAAGGCATGACTCTGAGCATTGATCAGCCCGGGCATCAACAAATGGTTGGGCAGATCCAGAATCTCACGGGCTTGATATTGGGCGCTGAGTTTTTCAGGGGTGTCGATGGCTACGATATGGCGCTCATGCATGGCTAGTCCCATTCCGCAGTCGGCGCTGACTGCCAATGCCCTGCCGTCTCGGGGGGGCTCGGTTTGCAGAATGCTGTGAGGCTTGATCAGTAAATCAATGGGTGTCATACCTGAAGTATAGCTGTGCGCTAGCGCAGTGGTAGGGCAGGTGAGCGCAGTTTTTTGGCAGACTTTTGTGAGTGCCTGCACAGCGATTCATTATCTTAATTTCGCCGTTCACCCTAGTATTGATGGTTAGGCAGTGCTCACGAGTAGGAAGAACGCCATGCAAATCAATTCGGATTTTTCCACGCGTGTGATTGTTCACGCAGAACAGTTGGCCTGGACGCCTTCGCCCATGGCGGGTGTTGATCGGCGCATGTTGGATCGAATGGGCGGCGAGGTGGCTCGGGCGACCAGTATTGTGCGCTACGCCCCGGGCAGTCGATTCTCGGCGCATACGCATACTGGTGGCGAAGAATTTGTTGTGCTGGAGGGTGTGTTTCAGGATGAGTACGGCGACTTTCCTGCAGGCACCTACGTGCGTAATCCGCCAACGACCTCGCATACGCCCGGGTCAGAGGCCGGTTGCACCATTTTCGTTAAACTCTGGCAGTTCGACAGCAACGATCGTAATCAGTTTCACAAGCGGATGACCGAGGATTTACCTCCGCCAGTTGATGGCGTCGCAACGGCAACACTGCATGAAGATGCACAGGAAGTTGTCACCTATAGCGAGCTTGATGCCGGGGCGACGTTATCCATGAATGTCCCGGGCGGCATCGAAATGCTGGTCCTCAAGGGTTCTGTTTTGGTGGCCAATGACTCCTTGGGCAAGTACGGCTGGCTGCGTTTGCCTGAGGCTGAGGGTTTGGTGGCAATCGCCGGACCTGAGGGCGCCAAATTGTGGATAAAATCCGGTCATTTACCCCACGCGAAAGCGCCCGCTAGCTAGGGTGAATGAGCGTCACCGCCATGTTTCAGAGGCCCTTACAGGGCGCATACGAGACGGCGGATAAGCGCCTTTTGGCGGGGGTGGTGAGCCCAATCCTGCCCTTTTCAACGCGCAGACAAATCACCTTTCTCGGGCGCTGTTGTGTTAAGCTTGGCGATTACTTTTGTTGGTCGAAAACGCGCCTTTTATGTCAGAAATTACGCCCCCGGATCCCCAAGATATTCAGCCGGTAAACATTGAGGACGAATTACGTCAGTCCTACCTTGATTACGCCATGAGCGTCATCGTAGGACGCGCCTTGCCGGATGTCCGAGACGGTCTGAAGCCCGTGCATAAGCGCGTGTTGTTTGCGATGAATGAGCTGAACAATACCTATAACCGACCCTACGTGAAGTCGGCTCGGGTAGTCGGTGACGTGATCGGTAAATATCATCCTCACGGCGATACGGCGGTATACGACACCGTTGTGCGGATGGCCCAAGATTTCTCCATGCGGTATCTGTTGGTAGACGGCCAAGGAAACTTCGGCTCCATCGATGCGGATCCGCCAGCCGCTATGCGTTATACCGAAGTGCGTATGGCGAAAATGGCGTCAGAGCTGCTCGCTGATTTGGACAAGGATACCGTTGAATTCGTAAACAACTACGACGACTCCTTGACGATGCCCGAAGTGCTGCCGACTCGGGTGCCCAACCTGTTGGTCAACGGCAGTTCCGGTATTGCCGTGGGAATGGCGACAAATATACCACCGCATAACCTCACGGAAGTTGTGAACGCCTGTTTGGCGGTTTTAGAAGATCAGGACATCACCATCGACGGTCTGTTGGAACACATTCAAGGCCCTGATTTCCCGACCGGCGGCATCATCAACGGGCGTGCGGGTATTGTGCAGGCATATCGGACCGGGCGCGGCCGCATTTATGTGCGTGGTCGAGCCGAGGTGGAGACGGATGCCAAGGGCCGCGAAAAAATCGTCATTACCGAGATTCCCTTTCAGCTGAACAAGGCGCGGTTGATCGAGAAGATCGCTGAGTTGGTGAAAGAAAAACGCATCGAAGGCATCAGTGAACTGCGGGATGAGTCGGACAAAGACGGCTTGCGAGTGGTCATTGAGGTGCGGCGCGGGGAATCCGGTGAGGTGATTTTGAATAACCTCTACTCCCAGACCCAACTGCAAAGCGTCTTCGGGATCAACTGTGTGGCGTTGGTGCAAGGCCAGCCAAAACTGCTCAATCTGAAGGAAATGCTGGAAGCGTTCTTGCTGCACCGGCAAGAAGTTGTCACGCGGCGCACCCTGTATTTGCTTCGCCGCGCACGTCAGCGCGGGCACATTTTGGAAGGTCAGGCCGTGGCCTTGGCCAACATCGATGCGGTAATCGAGTTGATCAAAAGTTCGCCTTCAGCTGCTGATGCCCGAGAGGCGCTGATGGAGCGGCGGTGGGAAGCGGAAGCGTTGTTTGAACTGTTGAGCCGCGTTGGCAGCGACGCTTGTCGACCTGAGGGTTTGTCCGAGAACTTCGGTTTTGTCGACAAGCTGTATCGCCTGACGGAAGAACAGGCGCAGGCGATTTTGGAGATTCGACTGCATCGTCTGACTGCGCTAGAGCAGGATAAGCTGATGGAGGATTATCAAGGCGTTTTAGATGAAATCGCTGATCTGCTGGATATATTGGGCTCTCACGAAAGGCTGGTTTCCGTTGTGCGGGGCGAGCTGGAGGAAATACGCGACACTTACGGTGACGAACGACGCACTGATATCGTCAGCAGTCAGCTTGATTTGTCCGACGAAGATCTGATCAACGAAGAAGACTTGGTGGTCACGATTTCTCATCAGGGCTACGCGAAAACTCAGCCTCTCGACAGCTACCAAGCCCAACGCCGAGGCGGGCGAGGCAAGGCGGCTACGGCGGTCAAAGACGAAGATTTTGTTGAGCACATGGTCGTGGCACATTCCCACGACACTCTGCTGTGTTTTTCCAATGTCGGGAAAGTGTACTGGTTGCGCGTGTTCGCGATTCCACAAGGCAGTCGCGGGGCCAAGGGCCGACCCATGGTCAATTTGTTGCCGTTGGATAGCGGCGAGCGAATCACCGCCGTGCTGCCCATCAAGGAGTACACGTCTGATCACTTCGTCTTTATGGCCACAGCGAACGGCACCGTGAAAAAGACGCCTCTGGAACAATTTTCCCGACCCCGAAACAGTGGTCTGATCGCACTGGATCTCGAGGACGACAACACTCTGGTGGGTGCTGCGATTACCGACGGGAACTGCGATATTTTGCTTTGTGCCAGCTCCGGCAAAGCCACGCGATTCGCAGAGTCGGATGTTCGCGCCATGGGCCGCAGTGCGAAGGGCGTACGTGGCATCAGGCTGGGTGCAGGGCACTCTCTGATCTCCTTAATCATTCCCGCCGCGGAAGGCTATCTTTTGACAGCCAGTGCAAACGGCTACGGTAAACGTACGACGCTGGCAGACTTTCCATTGCGCGGACGCGGCGCTCAAGGCGTGATCGCGATGCAAACCAGTGATCGTAATGGTGCTCTAGTTGGCGCGATTCAGGTCTTTGACGGTGATGAGCTGATGCTGATCTCTGATATGGGCACCTTGGTGCGTACCAAGGGTGACGAAGTCTCTGTGTTGGGGCGTAACACTCAAGGCGTGCGCCTGATCAAGCTGCGAGATGAAGAAATGCTGAATAGCGTCAGTCGCATTGAAGAGCAAGAAGATCCGTCGCAAGACGATGGTGATGACGCACCGTACGAGGATTAGATTGAGCGGCCTCGCCCGGGCGAAGAGCCGGTCTGGGTCGTTTGAACGATTTAAAGCCAATAACTGGAGCATCGAGACCCATGGCAAGAACCCATAACTTTTCCGCAGGCCCGGCGGCGTTGCCGACCGAAGTGTTGGCCAAAGCGTCGGAAGAAATGCTCGACTATGAAGGCAGCGGCATGTCGGTGATGGAAATGAGCCATCGGAGTAAGACCTTTGTTGGCATCGCGGCTCAGGCGGAGCAAGACTTGCGGGATCTGTTCTCCGTCTCTGATGACTATCACGTGCTGTTCCTGCAGGGCGGGGCGACCGGACAATTTGCGGGAATTCCGCTGAACTTGACCCAAGCTGATGACACCATCGACTTTGTCGACACGGGGGCGTGGTCAAAAAAAGCGATTAAAGAGGCGGGAAAGTACTGCAACGTTAACGTGGCGGCTTCGAGCAGTGCCACCAATTACGATCACATACCGGCCGCTGCTGACTGGCAGTTAAGCGACAACGCGAAGCTTATGCATGTGTGCTCCAACGAAACCATTGGCGGAGTTCAATTCAAAGACTTTCCTGAACACGCGACCTTGGTTGCCGATATGTCTTCGGACATTTTGTCTCGTCCGATTGATGTTGACCAGTTCGGGCTGATCTATGCAGGTGCGCAAAAGAATATTGGCCCCGCGGGACTCACGGTGGTTATGGTGCGTAAAGAGTTGTGCGGTGCAGCCCGCAGCATCACACCCACATTTTTAGATTACGCTGTTCAGGCGGATGCCGACTCCATGTCAAACACGCCGCCCACGTACTCTTGGTATTTGGCGGGTTTGGTGTTCCAGTGGGTCAAGGCGAATGGCGGCCTGGCGGGTATGGCAGCGAAGAATCAGGCGAAAGCCGATTTGCTGTATGACGCCATCGACAGCAGCAATTTCTACAGTGCGCCGGTTGCAAGGGCGGATCGCAGCATCATGAATGTACCCTTTACTCTGGCGGACGATGCGCTGGACGGCGAGTTTTTGGCGCAGGCGGAAGCCCGGGGCCTGTTTAACCTAAAGGGGCACCGCAGCGTTGGCGGCATGCGCGCGAGTATTTATAACGCGGTTCCCCTGGAATCGGTGCAAGCGTTAGTAACTTTCATGGGCGAATTCGAAAATGAGCGCGGATGATGATCTGTTAAAACCGCTGCGCGAACGGATTGATGCGCTGGACGGGCAACTGCTGGCTTTGCTGAATGAGCGTGCCCAATGCGCGCTGGAAGTAGGCAAAATTAAGGAGAATCAGCCGGCATCGGCAGATCAAGAAGCGACGGTATTTTACCGGCCTGAACGGGTGGCGCAGATTCTGCGCCGTCTCACGGAGCAAAATCCCGGGCCATTACCTAACGCTGATGTTGAGACGTTGTTTCGAGAAATAACGGCCTGCTGTTTGAGTTTAGAAACGCCCATGAGGGTCGCCTATTTCGGCCCAGAGGGCACCTATACCGAAGCCGCTACGGTGAAACAATTTGGCCACTTTGTGCAGACCTCGCCCATGGCCTCGATCGACGAGGTGTTCAGAGAAGTGGAGTCGGGCGTCTGCGATTACGGCGTTGTGCCGGTAGAAAACTCAACGGAAGGCATGGTGAATCACACGCTGGATTGCTTGCTCAACACCAACGCACGAGTCTGCGCCGAGGTGGAACTGCCAATTCATCACGCACTGATGCGTGCCAAGGAAGCCTCGCTGGATCGCAAGGTAGGCAAAATCGTATCCCATGCTCAGAGCCTGGCGCAGTGTCGGGCGTGGCTCGATCAGCATTATCCCGGGGTCCCGCGAGTGGCGGTTGCCAGTAATGCAGAGGCAGCCAAGCAAGCTGCCGCAGATCCCAGTTTGCTCGCTGTCGCAGGCGAGATGGCTGCCGACCGCTACGATTTGCGGATTTTGGCCTCCTGCATAGAAGACAATCCGCATAATAAGACGCGCTTTTTGGTTCTCGGCAGGCAATACGTCGGCCCCAGCGGTGACGATAAGACATCAATACTGGTATCGGTAAAAAATGAACCCGGAGCCTTGCTGCGCGTGCTCACACCATTTCAAGCCAATCGCATTGGTCTGACGCGAATCGAAACCCGGCCTGCTAGATCCGGCGATTGGTCCTATGTCTTTTTTATTGATTTCGACGGACACGAATCTCAAGACGAAGCCGATGCCGCCCTAAGGGACGTTAAAGACGTTGCGCTGGAGGTGCGAGTGCTGGGTTCATATCCGAAAGCGAGCGGACAGGAGTCATGATGCAAAGCCAATCCATAAATCCTCGTATTGCAGGACTCAGCCCCTACAAACCGGGTAAACCGGTGGATGAAGTGGCAAGGGAATTGGGTATTAACGATATCGTTAAGCTTGCCAGTAATGAAAACCCGAGAGGCCCCGGTGCGAAGGTACAGGAGGCTATTGCAGCAGCAGCGACGGAACTGTCGCGCTATCCAGATGGCGGGGGATTTGCCTTAAAGGCGCGCTTGTCGGAAAAAATTGGCGTTGATGCAGGGCAGCTCACCTTGGGCAATGGCTCCAATGACGTTCTCGACCTCATTGCGCGCGTGGTATTGGAGCCCGGCGCTCAGGCGATTATCGCCGAGCACAGCTTCGTCGTGTATCGGCTCGCGGTGACGTGCTGCGGCGGTGATCTGGTTACTGTGCCGGCTAAAAATTATGGTGCAGATCTGACTGGCATGCTGGCCGCAGTAACAGACGCCACTCGGCTGATCTTCATCGCCAATCCAAATAACCCAACCGGCACGCGCACGCCGGGCAGCGAACTGCTGCCATTTTTGCAGGCGGTTCCGGAACATGTATGGGTGGTGCTGGACGAGGCCTATCTGGAATATGTGGAAGACGAGGATCACATTAACGGTGCCACACTGCTGGCTCGATTCCCTAATTTGATCGTTACCCGAACGTTCTCCAAGGTATATGGCTTGGCGGCTGTCCGGTTTGGCTATGGAGTCTCCAGTCCGGCCTTTGCGGACCTGCTAAACCGCGCCCGACAACCATTTAACGTCAACAGTTTGGCTCTGGCTGCCTCTCTAGCGGCATTGGAAGACGATGACTATGTGAACGAAAGCGTGGCACTAAATCGTGCGGGCATGGCTCAGGTGACCGAAGGTTTGACACGTTTGGGTTACGACTTCATACCGTCAGCTGGCAACTTTGTCGCTTTCGACAGCGCGGAGCCGGGCAACGATTTATTCCAGCGCATGCTGCGAGAGGGCGTAATCGTGCGAGCGATTGCCGAATACGGCTTGCCCAATCATGTACGGGTCAGTATTGGGCTCGAATCAGAAAACGCGCGTTTTCTTTCCGTACTAGCCAAGGTTGGCGCTCGCGCCCAGTCCAAATCGTCCAACAACGCCGAGTCCTGATCGTGAGACCGGGTATCCTAGCCATTGTCGGCGTGGGCTTGATCGGGGGCTCCATCGGCAAAGCCGCCAAGGAGCGCAGGCTCGCGGAACGTGTCATCGGCGTGGAGCCAAATGCGGACTCCGCTCAGTGGGCGGTGGAAAACGGCGTACTGGACGCAGTCGTCTCCCAAGTGCCCGACAATGCGGATCTAATCGCCTTGTGTGTACCCAGTGATTTGGTGGCTCAGTGGGTGATAAAACTTGCCGATCATACGGCTCCTATGTTCGACGTGGGCAGCGTCAAAGAGCCGATCGTTAAAGAGATAGAGTTGACACGCATCACACCGTCTCAGTTTGTGCCCTGTCATCCCATCAGTGGCTCAGAAAAAAGTGGTCCTCAGGCTGCCGATGGCGATTTATTCGATGGGTGCACGGTGGTGTTGACGCCATCGATCAATACTGGACCGATGGCACAACAAGCCTGCGCTGACTTTTGGCAAGCCATGGGCGCTTCAGTTGTCAGCATGAGCCCAGACGAACACGATGCCGCGTTGGCGGTAACAAGCCACTTGCCGCATTTACTTGCCTTTGCGTTTATGGGGCAAGTGACAGACCAACATCTGCCGCTAACTGGCGGTGGCTTTCGCGACTTTACGCGCATTGCAGCAGCCAATCCGGATCTCTGGTGGCGGATCATGCAGCTCAATCAAGGGGCACTGTCGCAGGCATTGGATGACTATGCGGATAATCTTCGCGAGCTGTCCGACGCCATCGCGAGCGGTGATGAAAGTCGTGGTTTGGCGTTGATCGAGGCAGCAGCGCAAAAGCGCCGGGCTGCAGATTGCGGTGCTGCGTAGTTTGGCGGGATGACGAATTACGCTGAGAACGTGACCGTCCCGGTTGTAACGATCGACGGGCCGGGCGGCGCAGGCAAAGGTACGGTGGCTAGCGCGATTGCTGCGGCTAAGGGCTGGCACTTGCTGGATAGCGGCGCGCTGTATCGCATTATTGCGGTTGCCGGATTGGCGCAAAACATTGCACTGGATGATGCTCAAGCCTTGGTTGAGATGGCCAAAGGCTTGGAGATTTCGTTTGCTCATGAGCAGGTGCACGTAAACGGTGAGAATTTTACTGACGCCATTCGTACCGAAGATGCAGGCAATAGCGCATCTCAAGTGGCATCACTGCCGACGGTACGGGACGCAATTTTTAATCTGCAGCAGGGCTTTCGGCGAGCGCCGGGGTTGGTGGCCGATGGTCGGGACATGGGAACCGTAGTGTTCGCTGATGCTCCTGTGAAAATTTTTCTCGATGCCTCCGCCGAAGCACGCGCGGAACGCCGCTATAATCAGTTGAAAAACAACGGTTTGGGTGTTAATTTGCGCGCCCTTCTCGAGCAGATCCAAGAGCGTGATGCACGGGATAGAGAACGTGCAGTAGCGCCGCTCAAACCGGCGAAAGATGCGCTGATTATCGACAGTACCAAGATGACAATCGACGAGGTAGTGGCGACGGTGATGGCGCAGATTTCGAGCAAGATTGAGTAACGGATTGTTGTAGCGGTCATCACGCGAGGGTTGTCCTGAGCAAAGAGCGACCGCTGAAGCGCAGTCCCGGCTTGGAGCCCAACCCGTCTGCATTAACATAAACTAACCAACGGAGAGTTCCGCCGCACGGTAGGCTCGCGTAACCGCATCGACCTTCCTCGGCTGACGAACACTATGAGCGAATCTTTTGCCGACCTATTTGAAGAAAGCCTA
The DNA here is from genome assembly GCA_012269545.1 of Gammaproteobacteria bacterium. Lineage (GTDB taxonomy): Bacteria > Pseudomonadota > Gammaproteobacteria > Pseudomonadales > Azotimanducaceae > UBA4421. The sequence continues at coordinate 92,043 of JAAXKB010000036.1, read as the reverse complement.
AACACCATCGAGATGGCGCCAGGGTCCATCGTAACCGGCACGGTGGTAGATATTGACGATGACTGGGTTGTCGTTCACGCCGGACTGAAGTCCGAAGGGGTTATCCCAAAAAATCAATTTCTCAACGAAGAGGGCGTTTGCACGCTGACCATCGGGGACCAAGTGAAGGTTGCGATGGAAGTAGTGGACGACGGCTTCGGTGAAACACGTCTGTCCCGGGAAAAAGCACGCCGTGCGGAAAGCTGGGAAAAGCTGGAAGAAGCCAGCGAACAGGGCGAAGTAGTCATTGGTATCATCAATGGCAAGGTTAAGGGTGGGTTCACCGTTGACGTCAACGACATTCGAGCCTTTCTTCCTGGCTCCTTGGTGGATATTCGCCCGCTGCGCGAAACAGCGCACTTGGAAGGCAAGCCGCTTGAATTCAAAGTGATCAAGCTTGACCAAAAGCGTAACAACGTCGTGGTATCGCGACGAGCGGTACTGGAAGAAGAAAATAGCCATGAGCGCGAAGAACTGCTGGCGTCCATGCAGGAAGGCCAAGACGTTAAGGGTATCGTTAAGAACCTGACCGATTACGGTGCCTTTGTTGATCTGGGCGGGGTAGACGGGCTGCTGCACATTACCGATATGGCTTGGAAGCGCATTCGTCATCCAAGCGAAATGGTTAATGTTGGTGACGAAGTCGACGTACGAATTTTGAAATTCGACCGCGAGAAAAACCGCGTCAGCCTCGGTATGAAGCAGCTGGGTGATGATCCGTGGGCTGACATCGTACGACGTTATCCAGAGGGCGCCCGCGTGATGGCGACGGTTACCAATCTCACCGATTATGGCTGCTTTGCTGAAATCGAAGAAGGTGTTGAAGGACTGGTACACGTCTCTGAAATGGACTGGACCAACAAGAACATCCACCCATCAAAGGTTGTCTCTGTGGGCGATGAGACCGAAGTCATGGTGCTGGATATCGACCAAGAACGCCGTCGTATATCGCTGGGTATCAAACAGTGCCGTCCGAACCCTTGGGAATCCTTCAGCATTGCCCATGCCAAGAGCGACACCATCACAGGGACCATCAAATCCATTACCGATTTCGGTATCTTCATTGGACTTGAAGGTGGCATTGACGGACTGGTGCACTTGTCGGATATCTCATGGAACGAACCCGGCGAAACTGCCGTGCGACGCTACTCAAAGGGCGAGCAAATCGACACCATCATCTTGTCCGTAGATCCAGAGCGCGAGCGTATCTCCCTCGGTATCAAACAGATGGAGAAAGACCCATTCTCGGATTACTCAGCAGCGCATGACCGCGGCGATATCGTGAAAGGTACGGTGCTTGAAGTGCAGCCCAAGGAAGCCATCATCGAGCTGGCCGAGGACGTCACAGGATTGCTCAAGGCCGCTGAAATTAGCATTGACCGCGTTGAAGACGCGCGCAACGTGCTGAAAGAAGGGGAAGAGCTTGAGGTCAAGATCGTCAACATGGACCGGAAGAACCGAACCATCGGACTGTCCATCAAGGCGAAAGACGTGGAAGAAGAGCGCCAAGCCGTGAGGGATCATCAGAAGCAGGAGAGCGACCGCTCAGGGCCTGCAACGTTGGGCGATCTGATCAAGGCTCAGATGAACAAGCCGGAAGACGATTAGGCTCTGCCTGATTGGGTTGCTTGATTGATGACGGATTCCAGTATGACCAAGTCTGAACTCATAGACCGTATGGTCAATGCTCAGGCTCAGGCCAGTGGCCTGCAGCTGACCAGCAAGGATGTTGAGTTGGCGGTGAAAACAATGCTGGAACAAATGTCGAATACATTGGCGACCGGTGGTCGAATCGAGGTTCGTGGTTTTGGCAGTTTTTCTCTGCATTACCGCGCTCCTCGTATCGGGCGCAATCCGAAGACCGGCGAGTCTGTGGGCTTGTCAGGTAAACATGTACCTCATTTCAAACCCGGTAAGGAGTTGCGCGACCGCGTAAACTCCGCCTTGGAACGCAGTCAGGCCGCCGAAGCAGAGTCGTAATGACGCTGGCCGGATAGAGCAATGACTTGGCTTAAATCCCTCCTCTTTATTTGTGTTCTGATCTTGGTTTTTTTGTTTGCTGCACTCGCAGTGAATCAGCAGCAAGTGGCGCTGAGTTTTGTTCAGTGGGAAACACCGTTCACCCTAAGCATATTCTGGTGGTTGTTCTCGGCGCTGATGCTCGGGGTGTTTTTGGGCTGGTTTTACAGCTTCGTGCGGCATCTGCCACTGCGGTTGCAGGTGCGGAAACTCAAAAAGGCGCTAGTGGCGGCTGAGCTTGACCAGCATAAGGCCCAAGGTCCGACTGACTCCTCTTCGGCCCCTTTCTCCGAAAGATTCCCCCAGTAATGGTAACGCTATGCGGTCCGACGACCTCCTGAGCTCAAGAGCACACGTCGCTCAGCTTTAACTGCCCTATGTTCGAGCGTTGTCCGCTGTTGAACTGCGGGGCGCTTTTTTATCGTTTTAATCCCGAAAAAAAGGAGATAACGATGAATGCGCTCAACATAAGAACAATTCACCAGCTATTTGTGAGTCCTCGCCCCATAATCGCAGTGCTTGCGCTGCTGGTCCTAGGAATAACGATAGCCGGGCCCGTCAGCGCCAATACCAACACAGTAGGCTACGTCGATTCGACGCCGAGGGTCTCAGCCAAGGCAACGGCGTCCCGTGCAGAACAACGGTCAACCACTGGATTAGCGCAAATGTCGGCAAAAGTGCCGGAAAAAATGTCGGCGAAAATGTCGGCGAAAGAAAGCGCGGGCAATGTCACCAAGGTGGACCTCAATACTGCCACTGCAGAGCAATTGGCCTCAGTATTAAAGGGCATTGGCGCTGCGAAGGCGCAGGCAATCGTGAGGTATCGATCCGAGGTCGGGCCTTTTCGAAGTATTGCGGAGCTAGAAGAGGTGAAAGGTATTGGCCCGAGTATTGTTGCGCTGAACAAAGAGCGCATTGCCTTGAGCCGCGCAAAGTATTAGCCGCTGGCTTTTCATGTCGCAGTGGACATTGTTTCATGGCCGTTGCGGAAGGATAATGCATGCTCGATAAAGGCTGGGAAGAGTATGAGCACCATTTGGAGTCCCATGTGCGATCGGTTTGGGATCGACAGTCCAATTTTTGGATTCGCCCATGATGTGGAAACGGTCGCAGCAATAACCAATGCCGGTGGCTTTGGGGTGTACGGAGCCACTCGGCGTTTCCCGGAAGAAATCACTGAAGAGCTCGCGCAGATTCGCCGTCTGGTGGGTAATCGGCCCTTTGGCGTCGATCTCGTGTTGCCGCCAGGCATGCCCGAACACAATTCTCGTGAAGCGATACAGGCTGAAATTCCTGCTGAACACACAGCCTTTGTGCAGCAATTGATTGAACGGTACAACGTGCCTCAGGCGAGTAAGCCGGGGATGAGGACTCGATTTATCCGGTCGAAGGAAATTGAAGACGCCCAGCTGCGTGCGGTCATGGAGAGTGATGTTGACATGTTAGCCTGCGGCATTGGGGCGCCCGCCGATGTTGTGGGTGAGGCGCGGGACCGAGGTAAAACCACCCTTGCTCTGATCGGCAGCCCTCATCATGTACCCAAGGCCATTGCTGCGGGTGTCGAGATTATTGTAGCGCAGGGCTATGACGCAGGGGCACATACGGGACCGATAGGAACGTATTCTCTGGTACCGCAAATTGTAGATGCGGCGGGGGATATCCCCGTACTCGCAGCGGGTGGTGTCGCTACTGGTAGGCATATTGCTGCCGCTCTAGCGATGGGTGCTCAAGGCGTGTGGCTGGGCACAGCCTGGCTGCTGTCAGAGGAGCATCAGGGCGATATGCACCCGGTAAACCGAGACAAGCTGCTACAGGCGGGTAGCGCAGACACGGTGATTACTCGAAGTGAAAGCGGAAAACCGTTTCGTCAGGTGCGCACTGGTTGGAGTCAGGCGTGGGAAGCGGACGGCGCCCCGGCTCCTCTGAAGATGCCCTACCAAGATGTGTTGGTCGGTGATTTGTTAGGCGCTATTGAAGAGCACAGCATCGAACCTTTGATTCACTCGGGAGCGGGCCAAAGCATCGCGTATTTCAAAGACGTGAGACCGGTAGCGCAAATCATGCAGGCATTGATCGACGAAACGGCGCAAGCCCTGCAAACTCAAGGTCAGTTCTTACGTAGCGAGTAACGCTAAAAGGTTTCGGATCTATGCTTCAACGGCTCTTTTTATTGATTGGGCTATTTTTTTTGTCAGGTTGCGGTGGGCTGCAACTGGATTCTGCACCCTCTCGGGAAGTGCCGCTCACAGGGACTTGGGAGGTGGATTCGGTTTCATCCGACGACGTGGGCTCCGCTATGCGCCCCGATGCCAGATTCAGTGACCGGCGTCGAACACTGTCGACCGCATCGGAAATTCAACGCATTCGTCGAGGCTCGGGTCTTGCCTATGTTGCCCATGATTTTCAGATATTGGACGCAAAGCGCTTGCGAATCGAGTTGAGCTCGGATTCTATGGGGGTTCAGCACTATCCGGGTGTATATCGAGATGTTACGTGGGGAACTAGGGAACGAGGGATTTGGAAGGTGCAGGCAGGATGGGATGGGGACCTGTTAGTTATCGCGTCCGAAACAAGGGACATTAACGTGCTGGAGAGATACCAACTGCAAGGTTCTACGCGACTCCTAGTTTCTTTGGAGATAGAGGCTGATGGCAATGTGCGATCAATCAATCGGTCCTTTCGGCGTCTTCGTTAAGCGTTAAATCTGCTCGTTTGAGTGTTGCATTTGAAGGCGCACAGATTAAGATATGCGCTCGCAGAAGAGACAGCCTTTGTCTCGGTCGACGATTCCGCCTTAGCTCAGTTGGTAGAGCAAATGACTGTTAATCATTGGGTCGCTGGTTCGAGCCCAGCAGGCGGAGCCACCTTCTCGTCATCCTGATTTGTTTGGCCGCGCTCCCCTGACACCGCCTGTTAATTAGCGCCCGACTTCGCGGAATCGATTTCCACAGCCTCCGGTGATTTGCGGTCTCACTCGATTCGTAAAGTGGCCAGTTGGCAGATCGATGATGGCGTTTGCCCTTTGGCCCTTGCACCCGGCCTCAGCGTGCTAGCAGACCAATGTTTAGGTGCGCTTCGCGTTAGTCGCGCGTTTAAATGAAAGACATACACACACAGAACATCTTTCTTAGTTGTTGACCTCTGCTACAGATCGCTGGTTGGAGCAGCTTCACAGAGCAGGCTATCTTGCGATTTTTGCAAGCACTTTGTTTTCTTGCTTGTTTATTGCTTTTCAGCCCAACAGCTTGATTCTGACCTGGTCGCGAGCACCGCTGAAGTTTTTGAGCCTCCTTATGATTTTGCGGAGCAGCCGACAGTCATTAGCAATAGATAGGGGGCGTTTTATATGGGCGTTTAGTGTTTAGGAACCGTAGCGGATAACCAGACATGGTCTGATATACAGCAGTACTGCAGCGGAGAAGCGTCAGAGAAAGCATGACCGCACGACGATAACAGAGTCGGATGTGCGCAAATGCCGCGGACCGTCGGTCTGGACGCGCCGCATACGAAGACCAGCGTCAACTAGTTTTTAATCTGAGAAAGCCCGAGCAAGGGCCGCCAGCGAGACGAGTGTTCCGTTTCTGATCTTTGGTCTGTGGTGGTAAAGCTGGAGACCTGCGTCGAGCTAATTCAGTTCGACACCGCATTCCTTTAGGGCTTTCAGTCGATCTGGTGCCAATCGTTTACCAATTCGCTTCTGGCCATGGAGCCAGCTGCCCAGACGAAAACCGTCAGCGCAGACATACATAATAGGGACGTTAGCGTCGCCGTTGACGCGTTTGTAGCTCTTTAGCTGACGGATTCCTTTTTCCCACGCAGGGTCGCGTTTCTTCCAAAACATAGGGTCTCCCAGTCGCTTGCTTATAAAGACGACTCTCCTAAGCGGCAATAGTTAACGTGTTTGATGTGTCGCGTCAACTTGTGATTAATTGTGCCCTAGAGTCATGGGTGAGTTGCTTGATCGGTTTTCTCTCTTCTTGATTTATCAGATCGTGGGCAAAACAACCGTTTAGACGCTAAATACAACCTTATATCGTCAGTTGATAAGCTCTTTGATTGATTGAGACTAACTTCCGAGCAGATTCCAAGAAGGAAAACATATGGCCGTGACGGTGAACAAAAGGCTCTGTGAGAGTTTACTGGCTTGGGTTCTGCTCGCTCTTGCAGGTTGCGGTGGCGGCGGTGGCGGCGGTGGCTCGAGTCCGGTATCAACCCCGGCGCCAACCCTGTTCGCTTCGAGTTCAGGTGGGGTGTTTAACGAAAGCCAAGTGATCAGGCTAACCGCAAGTTCAGGCGCTAGGATCTTTTACACCCTGGACGGTAGCGCTCCTTCTGACACTGCCTTGCAATACAGTGAGCCGCTCACTGTTGAGACTGATGTCACGCTCAGCGCGATTGCCATTGACGCGTTGGATCAAACCAGTGACATTTTGCGCGTCACATTTGAGTTTGATTTCGATGCTCCATCGAATTTTTCTCTTGATGCGTCAACAAGAGTTATCAGCGCCATTAACGAAGACGGGTTCGAGCTGTCAATTATCCGAGGTGAGTTGGCCAGTCGCTATGTCGTTGACATTGATGACGAGGATGCAGCAACCCCCGTTGTTTCGTTGTCAGGGCAGATTACCCGTTCCCTGAGTCAGGAATTGACGGCGGACCTTTCATCCTTAGCTGATGGGGACGTGTCGGCTGTGCTTACGCTGACTGACCCGGCGGGAAATCTTTCCGATCCTTATCGCTTGCAGCTTCAAAAGGCCTCTGGTCAGGCTGGTGCTCGCGTTAGCGGTTCGGTCAATATCGCTTCGGGGACGCAGAATGATCTGGATATAAACGAAGAGTCTGCTTCCAACGTGTCGAATGACAGTTTCGATGCGGCTCAAGAAATTTTCGCGCCAGGCGTGTTGGGCGGATACGTCAACGAAGCGGGCACCGGTGCCAGCGGAAATCTGTTCTCAAGCGGAGATGAAGACTTTTTTCTGGTCAGCCTGATGGCTGGCGATGACATCACATTGACGATAGCCGAAAGTGGCGCGGATTTGGACTTAGAGCTTTACGATGTTGGCCGATTGCTTGTCGATGACTCGTTAGGCACGGGCAACACGGAGTCTGTGACGGCGCCCTCCGGCGGTGATTTTTACATCCGAGTTTTTTCCTTTTTTGGTGCGTCCAACTACGTGCTGAGCCTTGGAGAGAGCATTGGCACAAACCTGTCGAGTCGTTCGGTTGAACAGATGAGCAGTTTCGATGTGTTTCAACCGAATCAGGTGGTGGTGCAGCTCAACGACAAAGGCGATCAGGCCATGGCAGCGATGCATGCCTCTATGGATATTGTGGGTGGCGGGCGATTGGATCAGACGGTGTTGATGGCATTTAAAGGGGTTGAATCTAGGGATGGTGTAATCGCCACAGCCAATCAGCAGCTGCATTCCAAACGTGCGGTGGCAACAGGTGAGGAGCGGCAGCGGGCCAAGCAAGAGACCCTATGGGCGATCAAAGCCCTAGAAAAGAAAGCTGGTGTTGCCGTCGCAGAACCGAATTATTGGCGCCAACCGCTGGCTGTGCCCAACGACACCCTGTACACCGAACAATGGCACTATCCGCAAATTCAGCTCCCCGATGCGTGGAATGTCACCACCGGCAGCGCAGACGTTACCGTCGCTGTAATCGATACAGGAATTTTGTCGAACCATCCGGATTTCGCCGGCCAACTCGTTGGTGGTGCAGACCTAATCAGTGACACAGAGAATTCAGGGGATGGTGATGGCGCCGATACCGACCCCGAGGATGTGGGTGATGGTGGGATGGGCGACGGCAGCAGTTCGTTTCATGGCACACATGTTGCTGGCACCGTTGCGGCAGCGACCAACAACGGTACTGGTGTAGCTGGTGTTGCGTGGGACAGCCGTATCATGCCTATAAGAGTGCTGGGGCGCTTCGGCGGCTCGACCTTTGACCTTATTCAATCCATTCGCTTTGCAGCGGGTTTATCCAACGCAACCGGCACGCTGCCGTCGCAGGCCGCGGACGTAATCAATATGAGCTTGGGTGGCGGCGAGTTTTCCCAGAGTGAGGCGGATGCGATCGCAGATGCCCGAAATGCCGGTGTGATTGTCATTGCCGCAGCGGGGAACAGCGGGACCAGCAGGCTGGAGTACCCAGCCTCTTATGAGGGCGTCGTCTCGGTATCGGCCACCAATCAGGCGAACGCGCTGAGCGGATACTCCAATTTCGGTTCCATGATTGATGTGGCCGCGCCGGGCGGTGATATGGGGGAAGACGCGAATGCTGATGGTTTTCCTGATGGCGTGCTTAGCACTATTGGCAGTGACCGAAACGATCCCGTTGCATACGGTTATCGTCGCTATGAGGGAACGTCCATGGCGGCGCCCCACGTCGCCGGTGTGGCGGCTTTAATGAAGTCGGTTTTTGAAGATTTGACGCCTGCGGAATTTGACCAAGTGCTCGCTGAGGGGCGTATCACTGACGATTTAGGCGAAGATGGGCGCGACGATGATTTCGGCTATGGCCTGATTAACGCGCACAAGGCGGTTATCACTGCACAGCAATTGGTAAATGGCACCTTGGTGCCGTTGCCGCCATCCCTACGGTCTTCTCCAGGTCGCCTGAATTTTGGTGTGACCAACAACCAACTGGTGCTGGCATTGAGTAATGCTGGTGGTGGGGATTTGAGCGTCAGCGGAGTGGCTGGTGATGCTTCATGGTTGAGCATCACGGCTTCTGAGGTCAATCAGTCGGGGCTGGGCGCCTATCTTGCGGTTGCTGACCGAACGGCGATGGCTGTCGGGGATTTATCCGCCAACATTCGTGTGACGTCATCCGCTGGTGATTTGGATATTCCGGTTAGCATTCGAATTCGCTCCACTGATTTCGCCGCCAGTGCAGGTGTGTTGTTCGCTCTGCTTGTTAACCCGGAAACATTGGAAACGGTATACCAGCAGCGTTTGTATGATCCAAACGCGGGCAGCTACGCGCTTAATTTTGAGGACGTAGAGGCTGGGGAATACTCGCTGGTGGTGGGTTCTGATATGGACAATGACGGCACGATTTGCGATGCCGGTGAAGCCTGTGGAGGTTTTCCAACGTTGAATGACGAACAAGACATTCGCGTCACGGAAGACGCAGAGTTTTCCCTGGATGTTAGTTTTGATCAAAGTCGATTTTTTGGTTCCGGATCTGCCAATGGTGCATCGAATCAAGAACGCTTCGAGGGTTTTCGCTACAAAGAGTCGGTGAAAGTCGCGAAGTAAGGGTACTGGCCCTAACATTGGCCGAATGAGCCGAGGTATCAGCACCACGTGCTGGTTGTGCTAAGGTTCTGTCGGTTTCATGGAGAAAGGCAGAGGGTGAAGATAACTATTGCGGGCGCTGGCATTGGCGGACTTACAGCGGCGCTTGCGCTGCACCAAGCTGGTCATGAAGTATATGTCTATGAATCGGTGAGCACACTTCAGCCTCTGGGCGTGGGTATCAACCTGCTGCCTCAGGCAGCGCATGTATTGAACCAGCTTGGTTTGCTGGAGTCCCTCTTAGCTCAAGGCGTAGCGACTCGGGAGCTGAGTTATTTCAGTCGTCAAGGTCAGCACATCTGGACCGAACCCCGAGGTCTTTTCGCCGGTTTCGATTCGCCTCAAATTTCAATTTCACGGGGCGCCCTGCAAATGGCGCTGTTGGCTTTCGTGCAAGAACAATTGGGATCCGATCGAATAAAAACGGGGCATCGATTGTCCTCTTTTTCGAGCACGGACCGTCATGCTACTGCTATTTTCGAATCAGCGGATGCTCAATTAGAAGCGATGGAGTCTGATCTGCTGATTGGTGCGGACGGCATTCATTCTGCTGCGCGGAAGCAAATGTATTCAAATGAAGGCGCCCCCATTTACTCCGGCCGGCTGCTTTGGCGCGCAACTTCGTTAGCCAAACCCTACATGAGTGGTGCTAGCATGATCATGGCGGGGTATGAAGATCAAAAATTCGTCTGCTACCCCATTGAGAAAGTGCGTGCTGACGGTTTGCAGCGGATCAACTGGATAGCCGAGTTACGACGGCCACTGCCTGATCAAGAGCAGGGTTGGAGCCGAGTAGGTAATGTGGATGACTTTTTACCTTCGTTTGCGGATTGGAATTTCGATTGGCTTGATGTGCCCGGTTTGATTCGCAGCGCGGATCGGATATACGAATACCCTATGGTGGACCGGGATCCCCTACCAACCTGGAGCCGCGGCTGTGTCACGCTGTTGGGTGATGCGGCGCATCCGATGTATCCCATCGGTTCAAACGGTGCCAGCCAAGCCATTTTAGACACCCAAGCATTAGTGGAGGCTTTGAGCCAGACTGCCAGTGTGACGGATGGGTTGGTTCAATATGAACAGGCGCGGTTGCCGAGCACAGCTGCAATTGTGACCGCTAATCGAGGCAACGGGCCTGAACAATGTATGCAGTTAGCGCATGAGCGAGCACCCCAAGGATTCTCATCGTTGGACGATGTGTTTGCTGCCGGTGAACTGCAGGCCATTGCTGATCACTACAAGCAGCTGACGGGTATGTCCAAACGCAAGGCTTAGCCCAATTCCAAGGACAGTCCCTGACAGTCGCTGTCTGGACGTGACGCCACGGCAAAGGCGCGGAATACGCGCGATCTTTCCCTTCTTCTCCGGCCTCTGCAACGTCTGGGTGGAGGCAGGCGGTTAACCCGCGGTAAGACAAAGTTGGTCAAACGGATGCGCGGCTAGCGGGTTTCTTGGTAGGCGGCTTGCAAATTCCAGCGGTGAAAACCGGTCATCAAAGGTTTTAAAGCTGGTTCGATCGCGTACTTGGGGTCGATTATGGCGGTGTCCACAAAGTCTTCAACTGTCGTGTCGTTGAGAGCTGCTTGCCTGGCCTGTTCGAGAATTTCATCCAGATAGGATAGATACCGACCGATGGCATCGCCACTGGTGATCTCGCCGTGGCCGGACACGATGGTGTTAGGACTGATGGTATCGGCCAGTTTGCTCAGGGTGGCGCGATAGTCAGCGACACCGCCAGATCGCGCCCACGGAATGGTGCCTGCGCCGAAAATCAAATTGGCGGTCCACGCGATTTTTTCCTTGGGCAGGTAGACGACGCTGTCGTGAGGTGACATGCCGCCTCCGAACCAATGCATTTCAACGATCCTGCCGCCCAAGTCCACCGACCACACAGTGTCGAAGCCGACGTCGGGCAAGCGAAGCTTGACTCCGCTGAACACCGATAAGTCGCCGTTCACGGTGCCCCGCATGGTCTGAGCGATGCCCTCTACCGTGGAGATGCTTAGCGAATCGATGGTGCTTTGATGGGCGACGATCAGTGTGTCGTCTGGAAAAACGTGATTACCAAAAACATGGTCCCCAAAGGCGTTGGTGTTCAGTAAGTAGCGGATGGGCAGATCAGAGACTGCCCTTACTGCATCAATAATCTGCTGGCCCATTTCCCCGTTAAAGTGCGAGTCGATCACCAGTACCGCGCTCTCACCTACGATAAAGCCCGCGTTGTCCGCGAAGGGCGTGTTGGACATGAGCGCATAAACACCGTCGCTGAGTTGGCGTGTTTCCAGCCGTATGCCTTTTGGATTCAGCGGAGGAGGTATGAAGCCGGGCGGCGGTGACGGACGGGTTGCCAGTTGGGCATTGGGCAGCACGACCACGTGTTCCGTCGGCACCGTGTCGGCGAAGGCCGGCAATAGCGCACAGGTCATTAAAAACGCGGCAAAAACCTTCATCAACTCAGCTCTCCTTAAATGCACACAATAGAGGAAACGGCAAAAAAAGGTAAAAATAATACCTACGGATCATCGCTGTCGTGCTGATCAAGCACCTCTACGATTTCAACTCGATAGGACTCATACCAACGGGATTTGCCGAGGGCTTGGGCCTGTTGATGTTCACAGTTATTTTTCCAGGCCTGAATGTGTGCTTTGCTTGGCCAGTAAGAGATGGCGATTTCGCTCGTCCCTTGAGTTGCTGAGGTAAATTCAATGCAGCCGTACTCTTGCAGAGCAAGCTCGCGCAGTCTGTCAGCGGTACTCACATAGCCGGGGCCGAGGTTTTTGACTTTTGCCTTGAAAATGACCGCGTACATGTCCGTAGTCTGCCAAGTCCTAACAAGAATTGCGCGTTCGAGAGTGGCGTTAGGCGCCAAAGAATCGTTGCAATCCGGGTCTCACTCGCAAAAATTGAACATAGGCCCGCTCAAGCAATCTCAGTATCAGCGGTATGCGGGCCAACATCCCCAGCGGTTTCAGCACGGGTAAGTGTCGCCACAAAACAGCAAAAGCCGCTGCGCCCTCAACGATGGGCTGACCGATTTCTTGAGCATGGAAGCGGGCGAGGAGTCTCGAGGGTTCCAGTGGGCAATCGCTGGTCGCATAAATATCGATAAATTCAACGCGGTTGAACCAATCCAGTCGTCTCATCAAGGCAATTTCTTTCGCGCACAAAGGGCATTGGCTGTCGAACCAAACCTGCACTTGGGCGTGTTTGTTTGCCATCGTGGTAATCCGCTAACATCTGTTCGGGCATGCAGAGTACGCCGCATGCTGTGAAAAACGGGTGGGGAAGTCTGCTGCTGGCGCAACTCGGTTTGGTTGTTTCGATCAGCGAACTTGGACTTGAGCCGGACGCTTGCCGTTTGGCCCGTATAGATTCACCTGAAGGCTGGAAATAGCATGCACCAAGGCGTTAGGCGAAATCGTTTGCTTGCCTGTCCAATGGATATGCGGAAAACGCTCGAAAATACGTTCGAAGGCCAGTCTTAACTGCATTTTGGCAATACGGGAGCCCAAACATTTGTGCACGCCGTGACCGAAAGCCAGATGCTTTTCAACGTTGGGACGATGCATGTCGAAGGTATCGGGGTTCGCAAAAACCTCAGGGTCGCGATTTGCCGCTCCATACCAGAGCACGACTTTTTCGTCCTTGGCGATTCTCTGGCCATTTATCTCGGCATCCTCTGTCGCCGTGCGGCGCATATGGATTACCGGTGACACCATGCGCAGGGCTTCCTCAGACATTTGCGGAATAAGAGCGGGGTCTTCAAGCACCATGGTTCTTTGATCCGGAAACTCATTCATTAGACGAATGGTGCCCGATAGCGAATTGCGTGAGGTGTCGTTGCCCGCAAAGATGATTAGCAGCCACGAACCGTCGAGGAATTCCTGAGGGAGCAACTCACCGTTTAGCTTGGACTGGGCAATAATCGTGAGCAGATCATCCCTCGGGTTGCTGCGTCGATCTGCCATGACGCGCTCACCATAGGCAAACATATCTGTGACGACCCGGTTAAAACGGAAAGGGAACATGGGTTCCGAGAAAAACGTTTGCCATGGATTCGCTAAAAATTGTGCTGCGAGTTCCAAATGATGCATCCAGACCTTGATGGATGGTCGATCTCGTTCGTCTACCCCAAGCATTTCGCACAGGGTAAAGAGCGGCAGTTCTTCGGAAAACATTTTCGCAAAATCAACAACCGGTCCTTTGCGTTCCATTTCGTCTAGCAGCCCGTCGATGTGGGTGGCGACGCGATCTCGAATGGTGGCCACGTAAGCTGGAAAGAAGAAATCGCTCTGCTGCATGCGCATTTCCCGATGCAGCGGCTCGTCCATATTGATCAGGGAATTCAGGGCCGCAGGCATTAACTTCTCTGGCTTCCACTGCGTTCGGTCCGGCACCGCCATGTTGATGCTGCCCCGCTGAGACGAGAAAACGCTGTGGGCCAGTTCCGTCTGTTTGATGTCCTCGTAGCGGGTCAGAGACCAAATGCCAGAAAGGCCCTTTTCGCCAGGGGACCACATTACCGGTGCTTGCTCTCGCATTTTTTTGTAAACATCAAAGGGATGGCCCTTTGTCCAAGCAGCCGGGTCACCAAAATTGAAGCCGTCAAACATCGGGTAGGTGGCGTCGAAAGTTGGTGTCTGTTGTCCTGAGTCGATTAAAATTTCGTCGCTAATAAGTTTCACGTCTGAGCCTCTTGTCGTATTTTGGGCAAGCTGTGGGGCTGCCGCCGGCCGCCGGCCGCCGGCGGGTATACTCTACCCGACTAGCCATTCAATACTCAAAGTGACAGTTTGCATATGACCGACGAACAAGCAGCGATGAATCCCTACGAGGGTTTTAAATTATTGCGCGATCATGCGCCGGTAACGCAGCTGGAAGAGGGCGGACCTTGGCAGGTGGCGCGTCATGCGGATGTGCACGCCATCTTGCGCGACCATGAGACCTTCTCGTCTGAGGTGTCCATCCGACCACCTGAGGAGCGCGGTGCACCCTCTATGCTGTTTAGCGATCCGCCGGTGCATCACCGTCTGCGGCGTTTGGTGAGCGTGGCCTTCAAGCCCAGTCAGATTCAAAAACAAGAAGAGCAGATTCGAGAACGATGCAAAGACCTGCTCGATGCCGTACCCGCCCAAACGGAATTCGACTTGGTTCAGGCCCTAGCCGCACCCTTACCGGTGATGGTCATCGCCGAAATGCTCGGTGTCGAGGACGGTGACATGGCCACGTTCAAAGCGTGGTCAGATGAAATTTTCAGCAACATTGGTGAGATTTTATTTGGTACGCCGAGCGCTGAATCCGAACGCGCCGCCGAAGAAATGAACGCCTATTTTTTGGGGCGAATTGACGAGATACGCAATCACCCAAGAGAACACTTGCTGGGTCAACTGGTGGCGACGGAAACCGAGGATGGCAAACTGGATGATGAGGAACTGCTGAGCTTCTGCCGGTTACTGCTGATTGCCGGTAACGAAACCACGACCGGACTGATTACGGCATCGGCACGAATCTTTCACGAACATCCGCAAACGCTTGCCCGGCTTAAATCGCAACCTGAGTTGTCTGCCTCCTTTGTCGAGGAAGCCTTGCGCTATTACTCGCCGTTTTCAGCCACTGTGCGACGTACAACCAAGTCGGTTGAAATCGCCGGTCAGACCATTGCCGCTGGTGAACTGGTAGTGCCGCTGATCGCTTCGGCAAATCGTGACGAACGCGTATTCGATGCCGCGGATACCTTTCAGATTGATCGCAGCCCGAACCAGCACCTAGGGCTAGGTTTTGGTATTCATGTGTGCCTGGGCGCGCACTTAGCGCGACTTGAAGGCAAGATCGTGGCGGAGCAAATGGCCCAGCGGTTCAGGAGCGTCACGCTGACTCAACCCAAAACGGCAACGGTCGGAGAGTTGGGGGGACCGAAGGAACTGATGGTAATCGTGCGCTGACCGGCGGGCGGGGGACGCAGCCATACTGAAAAGACATCAGTCGTCCTGAACGTTTCTCCTTGCCCGATAGCTTGTTAGGGTGGGGGTTTTAACTGAGCAGATCTTCATGACCAACGTTATTCTTCACCAGTACGCGGGCTCGCCTTTTTCGGAAAAAATCCGCTGTCTGCTGGGCTACAAAGAACAGTCCTATCAGACGGTAGAGATACCCGTGATTATGCCGAAGCCAGATCTGATGGCCTTGACGGGCGGTTACCGAAAGACGCCGGTACTTCAGCGCGGGGCAGATATTTATTGCGACTCAAGCATGATTTGCCGGTTCCTTGACGACATCTTTCCCGATAATCCCATCTATCCCCAAGATCAGATCGCTGCGCTAACCGCCGCCGTGCACTGGACCGATACCTTTTTGTTTAAGGTCAGTGTTGCCGTCGCCTTTCAACCGCGTGCCATGGCCGCAAATGATCTCTTTAGCGACCCCGCTGTTGCTGAAGCGTTCACGAAAGACCGGGCTGAACTCACCAAGGGTTCGACGGAATTGGGCATGGATTTGAGTGTTGCCCAGCCGCATTGGTGGCAGCATATGAAGCTCCTGGAGGCGCAACTGTCCAAGGCGGCTTTTTTAGGCGGCGAGTCGCCCACCATTCTGGATTTTTCGACTTACCATTGCTGCTGGTTCGTTTATAAAAACGATGTGCTGCAAGGCGACTTGGGCGCATTTCCTGCGCTGGCTGAGTGGATGCAAAGAATGGCTGCGTTCGGTCACGGCAAGCCGACGACGATTACCGGCGATGCGGCGGTAGAAATCGCGCGCAACGGTCAGCCTGCGGCGATATCTGATGCATCGGCGACTTCGGAGCCGCAGTTTGCTGTTGGCGATGAAGTACAGGTGCTGCCGGTTGACTATGGTTTTCAGCCAACCTGTGGGGAATTGATGCTCGCGTCAATGGACGAACTGATTGTTAAACGAACAGATCCGCGAGCCGGTGATGTGGCTGTGCATTTTCCAAGGTTGGGGTTTCGCGTGGCTGTCGCTTCGTAATGCGTTCAGCTTGTGGGACGCTTCGCTGTTACCACTTCAAGACTGCCTGTGCTGCCGGTCTTTCCCGATAGCGTTTATCCCAAGCGCGCAGCAGCGGACGGTCGCCAAATACGTCTGCTTCGACGAAACGGGTGAACTGCAAAAACGACTGCAGGGTGCAATCCGCGACGTTTACGTGGTCTCCGCCCAGCAACGGGCGTCCGTCGCTGAGCAGGTTTTCCAGATAATCCAGAGGCGTCTGCATAGATTGCAGATACTGGGCGGCTTTTTCAGGCTCCGGCGGACGTCCCAGTGGTGAGTTGGTGGCATGGCCAAAAGCCCCCATGGGGCCGCCCAGCCGCAAATCGATGACCCGTTCGAGGTCGCGAGCCTTACCTTTTTCCTCTGCGGTGCCCTGATACATTGTGTTTTCGGGAAACTTATCTTCCAGAAAATCGATCATGGCCAAGGACTCCACCAAATAGGTGCCGTCGTCCAGTTCAAGCGCGGGCACGGTGCCGAACGGGTTGCGTGCCAAGTGCGCGGGTTCTTTATGACGGCCTTTTACCGTGTTGACGATAATTTGCTCAATCGACATCTGTACGCCCAGCTCTTCGCGCTCTGCGATATAGAGCATAACCTTGGTCGGGTTGGGGGCTAACGGCACCATATACAGCTTCATGAGAGTCCTCTTGTAATATCAACAATCTGTTCCAGCAATTCGTATCGGGCAGGGCCTAAGGGACCTGCACTGTCTAAGCCTAATTTCAGGGTCGTAACGCCAGCATCGCGGTACTTACCCAGCCGGTCAGTTACCATCGCACGATCGCCGAGAGCCTGGAATTGGGTCACCATGGCATCGGGTACCCGCTGCGCTGCTTCTTTGCGCTTGCCGTCGAGCCAAAGTTGTTGAATTGCCAAAGCATCTTCTGCATAGCCCGCTCGTTTGAAGGCGTCATTATAGAAATTGGTCTTGGCAGAGCCCATGCCACCCATGTTGAATGCCACCGCAGGTTTGCGGCGCGCAATTATGGCGTCGATGTCGTCGCCCAATTCGATGCGCGCGGAAACGCAAAGGTCGAGATCCTGTATGGTGCGTTGGCAGCTAATCGCG
Organism: Gammaproteobacteria bacterium; assembly: GCA_012269545.1. Classification (GTDB taxonomy): domain Bacteria; phylum Pseudomonadota; class Gammaproteobacteria; order Pseudomonadales; family Azotimanducaceae; genus UBA4421. The sequence continues at coordinate 74,601 of JAAXKB010000036.1, read as the reverse complement.
CCTTCTTCAAGGTAGTCGAAATGCGCGCTTGGAAAGTCTGGTGAGAACGATGTGCCCAACCAGCCGTTAGCGGCAGCACCAGTGAAGCGTAAGGCGTTTGGCCCGAGAGTGGCGAGGTAAATGGGAATGTCCACCGGCTCGTGCGCAATTTTAATGGCTTTGCCCTCGCTTTTGGGCAGAGGCATCTGAAAGATATCACCTTGGTATTGGACTTTTTCGCCAGCGAAAATCATACGGCAGATATCGACGGTTTCTTTCAGCCGGGACAGTGGCTTGCTGTAACGAATACTGTGCAGGCCCTCAACGACTTGCGGGCCACTGGCACCCAAGCCCAAAACAAATCTGCCGTCGCTGAGATCGTGCAGGGTAAGGGCGCTCATAGCCGTCATGGCCGGTGTCCGTGCAGTGGTCTGCATGATGCCGGTGGCAAGTTTAATCCGGTGCGTCTTATCAGCCAAATAGGCTAAGGGCGTGACCGCATCGCTCCACCATGCCTCTGCAGCAAATGCCATGTCTACCCCAAGCTTTTCAGCGAACTGCACCCATTCCACCGTCTGTTTGAGAGAGTCTGGCTTAATGGGTCCCATTTCTATGGCGAGCTTCATGGCCGTCATTGCTGGTGGATTAATGCGGTCAACTGGCTGCTACCTGTTCTAGGGTCGGTAACAGATAGTGCAGAAATTCCCTCGGGTTTTCGCTCATTGGAAAGTGACCGACGTTTTTCATCTCCTGAAAGGTTGAACCTGCGATGGCCTCATGAGCAGCTCGCCCCAATTCGGTGGTGCCGCTGCAGTCGTACTCCGCAGACAAAATGTGTACTCCCACACGATTTGTATCGATCTCCGGGGCCACGGCCGTGAGATCATAGTCTTCAAGGTAGTAGTTCAAGTCTCCTAAAAAGACCGGTGGCCAGCCGCAGGAGTAAACGTATGCCGTTTCTTTACGGTAGCGTTTCGGTGATGTGGGCGACATCAGCGCGTCCATCAATCTTGCTTTGTATTCGTTGTTGACCTGGGGATGCCACAGTTCGGTGTTGTGCTCCAGCCTGCCGGGAATCTCTAGCGCGCCCTCCAGTGAAATGACCGCGCGAAAGTCTTCAGCGTGCTTGTGCGCCAAATCCAGAGCGAGTAAGCCTCCAACTGAGCATCCGATAAAAACCGGGCGGTCAAGGTTCAGCACCCGACTTAGCGCCAAGGGTATGGACCGAAGGAATTCGCCCTTGAGCAAGTACTGCTTGTCCCACCAGGCTTCCTCGACCGGAGGGAGGGATTTGCCGTGGTAGGGCAGGTCATAGGCGATAAGACGAAAACGATCAGTAATGGCCGGTGTTTCAAACAAGTGCCGCCACTGACTGCTGTGGCAGCCTGCCGTGTGCTGCAGCAGGACCGGAATGCCGGTACCAGCTTCCTCGAAGTAAATGCGGTGCTTTGCTCCGGCCAATTCAAGCTGGACGTAACGGCCAACCGGGGCACTAAAGGTGCCCTCGGGTTGCAGGTCGTGGGCCATGGCCTCGCCAGCATCTGTAGCCGGCCGCAGTAGCTCAATGGCGCGGGCCGCTGCCGCAAAATATTGCGCAAAGACGACCGGGTCAGCCTTGCGCTCAATGCCTTGGCCCTGCATGACATTAGCCATCACATCGTTATGGAATCGCTCGGGTATCGCCGCGAGAATTTTGTCCCACACCGACGCATCGGCAGTTAGCTCGATGATGCCGTCACTTAGGGTTGAGTTAACGTCCGGGGTGCCTGACCGGACAGACAGGTCGAGGTTTTGCGCACCGATAACGAGCCGCAGTCCTCCGTCCCAGTACCGCGCCGCCAGCATGAATTCGCCGTCTTCGGTGCACCGTTTCGCCCACTGCTGGGCAGATGGTAGTTCTACAGACATTGAAGGGCCCCTCCAATTCAATGAAATGTTCTGATTTAGCCTCCGATATTGCGCGGTTTTCGCGAGTTGCGCTAGCGTAAAGTCCCGGGCGAAGAGGCGATGGCTGGCGTGTTGCTATGCGTTTGTTAGGACTAATTTACCGACAACTCGGCCAGCTAATTGGTCGGTCAGACTCTGTTGGTAGTCGCTCATTGGCCGGCTTTGCACCGGGGCGGGCTTCAGCGTTCCGTCACGAACCCACTGCATCAAGGTTGTCATCAAAGTCTGATTAATGGCGGGATTGGCGCGCATCTCTCCACCCCAATCCACCCCGACGATAGCGGAGCGTTTGAGCAGAGCCAAGTTAAGTGGAATTCTTGGAATTTCGCCAGCGGCGAAACCCACGACCAGGAATCGCCCGCCCGGGGCCAGTGAGCGAAATGCGGGCTCTGCTTTGTCGCCGCCCACAGGGTCATACACGACATCGAGCCCCTGTTTGCCGGTGAGCGTTTTCAGTGCCTGTCGCCAATTTGGGTCGCTGTAATCGACGCAGTAATCTGCGCCGAACGAAAGCGCCGCCTGTCTTTTTTCTGCGTTGGACGCGGCTGCAATGACGATTGCTCCCATGGCCTTAGCTACGCTAATAGCAGAACTGCCAACGCCGCCGGCTGCCCCCAAGATCAAGACAGTCTCGCCTGCCTGAAGTTTGCCGCAGTCGCGCAGGCCGTACAGGGCAGTCGCGTAGTTAATGAAGAAACCCGCTGCGACTTGCGCGGAAAGGTTGTTGGGTACTTTTACCAGCTTATCGCTGGCGATGGTGAGCTGGTCAGCAAAAGCTCCGTTGTTAGCGATACCCAGAACGCGGTCACCGACGTGAAAGTCAGCGACGCCGGAGCCTACCTGCGCAACCACGCCCGCAAATTCGCTCCCCGGATAGTAGGGTAGTGGCGGTTTCACTTGGTACAGTCCTTGGATCATCAAGCCATCGACAAATCCCACTCCTGCAGCGTGTACTTCAACGAGAACTTCGTCTGGTCCGGGAACAGGCGCATCGATTTCTATGCGTTCGAGAGTCTGTGGCGGTCCGAATGTGCGGCAGCAAACGATCTTCATGAGGTTGTTCCCAACGGTATTGTTTGACGAGTCCCGATCAAGCGCGCGGCGATGAAGAATTTCGTCTTTGACGCCAGAGAGCAATATTCTGCGCGAGGGACGCCAGCAGCATCAACACCACGAATAGCCAGATGTGGGGCGCCATTGAGGCGCTCATGATGATTTGGGTGGGGTAGGAAATCGTGCGTTCAATGGCTGCCAGCTTGTAGATATGACCGTCAGCAAACATCGGATCCATGACCAACTCGGCGATGTCTCGTCGACTGCGGTAGCGCATCATTGCTGTGCCGGAGAAACTTAGGTTGTCGTCTGCGTTCCATGAATCGATAAAGCCGCCAACGGTGCGCGCCTGAAACACGGGATGGCCGCCGCGCAAAAACAAAGCGCCGGCAAAGGGGCCAAAATAATTGTTAAGAAGCTTTCTGCCGGGGATCATTTCGCCACTGATCGGGTGTGCAATATCGTGCCCATAAATCTGCACCTGATTCAGCATGATGAATTCTTTGCCATCGTCCTGCTCCAAAAAAGCTCTTAGGGTTGCTGCGTCGGTATGGGAACTGCCTTCCTGCTGCGCAAATTGGGCCATAAAGTGCTCTACTTCCGGCTGAGTGAGTGGCCCTTGCCAGTTGAAATACCAAAGGCTGAAAAACCCATAGACGATGGGCACGCAAATCCAGATTTTCCAGTTCATCAGCGATCCTGCGATTTGTTAGTTGAAGAGGACGTAGCGCGGTCCCCTCGGTTGGGGTTTGATGTGAGCTGCCGGTAATGTGCACAGACGCTCCATGCGGGTTGTTGTGCCATCTGCGTATTCCCAGATCAAATGCTCACCGTCCAGATATCGCTTGACCACAACGGGGCCCCAGCCAAGCACGCGAAAGTTCAATACGCCTTCCTCCCACGTGACCCCGGCGGACGTGCGGGGACAATATTCCCGCTCGCCAATGGTAAATATCACCATGCCCTCGGTGTCATTGCTGGTGAGACCACCGCTCAAGTTCGGGCCCATGTCGTGAATGATGCCGTTGCTGGTCACGACGATGCGGTCACCGCATTGTTCTACCCGTTCGACGTGACCGACCTTGCCGCTAATGCCCCGCCACAGGCCGCGAATATCCTCTGAACCATCCGCTAGCGGCTCAGTGCATTCGCGCAGAATCGGCAGCGGAAAGTGGGTATAGCCACAGCCTGGGGTGTTGCCCTTTGGGATGTCGACGGCGCGTTTCCCCGAACCGTCGAGTGCTGGTAGCTCGCAGTAGTTGATGCCGCTGCCGCTGCCGGTCAAGGTCGCAGAGTCCGTAGTGAGCGGAGGGCGCGCGGAAAAAAAGACGAGCCAAAATAAAGCAAGAAACAGGGCGGCGATGGCAGCCGTCAAGCGGGTAATCCAGCGAAGCAAATGCGTCATGTCTGTTTGTCTTTGGCCCAGAATTCACAATTTAATGAAGAACATTATATTGGTTGGATTCAGAAAACCAGAGGAAGAAAAAATGTGGTTCAGCAAGTAACCTGAACGTCCGCATTGGCCTAGGGCGGCCTTTTTTGTATGGTCTGTCGTTAATACACCGCAGTGAATTTATTGAGAGTGCTCGCTATGAACGCCAAAACCCAATCGATGTCTTTTGATCCTGAAGCGCTAGGGCGCAAGTATCAGGAAGAACGAGACAAGCGGCTACGCGCCGACGGCAATGACCAGTATCAGGAGGTCTCGGGCGAGTTCGCTTACTTTGTGGAAGACCCTTACATCGAAAACGAACTGACGCGCGAGGCGATCGACGAAGAAGTTGAGGTTGTCATTATTGGAGGCGGTTTTGGCGGAATGTTGGCTGCCGCTAGGTTGCACGATGCCGGTATTACGGACTTCAAAATCGTCGAGAAAGGTGGGGACTTCGGTGGTACTTGGTACTGGAACCGTTATCCCGGTGCGTCCTGTGACATTGAAGCCTACGTCTATTTCCCGCTGCTGGAAAAGACAGGATTTGTGCCGAGGCAAAAATACACCAACGCAGCAGAAACGCTGGAATATTGCCATGTCATCGCGAAAACCTATGGTCTGAACGAACGCGCGCTCATGCAAACCCTAGTGACCTCGACAGATTGGGATGAACAGCAGGGCCGCTGGACTGTCTCTACCGATCGTCAGGACCGCCTGCGAGCCCGCTATGTCGTGCACTCCAACGGCCCGCTGAATCGGCCCAAATTGCCCGCCATTCGCGGCATCAACGACTTCAAGGGACACACCTTTCATACCAGTCGGTGGGATTACGCCTACACGGGCGGTGATTCCAATGGCGGATTGACAAACCTTAAAGACAAGCGCGTGGCAGTGATTGGCACCGGTGCAACCGGGGTGCAGTGTGTGCCTCACTTGGGCGCGGCTGCGGAGCATTTGTACGTCTTCCAGCGCACACCGTCCTCCGTTGATGTGCGGAACAATCAGCCAACAGATCCCAACTGGATGAACAGCCAAAAGGCTGGCTGGCAAGACGAGCGCCGGCGTAACTTTGAGTCGATTATGACGGGTGCGCAGGTGGAGAAAGATTTAGTAGCCGATGGCTGGACAGAAGCCTTTCGCCTGCTGTTTGGCAATCTTCAAGATCGAGCACCGTCCAAGGGTCGATTGGCTTTATGGGCGTTGATGTCACCCCTGTCTCCGGACCTGTATCGGCTAGGCATAAAGAAATACCTAACTCAGAAAGCGATGAGTTTTATGGACTTGGCGCGGGAGATGGAATTGGCCGACTACCAGAAAATGGAAGGTGTGCGGGCACGAGCCGCTGAGATTGTCGAAGACGAAGAAACCGCTGAAGCCCTGAAGCCTTATTATCGTCAGTTCTGCAAGCGCCCGTGTTTCCATGACGAGTACCTGCCGACGTTCAATCGTCCCAACGTAACCTTGGTGAATACGGACGGCCGCGGCGTAGATCAGATCACGGCAAACGGCATCGTCTTCGATGACCAAGAATACCCTGTGGACTGCATCGTGTTCGCGACGGGCTTCGAGGTGGGTACGGATTATGCTCGGCGCGCGGGTTACCAGATCAACGGTGTTGATGGTCTGACGGTCTCGCAGAAATGGTCGGACGGATTGTCCACATTCCATGGCATGCATTCTCGCGGTTTCCCTAACAGTTTCTTTTTCGGTCCGGCCCAGTCGGGATTTACTGCCACGTACACCTATTCGCTGGATGAGCAAAGTGTGCATTTGGCGCACATTTTGAGCACGGCAAAATCCCGGGGGGCGACCCGCATTGAGGCCAGTGAAGCAGCCGAAAGAGAGTGGGTGCAAACGATTATTGATAAGGCGCGCCTAACCGCAGACTTTCAGGAAAAGTGTACGCCCGGGTACTACAACAACGAAGGCAATGTGAACACCAAGCCGCAGAATAATACTTACGGCGGCGGACCTATCGAGTTTTTTGATTTGATGGCCAATTGGCGTGCCAAGGGCGACTTGCAAGGATTGGAACTTGAATAGGGCGTTAAGCCCGCCAGTCTTAAGCCACTAGACCCGCGTGTCCACACACAGGCTGTCTCTTTAGGGCCGCCTTCGTTTTATCTGTAAGAAGGCATCTATGTCGCAAGAAGTAACCGACCGTCAACGCAGCTATACCCTTTTTATGTTGGTACTAGTGTTCACCTCGAGCCATGTCGACCGGCAGATTATGGGTATATTAGGGCAGCCGATTAAAGAGTCGCTGTTGATCACGGATACGCAACTGGGGCTGCTGACAGGCATCATGTTTGCGGTTTTTTATGCCACGCTGGGAATGCCCATGGCGATGTGGGCCGACCGCAACAATCGACGTAACCTCATTTCGTTCTCGGTTTTTCTCTGGAGTCTGATGACGGCACTGTGTGCAGCCGCAACCAACTTTATGCAGCTGTTGTTGCTGCGTATCGGTGTTGGTGTAGGTGAGGCGGGCTCGAATCCACCCTCGCATTCGATGATTGCGGACTTGTATCCACCAGAAAAACGCTCGACGGCCATGGCGATATTTGGCACGGGTATCAACTGGGGCATTCTTATCGGTTTTTTAGTTGGTGGCTGGATTAACGAGTGGTACGGCTGGCGGACAGCCTTCGTTGTCGTGGGGCTACCGGGAATTTTTCTGGCCATATTGGTTCGCTATACGGTAAAGGAACCGCCCAGAGGCTACTCAGAGGCGTTAAAACAGGAAACGCCGGCCCCTGCATTCAGGGAAGTCGCAACTTTTATTTGGCGCAGTGCTGTGCTGCGACACATCATTGCTGCCGGTGCGCTGGTGTCCTTTGCCGGCTACGCCTCGGTGATTTGGGTTCCAATATATTTGGTGCGTATCCACGGTATGGGCACCGGTGAGGTAGGTTCCTACCTCGCTCTGCTGATTGGTGTCGGTGGTGCCATAGGCATCTACCTTGGTGGTCGTATTGCGGACTTCATGGCAGCGAAGCGTGGTCAACAGTGGCTGCCTTGGGTTGTCGCCGTGTCGTCACTGATTACCCTTCCCATGCTCTATCTGACCTTTATGGCGACCACACCGATGGGAGCAATTGCCGCCTATGCGTTGCCGGCGATGCTGGGTACGCTGTATGTGGCTCCGGGTTTTGCTCTGATTCAAAACTCCACGCCGTTGGAAATGCGCTCGGTTGCTGCCGCAATTAATCTCTTCATAACTAACATCATCGGTTTAGGTCTGGGTCCATTTACTGTCGGTTTCTTCAGTGATGTCTTCTCCAGCACCCATGGAGAAGACGGCTTGCGCTGGGGTTTGGCGACGACGATCCTGATTTTGCTCTGGGGCGTTTTTCATTACTGGCGTTGCGGCGTCATGATCAAGCGGGCGCAAAGCTAGCATGTGCTGGCTAACACGTTTTTTAAGCGTTTTGGCATTGGTTGTCCTTGTTGGTGTGCTGCCGGTGCGGGCGGAGACTAACAGCATTGATCCACGAGATGTCGCCGCGCGGTTTTTGGATGCGTTCTACGCTTGGGACGCAAAAGCGCTGGATGCCCTGTTGTCTCACAATGCCGAGGGTGATGACGTGCGTTACTACCAAGGGTGGGCACAGGGTGCGCAATATGAGGTCGTCTCTCGGCCGCCTTGCGATGTGTTGGAATCAGGCAACTCTTTGGCTCTAGTCACATGTTCTGTAACGGTAAACGATGACTTTGGCCGCGCTCTGGGCTATCGGGCAACCGATACCTTTCGCTTGACCATTGCGAACGAGCGGGTGCTTGCTGCATCGTTCGCGGGCGATGACCCGCCGATTTTCGCCGAGATGTTTGACTGGATTCAGCGGCAAAGGCCTGATGTTCTATCGGGCCCATGTCATTTGATGTTTGCCGGTGGGCCAACGCCTGGCGCTTGCGCGGAGGCCGTCGCCCGTGCGGCTCAGGACTACATGTGCGAACAACGTAGTCTTGAGAGAGAGGAGTAGGCGATGGCAGGCGATCAGACCGTTGAGCCCCAAAACCTGCCAGCCCGAGCGCTTTACTATGGGCTTCAGCCAGCAATTTTGTTGGCCGTGATCGGCGTGTGGCTGACCCAGCCCACCAATCCAACCCTCTTTGTCGGCTGTGTTTTGGCGGTTCAATTGGTTTTAGGCGTGTTGGAGCATCTCTATCCGGCGAGAGGCGAGTGGCGACTTAGTGGTAAGCAACGGTCCTCAAGCATCGTCTTGGTGCTGATTCTCTTTTTCGTGGCCGGCGCAGTAGGCGACTTTTACACTCAGGTGCTCGACCCGTTTCTTAGCGGTCTGCGCGAGCAGTTAGGTGTGCATATTTGGCCCCATCACTGGCCGCTGCTGGCCCAAATGTTCACCGTTTTTTTTCTCAACGAACTGCTGTGGTACTGGGTGCATCGTGCTGAACATCAATGGTCTGTGGTTTGGCGTTTCTCCGGTCATGGGGCGCATCACGCTTTTCAAAAACTTGGCGCGTTGAACTTCGGTCTAAACCACCCTCTGGAGTATTTTTTCTTGCTTCTGCCTGCTGCCTTGCTGGAGCTGATATTTGGTATTGGCGCGCCGGCCTTGGGAGCTTCTTTGCTGTTGGTCTCTCAGGCGAGCATCGCCCACTGTAATGTGGCGATGAACAGTCGCGTGATCGGTTGGTTATTTACCACCAACCAATATCATATTTGCCATCACTCGCTGGATTTAGCGGAGAGCAATACGAACTTTGGCTGCGCAGCCATTGTTTGGGACCGGGTGTTTGGCACATTTTCGGATAGCCGGGCAGTGGCGGTAGGTTCCGGACCCAACGAGCCCAGCACATGGCATAAGCTGATCATGCCGATCAAGGAGTACGAGGTATCCGATATCGCGCCCGCAGCCAGACGCTGAGTTGCAGCCGGGGTTAAACGAGACAGAGGAAAACTTTCGTTTTGGAAAAAGAACCTAGCGTTTCCAAACCTCAAATAGCCATGGTCATTGATCCGTGGTTTCACCCCTTTAACGGCACGGTGGTCTCAACACGGCGCTTTGTGACAGCGCTGAAAACCCGTTTTGATTTCCGCATGCTAATCGCCGAGGGGGCTGACGATCCGTCAAACGAGCAGTGCATTGGCTTTGTGCCCCTGCGGATTCCCGGCATTAATTTCATTCTAGACCGGATGAAAGCACCCCTGGCGCTGCCGAATCGAAAGCGTTTGCAGCAGGTGATCGCTGACGCCGATTTGCTGCATGTGCAGTTCCCGTTTTTCCTTGGGCATGGGGCGATCGCTGAGGCGCGCAGGCAAGCAAAGCCTGTGGTCATGTCCTTTCACGTGCAGCCTGAGAATATCCTGAGCAATTTGGGTATCTCTTCGGTATGGCTGACCTCAATGCTGTATAAATTCTTCGTCTGGCGCTTTTACAGCCGCGCCGACAGGGTGATCGCGCCGTCGCAGTTCGCTGCCGATTTACTGTATGTTGCCGGGCTCAAAAAGCCTGTTTCAGTGCTTTCCAACGGTGTAACGGAGGCGTTCTTTCTGCAGCGTGATCCACCAGCGAAAGCGCCTCCTTACCATGTGGTCAGCGTAGGACGATTAGCAAATGAAAAACAGCAACCCCAATTGTTGCGTGCGGTAGCGGCCAGCAAACACAGCAAGGACATCCGTTTGACGTTGGCTGGAACTGGTCCGCAGCAAGCAAAACTTGCGGCGCTGGCGGATCAGCTGGGCGTCAATGCCAAGATCGGCCGTGTGTCGGATGAGCGTCTCAAAGTGCTCTATCAAACAGCCCATCTATTTGTACAAACCAGCGCTGTGGAGCTTGAAGGTATGTCGGTGCTGGAGGCAATGGCTGCGGGCTGTCCCGTGCTGGTCAATAAATCCAGCACCAGTGCTGTGCCCGAATTTGTGACAGCTGAAGAAGCCACGTATGCAATGAACGATGTATCAGAGCTGACGCGCAAGCTAGACGCCATGCTTGATAGTCAGTCGATACGCGCGGCTGCGGCCGAAGCAAATCGGGAGATTGCGCGGGGGCGTCATCACGCGAATTCTGCGGAACTGCTGGCACAGATCTATACCGATGTTTTGTCTGCTGCGGATGGCTTGCCATGAGCACGGAGTCTGCAGGCGGCCGAAAATTACGATACTCCGGCAACGCTTGGATTGCTTGGTTAGGCAGGCGATCGGGTTTTGTGCTTGTACTGGCTACCCTGCTGTCGGCGTTGTCTTTGTGGTGTTTTGCCCACTACGGTGCCTTGAACTCGGATCTGAGCAAGCTGATCCGACCGTCAGAATCACTCAGCTGGTATCGGGATAATGAACGGTACAAGGCTGCCTTTCCGCAGTTTCAGCAATCGGCAGTTATCGTTGCCCGGTCAGATGACTATCGGCAGCTGCAGGGCTATGTGCGGGAGCTGGCCGGCCGGTTGCCCATGGATACTGTATTTGCTCCGGGTGTTGACCCCTTTGTTGCCGCCGCCAAACCCTATTTTTTGAGCCTACCCCAATTGCAGGAGTGGCTTAACGGTGCAAGTTACAATCAGGGTTCGCTGCTTCGTTTGATGGACGAAGCGACGTTGGCCAACGCGCTCTTCACCTACGCCGACTTTGTTAGCGCAAATCCTGGACAGGTGCTGCCAATATCGCTTGAGTCGCTTGTTGACGGTTTAGCGGATCAAGATTTGGTTTTTCAAAGCTACTACCCTCTGGAGCCCGAGGGTGGCGGGCATATTGAGCTGATCCTGGTAAGTGCTGAACAACGTCTAGACGCCGCCCTGCCGAATGCTGAAATCGTTTCCGCCCTGCAGCTGGCCATCGAGGGATATCCCGCACCGAAGGGAGTTGAGGTGGCGCTGACCGGCGAGGTGGTGCTCGCTCACGAAGAGATGAGCGCGGCCCTGAGCGGGATCGAGCGCGCGGGTTTGATATCGCTGTTTTTTTTGCTGTGCATCGTATCTTTGGGCATACGGTCTGGTCCGATCCTGTTGGCGATAAGCATCATGCTAGCCATGGGTGTCAGCCTGACGCTGGGTTTTGCCACCTTGGTGGTGGGCGAGTTGAACGCGTTGTCGATGATCTTCGTCGTGCTTTTCTTTGGCTTGGGGGTTGATTTTGCCGCGCACTTTACGCTCCGGGTGCAGGCGAACCTCGATCAGAAAATAGGGGTTGCTCTGGGTCTGGCGCTGCGCGATACCGGGCCAGCTTTGGCGCTGTGCACGGTAACCTCTGCGGTGAGCTTTCTGGCGTTTTTGCCGACGGCTTACCGAGGTCTAGCCGAGCTGGGAGTGATCAGCGCCAGCGGTATAGTGATCGCTTTCGTGCTAACGCTATCGATTATCCCAGCATTGCTGCTGCGCTGGCCGCCGGTTCGGCCGGACCCCATCGGCAAGGTGGGGCTCGCCGTGCTATTTCACCCTATTCGATCGAGGATTGACGCGCTGCGGGGCCCATGGGTGGTTGGGATGTTCGCTGCTGTATCTTTGGCATCGCTTTGGGTAGCTAAGGATCTGCGTTTTGACTACAGCGTGCTGGCCATGCGCGATGCACAGTCGCCGGCGATGCAAGCACTGTTGGCGCTGCAGCAAGATCAGCAGACGACGGATTACAGTGTGCACGTGCTTGCCGATGATGCCGACGAAGCGGCCCAGCTGAAAGAGGAGTTGCTGAGACTGCCGTCGGTAAGTGCGGTGAGCACGCCCGCTGATTTCGTTCCGACAGAACAAGCAAAGAAGGCCGCGCTACTGGTAGAGCAGTCTGTTTTGCTGGAGGAGATAAGTGCGCCTGAGAGGAACCGTGCATCGGACGCGGAATTGACGGCGCTTGCCCTTGAGTATTTGCAACAGGTTATCCCAGAGCTGCCGAACGGCGCGGCAGATGCGGCGCGACAAGTGCTTGAGTCGGCGCAAAATCTGGCGCGGGCACCGGCGAAACTCGAGGCTTTTGAACAACAAATGTTTCAGCAGTATTCCTCGTCGCTTGCGGAGTATCAGCGCCTGCTGACTTTCGAACCTTTTGCATTAGACGATGTGCCAGCGCACTTTCGGCAGCAATTGATCGCGCAAAGTGGCCAACACTTGGTCTCTGTTAATCCCTCTTCCCAGCTTAATGATCGAGATGCTACTGACACATTTATCGCTCAGGTCTCTGCCGTTGCGCCTAATGTCGCAGGCAGGAGTGTGGTCGAGTGGGGCGTTGGTGGCGTGGTAATTCAGTCGTTCCAGCAAGCGGTTGCAACCGCATTTCTGATCATTTTCTTAGTTCTCGTGTGTTACTTCCGAGGCTGGAAGTTACCGCTGCTGGTATTTATCCCCATTGGGGTGACGGTAATTCTGACCTTCGCGCTTTGCGTTGCTTTGAAGATCAGCCTGAACATGGCAAACATTCTCATGGTGCCCTTGATCTTGGGGCTAGGCGTAGACACGGGGATTCATATTGTCCACCGTCATACCCAAGGGCAAGTCGCTGGGGATACTATGGATCCCGCCATTCGCCGGGCCGTTATGATCAGCGGTCTGACGACCATAGGAACTTTTTGTTCTTTGAGTTTCAGTCCGCATCTCGGGGCAGCGTCCATTGGCATCATACTTTCAATCGCCATCAGCGTGTTGTTGGTGACCAGTTTGCTGTTAATGCCGATATTGCTCCGTTGGTTTGCGGTAGATCAGGCCTCGACTTAGAGCATTGTCAAACCACCCTTTCCTTCGTATAGTTCAGTCTCGCCCCAGTGGCGAGTTCTCAGGGCGGGGTGAAAGTCCCCACCGGCGGTAATCGCGTTTGTTGATGTGAATGGTCAGCATCGGGTAGCCCGCGGGCGCTCTCGGTGATGACCTCTGTTGAGGCCAAGCCGGGGGGACAGCAGACCCGGTTAGATTCCGGGGCCGACAGTTAAAGTCTGGTTATGAGAATGAGGTTCTAAACCGACACGTCCATGTGACAGTGAAGGTTTCTGTCCTTGTTGCCCTGTTGTTTAACCCAACGATAGGCAAGCAACAGATGAATACTTTCAATACGAATTTCACCGAAACAACGTCCCGCACGCGAATCGCCTTTGTGCAGTCATGTTGGCACCGCGACATTGTGGATCAACTGCGCGACTCTTTTTTGCGCACTCACGCCGAACTGGATAGCCGCGATATCGATTTGTTCGAAGTACCCGGCGCTTTCGAGATCCCGCTGCGCGCCAAAATTCTTGCCAGCAGTGGTCAGTACGCGGGGATTGTCACCGGCGGTCTGATCGTCGATGGCGGCATTTATCGTCACGAATTTGTCTCCAGCGCAGTGATTGATGGTTTGATGCGCGTGCAATTGGATACCGGCGTGCCGGTTTTTTCAGCGGTATTGACCCCACAAGACTTTCTGAGCGACGGACAGCCGGAATTTTTCGGGCAGCACTTTGTAACGAAGGGCGCGGAAGCTGCCCACGCTTGCATAGAGACCATCGGTGCGTTGAAACAGCATCGGGTCGCCTGATTTCAGGTCGGTGGATCTGCAGCCTCGAAGGTCAGCAGATCCGCACCACCATCAACCAAGTCATCCGTGTTGTAGAACACATCGGTCACCGTGCCGGCGCATGGAGCCTTGATAGCATGCTCCATTTTCATTGCTTCCATAATTGCCAGAGTGGTACCGGCTTCCACCTGCTGACCGGGTTCGGCAAATAAAGCAACCAAGGTACCATTCATGGGCGCTTTGAAGCCTGAGCCGTCGGTTATGGCGATGTCCTCACCCAGATCCAAGGGCTTGGTTTGGCACGCGAATGATCGCTCGCCGCTGAACAACAGCATGGTCCTGCTGCCATTTTGTCCTTGTTCAACAATTTCTACGGACTGACGATGGCCATTTAGCTCACACTCTAATCGGTTACCGATCACGTCTGCGGTTGCTCGAAAGGTCTCACCGGCAGCGACGATGTCGTAGGCATCCTGACCGATGCGGCTTGCTGAGACTCTATATTCGTCCGCGTCAACCAACAGGGTTGCCTGCCACCGCCCCGGAGCGTTGAGGCGCCACGCATCCTGCATATGCCATGGTGACGTTGGATCATCGGTCTGTGTGCAAGACTCAGCCGGTTGCGGCACCTTGATCAGATACGCTGCAATCTGCGCCAGCGCGACGGCTAGGCTTTCGGGGGTTTTGGCGAAGAGAGATTGCTGATTTTGTTCAATGAAATCTGTACGAAGCTCAGCAGCGGTGAAGGCATCGTGCGTCACTAACCGCGTAAGAAAGTCGATGTTGGTGACGACGCCGGCAATGCGATATCGGCTGAGCGCCTGCCGCATGCGTTGCAGTGCTGTCTCGCGGTTTTCGCCCCAAACAATCAGTTTGGCGATCATCGGATCATAAACTACGCCGATGTCGTCGCCTTCGATCACGCCGGTATCGATTCGGGTATGCGCGTTTTGTTCTGGCTGGTGCAGGTGCCAGATTTTGCCTGCGGCGGGCAGAAAATCGTTATCCGGATTTTCTGCGTAGATGCGTGCTTCCAGAGCGTGGCCGGTGAATCCGACTTCTTGCTGGCTCTTGGGTAGCGGCTGACCATTCGCAACGATGAGTTGCCACGCCACCAGATCGGTCCCGGTGATCATTTCGGTTACCGGGTGTTCTACCTGCAGCCGGGTGTTCATCTCCATAAAGTAGAAATCACCCTCGGCATCAAGCAGGAATTCCACGGTGCCCGCGCCCACATAACCCACTGCCGATGCTGCGCGCAAGGCCGCCTCTCCCATGTGTTGTCGCAGACTTGTGCTGAGATTGGGCGCGGGTGCTTCCTCAATGATTTTTTGGTGTCGACGCTGTATGGAACAATCACGCTCGAATAAGTAAACGCCGTTACCGTGGCTGTCGCAGAAGACTTGAACCTCAACATGTCGAGCATGCTCTAGGTATTTTTCCACCAACATGTCTTGGTTGCCGAAACTGGCCAGAGCCTCGCGCTTGGCCGCGGCCAAGGCCTCGTTGAACTCTGCCGAGCTACTCACCTGTCGCATACCCTTGCCGCCACCGCCGGCAACGGCCTTGAGCAGCACGGGATAGCCCATGTTGTCCGCGGCCCGTTGCAGTTTGCTATCCTCTTGATCGTCGTCGTGATAGCCGGGCAACAGCGGTACGCCGGCCTGCTGCATGATTTGCTTGGCTGTAGCCTTGGACCCCATGGCTTCAATTGCTTGAGCAGGCGGGCCAATAAAAACCAGTCCATTGGCGGCACAAAGCTCGCAGAAGGCGGCGTTTTCTGACAAAAAACCGTATCCCGGGTGAATGGCCTGACTGCCCGTGGTCTTTGCGGCATCCACAATACGCTGCATTTGCAGATACGAATCTGCTGGTGCGGAACCCCCAATGTGCACGGCTTCATCGGCCAAGGTGACGTGCAAGGCGTTGCGGTCTGCATCGGAGAAAACTGCGACCGTTTCGATGCCGAGACGTTTAGCGGTGCGGATTATTCGGCACGCGATTTCGCCACGATTAGCGATAAGGATTTTGTTGAACATGGTTACATCCTGAACACGCCGAAACGAGTCTCGGCTATGGGTTTGTTTAGCGATGCTGACAGCGCAAGACCAAGCACGCGCCGTGTATCAATGGGGTTGATCACGCCGTCATCCCAAAGACGGGCGCTGGCATAGTAGGGGTGCGCTTGGGCGTCGAAGTCGTCGATGATCGGCTGCTTAAAGGTCGCTTCCTCTTCGGCGGACCATGCCTGGCCACTGGCTTCGATTTGACCGCGTCGAACTTGAGCCAATACGCCCGCAGCTTGCTCGCCGCCCATGACGGAGATCCGCGCATTGGGCCACATGAATAAAAAGTTCGGGTCGTAGGCTCTGCCGCACATGCCGTAATTGCCAGCGCCATAGGAGTTGCCGACGATTAATGTCAGTTTGGGGACCTTGGCGCAGGCAACGGCGGTGACCATCTTGGCGCCGTGCTTGGCGATTCCACCGGTCTCGTACTGCTTACCCACCATAAAACCGGTGATGTTTTGCAAAAATATCAATGGGACTTTGCGCTGCGCGCACAATTCAATGAAGTGTGCGCCTTTTTGTGCAGATTCGGCGAACAGTACGCCGTTGTTAGCGACAATGCCGACGGGGTACCCATAAAGACGGGCAAAGCCGCAAACTAGAGTCTGTCCGTACAACGCTTTAAATTCGTCAAAATCCGAGCCGTCGAAGACCCGGGCAATGATTTCGCGAACATCGTATTGTTCTCGGACGTTCTTAGGCACGATGCCCAACAGGTCGCTGGCGGGGTACAGGGGTTCGACAGCATCGGTAACGTCCATGTTGACCGGTTTGACGCGGTTCAGTCTCGCGACGGCCTGACGTGCGAGCTGCAGCGCGTGGTTGTCGTTGTTCGCGTAATGATCGGTCACGCCGGATTCGCGGCTGTGCACATCGGCACCACCCAACGCTTCTGCGCTGACCTCCTCGCCCGTTGCCATTTTTACTAAGGGCGGCCCGGCCAAAAAAATCGTGCCTTGGTTTTTTACGATAATGGATTCGTCCGCCATGGCCGGTACGTACGCACCTCCGGCGGTACAGGAACCCATAACCACAGCGATTTGCGGAATATTCTCCGCTGACATATTGGCCTGATTAAAAAAGATCCGACCAAAGTGATTTTTATCTGGAAATACTTCGTCCTGATTCGGCAGGTTGGCTCCGCCGGAATCCACGAGGTAGATGCAGGGTAAGTGGTTCTCTCGAGCAATGTCCTGAGCGCGAAGGTGCTTTTTGACGCTCACGGGGTAGTAGGTACCGCCCTTTACGGTGGCGTCATTTGCCACGATAACGCACTCAATTCCGGCAACGCGGCCAATGCCTGTGATGATGCCCGCTGCTGGTACATCGTCTTTGCCGTACATGTCTTGAGCCGCAAGCTGAGAAAACTCCAGAAAGGGGGAGCCCGGGTCCAGCAGCAAGTCGATTCGATCTCGCGGCAGCAGTTTGCCCCGGGCTTGATGCCGGGCCTGATAACGTTCACCGCCGCCTTGTTTTATTTTTTCCACCAGCGTCTCGAGATCATCGACCAGTGACTGCATGTGCTCGGCATTATCGCTGAACGCTTGGGAGCGGGAATTGATTTGGGTCTTAAGAATGCTCATAGCGGTGTTCCTTAGGCTTATGTTGAGCTGTGGCTTTTGATGCTATCGATGCTGCGCTTTTCCCAAGCGTCGAGATCATTGATCATCTGTTCGAGTTCCAGCTTTTGTGCCACCAGTTGCTCTCGTCGTGCTTGGATTTTTTCAATGAGTCGTTTGATTTGCTTGCGGTTATTTGACGCTGGGTCGTACATACCAATCAGTTCCGCGCTCTCCCGCAGCGATAACCCGAGGGTTTTCCCTCGCAGTATGAGTATTAGCCTGGCCCGGTCTGCGGGCGAATAGCGACGGCTCTGACCGATGCGCGCGGGTTGGAGTAATCCTTTCTCCTCATAGAATCGAAGAGTGCGGGGCGTCACCCCGAACTCGTTAGACAAATCGCTGATCGAATAAGCTGAAGGCATGGCCCGATCATGCATTCCCTTTACGTTAACGTCAATTATGTCTGGCGCCTGCGAGGGCGGGGGCTAAGAGGGCATTTTGGCTCGCAGATCGCTCGGGGCGGCTTTGCCGTTAGGCGATAATGCGGGGTCAGGATTCAGGCGTTGGCCGCGCTTTGTTGAGTATGGTTCATTACCCGGCGGCGCAAGGTTTTTTCGATGTCCAATGCGAGCAAAGCGCGCAGTTCATCGGATGCGCCGTCGATGAAAGCATCATTAAAGGGGCCCATGGCAGTTAGTGGGCGCACCGCGACCTGCGTGTAATTGATCAGCACCGCCACCCGGGGCGCCTCGGCGTGATTGATGGCGGTGCGGTGCCACAGTAAACCGTGGCTGACCACAGCGTCACCGGCTTCGCCGGTTGCCTGAATGGCGTGTTTTTCAAAACGTTCGATGTTGGGAGCCCCAGTCCACTGTTGGCTGCCCGGAGCCACCCAAGTGCCGCCATTGTGCTCTGTAAAGGGCTCCATCATCCAGATCACCTGCATCATCAGCGCGGGGTCTACGGGTAAGCCTGGATTCATAGCCCAGTAAGGGTAATCCACGTGCAGCCCGCCGGGTGGGCAATTTGGAGGCAGTACCCGAGCGGATACGGCACCGAGAGTTGCATCGTTTCCCAACAGTTTGTGCGCCAAACCCAGCAGCCTAGGATGAGTCACCATATTTTGAATGGTTGGACCCCAGTGCAAAATATTGCGGATGGCGATTTGACCGTTTTGATCCACGCCCTCATCCAGCCTGCTGAGCACCAAGTCCCTCACGGTTGCGGCTTCTTCGGCGGAAATAACACTGCGCAATAGGTGGTAGCCGTTGCCGCGCAGGAGATCATCATAAGCGTCATCAGTCATAAAAACCGCCTCAAACATTGGTTGCGTAGCCCGCAAGTTAAATGTGCAGGGCCTCAGTACATATACTCTGGAGATGCTCCGAGATCCCAGATTATGACGGTCGCGCCCAGCAGTGCAACAAAGGCGACGAAGGCAACGGCGAATAACGCGGCTGCGTATAAGAATGCTCGCTCTGGAGGCACCTGCATGATGGGCCCGGTACCCTGAAAGAGAAGATAAATGCAAAAGCACGCGACCGCTGTGCCAATCACGATGTCAAGCCAGAGCACGGGGTAGACGCCAAGAAAACCTGCAAGGAAAAAAGGCGTAGCGGTAAGGCTGACCAAGGTCACGCCACGATCAAAGGCTCGCTCGCCGGCGTCATAGGTCTTGGCCATCCATCCCGCCGTCGAACCCAGACGAATAACCCCAGCAACCAAGGCGAAGATAACGGCGTTAGTCTTCAGGGAGCGCAGACGGCCATAGGTTAGCCATGGGATGTCCAAGTATAGTGCTGGCCAAGCCAATTGGGCAGCGATCAGTATGCCGACCCCCATGCCCACAATTCCCCAGACAACAGTCATCACTGCAAACCAACGGACCACGTCCATGTTGTAAATTTTTTGCTGTGTCATATCCTGCACGTTGCTTGCATTACTTGTGTTTGCGTGAACGGTTGCTTGCTTTAACTGGTTGCTTTAACTGGTTGCTTCTCGGGCTGTATTTTCTTACCGGGAGTGAAGATGGGGTTAGGCAGGACTGCCGCGTCTGCGGTATTGCGCAGCATGAATCCCCATGTTTTGACGTGCGCTTTCACAAAGCGGCCCCCAGTGCGGCGGTGTCTTTGGGTGCGCTACGTGATCCTCAACTTCACGACTAGCTAGCGCCATGCTGATGCGTGATACAGGTCAAAAAACTCGCAAAAACATGATCCTTTGCGAGGGTTATTTGCGCCTTTCGAGGCCAGTCGTATTTCTGTTTGTGGTGAGCAAGGCGAATCTGATCCTTGACCCTCGCGCTCGCAGCCTCTCTACTGGTTTTTCTATTTTTTTGGACGCCTGTTGATGGAAACAAAACGCCAAGGACCGCTAGAAGATCTCACCATTATTGATTGTACCCGGGCACTTGCCGGTCCTTTCGGTGCCGGGTTGCTGGCCGATATGGGCGCACGTGTAATCAAAGTGGAGCCGCCGTCAGGTGATGGTTACCGCAACATCCCGCCGTTTTTGCCGGATCATGCAAGGCCCCATGAAGAACGCGATGCAGGAACGGACTTTGGCGCCCCGTTTGCGGCAGTGAACCGCAATAAGCGCAGTGTCTGTTTGGATCTAAAGAAAGAGGCTGATCAGGCTGTATTTCTGCAGTTGTGTGATCAAGCCGATGCCGTGCTGGAAAATCTTCGTGCCGGTGTGATGGACCGGCTGGGCTTAGGTTATGAGGTGATCGCTGAACGTAATCCAAAGATTGTCTATGCCTGCGTACGCGGTTTTGGCGACCCCCGTACCGGAGAGAGTCCCTACGCTGACTGGCCCAGCCTTGATGCTGCTGCTCAGAGCTTTGGTGGCTTGGTACACGCCAATGATGGTTTGGTAACGCCCGCAATTGCAGATATTTTTCCGGGCACGCTTATGGCTCTCGGCGTGGTATCCGCTATCCACAGTGCCCGGCGGTTGGGCAAGGGCCAGTTTCTCGACGTTGGTATGTACGACGCAATGCTAGCGTTTCAAAAGAGTGCGGTTGCTCAATACGGTTTTACGGGCAAGCCGAATCCAGCGGGATTGCAGCGAGCGATGACCCTGTATCCTTTTGATTTGTTTCCGGCGAAGGACGGTCGCATTGCCATAGCCGTCGGCCAGCCTCGGCACTGGGACCTGCTCTGCGCCGCCATGGAGCGCTCTGATCTGATGGACGACGAACGCAGTTTTTCTAACGAAGCTCGGTTGGCGAATGTTGATTGGGTTGAAGAGCAAATATGTGCGTGGACACGCAACTTTTCGCGTCGGGAAATCATGGCAAAACTGGACGGCGCTATTCCCGTTGGCCCTGTGCAAACCATGGAGGATGTTTACGCCGATCCCCACGTCAGTGCCCGACATATGTTAGAGACCTGCGAACCTGCGGGTGCCAATCCGGCTATTTCGCTGGCTGCTAGTCCAATTAAATTTTTGGATACGCCAACATCGCTGTACCAGCGGCCGCCGAATTTGGGCGAGCACAATGCCGAAGTGCTTGCCGAGTTCGGAATAGATTTTCCCGGGGCTACCGGGGGCTAGACCCCGAGTTTTTGTACGTATGGTCGAGCAGCCTAAAATACTTTAGCGTTAGGGCATTGTTGGAGAGAAAAGTCGATGCATACACTGGTTGATCCCTTAAAGCGGGCCCTGCAGATCAGGCCTCAAGCCTTAGCACTCATTGACGGTGACCGCGAGGTGACCTACGAAGAGCTGGCGCATCGTTGCGCCTTACTGGTGGACGTTCTGCGAAGTCTCGGTGCAGTATCTGGTTCCCGGGTCGCGATTCTAGCGAACAACGGTTTTCAGTACTTTGAGACGTATTTGGGTATACCGGCTGGTGGCATGGTTGTCGTGCCGCTCAACACAAGGCACGCCATGCCGGAGTTGGTTTATGCGCTCAAAGATTCCGGAGCCAATATTCTGATTACCGATCGCGTTGAACTGGGCGAATTGGCGGATGTGGTGGAACACGTCATTTCCCTGCCGGACCAATACGAAGCTCTGTTGGCTGACGCCAAACCTGCGCCCTTGGGTGAGTCTATCGCCGAAACCGATCTGGCCGGGTTGTTTTATACCGGGGGTACAACCGGTGCCAGTAAGGGCGTGATGCTGACGCATCGCAATCTGATCGCAAACGCCTTGAATTGGCTGGCATCAGTGCCTCAGCGAGAAAGTGATCGGACCCTTGTAATGGCGCCGATGTTTCACGCAGCCGGCTCCAACGGCATTCTTGCTGCAGTATGGCAGGGTTCTTTGCAAGTGCCGCTGGGAACATTCGATCCTGCTGCCGTGTTGGATCTGATTGAAAAGCATCGCATCAATATCACCCTCGGGGTGCCCTCGATGCTGGCGGCAATGGCTGAGGAGCAGCATGCGAATCCGCGTGACACCAGTAGCTTGCAGGTGTTGACCCACGGTGGGTCTCCGATTGCTACCGAGGTAATACGGCGAGCGAGTTCGGCGTTTCCGTCGGCGCAGATGATTGAGGTTTATGGGGCGACAGAAACCTCACCGTTGGCGACGTTGCTGGGTCACGAAGAAACGTTGATGGACAGTGAACTGGCCCGCAGCTGCGGCCGCGCGGTGGTTGGCTGCAACGTTACTGTGCGTGATGTGGACGGCAATGAATTGCCCAAGGGCGAAGTCGGAGAAGTGGTCGTTGCCGGCACCAATATTATGAAGGGCTATTGGAACAAACCCGAACAGACTGCTGCAGTACTCAAACATGGCGGTTACTGGACCGGCGATCTGGGATACCTAGACGCCGAGGGTTATTTATTCTTGGTAGATCGTTCGAAAGACATGATCGTCAGTGGCGGTGAAAACGTCTACTCCACGGAAGTCGAAGACATCTTGTATCGACACCCGGCGGTTCTGGAGGCTGCGGTATTTGGTGTGCCTGATGACAAGTGGGGCGAAGCCGTGCATGCGGTCGTTGTGCCCCGTCCCGAGAGCTCGACGATTGACCCTGCACAGCTGATTGCTTTTTGCCGCGAGCACATTGGTGGCTACAAGGTGCCAAAGGGCATTGACATACAGCAAGAACCCTTGCCGAAGTCTGGACCCGGCAAGGTGTTGAAGCGCGAGTTGCGTGCACCGTTTTGGCAGGGCAGTGATCGAGCAGTCAACTAACTTAACTCGATAGCGACGTTTCTGAGATAACTCGAATGAAGGAAGGAGAAGCCGGCTATGAAAGAGATTTTTGATCGTATTTTCGAGCGTAATCGCCTCAATCGAAGGCTGCACTGGACCACGATTGCATCGGAAAAAGTGCTCTTGGCCATTATTGGTTTACTGACCGTGATTGCCAGCGGGCAGTATATTTGGGGCATGTTTGAGGTCGGGATAATTACTCTGGCCGATCTGTTTCTCCTGTTTATCTACGTCGAGATCATCGGCATGATCGGCGCGTTTTACTCCACCAACCGTATACCGGTGACCCTGCCGATAATCATCGCGATTACTGCGTTATGCCGTCTTATCATCATGCAGAGTAAGGATATGGAGGCGCTGACTCTCGTCGCCGAGGCCGGTGCCGTGCTGATTTTGAGTGGAGCTGCGTATTTTATGAGCCTCAAAGACAAACTGAGCCAAGAGAAGTTAAGTCGAGAGGAGCATGCGCAAGAGAGTGACGAAGCTGCCATTGAGGATCAGGGTCATCATTGAACAAATCAATGGGTGACCTTTAAAGAATCAATTATACCGAAAACTCTAACGATATTAGTCTGTCGTCAAGGTAGGCCTGGCTAGATCACCGGCAGTCGGCTTCGGTGACGCGGTTTCTGCGCGAGCGTTTGGGTGCTAGAAGCCGAACGTTTAATGACAGAGGGCTTTCAAATGCGAAAGATTCGTACAAGAGCATTAAGTATTTTATCAGTTGGGTTAATCACCCTGTTTTCTCAAACTGCGTCAGCACAGGCGGGCGGTGACGCCGGTCACGGTGTGAACTCGAAGGCAGAATCCGGCGCGGGTCATGCCAAACGAAATCAGTTTTGGTGGCCGCAGCAGCTTGATCTCAGTTCGTTGCGCGATCACGACGCGCGATCAAATCCGCTCGGCTCAGACTTTGACTACGCAGAAGCATTCAAGGATCTGGACCTCGCCGCGGTGAAAGCGGATATCAATGTCTTGCTAACCGATTCTCAAGACTGATGGCCGGCCGATTTCGGGAATTACGGGCCATTTTTTATTCGCCTGTCGTGGCACAGCGCCGGCACCTACCGCACCTTAGATGGCCGCGGTGGCGCTGATGGTGGCCAGATACGTTTTGACCCGCTAAACAGCTGGCCGAACAACGGTAACTTGGATAAGGCACGCAGGCTCCTGTGGCCGGTCAAGCAAAAGTACGGCACCCGTTTGTCTTGGGCGGATCTTCTGATTTTGGCCGGCAATGTTGCCCTGGAAAACATG
Source organism: Gammaproteobacteria bacterium (assembly GCA_012269545.1). GTDB lineage: Bacteria > Pseudomonadota > Gammaproteobacteria > Pseudomonadales > Azotimanducaceae > UBA4421. The sequence continues at coordinate 50,703 of JAAXKB010000036.1, read as the reverse complement.
GGGTTTGAAACTTATGGATTTGCAGGGGGGCGCGCAGATGTTTGTGTCATCAAAGCCAGTTCAGTCAATCCAGAGAATTGTTTGTGATGTGCGGTGGATCTCACTTTGGTGAATTTTTGGGTGACATAGCAGGCGCTTTTCGACAGCGCTGCCGTTGCGCTAGGATTCGTCCCCGGAGTGCGGGGAGGGCATATGCACACAGATGATACAGGACAGCAAGGCGGCGACAGCGCGGGCAACGGCTTGTTGAGCCGCCGGCAGTGGATGCAGATTGGCGCAGGGACCGCGGCCGCCGCAGTTGTGGCGCCGGTGGTGGCCAAGGAGTCGTTTGGGCAGGAGCCCTGGCGCAGCGGTTCCGGAGCGCCGCCATCGGACTATGGCGATCGCCCAAGTATGCCGTCGCTGCGTCGTGAGCAAATCTCGGTTCATCCTTTTGGGCCGCAAGCCGGTGCGTCATCAACGCCTCTGCAACTGCTCAACGGCACGATTACACCAAATGCACTGCACTTTGAGCGCCACCACAGTGGTATCCCGGAGATTGATCCTGCGAGCCATAAACTGACCGTTCACGGTTTGGTGGCTCGCCCGCTCACCTTCGATTACGACGCTTTGCAGCGTTATCCCATGCAGAGCCGGGTGCTGTTTTTGGAGTGCTCGGGCAACAGTTATCGCAATACGCTTGCCGGGGCGATAGACGAGACGGCGGGAGGGCTTCATGGGTTGATTTCCAGTGCCGAGTGGACGGGTGTGCCCTTACATTATTTGTTAGATGAAGCCGGAGTCGACGCTTCTGCCCGGTGGGTGATCGCAGAAGGTGCTGACGCGGCGGGTATGAATCGAAGCGTTCCGCTGTCCTTTGCTCTGGACGATGCCATGATCGCTCTGTATCAAAACGGCGAGCCGCTCAGGCGTTCCCAGGGTTTCCCAATGCGGCTGTTGGTTCCGGGTTGTGAGGGTAATTTGAGCGTCAAATGGCTGCGCAGCTTGAAATTGCTCAGTTTGCCTGCCCAAACGCGGGAAGAGACGAGTAAATACACGGATCTGAAGTTAGATGGAAAAGCGACGCAGTTTTCGCTGCGTATGCAGGCCAAGTCCGTGATTACCTCGCCGTCAGGAAAGATGGTGCTGCAGCAACCCGGCGTGTATGAAGTTAGTGGCTTGGCGTGGTCTGGCAATGGCAGTATTCGTCGGGTTGAGGTCAGTGCTGACGGTGGCGGCTCTTGGGCAGATGCGATGTTGCAGTCGGAGCCGGGTCCAATGAGGGCGGTGCGATTCCGTATCCCTTGGCGTTGGCAAGGCCAGCCTGCGGTATTGCAGAGTCGGGCCATCGATAGCGCGGGAAACGTGCAGCCTACCAGAGCGCAGGCACTGACCAATGTGGCTCCGGGATTCAGCTATCACTTTAACGGTATTCAGAGCTGGCGGGTTAACGCGGACGGTTCTGTGAGGAATGTTTATGCGTAGCGTGCTCGGGATGTTGCTTGTTTTCGCGACGGTTGCAGAGGCCCAAATGGGCCACGATCTTCGGCCAGCGCTAGGCATCGATGCACCAGAGGGTTATGAGTCTGTGGCCGCCAGCGACGGTAGCGGACTGCCCCCCGGCAGGGGCACTGTTCAGGCCGGCAGAGAAATATACCTCACCCAGTGCGCGGCATGTCATGGTGTGGATGGGCAACTACGTGGCAATGCGCTGGTGGGCGGTGCAGGTACGCTGGCGACTGCTTCCGCGCTGAAAACCGTCGGCAGTTATTGGCCCTATGCGACGACGCTGTTTGATTACGTGAAGCGTGCTATGCCCTACGGCAACGAGAAAACGCTCAGCGATTCACAGGTTTATGCAGTGACGGCCTATGTTTTACATCTCAACGGTCTGCTGGCGATGGATGCCCAATTATCGGCGCAGACGCTGGTGAACGTGAAAATGCCGAACCGTGATGGCTTCGTCCGAGCTCAACAGCCCTAGATCGTCATACAAATAACGATAGGAACAGAACGAAAATTTCCCTAGGATCAGGTCTTGAGATCTATGGTAAACATCAAAATCGAAACGGAGAGGAAACCAATATGGGTGCATACAAATTACTGATTAACGGCGAGATGGTGGATGGCGATCTGTCTATGGATGTTGTTAATCCTGCCACTGAAGAGAAACTTGCAGACTGTCCTCGCGCTTCCGAAGGTCAGCTTAACGCGGCGGTCGCTGCGGCCAAAGCGGCTTTCCCAGCATGGTCCAAGACCGATGTTGACGAGCGTAAGGCCCTCGTCTTGAAAATCGCTGACGTGATTGAGGCCAACGCGACGGAGTTGGTGCAGTTGCTGACCAAGGAACAGGGCAAGCCGCTGGAAGCAGCAACGGTAGAAGTCTACGGAATGGCGGCGTTTTGCCGTTACTTCACCTCCTTGGATTTGCCAGTGGAAGTGCTCGAAGACAGCGACGCTCGACGGGTTGAAGTTCACCGTAACCCTCTTGGGGTCGTTGGTGCGATCGTGCCATGGAACTTTCCATTGCTTTTGATGGCCTTTAAGTTACCCCCAGCATTGATTGCGGGTAATACAATGGTGATCAAGCCGGCTCCAACGACACCGTTAAGCACCCTGCGCCTTGCAGAGCTGATTAGCGAAATCGTGCCCGCAGGCGTTGTCAACTTTATTACCGATGCCAACGATTTGGGTGCGCCGATGACCGCCCACCCCGACGTGCGTAAAATCTCCTTTACAGGATCCACCGAGACAGGCGCCAAGGTGATGGCCGGGGCTGCCGGACTGCTCAAGCGTATTACGCTGGAACTTGGCGGCAATGACGCAGGGATTGTGCTGGATGATGTGAACCCTAAAGAAGCAGCGCAGAAGCTCTTTGATAGCGCGTTCCAAAACAGCGGCCAAGTATGCATCGCCATGAAGCGCCTCTATGTGCACGAGAACATTTACGACGAAGTGTGTGAAGAATTGGCCACCATCGCCAATGACACCATTATCGGCGACGGCTCTGAACAGGGCACTAAGCTCGGACCGCTGAACAACAAAATGCAGTACGACAAAGTTAAGGCGCTGATCGAAGACGCCAAGCAAGATGGCAATGTCATTGCTGGCGGCGAGTTTCCGGACAAGCCCGGTTACTTCATCCGTCCGACCATCGTGCGTGATATTAAGGAAGGATCGCGCTTGGTTGATGAAGAGCAGTTTGGCCCAGTGCTCCCTGTTATGAGCTTTGCCGATGAAAGCGAGGCGGTAGCGCGCGCAAATTCTTCGCCGTGGGGCCTAGGTGGTTCGGTATGGTCTGCGAATCCTGAGCGTGCTTACGCGCTTGCGGAACAAATGGATGCCGGAACCGTTTGGATCAACAAGCATGCCGAGCTGGATCCGACCATTCCTTTTGGCGGATCTAAGATGTCTGGTCTGGGCAACGAGCTAGGCCAAGAAGGATTGCTCGAGTTTACTCAGCAGAAGATCATCAACATGGCTAAAGCCTAGTAGCTAAGACGCTGGCGAAAGCCAGTGTGAAAAAACCGCCGCTGGTTTGACCCGGCGGCGGTTTTTTTATGTTCGGTACAAATCGTCAGATGGAAAGATCGTTGAGGTTGTAGTCCTTGATCACCCGCTGCCAATTGGCTTCGTTGAACTGCAGATCCTGCTCCTTACCTGCCATCGGCTGGTAGTGAAAGCGCGGCTGATCGGGATAAAACTGCGCTCTTGCATCAATGGCTACCCCGATCACCTCTGAGCGTTTCGTAATGCGTGCTTCGTCGTAGCGAACGGCTTCGGATTCACTCAGAGCACCTTGAGCGCCGAGCACCGAACGGCGACGGTGAAAGCCAAAAGTCAGAGAAATTCTCAGATCTTTGGAAGTATTGGCAAATGACCCATGGAGGGCCTGCCTGTTCACTATGGTGACGTCACCGGCATTACAGTACAGCGGTACGGCATCCGGGAGCTGTTCGGAACCGTTATTGTCTTCGACCCGGGTCTGAATATCGATTTTGCCTTCTTTGTGCGTGCCGGGTACCACCCAAAGGCAGCTTCTGGCGGAGGTGTCGTACAGCTGTACCTGAAAGTTGAAGCCGTGGATGCCTGAATCCCACTCTGGATTATTCCAGTGCGTGACACCATCTTGATGCCAGGAAACCGAACCGCCAAGCCCAGGCTGTTTGACGAACGTTGCATCGTTATAGGGAACGAAATCATCGCCATTGATGGACGCTGCAACTGCCAGTAAATCCGGGTGGCCGTAAAGGCGCAAGCCGCTTGGCATGGCCTGACACATACCAGACATGAGAAAGACAACCTTGTTGGCTGTTTCGTCGGCAACAGGTTGCGCCATTTTAGTTGGGTGACGTCCATTCAGGGCCTGAGTGCCACCCCACGGATCTGCGAGAGGTCGAATCAGCGAGTAGATGGGTTTTGCGAATTCCTGCCCAAAAGCCGGTCTGCCCTGATGGTCGTGGGTAGCACCATTATCCACCGGGGCTCGATCCAACAGGAAATCCAAATCGGCGCGCAGCAGCTCGATTTCTGCTGAATCCACTGCATTTTCAAAAACATAGAAGCCTGTGCGATCAAATGCTTGGAGAATGTCGGACGTAAGTTTTCCATCTTTTCCGAGCGTCAGCGGGCCGCGATTGGCCAGAGCTTTTGCTCGCGCAACGCCCTGTGCTACGTAATCGGTCATTGCCTTAGCATGATCCTGAGCGGTCAAAGCCGTGTTCATCTGTTTCTCCCATAATGTGGCCGCGTGAAGCCTCTGCGTTGCAGTTGTCCAACCGGACAGACAGTTTCACACGCCGTATCGTGTGCGGCATGATGCATTTTTTCATGGGAGAAACGAGCATGCAAAGTCAACTGCCCGGCCGATTGGGTGATCCAAATATGACCCTACTCACAGATCCTAGGATGGATCCCCGGGTGGCAAGCGTTATCGCTGCCACCGGAGACATTGGTGACGCCATTGAGCCGGTGGACGAGAACGCGCCATATGAAGCGTGCGTTGAATACGGCACTAAGCTCGAAGCACTAATGTCATTGCCGCATGCACAGATGCGTGCAGCGATGCCAGATTACAGCGACGTGGAGCAATCCACGGAAGTCATTCAAGGCGTTGATGGCAATGAAGTGACGCTCTATATCCATCGACCTATAAATCAACAAGGAGCGATGCCGTGTGTGTTCCATACCCACGGCGGCGGGATGGTCATATTGACCGCCGAGGACCCAGGCTACGTGCGCTGGCGCAACGATCTGGCTCAAAGCGGATTGGTTGTCGTGGGCGTCGAATTTCGCAATGGCAGTGGTGTTCTTGGAAACCATCCATTTCCCGCTGGTCTGAATGATTGCGATGCGGCCTTGCAATGGACCGATCAAAACCGTGAGCGACTGGGTATTTCAGCGATCGTCTTGTCCGGAGAATCGGGAGGTGGAAACTTGGCGCTGGCGACAACGCTCGCGGCGAAACGCGCGGGTCGGATTGACAGCGTTCAGGGCGTCTATGCTCTGTGCCCATACATCAGCGGCGCGTATGCTGACCCGCCAGAAAATCTTCTGTCGCTCAAGGAAAACGATGGCTACACCTTAGACGGCCCAATCATGTCTACGCTGGTTAAGGCATATGATCCGGATTTGTCTAACGCAAAAAACCCGCTCGCTTGGCCCTACTATGCCTCGCAGGAGGATTTGACGGGTCTTCCGCCGCACATCATTTCGGTAAACGAGCTTGATCCGCTCAGAGATGAGGGTTTGGTGTTCTTTCGCAATCTGCTAAAGGCGGGCAATTCCGCGGCGGCGAGGATTGTTCCGGCAACCAATCATGCGGGTGATATGAGTTTTCCCGATGTTGCGCCGGAGCCCTATCAGGAAACCCTGCGGTCACTGCGAAACTTCGCCTATGCCTGCCAGTAACAGTTCGTTACAACTGCGATAGCTTCAGGGCTTTGCACGGGGCGTTAAAGTCGTTACTTTCCCTGCAGGCGGTCAGGGCTGGCAGGAATGACGTTTAGAAAGGCGATTTTGGCTTTGTGCATGGTTGGGTGCCTCGCGGCCGCTGCCGTGTCGGTGATGGGGCAGGACGTTTATTTGCCCGGGTCGCTGCTGGGCGAACTGACGGGTGAAAAGGGCAGTAGTTTGGCGGTTATACGACCGGCTATCTTCCTCACATTGGCGTTTTTTATTCTGCGCCACCTGCGCAGTAAACGTCCGCGGTCCTCAATTGCGCCGGTTCAGGTATTTGTTAACAGTGTGCTGCTTGTCGGCGTGTTTCGCCTGCCGTTTTCGACCGATTACTGGATTGACTGGTCGATCATGGCTGGGTTGTGTGCCGTGTCTGTTTTTCTCTATTTTGAAAATCGAGGTGAAGCGCAGCGTATTTTTAGCAACGACTGGTAGCGCCCGCGGAAGGGCCGATAACGTCGCCTAAGTCCTGCCGCCGTCAATTGTAAAACTTTGACCTGTGATCATGTCGGCATCACTGGCTGCTAAAAATAATGCCAAACGAGCCACGTCTTCCGGCATCAGCCGTTTCGGCAAGGCCACCTGCTCCATCCAGCGCGACTCTTCCTCCGGCGTAAGCCATGTTTGTAACTGGCGTTCGGTTACGACCCAGCCGGGCAAAATGGCGTTTACCCGAACAAAGAGATCCCCATAGTCCTTGGCCAGCGCCTTGGTCATGCCGATCAGGCCTGCTTTAGCGGAGACATAACCTGGCATGTTGCTCGGTCCCAGCAACGCATTGATTGAGCTGAGGTTAATGATCGAGCCGCCGCCGCGCCGGGCCAAGATGGGTGCACAAGCCTGAGCCGCAAAGAACGCTGCGTCGAGGTTGATCGCCATGCACTCGCGCCATGCCTGCGGACTTGTTTCGTCTGGCCTGTGACGCATATCGTTGGCAGCGTTGTTGATCAGTACGGCTAGTGTTGACGCGCTGTCTGCATCGCTGATGGCCTGTTGCAGGGCCGATGTATCGGTGAGATCGATGTGGGCGAATCTTGGCGCCCCGCCCAGTTCCTCCACCAAGGCAGAGCCAGCTTCCAGATTGAGGTCTGCAAACGTCACGCGGGCGCCTTGCTCGTTGAATGCGCGCACCAGTGCGGCGCCAATGCCAGTGGCACCCCCAGTGATGAAAACTCCCTGCCCGTGAAGACTTGGATAACGAGCACTGTTCTGCATTTGGCGATCCCTTTTGGTTATGATCCAACCAGGGTAAGCCGGGGAGAGCGGCAGCCTGATTCAATATTTCGGTTAACTGCTCGCGAAAGAAAGAAGGTGTGGTCATGAACTTCAAAACTCAGCGGGCTTGGCAGACCCCAGACATAACGTCTCAACACAGAATGCCAGCCCATGCGCCATTGTCCAGTTGGCGGAGCGAGACAGATGCTAGAGAAGACGCGACCAGTGCGGCTGTTTTGTCGCTTGATGGTCAATGGCAATTTGAGCTATTCGCCAGACCGGACTGTGTGCCCGACAACTGGCCAGAGGAGTCAGCCTCCTGCACATCAATCACCGTACCCGGCAATTGGCAGTTGCAAGGATTTGACCGGCCAATTTATACCAATGTTAAGTATCCGTTTCCCTGTGACCCCCCGCGGGTGCCGGAAGACAACCCTACTGGTTGCTATCATCGAACGGTCACGATTGCTAGGGATTGGTTCGGCGATGAGCGGGTTCGAATTGTCTTTGATGGTGTCGATAGCGCCTTTCATTTGTGGTGTAACGGCGCTTGGATTGGCTACTCTCAGGACAGTCGACTGCCCGCGGAATTCGACCTAACCGAACATCTGCTGGTGGGTGAAAATCGACTGAAGGTGGTGGTTTTTCGGTTCAGTGATGGCAGTTATCTTGAAGACCAAGATATGTGGAATTTGAGCGGAATTTTTCGCTCTGTGTCGCTGTTGAAAAAGCCGCGGCAGCACCTGTGTGACCTGCAGGTGACCGCCGGGTTGGATGATCGGTACGAGCATGGTGAACTCGAGATCAAGGTTATCGCAGAGGCTTCTGCGGACTGTGCGATTCGCCTTGCCTTGTACGATCTGGAGGATCTGACTCGGTCTCTGATCTCCGACGAAACGTTTGCTATCGGCACCCGTCAGATTGACGAAAGAGGCGGGTACGCTAACCGCTGTCATCTCACCTTACCGATTCCGTCGCCGAAACACTGGAGTGCGGAAGAGCCCGCCTTGTACCGACTGACGGTTTCGTTGTGCAACTCAGATGGCCATGTGGTAGAGGTTGAAGCCTGCGATGTCGGTTTTCGGTCTGTGGCAATCATTGACGGTCAATTGTGTTTAAACGGTCGGCCACTAACAATTCGCGGGGTAAACAAGCACGAGCATCACCCGACTACCGGTCACTATGAAACGCTGGAGGATGTGGAGCGCGACCTACAGCTGATGAAGCGGTATAACTTCAACGCCGTGCGTTGCTCCCACTACCCACATCAAGCGGGCCTGTATCGCCTGTGTAACCGGTTGGGTCTTTACGTTGTTGACGAAGCCAACATTGAGACACACGGTGTGACGCCCATGGGCGCGCTCGCAGATGACCCTGCATGGGCTTCGGCTTTTCTGCAACGCATGACCCGTATGGTCGCCAGAGACTTCAATCACCCGAGTATCATTTTGTGGTCGCTGGGCAATGAGTCTGGATACGGGGCTGCGCATGAAGCAATGTATCACTGGACCAAACGGGCAGATCCCTCTCGGCCAATTCAGTATGAAGGGGGTGGATCCGATACCACTGTAACCGACATTGTCTGTCCCATGTACGCCCGAACAGATTCCGATTTGCCGCAGGGGCCGGAACTGCCGCCAAAGCCGGGTTTAATTAAGTGGGCTGGTTTAGGCGACGAAAAGCGCCCTATCATTTTGTGTGAATATGCCCACGCGATGGGCAACAGTCTGGGAAATTTTGCGGACTATTGGGACGCCTTCCGAAAGTATCCAAGGCTTCAGGGGGGCTTTATTTGGGATTGGGTGGATCAGGGACTGAGCAAAACCGATGCCAACGGCCGCACGTTTTGGGCATACGGTGGTGACTTTGGTGATGAAGTGAATGACCGCCAATTTTGCATCAACGGTTTGGTGTTTCCCGATCGCAGCCCGCACCCTACCTTACTGGAAGCCAAACGCTGTCAGCAGCCGTTTACCGCAAAATTGCGCTCGCGTGGTGAAATCGCTGTTGTGGTAACGAGCGAACATCTGTTTCGGGCCACCGACAATGAGCGTTTGCACTGGCAGCTCGTAAGTGAAGATCGGGTGATTGACAGCGGTGGTATCCCTCTGGAATTGCTGCCGGGCGAGACGCGCAGCGTATCTCTGTTTGCCAACAATCTGCAGCTAACCGGTACCCGTTGGCTAAACGTCTGGATTACTCAGGTTGATGGGACGGAGTGGTCAGATCCCGGTCACGAGGTGGCGCGCTGGCAGTTTACGCTGACCGGCCAGCCTCAGCCTGAGGCTGCGCCGGCCGCTGCCGCAGCGATCGCGGAAACACCGGCTGGATTTGCCGTCGATGCCGGAGAGAGTTCTTGGCTGATCGATGCCGATACGGGATTGTTGACCAGTTGGATCAAGTCCGGTGAGCAACTTCTTCACGAGGGACTGGCGGACAATTTTGTGAGAGCGCCACTGGATAACGATATCGGAATAAGCGAAGCAGGACGTTTAGACCCTCGCTCTTGGCTTGCACGCTGGCAACGGTCTGGATTGCTGGACCTGCAATCGCGCTGCCTCAACATTCGGGCTGAACACGGCCAAGGCACTGTCGTTGTCGAGCAGGGTCATTTTTTTGAAGAAAAATTATTGATTCGGACTCTTTGGACTCATCAATTTCGCGGTGACGGCCAGATGGATGTGAGGGTGCAGGTCGACGTGTCTGGTGACATGCCACCGCTAGCCCGCGTCGGCGCACATCTGAATCTCAAAACCAATGCGGAGACGGTCAGCTGGTTTGGTCGGGGGCCCCATGAAAACTATCCCGACCGCCTAGCCAGCGCGGACTATGGCGCATGGCAGCAAAGTATTTCCGACATGCACACGGATTACATTTTCCCGTCTGAAAACGGCCTGCGTTGCGATGTCAGTCAGTTACAGATTGGTCCAATCCACGTTGTCGGAGAATTTCATTTCAGCGTTAGTCGCTTTGGCTTTGAGCAACTGTCTGCCGCTACGCACTATAACGAGCTCGCGCCCGAGGTGGGTTTGCATCTGTGCTTAGACGGTTACCATATGGGCGTGGGCGGCGACGATTCGTGGACGCCGAGTACGAAAAAAGCGTATTTGCTGCAAGCCGCACAATACACTTGGGCGTTTTCACTGGCGTAAATTCAACAATCTGGAGACGTGGCATGGCTGAACTTTATGGTGTGTGCGATGAAAAATTTGCGCGGGTACGGGAGTTGCTGTCGGCGAGTATTGATCGCGGCGACGATGTGGGTGCTTCCTTCGCACTAACCGTTGAGGGTGAAATGGTCGTCGATCTGTGGGGCGGACATTTGGATGAAGCCCGCACGCAATCTTGGCAGCAAGACACCATCGTCAATGTCTACAGTTCGACCAAGACGATGTCCTTTCTGTGTGCCTTGCTGTTAGCCGACCGCGGCCAGCTGGATTTTGATCGTAACGTGTCCGACTACTGGCCGGAATTTGCGCAAAACGGCAAGCAAAATGTGAAGGTTTGGCACTTCATGAATCACGCGGCAGGTCTGTCGGGTATGGATGACCATATGACGCCCGAGGATATGTACGATTGGAACAAAATGGTTACTTCATTGGCCGCGCAAGCTCCTTGGTGGGAGCCCGGGTCAGTCTCTGGTTACCATGCGCTAACCCAGGGCTATCTGATTGGTGAGCTGGTGCGACGCCTCACTGGCAAAAGCCTAGGCACCTTTTTTCAAGAAGAGATCGCTACACCGCTGAAAGCCGATTTCTATATCGGCGTACCGGAGAGTGAGTTTTCTCGCATCGGATTGCTGATTCCTGCTGGTGACGGCAGCGCGCCAATTGCGGATGAAGATTCGATTGCTGCACGTACCTTTGCCAGCCCTTTTGCGCCGGCAACCGAGTCATGGACGGAAGGTTGGCGCCGCGCAGAAATTCCAGCGGCTAACGGTCATTCTAATGCGCGGGCAATCGCCAAACTGCAAGCGCCGCTGGCTTGCAAGGGGTCGGCCTTCGGCGTTGACTTGCTGTCAAAAGAAACCGCCGAATCTGTGATGCGGGCGCGCATCTCCGGTACGGATTTGGTGCTGGGCGTGCCCATCGCTTACGGTTTAGGCTTCGGACTGAATTCGGAAGTGATGCCGCTTTCGCCAAATCAGAATACCTGCTTCTGGGGCGGCTGGGGTGGGTCCAGCGTGGTGGTGGATCAAGACGCCAGCCTGAGTGCATCGTTCGTGATGAACAAAATGTTCCCCGGGCTTATGGGCGATACCCGGTCCTTCGGCCTGATGCAGGCGGTGTACCAGAGCCTGTAACCGGTTTAATCGGACAGTACGAGCAATCAACGGAGAAAGTAAACATGAAAGATTTTATGTCAAAAGTAGCGGTGATTACCGGGGCCGGATCCGGGATGGGCCGCTATTTGGCAGTACTGTTGGCAAAGTCTGGTTGCGATGTTGTGATTTGCGATATCGATGAAGATTCCCTATCGGGTACCGCCGCCATGCTCAAGAATTACAACGTGGCGGTCTCGAGTCATCGGTTGGATGTGGCTGATGAGGAGTCGATAAAAGCGCTCCCCGAGAAAGTGATAGCCCAGCATGGCAAAGTCGATTTGGTATTCAACAATGCAGGCGTCACAGTCGACTCTGATTTCAGCAACATGCCTGAATCCGATTGGGACAAGGTTATGGGAGTGAATCTGCATGGTGTCATCAACATGACGCGAGCGTTCTTACCCTACCTAAGGGAGCGACCTGAGGCGGCAGTGGTAAATACCTCGTCAATTTTCGGCATGATTGCCGTGCCGCGCCAGAGTGTTTACCACGCCACGAAATTCGCCGTGCGGGGTTTTACCGAGAGTCTTGTGAAAGAAATGAAGGGGACTTCTGTGCAGGTGCACTGTGTGCACCCCGGCCACATTGGAACGAATATTCTGTCTTCAGCGAAAGTGAATCCGTCTGCAGATAATGACGGGAGGCGGGGGATGTTTGCCCGACCCGATGCCACCCATGAAGAGCAAGGTGAGGCATTTCGTCAAAATGGTATGCATGCCAGCAAGGCCGCACAGGTGATTCTTGACGGGGTTCGTAAACGCCGCAGCCGAATTTTCATTGGCATGGACGCCAAACTCACTGATTTGGCCCAGCGTCTCACCCCCATGCACTACGATAAGCTGCTGCCATTCATCTTCTTGCCCTTGGTGTTGCTGCGAAATAAAAAAGGACTCAAAGACTTGCCCGCTGAGCCATGATTTGACGCGATTACAGGAGACGGATTGATGACGGAATTTGTGCGAACAGCAGAGGAAAATTTCTCTGCCTTACCCGGTTTTGCTTTCACGCCAAACTATCACGGGTGGCAAGACCTGCGGATGCATTATCTGGACGAGGGCCCCAAGGACGGGCCCGTGATGCTGCTCCTGCACGGTATGCCTACGTGGTCCTATCTGTATCGCGACGTGATTCCTGTGCTGGTTGCGGCAGGCTATCGATGCATTGCGCCGGACCATATGGGGTTTGGTCGATCCGACAAGCCAACGGACATACATTGGTACACCATTGCCCGACATACAGAGATCTTGACCTCTCTGATTGTCGAGCTGGATTTGCGGAACATTACCCTGGTTTGTCAGGACTGGGGTGGCCCAACCGGCTTGGCTCAGGCGGCCATGATGCCAGAGCGCTTTTCTGATTTGGTGATTATGAACACGTGGCTGCATCACCCTGAATACGAATACTCGGCAGGCATACGTCGCTGGAATGAGGGCTGGCATGCTGGCGGGACCTACGCGCGCAAGGAACCTGATATCGGTCTGCTGCTTGTCCTAAGCTCTGGCCTTATTGATGTTGGCGGGTTTATGAGCGCCTTTACACAAGGTAAAGACCCCGGTTTGAGCGGTGCAGCGGCAGATATGTATCGCGGTTATTCCGCGCCGTACAAAGGTTTGCCAGATGAGGGCTATAACGGATTTCGTCGCTTTCCGCTCTCCATACCTCTGGACAATTACCACAATGGTAATGCCGCCGCGCAGTCTCTGCATTATCGAACCCTGCTGAACTGGTCCGCTTCAGGGAAGGGTTGCCACTTTATTTGGGGCTGCGCTGACGATGTCTTTACGGAGAGCTGGGGTCGCCAGTGGGCTAAACAGATGCATGCGCGATTTGATGCACTGCCTGATGCCGGACACTTTCCGCAAAACACCCACGGTGCGCAGCTAGCCGCTCTTATCCTGGAGGGTAAGAGCTAAGGAAAAATCGTTAGCCGCAAGCAGGGCATCCTTGTCGCGGCTTCTGATCGGTTTCAGTAGCGCGCTGCGAGGTTACCACTGATTGAGGTGCATAACGGTCTCTACCGGAGGGCGGTAGGCGGCCTTGAAATCCGTGCCCTTCGTATAGGCGATCGGTATCAAAGCGATTTGCGTGTAGGATTCGTATGGAATCCCTAACAGCTCCGCGACTGCTTCTTCATGCGCCAGGTGCAGGGTGGTCCATGCTGTTCCTAAGCCGCGCGCCCGAGCTGCAAGCATAAAACTCCAGGCGGCTGGAATGATCGATCCCATCGTGCCTGCCTGCGCGCTCGCGTTAGCGCCATCGGCGTTGTCGATGCGCCCTTCAATGCAGGGAATCATCAGTACCGGCGCTTTAGCCATGTTTTCAGCCAAATAATCCGCCGACGACGCGCTGCGTTCTTGGCTGCTTGACAGCGCTTCATCTGAACCATCGGCATTCAATTTATGAATGGCGAAGGGCATTTCGCGATATAGGCTAAAGGATTGGCGATAATACTCGCCAATTTTTTCGCGCTTCTCTGGATCTGTGACGAACATGAATTGCCAGCCTTGTGCGTTTGACCCTGACGGAGCCTGTACCGCTAACTCCATACATTCTTTGATCGCTGACATAGGCACATCGCGATCGAAGTCCAACCGTTTGCGAACAGCCCGAGTGGTGCTTAATAGCTCGTCATTGCTCAGTTCCAACTGCGGTTCCGACATAGTTCTCTCCCTAAATGTCTATCTGTGCATTGATACGTAAACCGCCGTCGGACGCAAGACGCAAATGCGGGCATGCGCTCGCTGGCGGTTTATCTGGTGCGGGGTGGGGCGGGTGTATTGAAAAAAGTAAAAAGCCAGTGGGTTAAAATGACCAAGGTCAGATTGTCATAGGTTGCGAGCATGTGGCTAAAACCCATGCCCCCCGCGAAGACAAAGACGCAATTCCACCAGTGCCATCGTAGGGTAACGTAGTGGAGTCCTGCAAAAATCAGATTGCTCACCACAACCGCGCCCATCGGGTTGACGATTTCGCCAAGCCACATAGGAAACAGCAGCCGGAACGCCAGTTCTTCAACAACACTGATATACAGCAGATAGCCAAGCCACAGGGTGTTGCGCAGATTTAGCGCGAGCCCTTTGCGCGCTTGGCAAAACGCCAAGAACAAGCCGAGTGCCAGTGTGATGGCGATATACGAAAGCGGCGCAGTCACGGTGCTTGATGTGGTGATTTGAATCCGCTCAAGTGCAAGCGGAAGAAAGAGACCGGCAAGCGCACACAGGCCCATGGTGACGCCGTGTCTGCGTAACACTTGTCGAAAGGTGCTGATATGGGTTCCGTCCTTTGCGGCAGGGCGCTGCAAACGCCCGGTGGATACAGCGGAGTCTGGCTGCTGCAGCTGCTCTGGGGTTTCGTTTAAAGAACTCAAGCTGCGTGCCAGTAAGTCAGATACTCGGCATAGACGGCGGAACCCTCCAAACCTTCCACCTCAATGTCGTGTCTGGTTTTCAGCAGCATGTCTCCAGCGGTCTTAGGCTGGGCATCGAGCAGGCCAATATGGGACCTGAGTTTGATGCCTTCACCGATCACGATGGGCTGTAAAATACGTACCTTGTCTAGCCCGTAATTTAGCGGATCTCGGCCATCAGCAGGCCATAGCTGGCTGCTTTTGTAAAAGTGCGTGATCAGGCTAATGGCGTGGAATCCGTGCATTAACGTTCCCCCATAGGGTGTCGTTTTCCCATGCTCCACGTCGCAGTGCCCGGGAGTGCGCCAGCGGGTCACTTCGCCGAATACGTTAACCTGCACCTGATCGATAAAGACCCAGGGGCTAATGCCAAGTTGCTCGCCAATACGTTGCTTGGCGGTTGCCAATAAAAACGGGGTGGACGCAGTCATAACGCTCCTCGATGCTTCAGCGGGAAAAGCGCAGGGTAAAGCAATGACGGGGTTAGCGCACTGACCTCGCAGATTGACAGTAATCTTTGTTCTAGGCAGGCTTTCGCTCCTGCCCAGATTGCAGAACCGAAACGAGAAAAAGATGAGCGAACAACCGGTAAGTGTCGAAGAGCGCAAACGCGATGATACGCCTGAGGCGCGCATGCCCAGTGCCGCTGGCGCGAGCTTCAAGGGTCCGATGCCTGCAGCTGCGGATGTTGCTCTGGAAGACATCTTGCCGGTGCATCCGCGATTATTCAGCGAAAATCGCTGGCATGAGTACTTTGCGCGCTTGCGTGAGGAGGACCCGGTTCATTTCAACGAAACAGAAACGGCTGGACGTTTTTGGTCTGTCAGTCGTTACGCTGACATCAAAAAAGTTGACACGGACTGGAAGAATTTCAGTTCTGCGCACGGCATAACGCTCGGGTTTCCAGTGGGGGCTGAGCTGCCGGAAGGCATGCTTGAGATCACCACCTTTATCGCCATGGATCCGCCTGTGCATGACGCGCAGCGTAAGGCGGTAGCCGGATCCGTAGCCCCAACGAACCTGCACAATATGGAAGCCCTTATTCGGGAGCGCACCTGTGCGGTACTTGACGCCCTGCCGGAGGACGAAACCTTTGACTGGGTAGAGACGGTTTCGATTGAGTTAACGACCATGATGTTGGCAACTCTATTCGACTTCCCTTTTGAAGATCGTCGCAAGCTGACGCGTTGGTCCGACGTCACTTTTGCGATACCGCAGCCCGGTGGCATCATCGAAACTGTGGAGCAGAGGCGTGAAGAGCTTTTAGAGTGTTTGCAGTACTTCCAACGCCTGAAAGAAGAGCGACTGCAAAATCCCGGACATGACTTGGTCTCGCTTATGGCGCACGGCGAAGACACGAAAGATCTCTCGCCCATGGAGTATTTGGGTAATCTGCTGCTGCTGATCGTTGGCGGAAACGACACAACTCGAAACACCATGTCGGGTAGTGTTTACAGCCTGAATAAATTCCCGGATCAATTTGCGAAACTGGTGGCCAACCCAAGGCTCATTCCGCAAATGGTAGCGGAAGTCATTCGTTGGCAAACACCATTGGCCTATATGCGGCGCACGGCGAATCACGATATTGAGTTAGGCGGTAAGCAAATCAAAAAGGGTGACCAAATCCTCATGTGGTATGCCTCAGGCAACCGCGATGACGCTGTATTTGAGGATCCTGATCGTTTGGACATTGAACGGCCAAACGCGCGCCAACACCTGTCCTTTGGCTTTGGCGTACACCGCTGCATGGGCAATCGTCTGGCAGAATTACAGCTGCGGATTCTTTGGGAAGAACTGCTGCAGCGGTTCGAAAAAATCGAAGTGCAGGCGGAACCCGAACGCACATTTTCGTCATTTGTTAACGGTTATACCCACTTACCTGTCCGGGTGACGCGCAAGGCGTGATCCCTTTCGAGGCTGCTGACCCTGGCCACTCAGGACAGGGTTCCTGCCTCTTACCCCTGTTCTAAAACCCCGCTATCCGCTGGTCGGGTGTTAGCTACCGTTCATCGCGACCAAATGTATCCCCCAAGAGTGTGACTTCTAAATGCACAGCTTACCCATAGCCGACAGGGGCGTTTTTCGTGATAAACCATGCGAGACTCCGACCAGTTTTTGTCACGTTATTGCTGTTGGCCTCGCCGGCTTTCGCGGCGACGGTTGATCCCTTGAATGGGGACGCAAATTCCCGCATCAGCCTCCCCACCCTCAGTACGTTGATAGAAAAGGCTGTTGCAACACACCCGCTCGTTGAAGAGGCCAAGGCCGATCTCAGGGCAGGGGATCAGGCGGTGAAAACCGCCAAGTGGCAGTACTTTCCGACGCCTGCTGTGTCCTATGAGAAATCATTTGCTGACAACGATGGGTACACAACGGTGCTCAGTTTAGATCAACCTTTATGGAGCGGGGGCCGTTTGAGCGCTGGATTGGACTCAGCCCGGGCGAACGTCAGCGTGTTGAGTGCCTCCCTAGCCGATAACCAGCGGGAACTGGCCTTTCGCGTGGTTGGTGTTTACGGCCAGTGGCTTTCGGCATCGCTGCAGCGTCAGGCGCTTCAGGCCAGTGAATCCCTCCATCAGGAACTGCTGGATAGAGTGCAGCGGCGCTTCGATGGCGGCGCTTCGACGGGTAGCGATTTGGAGCTCGCAAAGGGCCGGCTGCAGTCGGTGAAAGCGCTTTCCGCAGCGACGGCTGCCGCTGAAGTCAGTGCCGTAACGACACTTTCGGTCCTGACGGGAGAGGAGCTGGATAGCACGACTCTGGCCGCCGCTCCGCGTCAGCGTCCGCATGGATTGGCCGAAAGCGACCAAGGCTTGCTCGTTGGCGCGCTGGCGCATTCGCCAAGCATCCAGCGAGCGAACGCGAACGTGAAAGTGGCGCGGGCAGCGGTGAAGGGGCGACGCTCTGCGACACGGCCGGAAGTCTTTGTGCGATTTCAGCGGGAGTTTGATGATTTTAAGCCGGACAGCTTGGTGGAGGTCGGTATCAGGTCCCAGTTTGGTGCGGGCTTATCGAGTTTTTCAGGTATTGCCGAGGCCCAAGCTGCAGTGAGCTCGGCAATCGCGCTGCGTCGCAGCGAGGAATTGGCCATCCGCGAGAGCGTTCGGTCTGATCTGGCGACGCTCCAGTCTTTTGCCCTTCGGCTGCCTGCCTTGGAAGAGGCAGAGCGGACCGCAAGGCAAGTTTACGAGTCTTACCAGCGCCAATTTCTCACCGGCAGCAAGAGTTGGTTTGATGTGATGAACTCCGCCCGAGATTTGCAGGGGGCCCAGCTCCAGTTAGCCGAAGCAATAGCCGGCCAATTGTCGGTTCAATGGCGGCTCTACATCCTGACGAACCCGCTTCCTGTGGATGGCGACGCCTGATTTTTCCAATACCTGCGCGGACGCATCAGTGACAGGACTCTCCCAGAGCCTTAAGTCGCCAGTAGTTGTAAGGCAGCGGTGCTAGGAAGCCGGCTAACAGCATGAGCGGTATGACTTCAAGGGTCAGTATGGCGCCGCCGGTGACGGCTACATCAACAAGATTCATCGCCAATTCCATGCCAATCATTGAGATAAGCGACATGCCGATTGCGGTTTTGAATGCCATACGCAGAGGCATTTGCCGCAGCAAAATAAGGGTTTCAAGAATGATCGATGTCACCAAACCATTGAAGATTGCCAAGGCCATGATCGCCCAGACCGGCCACGGAATTCCCGTGTACTGAAAATACGCAATGGTACCGAGGTCGCCGATCGCACAGCCAAGCAGACACCACGATGTGTTTGACGCCGCTTTGCGCCACGTGTGTTTGCAGCGCCAATGAAAATTCTCTGCGGTATTTTCTTCAGCGGTATTCGTAGGTTCCATAGAGTTATATAACCTCGTTCGTTCGATTAAGGTCAAGTTCCAGAATGCGTTGCACATGCATGGCAGAGCGTAAATGATAGTATCCACGAAAACGAAACAAAGGGATTCGCTCATGTTTACACGGTCTACGGCTCTGCGCCTTGGCTTACCAGTGTTTGTGGCATTGTTGGCGGGTTGCGCCTCGTTCGCGCCCAGTGCGTACTTGAACAGCAGTGCTCTGAGCGAAATCGACACCAGCCGCGGTTTTTGTGTGCATGAGCCGAGCCTTGATCCAAAGCGAATTAATGGCAGTAAAACCATCCAACGCATGTTTGGCGAAGCAGGATTTGATAGTTCGTGCGGCGCTCAAGCCTATGTTGTCGAGTGGTGGTTCGAATCCACAGATCAGCGGGTCGACCACTCCCATATGCCGACATTTTGCTCAGGCTATGGATACTGGCGTACTTGCACCATTGGCCAGGGCGCCACGCTGATCACCTATCAGCGAACATTTCAGCTGGTGGTTCGCGAGGATATTACAAACCAGAGTTTTGAGGCCGGGGATACTGAGACCGAAGCCGCCGTGACAGACCCCCGGGATGGCGCGGTCTGGTCAGCGCGCCTAGACAGCAGGGGTTCCAAGACAGACTACCTGTCGCTCATACCCAATCTGATGCTGCCGATCTTGGCCAATCTGGGGCAAGATCGTCAAAATGAGCAGCTGCGACTTGTGGCCCCCGAGGACGCGGGGGCCGACTAGCGTACCGCGTCAGGCCGCGGGCCGACTGTTGCCGACTATGGATACCCGTTCGCCGTATCGGCTTTCGGGGTAGTAGTCCCAAATTGCATGATGCTGAGTGCATCGGTTGTCCCACAGCGTGAGAGTATTGGGCTGCCAAGCGACCCGGCAGGTCAGGCGATGAGTTTTGTCGATGTGCTCGAACAGCATGTTCAGCAACGCCTTGCTCTCAAAGGGGTGCATGCCCTTGATGTGCGATGTGAAGCCGCTGTTTACAAATAGAACTTTCTTTCCCGTCTCTGGATGAGAGATGACCACAGGATGTTCGTTTTTGGGATACGCGTCGCCATCTGGAGGAGCTACTTTGTAGTTGCCCAAATAGGGCAGAGCACCATCGTGAACAGCAGTGAGGTTCTCCAGCAGAGATTTCATGGTGTCGCTGAGCAAGTCGTAAGCGAGGTACATGTTCGCAAACATCGTGTCGCCGCCACCGTGTTCGGGAGTCTGTGTAATGTACAGTGCGGACGCCATGGGCGGGACTTCATCGCAGGTTACGTCGGTATGCCATCCGTTACCTGCCGTATATTTGGAATCCTTGGTGGTTTTGATCCGCAGAATTTCGGGATCTCCGCCATAGCTGTGCTGCATGGGGTGTACGTGCAACGTGCCAAAACGACGAGCGAATGCTTTGTGCTGCTCGCCGTCAAGGTGCTGGTCACGAAACACCAGTACCTTCCAGTCTAGCCACGCCCGATAGATCTCGCTGAATTGCTCATTGGTAAGCGAGTCACCCAAGGCGACACCGCTGATTTGAGCGCCGATATGAGGGGTCAGGCTGTCCACCTGAATGGATGTGTAGCCGGCTACCGTTGCCATATGGACTCTCCCTGTTTGTGCCACCTAAAGTTGTAGACCGGTGCTGGCATGAGGTCAAGTGGTGCGGCCCTCGCGTATACTGGCCGTTTTGCATCAGAGGTGTTGATGAATCCAAGCGTCATAGTCGCCACACAATTCCGAGGCCCACCGGAATCAGGCAATGGGGGGTATGTCAGTGGTCTGTTAGCCGATTATTTATCGGCTCCGGTGGCGGCAGAAGGCATCGAAGTCACTTTGCGTGCGCCAACGCCCCTAGATACACCCATGGAGATTCGCGTGGATGACGAACAGGCATCGGCCTACGTGGGAGATACGCTCATCGGGCAGGCATTACCGAAACAACTGGAGCTGGATGTGCCTGCTTCGCCCAGTTTCGCGCAGGCCTTGGCGGTTCAGCACAACAGCGCGGCTCTGGATGCCAATATCGAAAACATCGTCCCCGGCGGATTCGGCTTTCATCCCGTTTGTTTTTGCTGTGGAGCCGGTGTGGCAGCGGATCAGGGACTGCGTGTTTTTGCTGCTCCCGTGCCGGGCTTTGCGGGCGTTGCTGCGGCTTGGCAGCCCAACCCCGCTTTTCAAGACGAGAATGGGTTGCTGCCCACCGAAGTGATCTGGGCTGCACTGGATTGCCCGGGTCAGTACGCGTACTTGGACGAGGGTATTCGCACCGGTCTGCTGGGGCGCATGACGGCCAAGGTGCACAAACCGGTGAGCGCCAGCGACCAGATTGTAATCACTGGCTGGTGTATTGAGATGGAGGGTACAAAACACTTTGCCGGCACCGCGTTGTTTAACCAAGAGGGCGAATGCTGCGCTTACTCCAAGCAGGTTTGGATTGGTCGCCAAGCCTGAGTTTGCTGACCAAAGTGATGGGCCAAGAATTCCGAAACATCGGCGGCAGTCCTGCTTGGGGCTTCCTCCATCGGGATATGCCCGAGGTCTTGATAGATAATGGTGCAGTTATTCGGCAAATTGGCTTTGAATTGATAAGCCACGGAAACAGGGATCACTGAATCTTGCGCGCCCCACATCACCAGCGTGGGCTGGGTCAGCGAAGACAGGTCAACCGGCGCTGCATTCCAGTTGCCGCTGCGGGCGAGAATGGCTCCGCGAGTACCTTCTCGCATCATCAGCTCGTAATATCGATTAACTAACGCCTCGTTCACCACGGGTGAATCGTTGTAGGCGGAACGAAGTCCCTGCTCTATCAGCAAGCCCGGGTCAAAGTAGCGTGCGATGGCTCGAAACCAAGATTGGCGTAACAGGCTAAACCCTACCGGGGGCGTTTTGTGCTCTGCCGTGTTTTGCTCATCTGTCACCGGTGTTTTTCCCCAATCGCGATTTGGTGGAACCGCGTCGACTAAAATCATGGCCGACACCCTGTCTGGAAAGCTCAGTGCATAACGCCAGGTCGCACCGCCGCCCATGGAGTTTCCCCCTAAGACGAAGGACGATAGTCCCAGGGATTCGGTGAGCGCATGAATGGCCCGGGTGAAGCTCTCGCTGCCATAGGGGTCTTTCGCACCGGCGGGTGCAGCACCGGTCAGCCCGTGGGCCGGGAGGTCCAGTGTGATCAATCGATAGTCTGCTGCTAAGGCGGAAACCCAGCCTTCCCACGTATGTAGTGATGCCATGGCGCCGTGAATCAAGACCACGGGCACACCGTCTGGATTGCCTTGGTCTCGGTAATGCAGGCGGGTGCCGTTTGCCAGAGTGAGAAATCGCGAGTTTTCGTTGCTGTATTTGTTGTCGACAGCTGCGGAAGGTAGATCGCCTTCAAAAAATAGCGTGCCGATAAGCAATAGGAACCCCAAAATCAGCAATCCGGCCCATGTTCGCTTCTTCATTATCACCTGCCGTTGCTCTGTCTTAACGCTTCGATGAGCTAAACATGCTACAAGTCTTCACAGAAGAGTGCGCGCAGGCAAATTTTCTGAGAGTATTTTGGCGTGGGGAATACATAAGAGAGGGTAATTATGAGATACGCAACACCTGCCTCCGCAAAGGAAGCAGCCGGCTTGATGAGCAAAGAAAAAGGCGCAGCCTTTTTGCTGGCGGGCGGCACTGACCTACTGGTCAAACTGAAGATGGGCATGGTCGAACCGGATCTGGTCGTCGATATTAAACGCATTCCAAAGATTGATGAAATTCAAGCCTCTGCCAAGGGCTTTACCATCGGTGCAGCCGTTTCAGGCTCAGTGATAGGTCAGCACAAAGGTCTGAAGGCCGCATGGCCCGGCGTTGTTGAGGCCGCTAATCTGATTGGTTCGGACCAGATTCAAGGCCGCGCAACACTTGCCGGCAACCTATGTAATGCATCACCTGCCGCGGATAGCGTGCCAGCGATGATTGCTGCAGGAGCCAAGGCAGTTATCGTTGGACCGCAAAAAAAGCGCACCGTCGCTGTTGAAAAAGTGGTCCAAGGACCAGGACAAACCTGTTTGACCAAGGGCGAGGTGATCGAAGCGATTACGCTGCCTAAACCAGAAGCACGAACCGGCGACGCGTACCTGCGATTCATTCCGCGCACGGAAATGGATATCGCCGTCGTGGGCGTGGCGATCAGCCTCAAACTCGAGCGTGGCGTTGTGAAAAAAGCCAAGGTCGTGCTTGGTGCTGTGGCCCCAACCGCAGTCATCGTGCCCGCTGCAGCGAAAGCCTTGGTGGGCAGTAAGCTGGATGAAGCGGCCTTGGATAAGCTCGCAGCTGCCTGCAGCGCAGCCTGCAATCCAATAGATGACAAGCGTGGAACGGTCGAGTACCGAACCCGTGTTGCTGGCGTGCTGGCAAAGCGCGCTGCGAAGATCGCATTTCAACGCGCTGGAGGTGCCCTATGAGTAACGCGACATTAGTTTCAACAACCGTAAACGGTGATCCGGTGCAGTTTGCGTGCCCCGCCGATGAGAGTTTGATGACCGCGCTGCGCAATCGCGTTGGTTTGACCGGTGTCAAAGAGGGCTGTGGTACAGGCGACTGCGGTGCTTGCAGTGTGACCTTGGATGGCAGCTTGGTTTGTTCTTGTTTGGTGCTGGGCGTTGAAGCCGAAGGCCGAAAAGTCACCACCGTAGAAGGTTTGTCGGAAGACGGTGAGCTTCATGTTCTGCAGCAGAAGTTCATTGATCATGCCGCCCTGCAGTGCGGTATTTGCACCCCCGGGTTTTTGGTGGCGGCTAAGTCGCTGTTAGACCGCAATCCTAATCCAGACGAAACCGAGATCCGCTACGCCCTAGCAGGCAATCTCTGTCGCTGTACTGGCTACGACAAGATCGTGCACGCGGTACAGGCCGCGGCCAAGGAAATGCGAGGCAACGGCAAACGCAGTAAGAAGCGCAGCTAGGCAACATCACCGGATAGAGAGGGAAAGAACAATGGGTCACGATCAAAAGTACGTAGATAAAAAATATGAAGTGGTAGGGGAGCGATTTAATCGCCCAGACGGTATCGATAAGGTCACTGGCAAGGCGCGCTATGGCGCAGACGCCAGTGCGCCGGGGCAATTGGTAGGGCGCGTCCTGCGCTCGCCGCATGCTCACGCCCAAATTTTGAAAATCAATACAGCCAAGGCGGAGAAGTTGCCCGGTGTTAAATCCGTAGTCACCTTCGAGGATATGCCGGATTTGACAGGCGGTGATCAGGGTCTAGCCGACATCCTGGAAAACTGTATGGCGCGAGGCCGCGCGCTGTACGACGGTCACGCGGTTGCAGCGGTTGCAGCGGTGGATGAGCAGACGGCAGCGCAAGCACTGAAGCTGATCGACGTGAAGTACAAGAAGCTGCCCCACGTCACCGACGTGGATGAAGCCATGCTTGAATCAGCTCCGGTGATCCACGACCGGATCATCACTCGGGGCGTTGAACCGGCACCGACCAAGCCATCCAATATTTCTGCACGGACCCAAATGGGCTATGGCGATGTGGACGCAGGCTTTGCTGAGGCCGATGTCATTGTTGAAAAGACATACAAAACTGAGCAAACCCATCAGGGCTACATTGAACCGCATGCCTGTTTGGCTTCGGTGAATCCCGATGGCACAGCGGAATTGTGGGTGACCACTCAGGGACACTTTGTTTTTCGTAACGTATGCGCATCGCTGCTCGGCTTGGACATTGCCAAATTGAAGGTGACGTCTTCTGAGATCGGAGGTGGATTCGGTGGCAAAACCCACGTTTGGGGTGAGCCTGTCGCGCTGGCGCTGTCACGCAAGGCAAACCGCCCGGTGAAGCTGGTCATGGGTCGCGATGAAGTATTTCGCGGCACAGGTCCGACATCGTCTACGTCCATCGACGTTAAGATGGGAGCGAAGAAAGACGGCACAATTACTGCCGCGGTGGCTGAATTGCGCTACCAAGGCGGCGCTTTCCCGGGCAACTGGGCAATGCTCGCGTGCATGACGGCCTTTGCCTGCTACGACATCAAAAACAACAAATCCATAGGTTGGGACGTGGTTGTAAACCGTCCTAAAGTTGCAGCATACCGCGCACCTTCCGCGCCCATGGCCGCCTTTGCGGTAGAGAGCACCATCGACGTGCTGGCCAGGGAGATCGGCATGGCGCCTATCGATGTGCGACTGAAAAATGTTGCCCGAGAGGGTACGGTAGCTCCCTATGGTCCCACCTATGGTCCGATCGGTATTGAGCACACATTGAAGGCCGTGAAAGACCACCCGCATATGCGCGCCAAACTGAAAAAGAATCAGGGCCGGGGCGTTGCCTGCGGCTTTTGGTTCAATATTGGTGGCCAGACCTGCACCGATCTGAATATCGGTGTGGATGGAACGGTGAACCTCACGCTCGGCACCGTTGATGTTGGCGGATCACGTTCCTCTATGGCGATGATTGCGGCTGAAGAGCTGGGCATCCCTTACGAGCAGGTGAGAGCGAACATTGCGGACACCACCTCACTGGGTCACAACGACATGACCGAAGGTAGCCGAGGAACCTTTTCCTCTGGTATGGCCACCATCTTTGCGGCTCGCGATGCCATTGGTGTTCTCAAGGAGCGCGCGGCGAAAATGTGGGGTGTTCCTGTCGACGATGTGGTCTGGGAAAAGGGTCAGGCTGTTGCGACCGGCAAAGGCCACGGGAATTTGCCGCCGCTGTCGTTAAAAGAAATTGCGGCCAAATCCGGTCGCACTGGTGGACCGATTGCAGGCCACAACGAAGTAGTCGCTGACGGCGCGGGTATGGGCTTTGCCAGTCACATCTGTGATGTCGAAGTTGACCCGGAAACCGGTCGCTCTACGATTGTGCGTTACACCGTCGTACAAGACGCGGGTAAGGCGATCAATCCAGACTATGTTGAAGGCCAATTCCAAGGCGGTGCTACTCAAGGTATCGGTTGGGCGTTGAATGAGGAATACATTTATGGTGACGACGGACGTCTACAGAATCCGGGCTTCTTGGACTACCGCATCCCGGTCTGCTCAGATCTCCCGTTCATAGACACTAAGATCTTGGAAGTCCCCAATCCGCTGCATCCCTACGGAATACGAGGTGTGGGCGAGACCTCTATTGTTCCGCCGTTGGCTGCAGTGGGTAACGCCATCGCCAACGCAACAGGTGTTCGCATGACCCATGCACCGATGTCGCCACCTCGAGTGTTGGCAGCTATCGAT
The DNA here is from genome assembly GCA_012269545.1 of Gammaproteobacteria bacterium. GTDB lineage: Bacteria > Pseudomonadota > Gammaproteobacteria > Pseudomonadales > Azotimanducaceae > UBA4421. The sequence goes on along the minus strand of JAAXKB010000036.1, from coordinate 24,760 downwards.
GAAAGGGCACATGCGGGTTAGTCTGAGCAGTACGTTGCAGCTTGCCGATGGTCCCGGTCGCACGGTGGAGGTGCAGGCCGAGACCATCGCTGAGGTGATGGCTTCACTGACAGATCGATACCCCAGTTTTCAGCAGCTGCTCGATCGCGGTGTCGCCGTCTCCATCGACGGTCAGATTTTTCGTGATGATTGGACTCAGCGCATTCCTCTCGGCGCGGAAGTGTTTTTGATTCCGCGCATCGAGGGTGGCTGATCGTGTTCTTCAAGGGGCTGCTAAAACCGAGAGCATGGTTTGCTCTGGGTCTTGTCATGCTTCTGGGTTTGCTGGTCTGGCTGCCTGTGCGAATGGACCATATTAATGCCCAAGTCAGCGAGGAGATTCGCAACAATCCTCAAGGCGTGCGTGCTGCCCGTTCCATGGTGATTACCCTGGCCGATGGCCGTTCTTATCCGGTGAACTATTTACGCGAAAATGATCTGGTTTTTATGGGTATTGACGGCCGCTGGTGGCGATCCTTTCAGGGTCCAGGCGAATCTGTAGAGATGCTCATTCAGGGACAGCGTTTGCGCGGTCATGCAAAGGTCGTGCTCGATAACCCTGAATATGTTGTCGACGTGTTTGCCCGGCTTCGCCCGAAGGCTCCGAGCTGGTTGCCACTTTGGCTCAACGGCAAATTGGTGGTCATTACACTGCAACCGGAGTAAACGCTCTGGGTCTAAACGGAGAGCGGCAGATGACATCAATTCAACGCGAATTTGTATCGCTGGTTTCGGCGACCGGACAGCGTAACGGAGCGGGTTTCAATACGTGTCAGGGTCTCTATCACACACCGCAAGGGCGAGCGCCCAAGATGGCCTTTATTGCCACGCATTATAACGTGGACTTCAGCGAACATTACCTCGGCGATTTAATGGCTGCTCGCGGCGTGGGATTTCTGGGGTGGAATACGCGATTCCGGGGTAACGAACCCTTTTTTTTACTCGAGCACGCTCTGATCGACATTGGTGCTGGCATTGATTGGCTAAGGTCAAAGGCAGGCGTCGAAGTCGTCGTGCTGTTGGGCAATTCCGGTGGTGGTTCGCTGATGGCAGCCTACCAATCTCAATCCGCAGGGGTCACGATGCAGCCCACGCCGGGTATGAAAATTCCACAGGCTTTGTACCAGTTGCCGCCTGCAGATCTCTATGTTTCGCTCTGCGCGCATGGTGGCCGGCCGGAAGTGTTAACCGCGTGGTTCGATCCGTCGGTTGCAGATGAAAACGATCCCAGCAGCATCATCGCCGAGCTGAACATGTACGATCCGGCAAACGGACCGCCATATTCCGAAGACTTTGTCGCGCGTTACCGTCTGTCCCAGCGGCAACGCAATCACCGGATCACTCGGTGGTGTCACGACGAACTGGCACGACTTAGCGTGCAGGGTTTGTTCGATCGCGCCTTCAATCTGTATCGAACGTGGGCAGACCTTAGGTTGATGGATGGCAATCTTGATCCTTCCAATCGACAGGTAGGGGTGTGTTACGCCGGTGATCCGAAAACGGCAAACTACAGCCCGCGAGGTATTGGTTTGACCAATACGCTGCGGACCTGGCTTTCCATGTGGAGTCTGGAAGATTCTTATTGCAGCGGGGAAGCGCATTTGGCTCGAATCCAAGTGCCGTCGCTGGTTATCCAGAGCGATGCGGACACCGGGGTCTTTCCGTCTGACGCCAAGGCCATTTACGAGGGTCTGGGTGCGCAGGACAAACACTGGGAGATGGTGGCGGGAGATCACTATCTGCAGCAGCCGGGCAACGCGAGAGATCAGGTGGCTGATCTGATTGTCGCTTGGCTGGCGGCCCGAACCTAATCGACAAGGATGAATCATGATGAAAGAGGTAGATGCCATTGGAGCGCAGGCCGAGCTGCATCATCAGTACTTCCTGGGCCTGCAGCTGATGGTGGCGGTGGAAGAAAGTCGGCAGGTGGTATACGACTGGATGTTTCTCTTGTTTCGTCGTCAACACGAAGAGAAATTTCTCTCCAGCTTCGCCAAGCTAGGCCTCGATGGGCTTCCTCATGCCGTCGCCTGCGCCAAATACCATGTGCTGTCAAATGGCGTAGGTGGTGTGGCTGTGGAATACATGCCCGAATCCGATGCCAAGGCGTGGGTGCGGTTTCGCTACCCGCGCTGGATGTACGCTGGCCCGGCGATCTGTGGTATCCCTGTGGAGGCCAGCCGGGGTTTCCTAGATGGTTGGTATGCCCAAAATGGCGTCAGCCTGAATAACCCTCGACTGGGCTTTGTTTGTGTGTCCGAAGACGTCACCGGCCAATTCGGGCTGTGCGGCTACTTTAAAGAATTTACCCGCGACCTCGCGCCGGAAGAACGCTTGCAGTTTGCTGCCGAGGAACCTGTACCGGATTTTGACCCGGATGCGCAGCCATCACCGCCGGATAATCAATGGAATGAAGAGCGATTGGCCAAGGCAAATCGTAACTATGCGCTGGAATACATTCGCAATGGCATCGCTGCTTTGGCTCAGGTTGTTGGTGCCGAGCGTGCTCAAACCTTGGCGCAGCGCGCGGCTCGGCTCATCGGCCTGCAACACTATCCGGTCATGGCGCGTCAGGTGGGCGCAGTTGACGGAGGTGTGCAAGATGCCGCATTTTTTCTGCAGTCGATGATGCAAGGCATGGGGGACTCGTGTTCATTGACGGTGCAACCTGACGGTTCAGTTGTCGTGCTGCAACACGGATTGCGCATCCTGCGCGGTCTTGAAGGTATCACGCGAGAAAACCTGTTGGCCTCTTGGATTGAGCTGTGGCGAGGCGCCATTCACTCTCATCGAGCCTTTATGGACCTGAACTGCAAAGTTGACGCCGAGCAAGCGGATACGCTTCGCTGGACAGTACGTACTCTGGCCGCGGCGTCTTGAACCCTAGTGGGGCTATGCTGGTGGCCGCATTTAGACTCAAAATCCGCTGATTTTACTGCCGTCTGCTTTCAGGCCTTGGGCATTCACCGGCAGGTCGGCATGGGCTATGCCCGGCTGCAGGTCGGCGCAGAATTCCAGCATAATGCCGTCGGGATCGAGGAAGTAGAACGACTGTAACCATGGTTTTTGCTGGGCCTCCGGGTAACTGGCTGCCTCAGTACCGGTGACAACATCGTCATGAGGGACAATGGGTGTGCAGTCTACGCCCCGAGCGATGAGCTGTTCACGGTAGGCGGCGATGTCATCCGCAGCGACGCTAAAGGCTACATGGTTCATTGAGCCATGAGCAGAACTGATGTTGCCGCGGCGGCTACCAACGATATTTTTGACTGCGGCCACGCCGGGCTGTGCCGGCTCCGCGTCGTTAAACCAGAAAAAAGCCAGCTCGCTACCGTTGCCCATGTCGAAAAAGAAGTGCTGCCCGTAGCCGGGTAAATCGAATCCTTTTTTCAACGTCAGTCCAAGCACTTGAGTATAAAACGCCACCGTGCGCTCCATGTCTTTGCAAACCAGTGCCAGATGATGCAGCCCGTTAAGTTTTATCTGCGATGATGTCTCAGCCATGAGAACCCCCTCGATGCGTTGCCCTTTCATACTAACGCTATCAAAAGATGCGCTCGCTTGGGTACCAGTACGCACGTGTCTTAGATACTGGTATTCGCTTGCGCCACTGCCTAAGCTTTGAGCAATTGCGGATCGTTTGGTTTTCAACTGGGGGGAATAAAATGCAGGTGGATAAGTACGAGACCATAAGTGTTGAGCGCAATGGTGCGGTGGATACGTTATGGCTCAACAGACCGGATGCAATGAACGCGATTACCACGCCAATGGTCACAGAGCTGCGACACTATTTTGATCATTTGCTGGAAAACGATCGGACTCGAGTGGTCCTGATGGGCGGCCGGGGTAAGGCATTTTGTGCGGGCTTGGATATTAAGGCCGCGAGTGATTCATCGGTGCCCCGACCCTTTGGCGCGGGTATGGGCTTTCAAGGTTATTTGGCCGAGGTCTATATCAAGATGCGTCGCTGTCCTCAGCCAATCATCAGCATGATTCAAGGACCAGCCTGTGGTGGAGGCTTCGCCTTTGCCTTGGCCAGTGACGTGCGTATTGCAGCGACGACGGCAAAAATGAATGCTGCGTTCATCAAGCTGGGTCTTTCAGCCTGTGACATGGGAACCAGTTATTTTCTGCCCCGCTTGGTGGGCACTTCTATCGCTTCGGAACTGATGCTCACGGGGAAATTCATACACGCCGAGCGGTGTCTAAGCACAAACCTCGTCTCAGAGGTGGTTGCCGAATCCGACCTGCTTGCAACAGCCCGGCGTTATGCTGATGAGATGTTGTTAGCGTCTCCGATGGGCTTGCGCCTGACCAAGGAGGGCCTGAATGTTGCCATAGACGCACCGGGCCTTGAGGCAGCGATCGCGGTGGAAAACCGCAATCAAGTACTTTGCTCTCGCACCGAAGACGCGCGGGAGGGTATGCGCGCCTTTATTGAAAAGCGCCCACCTGTCTATCAGGGGCGATAGTTAAACCGCAGATTGGGTAAAATGATCGTAGGCATACAGGAGTAGCGAAAACCGTGTCTCAAAGTCTCAGAGATCAACTGGTCCAAGCAGGACTCGCCACCAACGCTCAGGCGAAAAAGGCAGAACGGTCAAAGCGTGCCGAGGCGACGGCCGCGCGACATCAAGGCAAAGCCCAGAGCAAGAAATCAGGCAAGGGCGCAAATCCCGGCGTGCAATCCGAAACCGATAAAGTGAAAGCAAAAGCCGCTCAACAGCGGGCGGAAAAAGCTGCCCGCGACAAAGCAATTGCGCGACAGCGCAACGAAAAAAGTCAGGCCAAGGCGCTGCAGGCCCAAGTGAAGCAGTTGATCCTACAGAACGATCAACGCACCAAGGTAACGGACGACGAGGCGTTGCCCTACAACTTTGTGCACGGCAAAAAGATTAAGAAGATCTTTGTCACCAAAACGCAGCTGGACGCGCTCAGCAGCGGTAGCTTGGTTGTTGTGAACAACAACGGGCTATATCACTTTGTAGATGAAAAGGTGGCCAAGCAGATCGAACAGCGCGACCCCAAGCGCATCATTGTGGCTCACGGTGACAAAGCCAAGCCACCGGAGCCCGGATCGGATGACGAGTTTTACGCGAAGTTCGAGGTGCCAGACGACCTAGATTGGTAGCAGTTCACAGCGGATTGTTCAACGCTACGGCACGTCGTCCCCGGTGCTAAAATGTCGCATGAGTGAAGCGCCTTCCAAGACACAGCCGCGCGATCCAGCCTATGGCTGGGTAATGGTCTTTGCCGTCTTTCTCCTCAGCGCACTGGCCTTTGGCGCCTTGGGCTCAATCTCCGTCTTTTTGAAACCGCTGGTAACGGAATTTGGCTGGAGTCGCGGCCAAACATCCTTTGGTTATACGGTCATCTCCTTCTCGTCAGCCGTGTTTGGCGTTTTGTGGGGATACATAGCGGACAGATTTGGCACGCGTTGGTTTGGTCTGATCGCCGCTTTCGCCATGTCGGGCAGTCTTTTCGCGTTGAGCCAGCAGGAGTCGATTCTGCAATTTTACGGCCTGTATTTTTTGTTCGGTGCCTTTGGCAATGCCATGGTGACATCGCCGCTATTCGCGAACGTAGGTTTCTGGTTTACGCATAAGCCCGGGCTGGCATTGGGCATTACAGCTTCCGGGGGTGCGGTTGGTCAGGCCGTGGTTCCGTATTTGTGTGCCTTGAGTTTAGAACTGTATGGCTGGCAGACCACCTATATGCTCAGCGCGGGATTCTATTTGGCCCTAGCACTGCCGGTGGCACTGTTGATTCGCGAATCACCGGGTCGTGAACAGGCGCGGCTGCAGTTGGTGGACGAAGAACGAACGTTTCCTTTGTCGGAACGCGAAGTCATTGTCTGGATCAGCGTTGCGATTATTTTCTGCTGCACCTGCATGTCGGTACCCATTGTGCATCTCGTACCGCTGTTGACGGACTCTGGTTTTTCCTTGGATCAGGCGACAACGGTACTGATGGTGCTGATGCTAAGTGGCGCGCTGGGGCGCATCCTTGGCGGCCGGTTGGGAGACCTGATCGGAGCTCTGCCCAGCTATATCGTCATGTCGGCAGGCCAGACTTTGTCCGTGTTTTGGTTCCCCTTTTTGGATTCGACAGCCGCGATATATTTGATTGCCGTTCTTTTCGGTTTTACCTACTCCGGCGTTATGTCTGCGATTTTGGTGTGCACGCGAATGATGGTTTCGGCCAAATTCGCTGCGCGTGCAATGAGCATTACTTCGTTTTTCGGCTGGTTCGGCATGGGTGCCGGCGGATTTATGGGGGGGTATCTGTTCGATTTGACCGGCGATTACGACCTGTCGTTTATCTGTGCGATGTTGGTGGGCTGCATTAACGTCACTATTTTGGCGCTGTTTGCGCAGCGTATTCGCAATCAGTCTAACAGTCATGACGGGTAGGCTTAGGAACGAAAAACGGCGAACCCAGGCTCGCCGTTTTTGTCCGCTGCTAAGACCTATGCTGTACTAACCTCCTGCTGCAGAGCCAACGTCCTGCGCTGCTGCGCGATCGATGTTGGCGCGAGAGATGATGTATTGACGAATGTTTTCTGCATCCTCGGGCGTGACAACATCCGCAAAGCTGGCCATACCGCCAGCGGACAAGACACCATCAATGACGATTTCTTTGAAAATCGCGTGCTTACCATCACCCATCATGCGCAGATCGGGAATGATGCCCGCTGCGCGTGCGTTAGCCCCATGACAGCCACCGCATACCACATTGTACTGTTGTTCACCTCGCAGTAACTGCTCCGCTGATGCGGTCAGTAAGGGCTGCTCTGGGATCGAGCGATCGCGTATGCGGGGTTCTTTGAGCACTGCATCACCGCCTAGCTTGAATACCAGTAGTTTGCCGAAATTGCCGTACTTCAGTGCAGCGGTTTCGTTGGTGGTGCCCACAAAGTTCTCAATGCCGCCTGTGCCCGCCAAGATCGCCACGTACTGTGTGCCATCAATAGCGTAGCTGATAGGCGGCGCCAACATGGAAATGTAGGTGTTGAAGGTCCATAGCTTTTCACCGGTATCGGCATCGTAGGCGCTCAGATAGCCAAGGCCATCACCCTGAAAGACTAAGCCCCCTGCGGAAGCCAACACACCGCTGTTCCAATAGTGCACATGATCAACGGACCAAAGTTCCTCGCCGCTGATGGGGTCAAACGCTTTCAAATAGCCCTTGGCCACCGGTGCGGAGTCTTCCATTTCGGCAGCCAGAATTGAGCTGTTTTCTATGTCGAGGCCCAAGTTTGTTGTGCCCGGATTGCGCTTGAAATACCCAGTTTCCTTGAATTCCTTGTTCAGCGAATAAATGAATGGAAAATCCTGCGCCGGCAGATACATGATGCCCTTAGATTCATCAAAGGACTGGGCCTGCCAGTCGTGTCCGCCCAACGGTCCGGGTAGGACCCACTTGGCTTCTTCGGAGTAATCCGTTTCCGGATTCTCGACAGGTCGGCCGGTTTCCATATCGACGTGGGTTGCCCAAGTTGTTTTCACGTAGGGATGCGCTCGTAACAGTTCCCCGTCTTTGCGATCGAGCACGTAGAAGAAGCCGTTTTTCGGCGCCTGTAACAGCACCTTTCGTTCTTCTCCGTCGATTGTCATGTCCGCCAGTGTCATGTCCTGCACGGCGGTGTAGTCCCAGTTGTCACCCGGGGTAGTTTGGTAGTACCAGTTCATGCTGCCGGTATCCGCATCCACTGCGACAATACTGGACAGAAATAAATTGTCGCCACCGCCGGGTGAGCGAATCACGCGAGTCCAAGGCGCGCCGTTACCAACACCCAAGTAAACTTGATCGAATTCCGGATCATAAACAATGGAATTCCAAACGGTGCCACCTCCGCCAACTTCCCACCACGAGCCGCCTTTCCAGGTCGTCGCGGCCAGCTCCATTTCCGGATGCTCAAAGGGCAGGGATGGATCGCCAGGCACCGTGTAGAAGCGCCAGATTTGTTCACCGGTAGCGGCATCATAAGCTGTCACATAGCCGCGAACGCCAAACTCAGCTCCACCGTTGCCGATGAAGACCTTGCCCTTGGCAGTCTTGGGCGCGCCGGTGATCGTGTAAAAGCGGTCTCGGTCAATGACGGTGTCTACCTCCCAGACCTTTTCGCCGTTGCTGGCTTTTACCGCAACCAAGCGTCCATCCAAGGTCGCGACATAAACGTTGCCCTGATAAACCGAAACGCCTCGGTTGATTGGCCCGCAGCAGGCCTTACGCAGAAATTCTTTGGGTACTTGAGGATCGTAACGCCAAAGCTCCTCGCCACTGACTGCATCCACCGCATGCACGATGGAATAGGTGGACGTGAAGAACATTGTGTTGTCCACCACGATTGGCGTCGCCTCCAACGCATCGTTGCTGCCCACATCCAGTTCGTATGCCAGTCCGAGTTTGGCCACTGTGTCTCGGTTGATTTGAGTTAGTGGCGAGAACCGCTGCTCGCGGTAGTCCAAACCGTGCGCTAGCCAATTGCCCGGTTCGCTGGCAGCGCCGTTGATGCGCTCGTCATCAATGTTGCCGGCAGGCCCGGCGTTGTTCGTTTGCGTTAGTGACGTTTCGCTCGTGTCGCTCCCTGACGAGCACGCTGCAACGAAGAGTGCGGCGGCGAATACGAGCACGCCACGTCTTCCCATGTTGATAAGGTTCATCGTTTCCCCCTGTGGCATTATGTTGTTCTTATATCCCCTCCCAAGGATAGGGCTAGAGTACGTCCAGACCGACCGACATACCACATCAACTTTTAGTTAGTTTTTTGGAGTATTTGTGCGACGTAGAACGTTTATTCAAGCTGCCACCTCGCTGGGCATTGTCTCATCGGGCCTTGCTTCCAACGTGGCTACAATGGCTGAACCGCCTGCAGGAAGGCTTCCAGAGAGTTTTGGCGCACGGCGCAATTTTGAGGCGCGAACACGACTTGAGGAGCATGCATTCCCCCTCCCAGAGTTCGTTTATGCACCCACCGATGGCCTAACCGTGCAGCGCAATTGGCATGTCTTTGGCAACCTTCGGCTTCAGGTGCTCGCCGGAACCGACGGTAGCCTTGGCCTATTCGATGAAAGTCAGGGCATGCGCTGGCTAAGGTACGCGAGACCCGCCGCCGAAGACCCCCATTTGGCGATCCACAGTCTCGAGGCGTCGAATCGTTGGCGGCGATGGGGCGCGCAGCAATTTTGCGGTCAGACGTTCGCAGTGCGGCAGGTGTGCCGTCAATATCAAGAACATGAGATCAACGTAGAACGGACGGTATTGGTGCCGGCAGGGCCCTATCCTTGGGTGGCCATCCGGCTGCGGGTTACCGGGGCGGCCAACGCTCAGCCCCAGTGGCTGTGTCTGACCGAGCAGTGGCCATTGGAGCCGCGCTTTCTGCAGACATGGCAGAGCGTGCAAAGTCGCGATAGTGCAGGTCGCTTGGTGTCCTATGCGGTCGAACAAGATCCGCTGCATCGTCGTTTATCGGCGACTGAAGTTTTTTCCGATGGATCTGGGTTGATCGGCGAACCGCGCACCCTGTCCTTGCAGGTGCTTGGGCAAACGGATGCAGAGTTCGTTGTGCAAACCGGTTCATCTTGGCCGACGCTGACCGCGAACAGCCGTTTGCAAGTGATACCGGGTGAGCAGAAAGATCTCTGGCTTCGCTTCGGGTGTCTGCCCCGGGAAGACGATGCGTGGACGACCGACCCGCAGGGGCAGTGGCTGCTAAGCCAGCAACAGCATCGTTCATTTTTAATGGATGGCTGGTCCCGCTGGGCTGGGGCAGATTCTGCGGAGCAGCGGCGGGAATTGCTGTGGCACCACGGGGTGCTAACGGGCGCAGCCAATCAAGACCACGTGCTTGGCGGACATACGTTAAATCAAGGCTCGGTTTACGGGTTTATTTTGGGCGCGAACGCGGCCGCTCGAGACCAACTGCAGCATGCCTTGCCCTTGGTTCACACGAATCCTGACATTGCCATTTCGGTGCTGCGCAATACCTGCGCCTGGGCGTCTCCAGACGGCAATTTGCCCTATGCATTGAACGGCGGCAAATCGCCGATGACCCATTTGCTGCAGCCGTCGGATCAGAATCTTTGGGCTTTTTGGCTGGCGGCAGAATACCTTGCTGCCACGAACGATGAGCAAGCCTTCACGATCTCGCTGGCCTATCACCCCGTTTACGATACGGAGCCGGTCAGTTTGCTGGATCACCTGCTGCGCCAGTTTCGTTACTTTGAAACCGGCATTGGCCAAGGCGCCTTGGATCATGTGCGCATGGGTAATGCGGATTGGAACGACATGGTGTTGGAGCAAAGTGGGGTTGATCGTGAATCGATGAGCCGGGCTGGCAGCTCAGTCCTCAATTCCGCCATGGCCAGTTGGGTGTTGCGAGTTTTTGCTCCGCTCCTCGAGCGTTTGGGCGAGAGTAGGGCGGCGCAACGGGCACTGGTACTGTCCGATGTTTATCGAGATCGGGTCGCGGCGGCATGGAACGGTCGCTGGTTTGATCGTGCTTACACCCCTCAGGGCACCCCGATTGGTCGTCGCGACTGTTGGCTCGAAGTGCAGCCTTGGGCAATTTTGTGTGGTGCCGCATCTCCAGCACAGGCCAAGCAGGTGTTGGACTTCATTGATCAACACCATCGCAAAAATAGCCCGCTAGGGGCCCGTGTGCTTTGGCCTATTGATCCGGCTAACAATCCACACATGGATCGGCCGGGTGAGGGCACTCAGGGCGGTATTTGGTACTCGATCAACATGACCCTCGTATGGGCGGCAGCCCGCTATCGGCCTGCCATGGCTAAGGATGAGTGGCGGCGTATGCTGTTGGCAAACCACGCGCGCCACTATCCGACCGAGTGGGGGGGTACGTTGTCTGGTCCAGACGCGTGGAATGCTCCGGAAGCTTCCCGCCCCGGTCAGACTTGGGCGACCGACCGGTTCGCAATGCAAGATTTTCCCGTGAGTAATCTGCACTCTCATTCACAGCCGTTGCTTGCTTATTTGCGTTTGCAGGGTATTGAGCCCTCAACCTCTGGCACGCTGGCTACGTCATCAGTCTCACAAGCCGCCCGCCACAAACGAGCGAAGGCAGATCGTAATGTTAGGTGACCTCTCAGCCGATGCGTTTCTGCAGGAATATTGGCAAAAAAAACCGCTGTTGATCCGCGATGCGCTCGCAAACTACACGTCGCCAATCAGTGCTGAGGAATTGGCGGGTTTGGCCCTAGAAGCTGAAGTGGAGTCTCGCCTTGTCGAATTTCAGGGCGCGGATTGGTCGTTAAAGCATGGCCCGTTCACCGAGAATGATTTTCTCACCCTGCCTGAGCGTGATTGGACCCTGCTGGTGCAGGGCGTCGACCTTTGGGTCCCCGAGGTACAGGAACTGCTCGCGCAATTCACTTTTCTGCCGCCTTGGCGATTAGACGATGTGATGATCAGTTTTGCTTGCCCTGGAGGCAGCGTTGGTCCGCACTTCGACCAGTACGATGTGTTCTTGCTCCAAGTCGAAGGCCAAAGACGATGGCAGATTGGGCCCGAATGCTCGCGGGAAACAGCGTTGAGAGACGACAGTCCGCTGCGGATTTTGAAGGAATTTAACGTGCGAGAAGAGTGGCTGCTAGAGCCGGGAGACATGCTTTATTTGCCACCTGGAGTCGCGCACTGGGGGGTCGCGGAGACCGAGTGCCTAACTTACTCCATTGGTTTTCGCTCTCCCAGCATTGCTGACATGTTGGGCGACCTCTCGGTGGAGCTGATGACTCAGGGTTATGACGAGCACTACCGCGATCCTGCTCTGACGCCAGCAATGGCGTCATCCAATATTGATCAGGCTTTCATCGATCAGGCGAAACAACAGCTGTGGCAGGCGATTAACGACGACGACCTGATTTCCGATTGGTTTGCGCGTTTTATGACTGCGACTAAGTATCCAGAGCTGGAGGAGATGACCGAGGAAGAGAGACATGCCACCATTCGAGGGCGCCGCTATTTTAACGGTGATTCTGTGGATGAATCTTTTGGGCCGCGTTAGGCCGCATTGAAAATACTCAGGGAGAGCAGATGAACACGAATAACCAAGAGCAGATCGAATACTGGGATAAGCGCGCCGGACCGACTTGGGTCGATATGCAGGAGCACTTGGATGCCTTGCTAGAGCCATTATCAGCCGCGGGTTTGCGAGCGGCTGACGCGCAGCCCGGTGAGCGCGTGTTGGATGTAGGCTGCGGTTGCGGCGATACCAGTATCGCTTTGCAAGGTCAGGGAGCCGAAGTGCTGGGCGTGGATGTATCAGGACCCATGCTCGAACAGGCGCGCAGGCGTGATCAATCGGTTCTGTATCGGCAGGCTGATGCGGCAACCATGGATTTTGGTGGTGATTTTGACTTGGTTTTTTCGCGCTTTGGCGTCATGTTTTTTAGTGACCCTGAGGGGGCTTTTCGAAATTTACACGGTGCCTTGAAGCCTACGGGCCGATTACTGTTTGTGTGTTGGCAGGCACCCGGCGTCAACCCATGGATGTCCACGGCAGGGCGAGCTATCGCGCCTTTTCTGCCGGCATCAGATGCGCCAAGCGATCCACGCGCGCCGGGGCCGTTTGCTTTTGCCGATAAGGATTACGTGACTGAAATTTTGCAGGCCGCTGGGTTCAGTAATATCAGTGTCACATCTCACTCCACCACGTTGCGGGTCGCCGACTCTCTGGCGGAAGCGGTGGCATTTCAAACTCGGATCGGTCCCGCCGCTCGAGTGATGTCTGAGCTTGAAGGTGATCAACGTGCAGCGGCCCTAGCAGCGGTGGAAGATGCCTTTCGACCCCTTGACCAAGGTGAGGGCCTTCACATGGGGGCCGCGGTTTGGTTGGTTAGTGCAAAGGCCTAAGGCTAGCGTGCCCTCGCGGGTCTATCTCAGTTCCAAGCCCTGCATTGTTCCCTCGTCACGCCAGGCTTCGATGACTTTGAAAAACTTGGTTGGCCCGGCACCGTAGGCGCCATTTTGCACGCTGATGGGGTTCGGCTTACCTTCGTTGTTGTAGTAGCCCGGCGTGCATTCGGCCTGAAACGACTCACTCATACGCGACATGCTGATCACATGCTGCACCCAGGCCTGTTCCGCCTCTGCTGTTACCTCAACCACGTTGGCTCCTGCCTTGGCGCATTCATCAATAATGTAAGCGATGTGTTTGGCTTGCTCGTTCATGGCATGTGGAAAGCTGACGGTGAATCCCGATTGTGCCGTATGAATGATGAAGCAGTTGGGGAAACCACGGGTTTGCAGGCCGTGCAATGTTGAAATGCCGTTCGCCCACTTGTCTTTTAGGCTTAGCCCCTCGCGGCCGATCAGATCATAACCTGAGCGTCGGGTGTAGTCCGTGCCGACCTCGAATCCGGTAGCAAAAATAATGCAGTCCAGTTCGATTTCCTTGCCGTTGGCAACAATGCCTTTTTCGGTGATCTCGTCGACGCCGCGGCCATCGGTGTCAACCAAGTGCACGTTGGGCCGGTTGAAAGCCGGCAGGTATTCGTCATTGAAGCAGGGTCGTTTACAAAACTGTCGGTAGTAGGGTTTCAAGGCTTCGGCCGTATCAGGATCGTTAACCAGTTCTTCAGCGCGAGTCCTGATTTGCTCCATTTTCTGAAAGTCTGCCAGCTCCATCTTTGTAGCGATCTCCGCAGGAGAGAGTCGGACTTCTCCGCGAAAATTCACCATGGACGCCAGATTGCGGATGATTTCGGTCCAGCCATCGTTGACCAAGTCTTCATCCGCAAATCCGCCGGACACCAAGGTGTTGAAATTGTCCATACGGGCTTGCTGCCAGCCGGGTGTCAGGTTTGCAGCCCACTCGGGATCCGTGGGTCGGTTGGCTCGAACGTCGACAGAACTTGGAGTTCGTTGAAAGACATACAGTTCCTGGGCGCTGCGGGCCAAGTGTGGTACGCACTGAATGGCGGTGGCACCTGTGCCGATGATCCCCACGCGCTTGTCGGCCAGTCCGGTCAGCCCGCCTTCAGGTCCTCCTCCGGTGTAGTCATAGTCCCAGCGTGAGGTGTGGAAGGTATGGCCTTGGTAGGTGTCGATTCCCTTAATGCCCGGCAGTTTAGGCCGATTCAACGGTCCATTTGCCATACAGACATACTTGGCAGTCATGACATCACCGCGATTGGTGGTGACCGTCCATCGCTGGGACTCCTCGTTCCAGTGCATACCCTCCACTTCAGTTTGGAAGCAGGCATATTCATACAAATTGAACTTTTCTCCGATGGCTCGGCTGTGAGCAAGGATCTCAGGAGCATGGGTGTATTTTTCTTTGGGAACGAAATTCAGTTCTTCGCACAACGGCAGATACACATAGGACTCGACGTCGCAGGCTGCCCCGGGATAGCGATTCCAGTACCAGGTACCGCCAAAATCGCCGCCTTTTTCGATCAGACGAATGCGTCCGACACCGGCCTCGGTAAGGCGGGCCCCAGTGAGTAGGCCGCCAAATCCACCGCCGACAACGATGACCTCGACTTCATCGGTGAGCGGTTCCCGTTCCAATACCTCGTCGATATAGGGGTCATCTACGTAGCGGGAAAAATCACCCTTAACCTCAAAGTATTGCTCATTGCCATCGGCGCGAAGCCGTTTGTCGCGCTCTTCGCGGTATTTCGCTCGCAGTGCATCTGGATCAAAGCCAAGCTCATGCGTTGTATGTTGTTCAGCCATGGTGACCACTTGTAATCTTAAAACGACGATAATACACCCTCGAAGGCAGGCATGTGGTCTAGGACTAACAAGAATTTCCCTGCGCCGATGGCCTAGGTATGCTAACAACTCGCAAAAATGTGATGCTCTCTATGTTGGCAATTATTGGTGGTTCCGGGCTCTACGAATTGGATGGCCTGCGGATAGAACATGAGCATCAAATAACGACCCCGTTTGGCGACCCGTCTGGGGTGATCGTTCAAGGTCGCTATCACGATCAGGGGGTACTGTTTCTGGCCAGACACGGCGCCAATCATGCCCTTTTGCCGAGCGAGGTGAATTATCGGGCGAATATATTCGCGCTTAAGCAGCTTGGGGCCAGCCGGGTGGTGGGTATTTCAGCCTCGGGTAGTTTGCGCGAGGAATTAAAACCCGGAGAGCTTGCGCTGGCCGCCCAGTATTTTGATCATACCCGCGGTCAGCGCGCGTACAGCTTTTTTGGCCAGGGCGTTGTTGCCCATGTCTCTACTGCCAACCCAGCCTGCCCGAGCCTGAGCGCAGATATCGCACAGGCGGCGGCGCGTTGCGGGCATCCGATTCATCAGAATAAAACCTATGGCTGTGTAGAGGGCCCCAGATTGGGTACGAGGGCCGAGAGTTTCTTTTTGCGGGATGCAGCGCGATGCGATCTGGTTGGCATGACGAACGTGCCGGAGGCTTTTTTGGCCCGCGAAGCGCAATTGGCCTACTGCGCCATTTGCGTTGTTACAGACTACGATTGTTGGATGGATGACCCAGCCCAGCATGTGAGCGTCGATGCGTTTTTAGCAACCTATCAAGGCGCCATGGCGAAGGCTCTGCGATTGATAGGCGAGTTGTTGCAACGACCGTTTACCGAGACGCCGCCAGAGATCCGCCAGTCATTGGCGGGGGCGGTGATGACGTCTGACGATGCGTTGACGGACGCACAGACCGCGTGGCTGAAGGTCCTGCGTCGATAAGAGGGGCAGGCCAAGTCAGTTGCTGCAGGAACCTCCACCCAAGACACAGAATGTTGCGCAGCTAGGGTGATTCAAGGCAACCGGCGCGTTAGCGTCGGCAAGGCTTCTGCCCAAGTTAAAATTACTCTCGTAGGCCAATAGAGTGCAGGCCATGACCGCTGGCACGGCATCTCCCTTGTGCTTAACCACCATGCGAGAAGACGCACACATCATGTCGTTGGGGTCTACACCCAAAATGCCCCAGCAGGCGGTGGTGATTTCCGGAACCTCAGCGTAGACATCGATTTCCGGGAACAACACGAGTGCCTGTGGATCATCCGTATCTAGGTCAATACCCAGTTCTCCGAATGTGCGCGCGTAACCCCGCCGCAGTTCGCTCTCATCTTCGCCCCAGCGCGTGCGTCCAGCAACGTGGAAGGTGAAGCCGTTGCGCTGCAACCACCGTAAGCCTTGGATCATCGCGGGCCATGAGCCGGGTCCTCGCTCTTGTTCATGAAGCGCCGGATCAAAGTGGTCGATTGAAACGCGCAGGGTAAGCTGCGCGGCAAATTGCGTTTTCAAATCCAGCAGCCCTGCTTGGATTCTTGGGCGCATCATCGGACGCATGGCATTGGTCAGCACGAGAAGCTTGAATCCCCGATCTAAACAACTCCGCATGATCGGCAAAATATCAGGGTTCATAAACGGTTCGCCGCCGGTGATTCCGATCTCCTCGGTGGCGTGATGTTGGATGCTGACCTCATCTAGGAAAATGTCTACCTCATCGCGTGAAAGATAAACGAGCCGATCGTTTTGCGGGCTTGATTCGATGTAGCAGTTTTCGCAGGTGATATTGCACAGGGTCCCTGTGTTAAACCAAAGAGTCTTGAGCGTGCCCAAGGCGATTTGGGCGCGAGGTTCTCCCTTGGCGGTAACAGCCGGATTGGAAAATGGAGACTCAGGCAAATCGGTCATTGTATCGTCGGTCATGTCGGCTAAGAGAGTGGGCTGAGGTTCGCCCGCTTTAAGCGCTGCGGGATAGTCTCAGCATGTGCGTTTTCAAGTTTTCATCGTGCTGGTCATGGACCAAGCAAGCTTTGTTGCGTTGGCGCTGATGTCGCCGAGACTCAGATTGGGTTTGTACAGGGAGCCGCCTAAACCGAATCCACTGGCCCCGGCCAGCCAGTAGTCCAACATGTTGTTGTGGTCAATGCCTCCTACAGGCAGCAGTGCGACAGATGCCGGCAGGACAGCGCGCCAACTGGAGAGAATGGACGGCGTGATCATTTCCGCAGGAAATACTTTCACGGCGTGGGCACCCTTAGCAATGCAGGTGAAAGCCTCCGAAGGAGTGGCGGCTCCGGGGATGCTGATCATCTGCCGAGCAATGCTAGCCTCAATGACCGAGATATTGGTGTTGGGCGATACGATCAATCGACCGCCTCGGTCGCTGACTTGGGCTACCTGATCTGTACTGAGCACCGTACCTGCGCCGACCAACATGTCATCGCCAAATTGTTTGGCGATGCGCTCGATACTGTCGAGCGGGTTTGGCGAGTTGAGGGGTACCTCGACTAGGCGAAAGCCAGCGCCATATAAAGCCTCCACAACGTCTTCGCTCTGCTGGGGTGTGATGCCGCGCAAAATGGCGACCAACGGCAACTCACTCATGTACTGGTTTAAAAGGTTCGTCATAGCGGCCAATGTCCGAGAATTCGCTTATTCGGCACTGGGCAGAGCGCGGTTGATGAGTCCCGCTCCCGCGACAGTGGCGTCTTGTGCATCAACAGTGAAACAACTGTGCCCCAACGCCTGCAAGGCCCGAGTGTAACGTGCCGCCAGGTTGGGCGCTGCCACGATGCCAACGTGGGTCGGCGAATGCCCCAGTTGAGTCAGTACATCATGCCCAATGATGATGCCAGAAAGGTAGTCTTCTCCGATCGCTTTGTCGTGGCGATCGGTCAGCTGCAGAGTGCGAACACTGAACATATGATGCAGCAGACCGCCGGACAGTTGGGCATTGGCAAGTCCACGAGAAAAGGCCTCTGTTTTGGCCTGCGGGTCGATAGCTAACGTCGGATCGTCCTCTATTGACTGGGCCAAGAGCGAATGCCGTCGCGCTAGGTCAAAAAACTCGCCCGCCATGGTCGTGGAAAACTGGTCTATTGTCGGACCGGCCGAGATCCACTTATTGTGCGTGCCCGGAAAGCACCAGTAGGCTGGTGTTGGCAGTCCCTCAATCCGCTGCAGATGTTCGGCGCCAAAAAACTGCATCTCTTCGCCGCGCATGATGTCGTGAATACCCGCTGCGCCTTTGCCAAAAACACCGGGAACAATCCAAGCATCACTGCCTTGGATTTGAGATATTCGGGTAGCGCCATGGACTAGGTCTTGAATCGTTGCCGGAGCAGGCAGGTGTGGAACTTCCTGCCAGCCACTTGGGCTACCCACCATGCCACTCAGAATAATGTTGAGAGGGGCATGCGGATCCAGCCAATGACCAATCAGTGACAGCAGACATTGCGCAAAATTGTCGGGTCGGCTCAGCAGGCCCTGATCGCTGGATATCTGGTCGATCACCTGATCGTCGCGCCCAACAAGGCAGGCTCTGAGATTGCTTGTTCCCCAGTCGACGCTGATCAGTTCTGGTTTTACGGCTGCGTTCACAGGACGCCCGTTCAGCGAATTGGCGCTTTGTCGGTCAGGCCCAGTCTGAGTTTGCCCAAGGCCTCATAGGCAGCATCGCTGACCATAAGATGTGATTGAGCCGTATACAGATCCCGCAGCGTGCGCTGCAGCGGATGGTCGAGCATCACCGCGCTGCCACCCGCATATCTGAACAGTGTGTTAGTGACCGCAATGGCTTCATCTGTGCACAGGACCGAAGCGGCGCGAGCTTCAGCCTGTAGCTCGATGGGTGCCTCGCCGTTGACGCTGGCATCAAACAGGCGTTCCAGTACGTCAATCATTAGCAGCTTACTGGCCCGTAATCGAAGTTCGCTCTCGGCAACGGTTCGCTGAAAAATTTCCCGATCTGCAATACTGATACCGGCGCCGTAACCGCGTTTCTTTGCTTGAGCAGATCCAGTGATCTGACTTAGGGCCTGTTTCGCTAGGGCATGGGCAAAACCTGCGTGCTCGTTGGCGGCAAAGGCATAGCCCATGCGAAAAATTGTGCCGCCGCGCCGCTGGGCCGGTGAGGTACTAACGAAGTGGCCGGGTACAAAGACATTGTCCAGTGCATAGTCCGAGCTGCCGCTGCCATTGATGCCCAATGCGTGCCAGTTATCGATGATTCTCACCTCGGCGCGAGGCACTACTGCCGTAATGGCTCCGGTTTTATCGTCTTTGAGGACCGGCACGATGACATAGTCGGCATGCTGTACGCCGCTGCCCCATGCCCATTGACCAGATACTCGAAAACCACCATCGACCTGAGTGGCCGCGCCGGATGGCTTGAGACTGCCTGCCATGATTGGAAAGACCCCCCCGGCAAACAGTTCGTCAAGGGCCTCATCGCTCAGAGCACTCAGTGCCCGGCCGGTGACGGTTGCTGCAATGAACATTGACCAGGCAGCGGCAGAGTCGAGATAGGTAACGGCTTCAACGACCTCCATTTGATCAACCGGATGGATCTCGGCGCCACCAACTTCATAGGGGCTTTTCATCATCAGTAAGCCGGCATCGCGCATGGCTTCGACCACCTCAGGCGCCAGCGTCCGTGCTTGTTCGGCGCGGGTCCTATGCTGCTCTATCACTGGCGCAATACGTTCCACGCCGCTGAGCAGTGTTTGCAACAGCGCACGGCGATCGCGTGGCAATGGTGTTGCGGAAGCCTGGATGCCCTGAGTGGCCTGTGTCATGGAATGACCCTCATACGTTGAAGTCGAAGTTTAACCCTGCACGCTGGGTCTTTGGCTTACGCGGGTATGCCATGCCCAAAGGTTCGTCAGAGCATCGTCAGGCTTTAGATCGACCATGGCGGAGGCAAAATCCAGCATACACAAGCAGGAAATATCGGCGACCGTGAAACGGTTGCCGGCTAAAAAGTCTCGAGTGCCCAGTTCATCGTTCATTCGCTGATAGTACTTTCGCGTCAGGCCCGCGCCTCTGAGTCGCTGGGCTTCAATGGGTTCTACTAACCCTGCTGCGGCAACGATGGGACCATTCACCCAAGCTGCACCAATACTAGAATGCAGTTCGAATTCGATATGACGATGATGGGCCTCAATCAAGGCCGTTTCCAGTGCATCATTACCAAACAGATTTGGTTCTGGAGCAAGAGATTCCAGATAACGGCATATCGCCACGCTTTCAGAAATACAGGTGCCATCGTCTAACTCCAAAACGGGGATTTTGCCGCTGGGATTTTTTCCTAAAAATTCCGGCGTCTTGGTTTCACCGCCACGCAGGTCTACGTTGATCACATCAAGCCGCAGGTTTTTCTCGGCGGCAAAAATGGTGACGCGTCTGGGGTTCGGAGCGCTGGGAAAGCTGTAAAGTTTCATGGGCTGTCGCCGTCACTGGAACAGACGGTCACTTTACATGAGACGAGGCGCCATGCGCGGTATTTTCTTTGCCGCATATAGACGCACCCAATCTGGCGTGCTCTGATACTGCGGCGTGAGGAAGTGGAGGGGAGAGGATGTCAGCAGCGAACGAATCGATGAGCCGCGATGGCGTGACCGGTGGCCAGTCAAATGGCTGGGGGGTGAGGGGTCGTGTGATTTTAGTAACGGGCGCAGCATCGGGTCTTGGGTTCGCCGATTCGAAAATGCTCGTCGAGCAGGGCGCTCAAGTCGTAATGACCGATATCGACGAGGAACGCGGGCGTGGTTTAGCGGAGGATCTTGACGCCATATTTTTACATCAAGATGTTGCCGATGAAGGGCGTTGGACCGAGATCATGGCGGCGGTGGAAGCGCGTTTTGGCCGTCTGGATGGTTTGGTGAACAATGCCGGGGTCGCACCGATAGCGGACATTGAAACCACCTCAACCGCTACGTGGCGATCGACGTTGGCGATTCACCTAGATGCCGCCTTCTTTGGCTGTCAGGCGGGTATTAAACTGATGAAAGAAAACGGCGGCGGCTCGATTGTGAATATGTCGTCTACCGCAGCCTTGGTCGGCATACCGGATTATCTTGCCTATTCCGCGGCAAAAGGCGGCATACGCTCTATGACTAAGGCCATTGCCATTCATTGCCGACGACAGCGCTACGCTATTCGATGCAATTCAGTCCATCCCGGCAGCATCAATACGCCCATGGTGCAGCACGCTTTGCGTGAACTGATGGATGTGGATTTAAACGCTGCGGATGATCCTGAGCGAACGCGCAGAAAACTAGGTATTGGTGAGCCCAATGATGTGGCCAGTATGGTGACATTTTTGTTGGGCGATCAATCCAAGCACATCAACGGTGCCGAAATGGTAGTAGATAACGGCGACACGGTCGTTTGAACCGCTTTGCTTAAAAGGAAATAGCGATGAACATTGATGGCATGGTGCATGTGAACATCAACTGCACGAACTACGCTCGTTCTAAGGCGTTTTATGAAATGCTTGGTTTTGAGGAGGTCTGGCGGGTGCCGGCGACGAACTCCGCCGAGGTGAACGCGGCCGTGGGCATGAGCAATTATCGGGTCACCGGTGCCATCATGAAACTCAAAGGCGTGGAGCCAGCGGTGCTGATTGATTTGCTGCAGTGGCATGAGCCAGAGGACCACTCACCCCCGTACGCCAATTTGTATCGTCCGGGGCTAGCACGTCTTGCGCTACGCAGCAGCGATTTGCAGGCCGACCACGATTACTTGGTGGCGCAAGGTGTAGAAGTGCTCTCGCCACCGGCAACGGTGTATGCCAGTGCCAATAGCGGCAGTCGCTTTTTTTGCTTCAAAGACCCGGATGGGACGTTTTTGGAGCTGGTTGAGCAGTTTTAGTTGCTGCTGGTCAGTTTGTCTTTGATGGCCGAAAAATCGAAATGTTGATGCTGGCGGGATCAATGGCATCGCTCATGTTGAGCTGGGTAGCCTGACCGACCATTCAGCCCGCACAATCACACTGACACAAAGACGCATCATGTCACTGCAATGAGAGCGATAGATATCTGGATACGGCAGACGATGCGACGCATGCGGATTAATGAAACCAATTCCTTTCTAGATTCGAGCACTGCATCTGAGGAAACGTAACAACGCCCGTGGCTTCGGGGGGCGCTTCTGGAACAGGGGCTGCCGTTCCAGCCATTGTAAAAAATTAAACCAGTTCTGGGAGCGATTCTTTATACTCTTTCCAAATCCGCCCACAAATGCGGCATGAGGGACTAAGCGACGTAAACTGAAGAAAAATTATGCTTTCTTCAGCTGGTGGCGGAATTTTGAATTTCTACTTTCAATGATTTCAATGACTTCACCCGCAACGGCCTCGGGCAGTAATTTGCTGCCAGCATTCTCGCCAATGATCATCTTCAAAACGTCTTCGCTGTGATACTAGCCCTCGATTTCTTGGGCCAAGCGAGGTGAAGACTGCATGCCGAAAGCTTTGTTTAATCTAATCGTTGACGGTTCCAGAACACAGACTTTAATGCCAAAGGGCGCCTCTACAAAACTCCAATCGTCAATGTGTTTCGTTTCGAGGGAGCC
>JAAXKB010000036.1:0-2320 GCA_012269545.1 Gammaproteobacteria bacterium | reverse complement strand
CAAAGGGCGCCTCTACAAAACTCCAATCGTCAATGTGTTTCGTTTCGAGGGAGCCCGACAGTTCCCCACCTGGGATGATGTAAAAAGGACCGCCGCATCCAGCCATTAAAACTACCAGCGACAAAAGCGCAGCGGGCTTGGCTGAGTTTAGCATTGTCATAACGAGATCCTGCTAGAGTAAGTGTTAAGGCAGGTATTACCCCATTGGGCTGCTCTGATAAACACCCACGTTCGTTTGCTGCGCCCTTGTCGACACTTTCTCGCACCTCTCGTTCCTCTCGGTCAACTCCGCGACAGGCTTCAACATCTGCAATGAGTGCGAATGAATCATCTCCTGCACCATACCGTTAATGGTTTTCCGTGAAGGATGCAGTCAGACCTTTTGAGAGCGCCCTGACGTTTCACGCCGAGCCCACCATCTCATTACTGTCAACACCCCGGATGCCAAAGCGTTCGGCCCTCGTCGCCCTAACGGCGGTCGTTTTTTTTGCTTCGAAGACCCGAAGAGTACCCATTGGGAACTGGTAAAGCCGGTTTAATTGATGCCAGTTAACTTATCCGTGATGGCGGAAAAAATCGAAATATCGATGCTGGTGGGATCGATGGCATCGCTCATGTTGAGCTGGGTGGCCTTGCTGAGCTGCTCAAGGGTACCCGGCACATTGTCCGTGTCGATTTCATAAATCGCTAGATAGCTCTGAGCCTGATCTGACTGAATCTGAGCCGCATTGAGGGTAAAGCGCTGGGCGGAAAGAAATCCTTGAATACCAAGTACCTCCGGTAAGTGCACATCGGTATACCAGTCGTTGAATGCTGTCTCTTGACCGGGTTTTGGATTGCTTCGAACCATAAAAAGAGTCGTCATCTGGAATTCCTCTTGCCGGGCAGCTTTTTGGTTTGGCCATAGCTCTAAATTAATGGCTACACTCTTACTGCGAATGCATAGGAGGAAGAGCGTGAAAGATAACTTACCCAATGGCCAGAGCTATTTGTGTGGCCAAGCCAATGAGCCTCTACTATACGAAACCATCGGGGCCTGTCTGGATCGTATTGCGGCAACCTACCCACAGCAACCGGCGTTAGTGGTGCGGCATCAAAATATTCGCTGGACCTATGCCGATTATCAGGAGCGTATCGACGCGCTGGCGACGGGTCTGTTGGCCATAGGCGTCAACTCGGGAGATCGCGTCGGCATATGGTCGCCAAATCGTGTGGAGTGGTGCCTGACGCAATTTGCCACGGCAAAAATTGGCGCGATCATGGTTTGTATTAATCCGGCGTATCGTCTGTACGAACTGGAATACGCACTCAACAAGGTGGAATGTAGTGCGTTAATCGCGTCCGAGTCCTTTAAAACCAGCGAGTATTTACAAATGCTGCAAACCCTTGCGCCGGAGTTGGGCCAGTGTGCCCCCGGAGCACTGGTGGCGGCCAAGGTGCCGCATTTGAAAAGTGTGGTGCGCATGGGCGACGGCAAAACGCCGGGCATGTTTAACTTTGATCAGGTTTGCGCCATGGGCGGGCCGTCGGAAAGCAGTCGTATGGCTGCGATTGCTGCAACGCTGCAGCCCGACGATGCCATCAATATCCAGTTTACCAGCGGCACAACGGGTAACCCCAAGGGCGCGACGTTGAGTCACTTCAATATCTTAAACAACGGTCTACAGGTGGGGGCGGGCATGCGCTTCACCAAGGAAGATAGGCTTTGCATTCCGGTGCCTTTATACCACTGCTTTGGCATGGTTATGGGGAATCTTGCTTGTTTAACGCACGCAGCCTGCGCGGTATTTCCTGACGAAGGCTTTGATCCAATCTCGGTCCTACGGGCAGTTGAAGCAGAGAAGTGCACGGCACTGCACGGTGTGCCCACCATGTTTGTGGCAGAAACCGATCTGCCCAACGTGGCTGACTTTGATTTGTCGTCTTTGAGAACCGGCGTGATGGCTGGTGCTCCTTGCCCCTTAGAACTCATGCATCAGGTAATCGACAGGCTGAATATGAGCGAGATTACGATTATGTATGGGCAGACGGAAACCAGCCCGGTCAATCATATGACTGATATTGATGCCCCGGCAGAAAAACGTTGCGGCACCGTTGGACGGGTGGGACCTTATCAAGAAATCAAAATCATCGATGAACAAGGGGCTGTTGTGCCTGTGGGTGCCACTGGCGAGCTGTGTTGTCGAGGTTATTCGGTCATGCGTGGGTATTGGAACGACGAAGAGCGTACGCGGGAAACCATCGACAGTTCGGGTTGGTTACATTCTGGTGATTTGGCCGAAATGGATGCCGAGGGTTACGTGCAAATTGTTGGTCGAAT
>JAAXKB010000001.1 GCA_012269545.1 Gammaproteobacteria bacterium | reverse complement strand
ACATAGACTCGGCCTTTGTACACGGCCACGCCGCGGTTGACGACATCACAGCAAGCCTTTCGTGCCCATTCACCCGGAACCTCTGGATCGTAAGACCACTTGGTTTCACCGCTTATCGCATCAACGGCAAAGACCTTGCTCCAGGTGCTGGAAAAAAACATGGTGTCATCGACAACGATAGGAGTCGCTTCCTGTGCGCGGTTGGTATTCATGTCCTTGTACCAGGCAAGACCCAACTGGCCTACGGTGTCTTTGTTGATTTGCGTTAGCGGCGAATGTCGCTGTTCTTCGTATGTACGGCCGAAGGACAGCCAGTTGCCAGGTTCCGACTCTGCGTTCTTGATACGCTCATCATCAATGAAACCCATGGTTGGTTCTACCGCTGACCCAATGGCAGCCACGTCGGCAGTGGCACCTTGATCGTCAGCGGACTGCGGGCTCAACGCGGTGTAGGCAATGACTACCAAGACGAGCGCGCCGAAAAGTGCGAGAACTTTATTCATTATCCCAATCTCCCTTTCTATCAAGTTCTGAAGTTAACCTATTCTCGGGTGTGAATACACCGCCTCTTTCGGCGTCAACGTAATGTTCATCAAAACATCCTGACGGTGCGGAAAACCAGCTCCAATGTCCAAAATAGCTCGCCGTCGTGCTTAGGCTGATGCACGCTCCAGGTCCTGCAACAGATCTGCCACTCGAACTCGCCAGGCCCGAGCGACTTGCTCAGTCCAGTCGTGTCCCATCGCGGGAGCGAGGACTTCGCCCATCGCCTGGAAATAAGGTCTGTACATATCCGCAGACACACCGTAGGCGGATACATGATTGGTGACTTCCCAGCGAAAATAGCTTTCAGGGCCAAGTACGTCCGGATCCATCAGCAACTCGAATGTTTGATCCAACATGCGGCCACGCATGCTGCTATCCGCCTGTTGCATCAGCCCCTCGGCATCGGGTCGCAGTTCAAAAAAACGCTGGTAAACTTGCGGCATCAGATCAAGGTCTTGCGCCGCCAAGGCTTCGAAAGCCTGCGTAAGTTCTGCGGTACCTCGCGCTGCTTTTGTCACGATGCTCTACCCCTCTTCGTCAACCTCAAACGGGCCGATACTCGGGCACTTCTTCCCCCTGAATGAAGGCCCTAATCATATCGTTTACCGCTTCAGGCTGTTCTTGTTGCACCCAATGCGACACACCGGGCAGATAGCGAATCGTAAAGTCATTCACGTAGTCCCCGGTGGTCAACGTGGTGGATTTATCCAACGCCACATCGTCCTCGCCCCAAACCATCAAGGTGGGCACTTCGATGGGCGTGCGCGGGTCGATTCTGGGTCGGCTTCGGTCCCCGCGCAACATGGCCCGATAAAAATTCACCATGGCAGTCAGCGCACCTGGCTGAGCCGCATTGCGCCTGTACACCTCGCGAACGTCGGTAGGGAATTGGCCAGCGTTTGCAGAGGTCTTGCGAAACATCTCCGCAATGGGTTCTGCTCGGTCTTTGCCCAATAAATATTCGGGCAGCCACGGCAGCTGAAAGAACAATACGTACCAACTCTTTTTTAACTGCGTCCAGCCAAAGGCGTCCTGCATCGCCTGAGGGTGGGGGACGTTGCAAATGATCAGGCGCTGCAGAGGCAGGCGCTGGCGCAGCGCAAATTGCCAAGCAATCACTGCTCCCCAGTCATGGGCAATGAGCGTCACTTCCGACTTGCCGCTGGCTTCAATCAGTCGAGCCACATCCTCCACCAGTTCATCCAGTCGATAGGCCTGCAATCCCTCGGGGCGAGAACTGTTACCGTAACCCCGCAGATTGGGCGCCCAAGCGGTAAAGCCTAAATCCGCCAACATAGGCAGCTGATAACGCCAGGAAAAACTGTGCTCGGGAAATCCGTGCAGACACAGGGCCAAGGCATCTCCGTCGCCACAGATGTCGACCTCAAATTTGAGATTACCGGCCACACCGATCATCGTGGTCTGAATGCGAGGGTCTTTTAACGAAGCAGGAACGATTTCCATAGGGACCTTACCTAACTCTTTTCAATCTTGGCCATCGGGCTCACCATCATGCAGCATCCGACGCCAGCTTGTTTGCCGTCATAATCCATAGAGGATCCGCGCCTTCGGGCGACTGATCGTGGAAGCGAATGTCAATGAAGCCGCTCTGCTGCAGGCAATAGCCCACCAACTTCATTTTGTCATCACGTTGCAAGCCCTGAAAGGCAGCAATGGCCTTAGTGGGAAAAAGCCTGTGCGACATGGCAATGGCGATGGCACCGCCGGGCTTCAGCACACGAAATACCGACCGCAGCACATCCACAGGCTGGGTAAGATACTGGATGGACACCACAATCATTGCGCGGTCGAAAGAATCGTCGGCATAGGGTAGTTGCGGATTCTGATTCAAATTTTGCACGCACCACTCGGTCAGCTGGGCGTTCGCCGCCAACTCCTGCGCGTTCATCCCCAATCCCGCCACACGAGACAGGGTCAACTCTTGCGGGAGATGGGAAATCCACGAGGACATCAAATCTAAGACATCGGCATCAGCGGGAACAAAATCCCGGTAAAAATCTGTGAGCGAGGATAGCGTCGCCTCATCAACATGGGCCACCATGCGCGGCTGCTCATAAAAGACATCATCACTTTCGTTATCGGAACGCTCAAACCACGCGACGGGCAAACCGCAATAATTTTCTGGGGACGCTTCTTCTGACACTGAATTGCTCAAGTAAACCAACTGCGCGTCATAGTAGCGCGAGCGGGACACCTGAGAAATACTCGCGCGGCTGACTGCCTGCCTCCTCGCCGTGCGCTGCCCAGTCAATTGCCGCCTTATGGCGGCGTTCAATTTGGGAAATAGATGTACTCATCGCCGTCGGCATAGGCCCGCGTCGCATCTTGGTCGATCAACTGCGG
>JAAXKB010000071.1 GCA_012269545.1 Gammaproteobacteria bacterium | reverse complement strand
CCTGCCCTTTGGGCAATCACAATAAAAATAGACAGGAAGAAAAATGAAATTACTCGCAAAACTCGGCGCACTCGCGCTGCTGCTGACCTCTGTATCAACCCACGCCTTTGAAGTATCCGGCGAGCATTTTGTTGCCAAATTCGAGGTGACCTCAATGACAAGCAGCGAAAATGGATCGGTTATGACCTCCGAAGGCACGGTAGACGGTTATGGCAAGGTCTATTTGACCCACGAACTCACAACATCTATAGGGTCGGTTACTACTGGAAGCATGAAAGGTCAGGCGCGTACTATGGATGCTGACGGCAATTATGTGGCCGCGTCGCTGCAAGGTATTTGGCGACGCACCGGCAGAAGCCTAGAAATCATTTCAATCGATAATCTGTCCAACGGAACCCGCAATTTTGCGATGGACACCTACGATGTTGTGACCGGCAAAGGTCAGTTCGACGTTTACCCGGTAGACTGATTCTTCCGCATTGGCTTTCAGGCGGCTCGTTACAGGCGAGCCGCCGTTGACGGGCATTGCCGTTCATCACAACGCCCTCTAACCCGCAAAGCAGCATCGGCTGCCATTTTCTAACCTGTCTGTGCGCTGCTGTTCACAGTTTCGGCGGCCTCGTTGCAAGTCAAAGCAGGAGAGGACTACAGTGATGATGCCCAGCCCCGACTGAAAAGGATTCTGCAACCATGCGCAAGGCCATGTTTCTTCCGATTTTTGTTAGCGCCATCATCGCGTCAGCGGCGCACGCTCAGGCACCCATCGTTCAGCCTGGCGCACCGGGAGAGGCCGGAAAAATGCTGACACCAATTGAGGCCATAGCAATTACCGATACCAGCTACTCACCCGACGACGTTGCTTTTATGCAGGGCATGATTCCGCACCACGAGCAGGCTCTGATGATGGCAGAACTGGTCAGCGAGCGGACGAATCAGGCCGAACTGGGCGAAATTGCGGGTCGAATAAAAGCATCGCAAAAAGACGAAATCGAATTCATGCAAGGCTGGCTAAATGACCGAAATGAGCCGATCGCAAGCAGCGACATGCACATGGGGCACAGCCAAACTGCGCATCCAGACGGACACGTAATGAAGGGTATGGCAACCCCAGAACAAATGGCAGAACTTGCCGCCGCCAACGCCACAGCCTTCGATCGGCTTTTTTTACAGTTAATGATTACGCACCATGAAGGTGCGGTGGAGATGGTTGAACATCTGCTGGATCAGCCCGGCTCAGCCTATGACCCGGTTCTATTTGAATTCGTTGGTGACGTGAAGAACGACCAGCGGGTTGAAATTGAACGCATGCATGCGCTGTTAGTGACCCTGTACGAAGACCCTCGAGCAAATCTAAAACCCGGTCTGACCGATGCGGGCATCGCCATTAAAAACCTCAGGCTAATCTCATCGCTTGCCAAACCGCCTGGCTTCGTTGACCCGAACAATCCAAACGAAATTCCAAAAGCCAAAAAGTCCGACAAGAAGAAAGAAAAGGACGACAGTGCAGATGACGGTACAGATAAAGAAGAGGATGCAGAAGAGGCCAAACAAAAACCCACCGAAAGCGAGTCACGTAAACGCTACCCAATGCTGAGCTTTTCCAATACCGACATGGCATTTTCAGGCGACACGCTGGTCGCTGGTAACTATCACGGATTCAACGTGTACGACCTTGCAGACCAAGGGATACCCAAACTCATCAGTTCCGTGGTTTGTCCTGGCGGCCAAGGCGATGTGTCCATTGTCGGCGATCTTCTCATCATGTCTGTGCAAGAAACCCGCAGTCGACTGGATTGCGGACTGCAGGGCGTCGCAGAAGACGTTAGCGAAGAACGCTTTCGCGGACTGCGGATTTTCGACATCAGCGATTTAGCGACGCCCAAGCAGGTTGGAGCCGTACAGACCTGCCGAGGCTCCCATACTCACTCTGTCGTCGCCGGTCCAGGTGAAAACGGCAAAATCATTGTCTATAACTCCGGCACCTCAAGCATTCGCGAGCAGGAGGAAATGGACAGTTGCTTCGACGAATCCCCCGGCGATACCCGCACTGCGCTCTTTCGGATCGACGTGATCGAAATTCCGGTGGACAATCCAGCTGCCTCCCGTATTGTCGACAGCCCTGCCGTTTTTGCCGATGAAGAAACCGGGGCAGTGGCCGGCCTATGGCGGGGCGGAGATCACGGTGACGACACCCAGGACACCTATTCCACCGACGCGTGCCACGACATCACCGTATTTCCGTCACTGAATATTGCTGCCGGGGCCTGCTCTGGCAACGGCATCCTATTTGATATCACCGACCCCCTGAAACCCACACGTATCGACGTCGTGGTCGATCCAGGTTTCGCCTATTGGCATTCCGCCACGTTCAACAATGACGGCACCAAGGTGCTCTTTACTGACGAATGGGGCGGGGGTACACGGCCGCGATGCCGCGCCTTTGACCCACTGGATTGGGGGGCCGATGCCATCTACAACATCGTTGACGGCAAACTCGAATTCCAAAGTTACTTCAAAATTCCTGCACCGCAGTTGGAGCAAGAAAATTGCGTTGCCCACAACGGCGCCATCATACCCGTGCCCGGAAGGGACATTTTTGTGCAGTCTTGGTACCAGGGCGGCATATCTTTCATCGATTTCACGGATTCCAGCGAGCCCGTCGAGATCGCTTACTTCGATCGCGGACCCATCGACGCCGAAGCCCTCGTCACCGGCGGTTTCTGGTCGAGCTACTGGTACAAGGGTCTGATCTACGGCACGGAAATCATCCGAGGTCTTGATGTGCTCGAATTGACCCCTAGCGAATATTTATCGGCACACGAAATCGCGGCCAGCAACATGGCCGACCTCGGCGGCGTGTTCAACCCACAACAGCAGTTCTCCGTCACTTGGCCGCAACATCCGCAAATCG
>JAAXKB010000052.1:31346-36948 GCA_012269545.1 Gammaproteobacteria bacterium | reverse complement strand
GGGCTAGCCCGCTGCGGTTTCGGCTTTGTCGAGGTGGGCACCGTGACTCCTCTGGCCCAGCCCGGCAATCCGCGGCCGCGCATGTTTCGTCTGCCCGAGCATCAAGCATTGATTAACCGCATGGGCTTCAACAACCACGGTATGCATGCCATGGCTCGACGTCTTAACCGGCTGCGTTCCAGTGGCCGTTTGGTCGACACGTTGTTGGGTGTGAATTTGGGCAAAAATAAAGATACCCCTAACGACGAGGCGGCCAGCGATTATGTCAAGGGTATGGACTGTCTGCACGGCTATGCCGACTACTTTACGGTGAATCTGTCGTCGCCGAATACGCCGGGTTTGCGTCAGCTGCAGCACGGGGAGCCCCTGCGCCTGCTGCTCAGTAGGGTCAAGGAGCGTCAGATGGCGCTTGCCAAGCAGTCGGCGCCTGTGCCCTTGCTGCTGAAGATAGCGCCTGATTTGGACGAGGAGGCGGTAGGGCAGATTGCAGAACAGGTCCACGCCTGCGCCTTTGACGGCGTTATTGCCACTAACACGACCTTGTCGCGGGATGCCGTGGCCGGGCACCGGCACGCGGCGGAAACTGGCGGTCTCAGCGGCGCGCCCCTGACTCAGCGCAGTTTGCAGGTCGTGGCGCAATTTCGACGGGCGTTACCTGAAAATATGACCCTGATCGGGGTGGGTGGTATTTCCTCGGAGGATGATGCCTTGGCCATGCTGAATGCTGGTGCACAGGCGTTACAAATATACACATCATTCATCTATCAAGGCACTAAATTGGTGCGAAATTTGATCGACGCGACAAAATAAAAAACCACCTTGATAGACTCCAAAAAATGCACAATTTTGTAGCGTTTTGCTTGCCGGTTCGCTTAAATGTCGGCTTCGAATGGAGAGAGAAGTAATGAACAAACTGATTTTGCTGATTGGCGGCTTACTGCTCAGCCAATCTGCCTACGCCGACGGCATCAGCGGGGCCGATACCGCTTGGATCATGACCGCGACAGCCCTAGTGCTGTTTATGACGTTGCCCGGACTGTCGCTTTTTTATGGCGGCTTGGTGCGTTCCAAGAACGTGCTCAGCGTGCTGATGCAGTGTTTTACCATTGCCTGCGTGATGTCACTGTTGTGGCTGCTGGTGGGTTATTCGCTGGCCTTTGGCGACGGCGGCAGCCTCAATGCCTTCATCGGTGGTTTAGATAATGTTTTGCTGGCCCAAATTGGCGAAGACACAGCGTCCGGTACCATTCCCGAGAGCGTGTTTGCTCTGTTTCAAATGACCTTCGCAGTGATTACGCCCGCCTTGATCGTTGGTGGCTTTGCTGAGCGTATGCGCTTCTCTGCAGTTGTACTGTTCTCGTCAGCCTGGCTGATTCTGGTTTACGCACCGATCTGCCACTGGGTCTGGGGCGGCGGCTGGCTCAGCGATCTTGGCGTCATGGATTTTGCTGGCGGTATCGTGGTGCACATTACCGCCGGTGTTGCTGCTCTGGTTGCGGCCATGGTGCTGGGCAATCGTAAAGGTTTTCCCTCACAGGCCATGCCCCCTCACAACATGACGTTGAGCATCATGGGTGCTGGCATGCTTTGGGTAGGATGGTTCGGTTTCAACGGCGGTAGCGCCTTGGCCGCTAACGGTGACGCCGGCATGGCAATGCTGGTTACCCATATTTCTGCGGCGGCGGGTGCCTGCACCTGGATGTTGCTGGAGCGCATCAATCACGGCAAGGCGTCTGCACTGGGCGCGGTAACAGGCATGGTTGCGGGCCTCGGCACCATTACGCCGGCATCTGGCTTTGTCGGCCCCGGCGGCGGTTTGATCATTGGCTTGTCGGCAGGCTTTGTCTGCTATTACGCCACTGGCTACATCAAGCGCACCCTGAAGATCGACGATTCTCTGGACGTATTCCCAGTGCACGGTGTTGGCGGCATCCTTGGCACGCTGCTGACCGGTGTGTTCGCAAGTAACGCACTGGGCGTGTTCAGCGGCCAACAAGACATTGCCATCGGCGCTCAAGTATCTGCCCAAGCCATTGGCATCGCAGCGGCCGTTCTTTATACCGCCTGTGTCACGTTTGTCATCTTAAAAATGACGGACGCCTTGGTCGGCAATCGAGTTGACGACGAAGACGAAATGCAGGGCTTGGATTTGGTTTCTCACGATGAGCGAGGCTACGACCTATAAGGAAGAGGGGCCTGCAGTAAAGGGGCTTTATAATAACGACCGTCTCGCGTGAGAAAGGGCGCCAGCGCTTCAGTCGCTGGGCCTTGCTTAACCGCCCTCAAACCGGGCGGTTTTTTTTGCGCGGGAATTGGTAGTGCTCAGCGAACGTAGGCTTGCCGCACTAAGGCGTCCACCAGTTGTTCAAACGTATAGCCGATGGCGCTGGCACCTTCCGGGTACAGGCTGACCGGGGTCATTCCGGGCAGCGCGTTCACTTCCAAAAGATAGATTTCCGATTTCTCAGTGACAATAAAATCGGCCCGAGAGAGGTCGCGCAGGCCCAAGCTACGATGCGCATCCAGTGCGATGCCTTGCAGCCGCTCGGTCAAACTCCGGGTAATCTGCGCCGGCATCACGTGCTGACTCTGACCCTCCGTATACCGATGCTCATAGTCGTACCAAGTATCTTCTGGCGTGAGAATCTCAATGACCGGATGCACGAGTAACTCATCACCCAGCTGCAGAACCCCCACGGTCATTTCGCGTCCGCGAATAAAGGGTTCCACCAAACAACTGCCGTAGATTAAAGAGGCGGCCAGAGACGAGACCAAATCACCGCCGTCCGGCAGCAGCTGCACGCCAATGGCGGAGCCTTGGTTGAGCGGTTTGATGGCTAGGCTTGCGCCAAAGTTGGCGCCTATTTCGATAGCCGCCTCCTGTAAATTCTGCTCTGGTCGCACGATTAGATCCGCCGTGACGGGCAGGCCGGAGCGCAGGAATACGCCCTTAGCGATGGCCTTGTCCATCGCCACCGCGCAGCCCCGCACATCACTGCCCACATAGGGCAGCCCCAGCATTTCCAGCATGCCCTGAACGGTGCCGTCTTCACCCGGGGGGCCGTGTAGCGCCGGAAAAACAACGTCGGGTTGGGCAGCCATCAGTGCTGCAGCGCAGTGTTGATCCAGCTCTATCGTCACGGCACTGTGGCCAGCCTGAGACAGCGCGCGTTGGATTTGCGCCGCAGAGTTGCGAGACACTTCGGCCTCGGCTGAGGAGCCGCCTGCTAAAATGGCGACGAAGAGCGTATCAACTGAGTTCAGATCTTCTGTCATGGTCGTAAGCTATCTCGGTCAGCAAAGACAGACCAGCGTTCGTGGTCTCGCCATTCACCGTCGATGTACAAAAAATTCCGGCTGATCCCTTCAAAGTCGAAGCCGCAACTTTCCACCAAGGCTTTTGACCGGACATTATCTGGCTGGATGTTAGCCTCCAAACGGTGCAAACCCAAGGTGGAGAACGCGAGTCTGAGCAATTGCTCGAGGCCCTGCTGCATGTAGCCGTGACCCTGATAGGGTTCACCCACATAATAGCCCAAGGAGGCGTTTTGAAAGGTGCCGCGGACAATGTGGTTGATGTTAATCACACCAACAATGCGGTCATCGTCCGTGCGGCAGATCGCGTAACCCTCATGATCGCTGCGGCGGATGCGCTGTAAATAGTTGCGAAACATTTGTGGTGTGGTGGGAGGCGTAATCCAAGGGCGGTGGATATCCATACTGGCGCGCATCAGCTGTAAAAACTCGGTTTGGTCCTGACTGGCCACTTTGCGCAGATAGACGTTGGTGCCGATATTCACGGGTGTCTCGCTCCTGACTCAAAGAAGTACGCGCCGCCCCGATGACTGATCCAAGCGTCGCTGAATGCCTGCAGCGGATATCGCTTTGCAACGTCAGCCGCGCTGTTACCGGCAGGATCCATGACAAGGGCAAAGCCCTCGTTCTGTTCGAATTCGATGCCATAAAGCACGACGAGGTGTCCTGCCGACTGCATCAAGGGAGCACCGGGCAGAGCCCCCTCGGCAAAGCGGATACTGCAAACGATGGGTGCACCGCAGCGCAGCACCGTTTCAATCTCTGCCCAGTCGAATACAGCCTCTACCGCCCCCAGCCGCTGTTGCTGGGATGCCCAGTAGATGGCCAGCGGCCACTTGCCGTAGGCCTTGGTATTTGGGTCAAGGCAGCCCGTTATCGCGTCGGGCCACAGTGCTGGCGCGTCTGCACCGCCCACTGCCATTGCGGTAGCGGTGGGCGAACAGATGCGTTTTGCAATCTCGGGGCGTGCCAGCATTTGGCTGACCGGGCAGGGTGGTTCCAGCGTCACCGCCTTGGTTGGTAACGCAATGGTCCGGGCATCTCGGTCAATGGGTCTGATGCTTAACGTCAGCAGATCGTTTGCAGGGGGGGTTGATGCTCGCGGCAGGTAAAGAACCAGCTCTGCCTGAACATCCGCACAATCGACTGCAGTGTGCCAACAATCGATTTTTGACAGCATGTGTTTTGCGTTCGGGGTCGGGCTCACGAAACCCTGCCAAGGTTCGATGCCGGCAGGTGTCACGGGTGTGAGGGCGCAGGTTTGCGCAGGTGTTTCGCTGCGCAGAATCCACTGATATTGATAGCTAGGGGTTAAACACGCAAAGCTTGGCACGATGATATGCTGTTCGGGTATGTCGGCTAGCGTTATCGCGGTGCGCCAAACCGAGCCTGCGGCATTGTCGCCAGCAGAGACAGCGTCCCACACAATCGCACCACACATGGGCAGCGCAAGGGCCAGATGGTCAGAGTTGTTTGTCCGGCGTGTGCTAAAGTTCATGGCAGGATCTTAGCTTGGCTAGCGTCGGCTAGCGACCATTCACTGAGCAATTACGACCCTATGCAGCACTTGACCCTTTACAGCACATCTCATTGCAGCCTGTGCGAGCAAGCCTTGGATCTGCTGTTTAGCACGCCCGGGCTGGCAGGTGTGCAGCTGCAGGTGGTTGACGTGGCCGATGATGATGCTCTGCTTGAACGCTATGGCGAAAAAATCCCTGTGCTGCGTCTCGGCGATCGCGAACTGCATGCACCGTTTGGTGCTCAGGAGCTGGCGCATTTCTTACGAGGCTGACTTGCCAGCCGAGGCCATTGGCCCGGCGACTCAGTCAAATCCCCTTTAGCTCGGCGTCACCCATTCATAGTCCTGCAGGATAGGCCCGGGCCGCTGATCAAGGCCTTGGTAGACCACCTGAAATGCCAGCACATTCTGCACATAGTTGCGCGTTTCCCGGAAGGGAATGGTCTCGATCCAAACGTCGATAGGTATGTTGGATGCGCCTTTCAGCCAACGATCCACGCGACTCTCCCCCGCATTATAGGCAGCGATGGCCAAGGGGCGAAGATTGTCATAGCGTTTGAGTAGCCAAGCCAAATGGTAGCTGCCGATTTCAATATTGCGCTCCGGAATGACCAGGTCGTGTTCGATGACCTGGCCGCTGCCGGCGCCCAGATGGCGGGCAAGATTGCCCCGTCGCATAGCCAGCTTGGCTGTGGCAGGCATGACCTGCATCAGGCCGAGAGCGCCGGCGCTTGATTTGGCCTTGACCTGAAAGGCCGACTCCTGCCG
>JAAXKB010000052.1:0-31246 GCA_012269545.1 Gammaproteobacteria bacterium | reverse complement strand
TAAAGGCGCCGCGCCAGGTAACCCGCTGTGGCTGACTGCGCAGTTCGTAAAATGCTTTAGCAGTGCTGCGTCGGGAGCCTGTCAGGTAGCGTTGCAAGTAGCGTGCAAGCACTCGTTCATTAGCCGCCATAGCGCCGCTGAAGCGCTGCCAAATAACGTCCTGACTGAAACGCTTTGTGCCGCGCCAAACGGAAAAAAGCGGGTCACAGGCCTTGGGCTGGGATTTTGGCTGCGACCACAGTGCCGTGGTCGCATCCAGCGCGAGATTCTTGTCACCGCTACCGTATTCGGCGCGCACGAAATAACAGGCCAGCTCGGCATTGGATGTATCGTAGCGGCGCTCGGCTAATGTTCGCCAATTCCGACGTTTGCCTTGCTCTTTTAACCAGCGTGAATACAGCAGTTTGGTCACCGGCAACTCTGCGTAGCGCGCGCGGAAGGTATCGATCTGTGAGGGGCTGGTTTGCCGAATGCTGTTATTGATTCGGTGGTACTCAACATAGGGTGCCAGCGGATAGTCGCCAAGCTGTTGTTGGAGTGTCTTGCTGCGGGAAAACTGACCTTTGCGTACAGACGCCAAGGCCTGCTGATAGATGGCTCGGTAATCTTGTTTTGTGGTGCTCAACGCAGTTCCCGGCAGCGCGAGCAGAGCCAACCACACGCAAAGCCAGGGCAAAGGGTGAGCGATGCTGATGATGGCTTAACCTTCGCCTACGTGGACGGCCAACACGTCACATGGCGCGCTGTCCATGACGCCATTGGCCGTAGACCCCAATAGGCGTGCCAGACCGCTGCGGGTATGACTGCCGACAACGATTAAGTCAGCATGACATTCTTCCGCAACTCGGTGGATTTCGCTTTGCGGTCGTCCGAAAATTAAGTGCTGCTGTCCTTGGGGAACTCCGAGTTGTGCGCCAAATTCCGCGAGGTGAATTTTGGCTTGATCCTGAATTTGATCTTGCACCGGCGACAGGTCCATGGGGACATCGCCACCGTAAGCAGAGCTTAGGGGCTCAATAACATGGACAATGTGCACGGCGCAGGGCGAATCACCAATGATTTGTTTCATTCGCTCGGCAAGCAGAGTGGATTCTTCTGTGAGGTCGGCAGCGAGAACGACGGTTGAGTAAGGTGACATTGAAACCTCGACTGGATGTCTTTTAGCGGAAGATACCCGCAGTTTCACGCCGCAACAATAGACTGTCTTCGTTCTTCCCCTGAATCGTGAAAAGGCGGAGACTGCGTGCACGTCGACTTCAGTGAGCGACACTTTTAATAGCCTGAGGCACTTTGAGGGTACATTTCATGGAATGGTTCATCATATTACTTGCGCTTGGGGTCGCCATTGGCCCGATTCTCTATTTGATGCCTTCGGATCGTGACCGTTACCTCACCTCGCTGCGGGCTGTGGCCCGTAAACTGGGCTACACCGTACAGCTCGATAAAGTGCTGAAGCTGGACCCGACGGACGACGAACGGGTCACTGCCGGGGGCGGTATGCGCCAACCGGCTTTATCCTGTGCGCGCTACCAACTGCCTCTGGGTATCACGCTCAATAGCCTGCATCCAATTACCTTGTTGCGCATACCGCAGACGCCCACGGTGCCGGTTGAGCGGCTCGACGGCGTTTGGGGTGTCGCAGCGCTGGGCGATCCTGCGCAACTCAAGGCTCTGCAGGTTTGGCTGGCGCGACCTGCTGCGACTCGGGAACTGGTAGCGGCCATGAATCAGCTTCCCGATGACGTGGCTGCGGTGCAGCTGGATAAACGTTTCATCGCAGTTTTTTGGCATGAGCGGCACCCTCAGGCGCAGCAGACAGACAATCGACCGTTGGCTTGGTTTTGGCCCAGCAAAAAGCCCAAGACGCCCCAGACGCTGGCGGCCTTTCCCCGTCTGGAACTGCTTGATCATTCAATGCAGGCCCTTTCGAATCAGGTGAAGAAACACTGGGGTACGACTATCGAATAGCCACCTGCGAAGCGATGCGAAAGTCGCGCAAAGTGAGGCTGATACCCATGGGGTGAGCTTTTCGGCAGTGAGATTTCTTGACACACAGGTCTGGCACGTCCTATAAATCGCCGGTCTCAGAGCGACTGTCCGACGGTTTTACGTCGACTTTCGCCATTTTAAGGGGCCTAGAATCCGTGTGATCGGCCAACCTTCGAACATAAGGGCATTCATCTTATGGCACGTTCTCTCGTTATTGTTGAGTCACCAGCGAAAGCAAAGACGATTAACCGCTATTTGGGCAAAGACTTTGTCGTGAAGTCCAGTGTCGGGCACATACGTGATTTGCCAACGGGCGGTAAGGCCGTTGACCCGAAAGCGCGAGCCAAGGAAGCAAAAAAAACCAAGGCCCTGACACCTGCCAAGCGCGAGGCTTATAAAAAGAAGCGCGCTCGAGATCAACTGGTCAAACGCATGGGAGTCAACCCTGACAAGAATTGGTCTGCCGAGTACGAAATTTTACCCGGCAAGGAAAAAGTGGTCGATGAACTGAAGCGGTTAGCGAAGGACGCACCGGCTATTTTCTTGGCCACAGACCGCGACCGCGAGGGAGAGGCCATAGCATGGCACTTGCGCGAGGCTATCGGCGGCGATGAAAGCCGTTATCGCCGCGTGGTGTTTAACGAGATTACCCGCAAGGCCATTCAAGACGCCTTTGTGGATCCGGGCGATATCGATATGGATCGGGTTTACGCCCAGCAGGCGCGACGATTTTTGGATCGAGTAGTGGGTTTCGAGTTGTCGCCACTGCTCTGGGCAAAGGTGGCCCGTGGCTTGTCCGCGGGCCGAGTGCAGAGTGTCGCAGTGCGGCTAATTGTCGAGCGTGAACGAGAAATCCGTGCGTTCGTACCGGAAGAATACTGGGATGCGTTTGCCGATCTGAATCGGACACAAGACGCGTCGGCGGTACGATTTCAGGTGGCCAAATATCAAGGAGCGAACTTTCGGCCAACCAACGAAGCGACGGCTTCGGCGCTGCTCGCCGAATTGAAGACCCAAGCCTTCCGCATCTCCAAGCGTGAAGACAAGCCGACTCGCAGTCGTCCAAACGCGCCGTTTATCACGTCGACGTTGCAGCAGTCTGCCAGCACGCGTATGAGTTTTTCGGTGAAAAAGACCATGACCATGGCCCAGCGGCTCTACGAGGCGGGCTACATAACCTACATGCGGACGGATTCAACGAATCTCAGCACGGAAGCCGTGGCAGCTGCGCGAGAGCTGATCGGCAGCACCTATGGCGATGCGTACTTGCCTGAGGCGCCGAAAAGCTACAGCAGTAAGGAGGATGCCCAGGAGGCCCATGAGGCGATTCGGCCCTCTAATGTGGCGACAGGCCCCGAACACCTGACCGGTGTGGATGGGGATGCGGTGCGCCTGTACGAGCTGATTCGCAATCAGTTTTTGGCCTGCCAAATGACCGACGCCCGGTACTTAAGTACCAGTATTAAGGCTCAGGCAGGGGACTTTGAGTTGTCCGTTCGCGGTCGTATTTTGCAGTTCGATGGGTTTACCCGAGTGATGCCTGCCATGGCAAAAAAGGACGAGGACGCGACGCTGCCGGATTTCCAGGCCGGAGATGAACTCACGTTGCAGGACTGTGAAGCCATCCAGCATTTCACCAAGCCGACGGCTCGGTTCGGGGAGGCGAGCTTGGTAAAAGAGTTGGAGAAGCTCGGCATCGGTCGACCATCCACCTATGCCAGCATTATCTCGACTATTCAGGACCGAGGGTATGTTCGTCTGGACACCAGACGCTTTTACGCAGAGAAAATCGGCGAGTTGGTCACAGACCGGTTGATGGAAAATTTCGATAATCTGATGGATTACCGTTTCACGGCCAACATGGAAGAAGAGCTGGATAAGGTGGCTCACGGCCAAGCCCAATGGGATGCAGTTTTGAACGAATTTTATGGCGACTTCAGCGGTAAGCTGGTGACGGCCAAGGACGTCGAAAACGGCATGCGCGACAACGCGCCTACGGACACTGACATCATTTGCCCTCAACCGGATTGTGGGCGTCACATGCAAATCCGCAACGGCTCTACTGGTGTTTTCCTAGGCTGCTCGGGCTACGGATTAAAGCCCAAGGAGCGCTGCACCAAAACGATTAATCTGATCCCCGGGGAAGAGGCGGTTGACGTTGATCAGGACGAGGAGGGGGAGTCCAAGCTGCTGCGTAAGATGCGCAAGTGCTCCAAATGCCAAAGTGCCATGCTCAGCTATCTGGTGGATGAGACACGCAAACTGCACATTTGCGGCAATAACCCGGATTGTTCTGCGATAGAAATCGAAACCGGCACCTTCAAGATCAAGGGTTATGACGGTCCATCGTTAGAGTGCGATAAATGCGGCGCGGAAATGCAGCTCAAGTCAGGCCGTTTTGGCAAGTATTTCGGGTGTGTCGAATGCTCCAATACGCGCAAATTACTGCGCAACGGAGAGCCTGCTCCGCCCAAGGCTGACCCTGTGCCCATGCCCGAACTGCGGTGCGAGAAGGTGGAAGACCACTACTTGCTGCGAGACGGCGCTTCCGGCATTTTCCTAGCCGCCAGCCAGTTTCCGAAGCACCGGGAAACCCGTGCGCCGCTGGTCGCAGAAATCAAACCTCACGCCAATGAACTGGACCCGAAATTCCGCTACCTGCTGGCGGCGCCTGAGCAAGACCCGGACGGTAATCCAGCGGTGATTCGATACAGCCGAAAAACCAAGGAGCAGTACGTACAGTCGGAGCTTGAGGGTAAGGCGACGGGTTGGAAGGCCTTTTACCAAGAACCGAACTGGGTAGAAGAGGGCGAGCCGAAAAAACCGGGTACCCGCAAGAAGCCGGCTAAAAAGAAGAAGACGGCCTAGGGGCCGTCTCCTTTTGGTGTGTGCGCGTTCGCCTGTGCGCTAAATCTGCTGACGAATGACGCCGACAGACAACCCTTCTATGGCGAAACTCTGTTCTGCCAAATCCACTTCGATAGGGTCATAGGCCGAATTCTCGGGCAGCAGCAATACCTGATTGCGTTTGCGCGTGCGCTGAAAACGTTTGACGGTCACCTCTTCTTCAATGCGCGCCACGACGATTTGACCATTGGTCGCTTGCTGGGTTTTGTGCACCGCCAGTAAGTCCCCATCCAAGATGCCGGCATCGATCATACTGTCGCCACGTACCCGT
Source organism: Gammaproteobacteria bacterium (assembly GCA_012269545.1). Taxonomy (GTDB): domain Bacteria; phylum Pseudomonadota; class Gammaproteobacteria; order Pseudomonadales; family Azotimanducaceae; genus UBA4421. Next base: position 26,079 of record JAAXKB010000052.1, on the reverse strand, counting down.
AACAGGTAGTCGGCGTGGGGCTGGAAAAAGCCTGCGGGCAAGTCGATCCGATCTTCGATGTTTTCTTCCGCGAGAATCGGGTTGCCCGCTGCGACGCGGCCGACAATAGGCAGTCCCTCATCCATCAGGTCGGGTAAGCGGATACCTCGAGACGTACCGGGTATCATTTCGATCGCGCCCTTGCGCGCCAGTGCTTTGAGGTGTTCCTCGGCAGCGTTTGCTGACTTAAAGCCCAGTTCCGAGGCGATATCTGCCCGGGTTGGCGGATAGCCGGTATCATTAATGTAGCGTCTGATCAGTTCCAAGATCTGTGCTTGGCGTGCCGTGAGAAGCTGCGTCGAAGCGTTGTTAGGGGCCATAACTATCCTGATGATTTGTACAGTGCTGTCAGTATAACCAGCATACTGAATTTTTGTACAGCAATTTAACGCGCATGAAGCCTTGGTCGCGACGCTGTAAATGACGACCTGTTCCGGCGGCCAGCTTTGGTATCATGCGCAGGGCGCGCTGATATTGCGGTGTTTGATCGGAACTTCAGGAGAGTTTATGGAACAGTTGCTTGCGTTACTCGATACCTACCGCTGGCTTGGCAGCGCATTTGGCGTGCTGGTGCTTACGGGCATTTTTCGTTACCTGACCACTCGAATGCTCAATCAGGCCGCCCTGCGTGCGGAGCGCACGGATAACTCTTGGGACGATGCCTTCCTTGAAGCGATTAAGAAGCCCCTAGGATTCGGCGTCTGGGTGATCGGTATTTCCTTTGCTATCGACTCCATGCAGTTGGAGGGTCAGGCTGAAATTTTCTCGCTAACCGACGAAATTCGTGATGTGGCGGTGGTATGGCTGATGATTTGGTTTGCCGTCAACTTCACCGAAAATGTGGAAAAGAGCTATGTCGACGGCAAACACAAACACACCGTAGACGCCACAACGGCTACCGCGGTTGGCAAGTTGCTTAGGGCATCCATTATCATTACCGGCGTGCTGATGCTCCTGCAGGCCTTTGGGTTTTCTATTTCAGGCGTGCTGGCGCTGGGTGGCGTAGGCGGGATTGCTATTGGTTTTGCTGCCCGTAGCCTGCTGGCCAATTTTTTTGGCGCGCTGATGATATTTCTGGATCGACCGTTTTCTGTTGGCGACTGGATTCGATCTCCCGACCGCGACTTGGAGGGTACGGTCGAATCCATTGGCTGGCGGGTCACGCAGATTCGAACCTTCGATCAACGGCCCCTGTACGTGCCGAACTCGGTCTTTACCGAGGTATCTGTCGAAAATCCCTCGCGCATGAACAATCGCCGGATCTACGAAACCTTTGGTATTCGTTACGACGACTTGAGCCGAATGCCCGGGATTGTCGATGATGTGCACAACATGTTGCTAGCGCATGAGGACATCGCTCAAGAGCGCACGCTTATGGTTAATTTCGTTACCTTTGGCGACAGCACGCTGGACTTCTTTGTTTACACTTTTACCAAAACGACAGACTGGGCCACGTTCCACAAAGTCAAACAAGATGTGCTGTTAAAAATTGCTGACATCGTTGCTGCGCATGGTGCCGAGTTTGCCTTTCCCACACAGACGTTGCAGCTGGAAACGCCTGAGGCATTGGCGCAAATGGCGCAGGCCCAAGGCGAGAGGCGCGAGCAAACGGCGAAGCTGAGCAGCGATGTCTGAATTGTTGGCTGACCTGCTGGCGAAAGCCGATTTTCCGATCGACGTATCGCGGTCGCTGCAAGGCGCTCGGGTGTTGGTTAGCCCGTCAGACATGTCTGCCGCCATTGATCGAATGGCCGTGGGCCTCACGGCCGAGCTGCAGGAGCAATGCCCGGTTATTCTGGGCGTGCTTCCCAGTGGTTCCTATTTACTCGGGGCGTTGATGCAGCGCATGGTCTTTCCGCTACAGATCGCTCATTGCGGGTTCGACGGTGACGAACCGGCGTTGGCGGCAGATGTGCCTTCTTTGGCTGAACGCGTGGTCATCGTGGTCGATGATGGTCAGCTGAGCGCGCCGCAGGAAGAAGCTCTGCTGGCGCTGCTGTCTGCTCAGAGCGTTGGCCGGATCTGGCAGTGCAGTGTGATTCGCCATGCCGACGTTCGGTCTGGGTTTGATCGACAGCTGTCTGTGGTGACTTCTGATCCATCCGGGGTTTTTGGCTGCGGCTTGGATGTTTTGGGTTACTGCCGCAATTTGCCCGGTCTGTATCGCACCGCTTAGCTCGCTAGGGTTGCTGTGCTTCGAGGTCCGCCTGAAAGGTTGCAAAGTTCGCTTGCAGCTCTGCCGGTGGTGAGACTTTGTCGATTCGAACCAACATGCCGAACAAAGGATGGTCGAAATAATGCAGCTCGCCGCTGCGCATGCGCTGACTTTGGTCGAGCAGGGCATAGCCCCCGGGGGACGGCTGTGCCTCAGTCTGTGCCGGCTGCAGCCACAATGTGGCTTGGCTGTGCAGATATCGACCCAGAGTGACGGCTACATGGCCCTGTAGCTCGCCATTGTTCAGGTTGACGTAGATCGGCTGCGGGTTGCCGCGTTCCGGGATCGGCTGCTGCCAAGCCAGATGCTCGAGCACCTCAAACTCGCCAGAATTCGTCAGGCGCCTCGCCAGATCCTGCAGCGCAAACTGCTCCCGAGGCAGGCGTCGGTAGGCGCCGCGCTCCATCTCTTTGATAAATTCGGTAACCCCTTGGATGAGTGTTAAATAGGGGGTCGGCGTTATCTCGGTTCGGTTTCTGGGTAACGGCATGAATTGCGGTTGCAGCGATGACGGCTGGTCGCTAATAACGATGCTTTGGTTTTGATTCGCCATGAAGTCGGCGGAAAACATCCCAAGCTGGTCGTCATTACCTGTGACTGGTGCAAACTTTGCGCTGAACAGCAACGATACAGCCGATTCAGAGGAGGGTGGCCGCTGATATACCGCAATGAGAGCGTCCTCTGGTGTGGCCGACTCTTGCGCCTCTACCGAATCCTCAGCGTCCTGTCCAAAGCACTCTTGGACGCTGGCCGGCTGCAGCGGTAGCGTGTTATCCACGGTGCTCGCCGCCGGGCTTAAGTCAAAGACCTTGGCTGGCAACAATCCTGGGTTGGATAGCAGCAACGGCTCTCGGCTGTCGAGCGTAACGGCATAGTCGGACCCGGTGGCCTGGGCTTGGACCAGCAGGGTGCCGGATGTGTCCAGTCGTTTGAAAATGATGGCTTCAATGGAAAATAGATTTTCTGGCACCAGTTCGTCCAGTGATTCCAGTTGGGCCAGTTCTGTGGCGCCATAGTCCGCAGCCGGAGCATCGCTGTGAAGCGCGGCATGGGCGAAAAGACTCCCAAGGCCTACCCCGCAGGTCGTTATCACTGCGAGTCCTCTTTTTAATAAAAGCGGTATTTGATGACCTTGGATACGGAGATTTTGCACGGGGTTAGCGCTCTCGTTGTTTCAAGCTGCGGCTAAGCCGCCTCTCTTTGCGGTGACAATAGCTTAAACAGCGTTTGAATAAACGCGACCCGGTCGGCGAACTCCGGAAGATCCTCGACAATGCGTAAGGTGGATGCGCCGTCGAGGCGGTAGGTGTCGCTGTGCTGCTGCACGAGCCGTACGATCTCCATGGGTTCTACCGAGGTGGTTTTGCTGAACTCCAGCTTGCCCTTAGTATCGCCCAAATCCACCTTGAGAATGCCCAAATGCTGGGCCTGCAGTTTGATTTCGGTGATCTGGAATAGGTTCTGCACAGAAAGGGGAAGCGTGCCGAAGCGATCAATGATTTCGCCTTTCAGATCGTCGAGTTCACGGCTGTCTTTAGCACCAGCGATGCGCTTATACAAAATCAGTCGGCTTTGCACGTCGGGCAGGTAATCCTCAGGAATCAGCGCCGCCACGTGCAAATTCACCTCCTGGCTCACTGGCTCCAAGGGCGTGTCCCGATCCGGAATTTTACCTGCTCGCAACGCTTCGACCGCACGATTGAGCATGTCCATATAGAGGGAGAAGCCAATGGATTCGATCTGGCCAGATTGATCGTCACCAAGCAGTTCCCCGGTGCCGCGTATTTCCATGTCTTGGGTTGCCAAGGTGAAGCCGACACCCAATTCACCAGCGGCTTCAATCGCCTCCAGACGCTTTACTGCATCCGCGGTCATGCTCTTGCGGTCTGGCGTCAGCAGATAGGCATAGGCCTGACGGTGACTGCGGCCAACGCGTCCGCGCAGCTGGTGCAGTTGGGCCAGTCCAAACTTGTCAGCGCGTTCGATAATGATTGTGTTGGCGTTAGGGATGTCGATGCCGGTCTCGATAATCGTGGTGCAAACGAGGACGTTCAGCCGGCGGTGATAAAACTCGCCCATGACCTGTTCCATCTCATTTTTACCCATCTGGCCGTGGGCAGTGCCAATTCGCGCCTCGGGAATCAGTTCCTCCAAGGCTGCCGCTGCCTGCTCAATGGTGCGCACTTCGTTGTGCAAGAAAAAGACCTGACCGCCACGCATCAGTTCACGGCTGATGGCCTCCTTAATGCTTTGTTCCCGATGTGGCTGCACAAAGGTTTTGATCGACAAGCGTTTCGCCGGCGCCGTGGCAATGATTGACAGATCACGTAATCCGCTTAGCGACATATTGAGGGTTCGCGGAATGGGTGTCGCGGTCAGGGTCAGGACATCGACCTCGGCGCGCAGGGCGCGCAGTCGTTCTTTTTGACGAACGCCAAAGCGGTGCTCCTCGTCGATCATGACGAGCCCTAAATCCTTGTATTTGAAATCTGAATTGAGCAACTTGTGCGTACCAATCAGGATATCGATGTTGCCAGCCAGACAGCGGGCGGTAATGTCATCGACTTCCTGCTGGCTGCGCTGCCGCGAGACGACATCGATACTGATCGGCCAATTGGCAAAGCGGTCCCGGAAAGACTCGAAATGCTGCTGGGCAAGCAGAGTTGTGGGTACCAGCAGGATAGCCTGCTTGCCGCTTTGGACGGCCGTGAATGCCGCGCGCATGGCGACTTCGGTCTTGCCAAAGCCCACGTCGCCGCAGATCAGCCGGTCCATGGCTCGTTCCTCGCCCATGTCGTGCAGAGTTTCTTCAATGGCAATGCCCTGATCGGGTGTTACCTCGAAACCAAATTCGTCGGCAAATGTCAGGTAGTCGTCTGCATTGGCGCGCAGCCGATGAGACTTGCGGGCGGCCCGGCGGGCATAGATATCCAGCAGTTCGGCCGCAACATCAATGACCTTTTCAGCCGCTTTTTTCTTGGCTCTGTCCCATTGATCTGAACCCAACCGGTGTAAGGGCGCATGCTCTTCATCCGCGCCCGCGTAGCGACCAATGAGATGCAGCGATGTGACCGGTACGTAAAGCTTTGCATCGCCGGCATAGCCGACGGTCAAAAACTCTTCGGCGTTGTTGTCGATGGTGAGCGTCTGCAGACCTAGGTATCGGCCAACACCATGTTCGACGTGCACCACGGGTGCGCCCATGTTCAGCTCGGTCAGGTTGCGCACGATCTGATCGGGGTCGATAACGCGCTTGCCGCTGTCCCGGCGCTTTGCCGCGGGCTTCGTGCCCAGGACCTGTGATTCGCAGACGATGGTCGTGTCTGCCATCACCAGCCCTTCTTGGAGCGGGCCAATGCAGATGCTGTGCTCAGTCGCCTGTAGGTGGTCTGCAAAGCGATCGATGTGGCGGGCGTTGATCTGATGCTTGCGCAGCAGTTCGTCAAAGACCTCGCGCCTGCCGGCAGACTCGGCAACAAACAGTACGGGTTGGGCGCTGGCATCGACAATGCGTTGCAGACTTGCAGCCGGGGCGGCAGCTTTCGATTCTATGCGCAGATCTGGCAATGGGTTGGTCGCAAAGCGCACCTGATGTTTCGCGTCATCGCCGCCAAGCACAATGCGCCGGCGTTCCTGCAGGCGTTGATTGAGTTCATCCGTGCTCAGGTAGAGCTGTTGCGGGGGCAAAATCGGGCGTTCTACATCGTGGCGCAGGGATTCGTAGCGGCTGTAGATGTCTTGTTCAAAGGTCTGGGCAGATGCCGCGATGCCGTCTTCCGTCAAAAAGATGGCGTTTTGCGGCAGGTAATCAAAAAGTGTTGCCAGCGAGTCAAAGAACAGCGGGAGGTAATACTCCACGCCGTTCGGGGCGATGTAGCTGCTGACGTCTTGATAAACACTGCATTGGCGCACGTCGACCTGAAACGCGTCATGCCAGCGGTCGCGGAAACGGGCGATTGCTGTGTCATCAAATGGAAATTCTTTTGCCGGCAGCAGACTCAAACGCTGGATGCGCTCTACCGTGCGCTGAGAATCCGGATCGAAGGTGCGCAGCGTATCGATTTCATCGTCCAGCAAATCGATGCGCACGGGCAAGGGCGTGCCCATGGGGTAGACGTCCATCAACGCGCCGCGCACCGCGTATTGGCCCCGTTCCGTGACAGTCTCGACGCTTTGATAGCCCGCAGACTCCAGCAGCAGACGCTGTTTCGCGACGTCGAAGGTTTCGCCACAGGCCAATTCGAAACACGCCCCGTCAAGATAAGTGAGCGGCGGAACTTTTTGCATCAGCGTGGCTACCGGTACGGTTAACACGCCATGCGTTGCACTGCGCAGCGTCTGTAGGGTAGCCAGCCGTTCAGACGTAATGTCCTGATGAGGCGAAAACGTGTCATAGGGTAAGGTTTCCCAGTCGGGAAAGCGGAGGTTTTCGAGTTCTTCGGCTGTGGAGAAGAAACCGATGCCGTCGCGCCAGCGATCTGAGTGCGCCGGCTGCGTGGTGACGATAACGCACAGCTCATCTAGCTGTTTGGCCAGTTCAACCGCTGCTAAAAGATCCGCACTGCCCTGCAAACCGGTCCAGTGCAGGCGCATCCCGGGCTTGGCTGGCACGCACCGTGCCGGATTGATTTTTCCGGGATGAACGAGGTCGGATTGCGGGGTTTCTGACTCGGGCGAGTTGGTTGCCAAATACTTGTCCTTGACTGTCTTGGGCGGGTAGCCGATTGGCGCGGCAGTTTAACCCCTCAGTTGCAGTCTGTCAGTGTTTAGCCTCGGATCGCCGGTGGTGTGAGAGTACGAAAATACCCACGCGGGGGTACTAGCGTAACAATAGTGGCTGGGCTAGAGTTTGCTGAAATCCCTCGCAGTTTTGGAAGAGCGCTGCTGAGGGTGATGCGTAAGGGATAAAAAGAGGAAGGGGAATAGAGTGCGGCGGCGCGTGCGTACGTGGTCGTGGTGCTCGAAACACGTATGGAACCAACAAATATTTTTGACCCAAACTACTTCCATAAAGTAGTAGATTGTCAGCACGCCTGTCCGGCTCACACGCCAGTACCAGAGTACATTCGACTGATTGCGCAGGAGCGCTACACCGAAGCCTATATGCTCAACTGGGATTCCAATGTGTTCCCAGGGGTGCTGGGTCGAACCTGTGACCGCCCTTGTGAGCCCGCGTGTCGGCGGGTACGCACCGAGGAGACTCCGGTGGCGATCTGCCGCCTGAAGCGTGCTGCCGCGGACAACAAGGGTGACGTGACCTCTTACCTGCCGCATGTGCCCACGGAAAAAAATGGCAAGCGCATTGCCTTGGTTGGCGCAGGGCCCGCCTCACTGGCGGTGGCCCGCGATTTGCTGCCCTTTGGGTATGAAGTGCATTTGTTCGAGCAGGACGAGAAGGGCGGTGGCTTTATGCGCAGCCAAATTCCTGCGTTCCGCCTACCCGAAGAAGTGCTTGACGAAGAAGTCGACCGGATTTTGAACATGGGCGTGCACTGCCACTTCGGTCAGGCTATCGACAGCATGAGAGAACTCATGGAGCAAAATTTCGACGCCTACTTTATCGGCACAGGGGCGCCCAGAGGCAGAGATTTAGAGCTAACTGGCCGCGAAGCCGTCGACGACTATATTCATATCGGTATTGACTGGCTGAGCAGTGTGGCGTTCGGCCACATCACCGAAATCAAGGGCAAGGTAATCGTCATGGGTGGTGGCAATACCGCCATGGATTGTTGCCGGACCTCTCTGCGGCTGGGTGCTGAGTCGGTCAAAGTAGTCGTGCGCTCTGCCTTTGAGGTCATGAAAGCCTCCGAGTGGGAAAAAGAAGACGCCATGCGAGAGGGTATTCCGATCATCAACAACCGGCCACCGAAGGAGTTTGTCCACGAGAACGGCAAACTCAAGGGTGTGTTGTTTGAGTGTGTTACGCCCGTGCGGGGCGAAGACGGTCGTTTGCGTTATGAGCCGTCTGGTGAACCCGATGAGTTTATCGAATGTGATCATGTCTTGATGGCCATTGGCCAAGACAACCACTGTCCGTGGATTGAACGCGATCTGGGTATCGAATTCGACAAGTGGGACTGCCCAACATTGGACGAGGTGACGTTGCAGTCGACCAATCCGAACGTTTTTTTTGGCGGCGACAGTGCCTTTGGCCCGGAAAACATCATTTGGGCGTCAGCCCACGCGCATCGCGCGGCGATCAGCATTCACCTGTACTGCCAGGGCAGGGATCTGAAAGCTGACAGACCCCCAGAGGGCTTGAATTTGCTGTCGACCAAGATGGGCGTGCATGAATGGGCCTACGATTCGGAACATGACCCGGCGGCCCGCCAACTGGTGCCCTTGGTCGAGCACGAATCCTCGCTGAACAATTTGAAGGTGGAGGTAGAACTTGGCTTTGACGCCCAGTTGGCCGCCCAAGAAGCTCAGCGCTGTCTGAACTGCGATGTGCAAACCGTGTTCACCGATAATCTATGCATCGAGTGTGATGCCTGCGTGGATATTTGTCCGATGGACTGTATCTCCTTCGTCGAAAATCAACCGGAAGCCGAGTTGCGTCAGTCGCTGATGGCGCCGGCCTTGAACGTGGATCAGGACCTGTACGTATCCGGCTCGCTGCAAACAGGGCGCGTGATGGTCAAGGACGAAGACGTGTGTTTGCACTGTGGTTTGTGCGCGGAACGCTGCCCAACCAACGCATGGGATATGCAGCGATCGGTCGTGCATATTCCGCAACTGGGTTCCTTTGGAGAGTAGGGCAGCATGAGTACCAAGATAAACGACTTCGTTATTCGCTTTGCAAACGTTAACGGCTCGGGTTCGGCCAGCGCCAACGGCATGTTCGCCAAGGCGTTGTTTCGTATGGGAATCCCGGTGGCCACGCGTAATATTTTTCCTTCAAACATTCAGGGACTGCCAACTTGGTTTGAAGTTCGAGTCAGTGAGCAGGGCTACTTGGGACGTCGGGAAGGCGTCGACATTATGGTGGCCATGAATGCGGAAACCTTTGCCGAGGATATCGACAGTATTTTGCCCGGCGGTTACTTGGTTTATGACAACACCAAGCCCCTGCCGCGAGCATTGGTGCGCAGCGATATTCACGAAATCGGCATTCCCATCGCCTCCATGATGCTGCCTGAATTTGCCGACCTCAAACAAAGAACGTTGTTTAAGAACATCACCTATCTTGGTGCTTTAGCTGGACTGTTAAATATTGAGTTTGACGTGATCACCGGCATGGTCGCGACCCAGTACAAAGGCAAGGATGCGCTGATTGAGCCCAACATACGGGCCTTGGAGATTGGCCGTAATTACGCCTTAGAGTACTTGCAAGCGCCGCTGCCACTGCAGGTTCGGCGCAGCGATGCAGTGGGTGACCGCATCATGATGGATGGCAACGACGCGGCGGGCTTGGGCAGTGTTTACGGTGGTGCATCGGTTTGTGCTTGGTATCCGATTACGCCTTCCACCTCGGTTGCCGAGAGCTTCGAAAACCACAGCAAGCGCTTGCGCATCGATAAAGAGACTGGCCACAAAAATTACGCCTTTATGCAGGCAGAAGACGAGTTGGCTGCCATCGGTATCGTGATTGGTGCAGCCTGGAATGGGGCGCGTTCCTTTACCGCCACCAGCGGTCCCGGCATTTCGCTGATGTCGGAATTTTTAGGGCTCGCCTATTTCGCCGAGATTCCTGCGGTGGTTTGGGATATTCAACGCTCCGGGCCATCCACGGGCATGCCGACACGCACCCAGCAGGGAGATTTGATTGGTGCCGCCTATGCGTCCCACGGTGATACCAAGCATCCTTTGCTGTTTCCCGCCACGCCCAAGGAGTGTTTTGATTTTGCGGCGGATGCCTTGGATTTGGCGGATCGACTGCAGACGCCGATTTTGGTGCTCAGCGATCTGGAACTGGGCATGAATGAAAATTTAAGCGACCCGCTGGAATGGGATGACAGTCGGCGTTACGACCGCGGTAAGGTCCTTTCTGCCGAACAGCTGGATGGTCTTGAGACTTTTGGCCGTTATCTTGATGTCGATGGTGACGGCGTGGGCTATCGGACGCTGCCGGGAACCCACCCTGATAAGGGAGCGTTCTTTACCCGCGGCACGTCACGGGATGAATACGCCGCCTATACCGAATCGCCGGATGCCTACCAGCGCAACATGGAGCGTCTGCAACTGAAATGGCAGACCGCGCGCGCTCTGATGCCGAAGGCGGAAATCAACGGCCGTGGCGGGCGCGTTGGCGTGCTCTACTACGGTACGACCGCGCTGCCGATTCCCGAGGCGCTGGATAAATTGGCCGGTCACGGCATTCACTTAGACACCTGCCGAGTGCGCGCTTTCCCGTTCGGTGAGGAAGTGGAGTCTTTCGTTGCCGACCATGATTTGATTTTTGTGGTTGAGCAAAACCGTGATGGGCAGATGCGCACATTGCTCGTCAATGAACTGCAAACGGATCCGGCAAAGCTGATTTCGATTTTGTATTTCGCCGGATTGTCGATCTCCGCCGACTTCATTGATGCGCAAATCAGCGAGTATTACGACGAACACAAACTGGCCCGCCTGACCGAGGTGACATCATGACATTTGTATCAAAACCACGGGTACGCCACCCAAATTTGCCCAGCAACGAATTGGGCTTAACGCGTCGCGATTACGAGGGCTCGGTTTCCACCCTGTGCGCGGGCTGTGGCCACGACTCGGTCAGTGCTGCCATCGTGCAGGCCTGCTCTGAGTTGTCGTTGCCACCTCACCGCTTTGCGAAGGTGTCAGGCATCGGCTGTTCATCTAAAACGCCAAGCTATTTTTTGAATCGCAGTCACGGTTTTAACTCGGTTCACGGTCGTATGCCCAGCGTGGCGACCGGGGCCAATCTGGCAAATCGCGACCTGATGTGTATTGGCGTTTCCGGCGACGGGGACAGTGCGTCCATTGGTTTAGGCCAATTCGCCCACGTAGTGCGAAGACGAACCAACATGCTGTATCTGGTGGACAACAACGGTACCTACGGGCTGACGAAGGGCCAGTTTTCGGCTACAAACGACAAGGGATCCACCAGCAAGAAAGGCCTTCCTAATCTGTACGAACCCATTGATCTGGTGAGTATGGCGCTGCAGCTGGGTGCCAGTTTCGTCGCGCGCAGTTTTTCCGGTGATAAGAGTCAACTCGTGCCACTGATTAAGGCGGGCCTCAAACACAAGGGCATGGCCTTCATTGACGTTATTTCGCCCTGTGTAGCGTTCAACAATCACAGCGGTTCCACCAAGAGTTTTGAATTTGTTCGCGAAAACGCACGCAGTGCGGTGAATGCGGACCTCATTCTTGGACAGCCTGAAATTACCGCGGATTATGCCGAGGGGACTCAGGAAAATATTGTCATGCCCGACGGCAGCACACTTCAGCTGTATAAAATTGACGCCAACTACGATCCTTACGATCGAATCGGCGCCATGACCTACGTACAGAAAATGCAGGAGCAAGGCCGGGTGGCCACGGGCCTGCTGTACGTTGATCCCGATGCCATGGAGTGTCACGACATCATGGAAACGACGGCCCGTCCTTTGAACGAACTGACGGAAGAGGCCCTGTGCCCCGGCAGCGAGGTGCTCGCAGGTATCAATCAAAGTTATCGATAGAAAAGCCTAGCCCCGCTCTTTTATGGGATCGGTGGTTACTTGGTGGTAGACTTCGGCGCCGTCGAATCCCGTACCCGTCGAAACGTGTTTCTCGCTTCGGTCGGGCGCGTGGCGCTGAGACCCACTTCTGAGTAAACAAGGAGAAACCGTGCCTCTATCGAAACTGGATGACTACTTCCCCGATTGGAAAGAACGCGAAGCGCTAGCCGAAGCGATGATACCTCTGATCGGCAAGCTCTATCGCGAGAACATTGTCGTCTATTGTTTTGGGCGAGCACTCTATAACCAGAGTGTCACACAGCTGATGAAAACCCACCGCTATGTGCGCCAGGTTGCTCAAAATGAGCTGTCTGAATTTGAAACCTTTCCGATTTTGCAGGCGATTTCCGGCCTGAACCTCGGCCCATGCCATATCGATCTCGGTAAACTGGCCATCAAGTACATGGACAGTGAGGTCTCTGCAGAGTTAAGCCCTGAAGAATTCGCCGCAAAGGAGTGCCGGAGCGTGATCGGCTCGTCAGTGCTGCCAATCGAATCGCCCCAAGATGTGGTTCTGTATGGCTTTGGACGTATTGGACGCCTGCTGGCGCGCCTGTTGATTGAAAAGACCGGCAGCGGCAGCCAATTGCGTCTGCGCGCCATCGTCGTGCGTAAGGCCGGTGGGGACGATTTGCTCAAGCGCGCCAGCCTGTTGCGCCGAGATTCGGTCCACGGCAGCTTTCAAGGCACCATTCGGGTGGATGAGGAAAACCAATGCATCATTGCCAACGGTAATGTGATTCGGGTGATTTATGCCCCGAGCCCGGATCAGGTGGACTACGAGTCCTATGGCATTCACAACGCTCTGATCATTGATAACACGGGTGCTTGGCGTGATATGAGCGGCTTGTCGGAACACCTGAAATCAAAGGGTGCAGGCAAGGTGATTCTGACCGCGCCGGGTAAGGGCGAGGTCAAGAACATCATTTCTGGCATCAACACCGACCAGATTGAGGAAGCCGATCGGGTGTTGGCGGCTGGCAGTTGCACCACAAACGCCATCGTGCCCGTGCTTAAGGCCGTCAATGATCAATACGGTATTGAGAGCGGTCATATGGAAACCGTTCACGCCTACACTAACGATCAAAACTTGATCGACAACTATCACAAAAAGAACCGACGTGGCCGTGGTGCTCCATTAAACATGGTGATTACGGAAACCGGCGCATCCTCGGCGGTGGTTAAGCTGCTGCCTGAGCTGGAGGGCAAGCTCACGGGGAACGCCATTCGCGTACCGACCCCAAATGTTTCCCTAGTGATCTTGAATCTGACCCTAGAAAACGCGGCGACCGAGGACGAGATACGCGAATTTTTGCGCTCAGCAGCGTTACACAGCAGTTTGCAGCGTCAAATCGACTTCACCACGTCGCCGGAGATCGTGTCTTCGGACTTGGTTGGCAACCGGCACGCGTGCATTGTCGACGGTGAGGCAATTATTGCGAAGGACAATCGTGTGGTGCTCTACGTTTGGTACGACAACGAATTTGGCTACGCCTGCCAAGTGGTGCGCGTCGCGCAAAAGCTGTCGGGTATTCGTTATCCGCTGATTCCCGAGGACGTCGTGAAAATGGGATTTTAGGCCCCGGTGACTGCTCCCGTCAGAACGCGTATTGCGCCGTCACCCACAGGAGACCCGCACGTAGGCACTGCCTACATGGCCCTATTCAACTGGGCCTTTGCCCGTCGACACGGCGGGCAGTTCGTTCTGCGGATTGAAGACACGGATCAAGCGCGCAGCACAGCGGCGTCGGAAGCAGCGATTTTTGATGCGCTAAGCTGGTTGGGACTGGACTGGGACGAAGGCCCAACCGTTGACGGACCATACGGTCCATACCGGCAAAGCGAACGCAAATCGATATACGCGACCCACGTGGAAACCCTGTTACAAAACGGGCATGCATTCCGCTGTTTCTGTTCCAAGGAGCGGCTGGACGCCGTGCGCGCCGAGCAACAGGCGAACAAGCAAACGACTCGCTATGACGGTCACTGCTGCTCGCTAAGCGCCGATGAGATAGCCTCGCGCATGGCTGCAGGCGAGGCACATGTGATTCGTATGCGGGTGCCAGCAGAGGGAGAGTGCACGTTTACAGATCGTCTGCGGGGCGAAATCAGTATCCCCTACGCGCAAATCGATATGCAGGTGTTGGTAAAAGCCGACGGTATGCCGACCTATCATCTGGCCGTCGTGGTGGACGATCATCTGATGGGAATTACACACATTCTGCGCGGCGAAGAGTGGCTGAACTCGGTGCCGAAACATCAGTTGCTGTATCAGTATTTTGATTGGCCGATGCCAGAGTTGATCCATCTGCCGCTGCTGCGCAACCCGGATCAGAGCAAGCTGTCCAAACGCAAAAATCCCACCAGTATCACCTACTACCGTGACATGGGTTATTTGCCTGAGGCACTGCTGAATTACTTAAGCTTAATGGGCTGGTCCATGCCCAACGAAGAGGAAATCTTTTCGCGCGAAGAAATGGTCGAGGTATTTGACATTGACCGCATCACCACCGGCGGGCCGATTTTCGACCAAGCCAAGTTAAGTTGGCTCAACGGCCAATATCTGCGGCGCTTGGATGCGTCTGAGTATGCCGAGCGTATTCAAGACTGGATGCTCAATGCGGCCAAGCTGGAGCAGCTTATCCCGATGGTGCAAGATCGGGCCGAGCGGTTGTCCGACTTGCTGCCCCTCGTCAGTTATTTGCTCGGGAACCTGCCGGAATTGAGCGAGGAACATTTCGAACACAAGTCCTTGGAGCGCGGCGATGTGGTCAGGGTGCTATATCATACCGTGGCCGCTTTTGATGAGATGCGTGACTGGCAGCGAGACGATTTATTTGCACTGTGTCAGGAAATGGCCAAGGCGTTGGATCTCAAGTTTCGCGACTTTTTATTCCCATTGTTTATCGCGACGAGCGGTAGGGCAGTATCGCTACCGCTCTTTGATTCGTGGATGTTTTTGGGCGCGGATTTGAGTCGCGCCAGACTGCGAGCGGCGCTAGAGCTCTTGAGTCCGTCGAAAAAAGAACGCAAGCGATTGGACAAAGAATACCAAGCGATCAAGGCAGCAATTGACAGTGCGTCGGCGCCTACCTAATATGCGCCGCCACGGCCATCGCTCGCGCATAGCGTGACAGGCCACAGCGGCAGCGGACGTTTTGGATCAGTGCTGCTGAGGACTTCGGGGCTATAGCTCAGCTGGGAGAGCGCCTGCGTGGCACGCAGGAGGTCGGCGGTTCGATCCCGCCTAGCTCCACCAATTCACTCGCCATTGGCATAGCACAGGTGCGACTTAGGGCGATGCCTGAGAAAATGTCGCCGATGAGCTTGTCGAAATGAGTAGTACTACGCAAAAATCCAATCTGATTTAGGCTTCGGGGATGAGTGGCGCAAGGTCTCGTGTATTGTGCCGGTCATGCGATACCTTTGTTCTTATTTAGCTTTCGTCTCATTACTCCTGTTCGGACAGGTGTATGGCGTATCGCACGCGGCGGAGTATGGCGCTGACGCCCACCATCACGAAAGCGTTCCCTGTTCAGCGATACTTCATGAAGACTCAGATACCCCCATTCTTGCCCGCAGTGGCAAGTGGCCTGCTGTCTGCATGCAGCATGTCGTGCCTTTTGGGTGGGAGTTGGGCAAATCTGCCAGTGCCATTTGGGCCGGGTCTGCGGCGGTCGTCATGGGTATACCCTCGATTGATGTTGAAGCCGGTGGCTCAGGTGTCGTCGATGCCAAGGCGGTTGAAATGCTCACAGAAGGCTTCGAGCGGATCCTGTCTCACCTCGGGATGATCGCCAAACAATTTCCGGCCCCCACGGATCAGCTAACCATCTTCGATCGGTAATCCATTAAGGCACCGGTTACCGGTTCTTGGGTTTCAGTGAAGACCGCAGGAGAAGCCGTGGTGGCGGGCGAACTGTTGGGTTATGTGACCGACTGGCATGGGCGCACGGTATTTGAAGCGCGCGCTCCAAAGGACGGTCTGTTGATGCTTAGGTTATCAAGCCCGCCGGTTCATGAAGGCGAAACGCTGGCCGTGGTTGCCTCAACAAAGGCAAGGCGCGAGTAGTAACGACCCCAAGCGCCGGCAGGGCTATCGATCTCTTTGAAGCTGCCCGCGAAAAACAAATCCTGCAGCCACCACGGCAACGATCAAAAGCGGTGTTAAGCCAAGAAAATAGGCTTCAATCTCTGTGGCGGCAATGCTGCCCAGCAGAAGAGCAGCCATCATCACGTGATAGATCAGCCCAAAAACACCGAAGGCTATCCGCAGCTATTTTTTGTGCATTAGAGCCACTAATCGAAGGACCGGCCACCAGCAAGCCAAACAGCGCGTATAACCAGAAGCCAAGGTAATCAAAGGATGTGCAGAGCGAGAAGGGGATGGAAATGTTGAGCAATGGTAGGAGCAGATCGGTTAATTTCTGCCTCTTGGCAGCCGGGCCGGAGAGATCGCGGTTTTTCACGCCTTGCGGCATAGTGAGGTGTTGTTTAGCGAGAAATACCCATGACCACAGAACACTTGCTTGATCCTGAGCTGCTGCCGATTTTAAAGCAGATGCCCGCCTTTAATTTTACCCGGGAAAATCTACCTAAGTTCCGGCGAGCTGGAGCAGCGGCGGCGACGCTCGGGGATGCCGAGGCTGCAGGCGTGCAGCGTGAATCCATCACCCTATCGGGCGCCAATTGGGACGTGCCGTGCTTGCTGTATACCCCCAAAGCGGGCAAAGCCGAGGCGGCTTATCTGCATATTCATGGCGGCGGTTACGTAGCGGGGCAGATGGAACGCTCAGACCCAATGAATACCTTAATTGCTTCGCAGCTGGGTATTACTGTGTTGGCGGTAGGGTATCGATTGGCGCCGGAACATCCGGTCCCTGCGCCTTTGGATGATTGTTATACGGCGCTGGCCTGGCTGCACGATGAGGCGGAACGACTGGGGATCGATAGAGAGCGCATCGCCATTGGCGGCGAGAGCGCCGGCGGCGGCCTTGCAGCAGCGCTGGCGATTCGTGCGCGGGATGCCGGGGATTATGCGGTTTGTCACCAACATCTGACCTATCCCATGCTCGACAATCTGACAGGTTCCGAGTCTGCGCCCGGGGATCCCTTGGTTGGCGAATTCGTATGGACTCGTCAGAGCAATGCATTCGGCTGGTCCTGCTATCTCGGCGATCACCCACCGGAGGCGCCCTATGTGCCGGCAAGAGTGGCCAGTGTAGACGGTCTGCCTTCTACATGGATGTTCACTGTTTCTTTGGACCTGTTTCGTGACGAGAACATTGAGTACGCCCGGCGCTTGTTGGCTGCCGGGGTTGCGACCGAACTGGTGGTCATGCCCGGCGCGTGTCATGCCTTTCAGGTGCTGCCCGGAACCTCCTTGGGCAAGCGTTATGTTGCCGACCATCTGCTCGCGTTGGGCAAGGCTCTTGGCGTTCAGGCGGGATAGTCGACAACGTCGGTCAGCCAACGCTTGAGTATGGCGTTTAACTCGGCTGGTTTTTCCTGAGCCATCCAATGACCGCAATCCAAACGTTCCTCGGTTAGATTCGGACACAGCGCCCGCATGGGCTCGGCGAATCCGGTGGTGGTGGTATCGCATACGTAGTCGTAAGTGGCATGGACAAACAGCACTGGCATGGATAAGCGACGATCCGGCGCGCTGTCCATAAAGGCCTGATTGGCGTCGCCGTTCACGTACCAAGCGGTCGGGCCAAAGAAGCCGTTTTCTTGCAGATGTTTGGCGTACACGGCAACGTCTTCTGTTGACACTACGTCTGTATCAATAGGCATGTCTGGCACACCACCCAATGAAGTGAACCATCCTCCGTTCTTGCGAGTCGATGCCGTTGCGCTAGGCTGACCCTTGCCCGCGGGGTCACCTTTGCGAAAAAGCAGCTTGATCACTCGCTCTGGATCTTGCTCCATTTCTTTTTGGGCCTGATCAAAATTCTCATAGTAGTGGAGCTGGTAATCCCACTGCCCAGCGGGATACTCGTCAACGGGATACAGTTCCCGGTTGATGCCATGCTCAAGGTTGCTGGGGTGCCCTGAGAACCCGTAAGGCACACACAGGCTGCCCACAGCGGCGACCCGATCGGCGTGGTGTAGGGCGACATTCCATGCCACAGGCGAGCCCCAGTCATGTCCAATCCAGACAGCCTTTTGCCGTTCCAAGCTGTCGATAAGCTCGATCATGTCCTGCACGACTTCACGTTGAGCGTAGTCGCTTTTTTGGTCGTAGACAGACGAGCCGCCGTAACCTCGCATGTCTGGTGCGATGGCTCGATAGCCTAGGCTGCCGAGAAATTCAAGCTGGTGCCGCCAACTGATGGAGAGCTCTGGCCAACCGTGGGTCATGATCACCAGTGGACCGTCCTGTGGTCCGCAGGCGCGGTAAAACGTGCTGTGACGGGCGGTGCTGGTTCTGTGTGTTGTTATAGGCATGCGGATCTCATTGTGACGGAGGTTGATAACCTCGGTAAGGTACTTCACTCTCGGGCGCCCTGGGAAGCAATAGCACACCACGCGCAGTATGCGGGGAGCCGCATTGAGGATAGGAGACGATATGCAGATACCGGAAGGGTGGACTCACGAAAACGATATGCTCACTAAAGAATGGCGATTTGCGGACTTTTCCCAAGCCTTTGGCTTTATGACGCGAGTCGCGCTGTTGGCCGAACAGGCGGACCATCACCCCAATTGGTCAAACGTCTACAGCACCGTCTGCATTGGACTGACCAGCCACGACGCGGGCAACGTGGTGACGGAAAAAGACACGTCCCTGGCCCGGCGGATTAATGAAATCAGCGACGGGTAGACAACTTGGCTGGCGGGGCAGCGTTGACTTGTCAGCAAATCAAAGTACGCTTTTGCGAAGCGCCCATGGCCAATCGGTCAGATTATCAGTCAGCCCAGCAGTTCTAAGGAGTGTTGTTGTGATCCCTGACTTTCGCTAAATTTGCCCGCTGGGTTGAACACACACTTAAAGGAGCAGTTGGATGCCGAAGATTACGTTTATTGAGCACGATGGTACGCAACACATCGTTGACGCAGAAGTTGGCAAGTCGGTAATGCAGGCGGCTATGGACAACTTGGTACCCGGTATCGATGCTGACTGCGGCGGAGAGTGTTCGTGCGCGACCTGTCATGTCATGGTGAACAGTGATTGGGTAGCAAAAGCCGGCGGTCCCAATGAGGCAGAAGATTCCATGTTAGACCTCAACCCTGAACGCGCATCAAATTCACGGCTGTCCTGCCAGATGACCGTTAGTGACGATCTGGATGGCTTAATCGTTGACCTGCCGGAGTTCCAATTCTAATGAGTGAAGCACCGACCTTGAATATGGCGGATTTCGATCCGAAAGATCTGGCCATCGAAGATATTGATGTCTCCCAGCGAAGTCTCTGGATTGAAGACAAAAAAATGGCTTTCTTTGACAGATTGCGTGACGAGGCACCGGTCCATTACTGCAAAGATTCCGAATACGGACCTTACTGGTCCGTAACGCGGTTCAAAGACATTATGGAAATCGACGGTAACTGGCAGGATTTTTCCTCTGAACCTGCCATTACGATCCTTGAACCAGAAGAAGATTTTCCGCTGCCGATGTTTATTGCCATGGACCCGCCGGTGCACGACGAACAGCGTAAAACCGTACAAGGCTCAGTGGCTCCAGCGAATCTGAAACTGATGGAAAAAACCATCCGGGAACGTACGCAGAAAGTGCTCGATGGCTTGCCTGTGGGTGAGCAGTTCGATTGGGTGGATAGAGTGTCCATTGAATTGACCACACAGATGTTGGCGACCCTTTTCGACTTTCCATTTGAGGATCGTCGCAAACTGACCCGTTGGTCCGACGTGGCGACGGGTGATGAAGAGTCCGGCATCGTGGAAAGTGAAGAAGCGCGCCAGGCAGAACTCTACGAGTGTCTGGAATACTTCATGGGTCTGTGGCAAGAGCGGGCTGACAAAGACGAGGGCACCGATTTGGTGTCGATGCTTGCGCATGGCGAAGCCACGAAGAACATGTCGCCCCAAGAATTTCTCGGCAATCTGATTTTGCTGATTGTTGGCGGCAATGACACCACACGAAATTCCATGACGGGCGGTGTTTGGGCGCTCAATCAAAATCCGGGTGAGTATGCCAAGCTGCGGAACAATCCCGGTGTCATTCCTAATATGGTGTCGGAAATTATTCGCTGGCAAACACCCCTGTCGCATATGCGCCGCATTGCGAACAGAGACTATGAGTTGAATGGCCAAACGATAAAGGCCGGCGATAAAGTGATCATGTGGTACTTGTCGGGCAACCGCGACGAGCGGTCTATTGATCGACCCGACGAATTTATTATCGACCGTGACCGCGCGCGCCAACACCTGTCCTTCGGCTTTGGGGTGCATCGCTGCATGGGTAATCGTCTGGCCGAAATGCAGCTTCGAATCCTTTGGGAAGAGGTGCAGAAGCGTTTTCACATGGTCGAAGTTATCGGCGAACCCAAGTTGGTGCCGTCGAACTTTGTCCACGGCTACACCGAGATGCAGGTGGTATTGCACCCGCATTAGGCAGGGTCGCCTGATGCAAAGCCAGCTTCCGAGCTGGCTTTTTTGTGCGCGATAACGATAAAGGCAGATAGGACAGAGACATGGCGGAATTCATTCAGGGCGATCTTAGACTGGGCTACGAAATACACGGTTCAGGATTTCCGGTA
Source organism: Gammaproteobacteria bacterium (assembly GCA_012269545.1). Lineage (GTDB taxonomy): Bacteria > Pseudomonadota > Gammaproteobacteria > Pseudomonadales > Azotimanducaceae > UBA4421. Next base: position 5,430 of record JAAXKB010000052.1, on the reverse strand, counting down.
CTGCTGATCGCACCGGGTGGATTGCGCTCTGAACGTGGTATGTGGCAGAACAGTCCGCTGGATCCTGTGACGTTGTTGAGCCCGCATTTTCAGGTGATCGCAATGGATCAGCGCAACGCCGGCGCGTCATCTGGCCCGATCGAAAGTGATCACGATTGGGACACCTATACGCAAGACCAACTCGCCTTGATGACCCATTTGGGGTTTGAGCGATTCGCTGTGGCAGGTATGTGTATCGGCGGTCCTTACATCTTGAACCTGCTCAAACTGGCACCTCAGCGAGTGGTCGCCAGTGCGGTGATGCAAACCATTGGCCGGGACAATAACCGTGAGGAATTTTTGGCCATGTTCGATGGCTGGGCGGAACAGCTGCATCAATCAGATCCCCAGCGCTTCGGGTCCGAGGCTCTGCTTGGCCTGCGCAGACGTATGTTTGAAAACGATCTCACCTTTATGTGTATGACGGAGTCAGAGGTAGAAAAACTTGACGCGCCCATGCTGATCCTAGACGGCGCCGACACGTATCACCCAGCCTCGTCCTCGCAGCGCCTAGCCGAACTGCAGCCTCAGGCGATGCGACTTCACGAATGGAAACAGTCGAGTGAACTGGAGGCTGCCGCCGACCGCTTTCTCGCCTTCTTTCACGATCACCTTTAAGTCACACAGGCCTGCCGATGCAGGCGGTTTAGGGTGCCTCGGGATCGTCTCTGGTATAAGGTGAGGCGCGGGACGACGGTACGCACGCTACCGGCATTCACACTGTATTTTTCACGATGACATTAGGAGAGATCATGTCTTTAGTCGCAGTAATGGAAACCAACAAAGGCACGATTCGTTTGAATCTATACCCGGATGAAACTCCGATGACGGTAGCCAATTTCGTTAATTTGGCTCAGCGGGGCTTTTACGATGGGCTGTCCTTTCACCGCGTTATCGAAGATTTTATGATCCAAGGCGGTTGTCCGCAGGGCACGGGCACCGGTGGCCCCGGTTATCGCTTTGCAGATGAGTTTGTAGATAGCTTGCGTCACGATGCGCCCGGAAAATTCTCCATGGCAAATGCTGGACCGGGTACGAACGGCTCACAGTTCTTCATAACTCACGTACCAACCCCTTGGCTGGATGACGCGCATACGATCTTCGGCGCCGTTGAAGGTGACGAAGATCAGGCCGTCGTGAATGCGATAGGTCAAGGCGATCACATTGTCAGTGTGACCTTGGAAGGCGATACCGAGAGCCTGCTGGCCAGTGTCGAACAGGTCGCGGAATGGAACGCCGTTCTGGAAGGTTAGTATTGGAGGGGAAGAGCGATGGGATGCTGTTCTCGAACGGAGCATAGAGGTTAAGGGAGAGGTGCAATGAGCGACGAATTGCTGTTTGCAGATTTGAAAGTCATCGACATGAGCAGCTGGATCGCTGCACCCGTGGCCGCTACCATTCTGGCGGACTTTGGCGCGCAGGTGATCAAGGTAGAGCCGCCGCTTGCCGGAGATGGCTATCGAAACTTTGCCATGATGGCGTCGTCGCCTACCAGTGACATCAACTACACCTGGGAGATGGACAATCGCAACAAGCGCTCAATCGCTCTAAATCTAAAGTCTGATCAAGGCAGGGAGATCCTGCGCCGCATGGTCAGTGAGTGCGATATCTACATTACCAATACCACGCAGCCGATGCGTCGCGAGTGGGGTTTAACCTATGAGGACTTGGCTGCGATCAATCCCCGACTGATCTATGCTTCTTTGACCGCCTACGGTGAGCAAGGTCCCGAGCGCGACAGAGAAGGCTTTGATTTGGTCGCCTACTGGGCTCGCTCGGGCTTGATGGACCTCGTTCGAGCGCCGGGCGCAGCCCCGGCTCCCGCTCTGCCGGGTATGGGCGACCACCCGACCGCAGTGACACTCTATGCGTCGATTCTAACCGCGCTGTTTAAACGACAGCAGACGGGCCTAGGCAGTCATGTGCATACCTCCTTGCTGGCAAACGGTATGTGGTCGGCATCCTGTATCGCCCAAGGCGTTTTTGCTGAGGCGGACTTTACCCTGTACCACCATCTGGCCGACCATCTTTTTACCCGCTTGCTGTACGAGGCAGCGGACGGGCGCTGGCTGCAGTTCTCCATGGTGCGCACTGACGAAGAAGTCGACATGCTGTTTACTGTCTTGGGGCGTCCAGATTTACTGCTTGATCCCCGCTTTCTGACTGCCGAGCAGCGGGTAGAAAATGGCGATAAGCTCGGCAAAGAGATGCGTGACGTGCTGATAACTCAGCCCTCCGATTACTGGATGCAGGCTCTGACCGAAGTCGGAGTACCGGTCGCCTTGGTGGGCCGAATCGATGAGCTGCCCAACGATCCTCAGGTTGTGGCCAATAACATGGCGATTCAACCAACCAAGGAAGTCGGCATGCCTGCGGTGATTAAGCATCCGGTTAATGTCGAAGGCCTGCAGATGCGTCCGGCGGGTCCTGCGCCGGAGCTTGGTCAGCACAGCGAAGAGATATTGGCGGAGCTTGGTTATTCCGCGGATGACATTGCCCAGATGAAAGAGCAGGGCACCATTTAACACCTAGGGCATCAGGCAGCCATGCAATCGAATACTCCTGCGGTGCGTGATTTATTGCTGGTTGGCGGCGGGCATAGCCATGTGCAGGTGCTCAAGCATTTTGCCATGAATCCGGTGCACGGAGTTCGTTTGACCCTAGTGTCCGATGCTGACGTCTCGCCTTACTCAGGTATGGTGCCGGGGTATATCGCAGGCCACTACGCCCTCAATGATATTCACATCCCCCTTGAGCCCCTGTGCCGCGCAGCTGGCGCACGTTTCATCCGCGCGACGGTTATGGGTTTGGATGTCGTTAACAAAGAGCTGGCGTTGCGTGATCGACCCGGCCTGCGCTACGACTTGCTGTCCATCAACAGCGGAGCCAGCCCGAACCTTAACGGCATGGCCGGTATTGCGGTGAAACCGATAACGCAATTTTTAGCACATTGGCCTGAATTGAAATCGGCGATCCAGGGGCGCGAAACTCCAGCGGTGCTGGGACTGGTCGGGGCTGGCGCCGGAGGGGTCGAGGTGGCCATGGCCTGTCGCGCGAGCCTGCCGCCAGATACTCAGATTACGCTGCTTGGTCCACAGTTGCTGCCGGGTTTGAGTCAGCGCGCCAAGTTGCTGACGAAACGAAGTCTTGAACGAAAGCGTATTGAATACGTTGCCCAGCGGGTCACGGGCAGCGTCCAGTCAGCCGAAGGCTATCGCCTGCAAACCCTCGACGGCGCGGAAAGGCGTGTTGATCATGTGTTGTGGGTGACAGACGTGCAGGCTCCGGATTGGCTAGCGGCTTCAGGATTGGCCTGCGATGCCAGAGGTTTTCCAAGCGTGGGCGCTGATCTGCGCAGCATCAGCGATACCAGTGTCTTCGTTGCGGGGGACGCGGCGCATTTGCAGGGGCAAGAGCGCGCTAAAGCGGGCGTTTACGCGGTGCGGGCTGCACCAGTGCTGGCGCACAATCTGGCTTTAGCCGTGCAGGGCAAACCGCTGACTGGCGCGTCGTCGAGGTTTAAGGCCCAGCGATCCTTTCTTACGCTGATTGGCACTGGCAGTGTCGATGAGCCGGATGCCATAGCGACCAAGGGACCCTTTGCGCTGCAGGGCAAGTTGTTTTGGCGATTGAAGGATCGCATCGACCGGCGCTTCATGGCGCGCTACTGTGATCTGCCCGATATGACGGCTGCCGCAGAACCTGTTTTGCCGAATCTGACCTCCGAACTGGCAGCAGATTTGCCGGAGGATCTGATGCGCTGCGGCGGCTGCGGCGCGAAACTCGCAGCGGACCCCCTGAGTCGAGTATTGGCTCGACTGCCGGACCAAGCTGCGGAACACGTCGCTCTCGGCATCGGTGATGACGCGGCGCAGGTGAGTCATGGCTCTGGCTCAACTCTGCTCAGTGTGGACGGTTTCCGCGCCATGATTGACGACCCCTATCTGCTCGGGCGCATCTGCGCGCACCACAGTTTGAATGATTTGTTTGCCATGGGGGCAACGCCAACGGCTGCGTTGGCCTTAGCGACGCTGCCGCTGATGGCACAGCGCATGATGGAAGAAGATCTTTTCCAGCTACTCAGTGGTGCTGTCGACGTACTCAATGCCCACGGCGCGCCCTTGGTGGGGGGACACTCGGCTGAGGGTGCTGAGTTAAGTATTGCGCTGACCGTGACTGGTGCACCGGCAGAGGTCACCCTGACAAAGTCAGGCGGACAAGTCGGTGATGTCTTGCTGCTAACCAAGCCTCTTGGTACCGGCGTTATTTTGGCTGCAGCCATGCGAGGAATGCACTTAGCAGGTTCGGTGCCTGCCTGTTTGGCGATGATGGATACCAGCAACGCAGTGTCTTTAGGTGTCCTGCAGCAGTACGGCGTCAACGCCTTGACCGACGTTACCGGGTTCGGATTGATCGGTCACTTGGGCGAAATGCTGCGAGCAAGCCATTGCGGGGTCGAATTGAGGCTGACCGAGGTGCCCATCCTGACGGGGGCTCTGGAGCTTGCCCAGCAGGGCGTGCGTAGCTCTATTCAGGGCGCGAACGCTCAGGCGCTCAGCGACTTTACGGTGACCGCATCGGTCAAGGACAGCGCGCGGCTTGCTTTGCTCAGCGATCCACAGACATCGGGTGGCTTATTGGCCTGCATTCCGTCAGAGCACGCTGATGCGTGTCTGCGAGCGCTGCAGGAGGTTGGAATCCCGGCTTCCATCATTGGCAGCCTCTTGCCCCAGGGCAGGCAGGTCATCATATAGCCGCGTTGTTTGGCCGCGAAACGAGCAGGTTAAAAATAGGCTGCGAGCGCGGGTCTGAAGCGATCCATATCGACCAGAAAAGAGTCATGGCCCTGAATACTGTCCAGAGGCACAAAGGCGACATCGGGCACTTTCTCACCTAGGGCATCGGCAAGTTCCTGTTGCTGAGACAGCGGAAAGAGCGCGTCGGTGCGAACGCCGATTACCAGCGCAGACTGCAGCTGAAGATCGCTGAAGCTGGCCGCTAGGCTGCCTCCGTGGTCCAGGCCGTCAAAAAGATCCATTGCCCGTGACAGATAGAGATAACAATTGGCATCAAAGGAGCCGATGAATCGATCCGCGTGACTTTCCAAGTAGGATTCCACTTCAAAGTCGATGCCAAAGGGTGTGTCCTGTTCGGCAAAATCCGGTGCCCGTTCGCGGCCAAAACGTTCGGCCCATTCCTCTCCGGAGCGATAGCTGATCATGCCAAGCTTGCGTGCCAATCGCATACCCGTCACCGGGCCGTGGTTGGCGGCATCGTACTGACCATGTTGCCAGAGCGGGTCTTTGCGAATGATCTCGCGCTGCAGTGATCGCAGGGCAATCGCGTGAGGCAATGCGCGAGCAGCAGAGGAGATGGAGACCAATCGTCGGC
>JAAXKB010000044.1 GCA_012269545.1 Gammaproteobacteria bacterium | reverse complement strand
CGCCCGGCGGTGGAATCGGTAGGTTTGTTGAGGGTATTGCTGTTACCTGAGCGAGCTGGCGACATGGAACAGACGCTTCGGGTGATGTTCACCGATGGCGGCGATGTCAGTCTGACCATCCGTCACGGTGTGGCCGTACCGGGAAATCGCCGAGACGCGGCAATGACCTTGTCCGTTGCGAGCGATCACTGGTTCGACCTGATGGCGGGCAAGCTCAGCCTCAGCCAAGCGTTAGCCGAAGGCCTAGCAGAGGCCTCCGACGCCGCGGACGTTCAGTCTTTTTTGCGCTGTTTCGATCTCGAGACACTGAATAATTGAGAGCACGATGAGCGATATACCCAAACCCTCTGCGCCCTTTGCCGGAGACATTCAGCGTTTGCAGAAAGACGCGACCCCCAGTCCGCTGCCATTAAAAAAAGAAGCCGCAGGGTCGCCGAATATTCTGTTGGTGATGTTGGACGACGTGGGTTTCGGCACCTGCAGCACCTTTGGTGGACCGATTCCAACGCCCGGCGTCGACAAGGTTGCGGCTGCAGGTTTGAAGTACAACCAGTTTCATACCACGGCGCTGTGTTCGCCGACGCGTGCATCGCTGTTGACCGGACGTAACCACCACAGTGTTCATATGGGCGGCATTACAGAAATCGCCAACAGTTTTCCCGCTTACGACAGCGCCATACCGCCAGAAACCGCCACCATTGCTGAAATTTTGAAGCAAAACGGTTATTCAACGGGCTGTTTTGGTAAGTGGCACCTAACGCCATCCTGGGAGCAGAATCCCGCGGGTCCGTTTGATCGCTGGCCAACTGGCATGGGCTTTGAACGTTTCTACGGCATCATCGGTGCAGAGGCATCCCATTGGGAGCCTGCGGTTTATGACCAAACCACGCCGGTAGAACCGCACCTAGGCTGCCCGGATTACCACCTGACGGAAGATCTGGCAGAAAAAGCCATTGAATGGATCGCGAAACAACAGGTCTCCGCGCCGGACAAACCCTTCTTTTGCTACTTTGCGCCCGCTGCCGTGCATGCGCCGCACCATGTGGCACCCCAGTGGAGTGATAAGTTCAAAGGTCAATTTGATGCAGGCTGGGATGCACTACGCAGCAGTATCTATGAACGTCAGTTGGCGATGGGCGTGATTCCACCTGAGACGGTACTGACCGAGCGCCCGGATCAGGTGCCGAGTTGGGATGAATATCCGGATCGTTACAAACCTGTGGCGTCGCGTTTGATGGAGGTGTTTGCCGGTTTTATGGCGCATACCGATGCTCAAGTTGAACGAGTCATTGATTATTTGGTGGATCAGGATGCCTTCGACAACACTCTGGTGATTTATTTGACCGGCGACAATGGCGCCTCTGCGGAGGGCACCGTCCACGGCGCATGGAGCGCGCCCTCTTTCCAAAACGGCGTGCATGAAGACCCGGAGTGGTTGCTTGAGCACATGGAGGACTTTGGTACCGAACGCTGTGAAAATCATTTTAACGTCGGTTGGGCTTGGGCTCTGGATTCGCCTTTTCAGTGGATGAAACAGGTAGCCTCACACTTTGGCGGCACGCGTAATGCCTTGGCGGTGTCATGGCCCAAGGGCATCTCAGCAAAGAACGAGTTGCGCCAACAGTTCCACCATGTCATCGATGTGTTCCCGACGCTGTTGGAAGTAACGGGTATCCCAATGCCCGGACGCGTGAATGGCATTGAGCAAGACGCGGTGCACGGCACCAGTATGGTGCCCACCTTTGCCGACGCGTCGGTACCGAGTACCCATGCCTCGCAGTACTTTGAAATTCTGGGCAATCGCGCGATCTATCATGACGGCTGGATGGCGTCGTGTTTTCATGGCCGCCTGCCTTGGATTCGGTTTGCAGGCTTTGAGTTCGATGGCGAACAAGAAGTCTGGGAGTTGTACCATGTGGCGAAAGACTTTTCTCAAAGTGTCGATCTTGCCGCGAAGCATCCGGAAAAGCTGCGTCAGCTGCAGGACCTGTTCGAGCAGGAAGCTGAGCGGTACGGTGTCTATCCGCTGCGCGATGCCTCGGGCCGACGCGGTGGTGACTACGCGCCGCCGCATTCGTTGGAAGGGCACAGCAAGATGACCTACGGGCCCATGCATGTGCGGCTGCCGGAACATGGTGTGATTAATCTGAAAAACACCTCTTTCCGCATTATCGGCGCGGTTGAAACCGGGGAGGCGAGCACTGGTGTGATCGCCTGTCAGGGCGGCAACATGGCGGGCTGGAGTCTGTATCTCGATGACGAGTCACGTCCAACCTATGTGTACAACTGGTTTGGTCATGAATTCACGACCCTGACGGGCAAGCCGTTTGGCCCGGGCGAACACCGGATTTGTGTCGACTATACTCACGATGGTGGTTTTGCTGCCGGCGGAGATCTGGTGCTTACCGTGGACGGGCAACCTGTTGCCACAGGCCGTATAGAACGATCGGTGCCGGTGATTTTCTCCATGAGTGGAGAGACCTTTGATGTCGGGCGAGATACCGGCTCACCGGTGGGCAAGTACCCCCACGATTTTGCCTTCTCTGGCATCATTCGCGGCGTGACCTTGGAGCGGCTTACCGAGCCAACGGATGAGGTGAGGCAGCAAGAACGGCGCGGTAAGTTCCAAGCGAGCTTGAGCGCGCAATAGTGCAGGACGACGGATGTATCGTTCGACATGGAAGGGGAGAGGAGTAGCGATGATCGACATTAACGGTATGGCTCATGTGATATTGACCGTCAGCCAATTTGAAAAGGCCCATCGTTTTTACAGCGCTATGTTACCCGAGTTCGGTATGACCAAGGTCAATGATGGCCCGGATTTTCTCTATCACGTGGGTGCGCGCACGGCCATCGGCATTCGGCGGTGCGATCCTGAGTTCGAGCAGGAGCGTTTTGAACAGTATCGGGTGGGGCTGCATCACATCTGTCTTCGCGCCAAAAACCGGGATGATATTGACCGCACCGCAGAACTGGCGTCATCGCTGGGGGCGACGATT
>JAAXKB010000083.1 GCA_012269545.1 Gammaproteobacteria bacterium | reverse complement strand
TCTGCGGTGCGGTCAATATCATCCCGGCTTTTGGCGCGCAGACAGATGTGATGCAGCCCCACTCGATACTGCTCGAAGCGTTCCTGCTCGAACTCAGGATCGCACCGCCGAATGCCGATGGCCGTTCGCGCGCCGACGTGATACAGAAAATCCGGGCCATCATTGACCTTGGTCATACCAAACTGCGGTAGCAAGGCACTGTAAAAACGATGGGCCTTATCGAATTGGCTAACGGTCAAAATCACATGAGCCATGCCATTAATGTCAATCATCGTTCTCATCTCGCCTACTGTGTTGCGCTATACGTCCATCGTCCTGAACTATTGCGTGCTCAAGCCCGCTTGGAACTTACCGCGCCGTTCTTGCTGCTTCACCTCTTGCGTTGGTTCGGCAAGCCGCTCCAGGGTCACGCCACGAATGGTGCCGCAGAAGGCAAAATCGTGCGGGTAATTACCCACCGGTGAGCCGGTATCTCGCCCCACATCAAAGGTCTCTCCGCTCATGGAGAAGATCACCGGTACCGATCGTTCAATCCGGCCGTCGGCAACAGGTTGCCCGTCCACGGACAGCACCAGATCTCCCCCGGCGGCAAAACCACCATCATGAGCATAATCGACACAGATCTGGTGCTCGCCCGGACCCAGCGGCTTGCCGACGAGTGTCGTGAATTCATGACCAAACCAGTTATACACATAGGTGGGACGTGATTCGTTGTCGAGATACAGACTCCAGCCAGCCATATTGCCGCCCTGACAGGCGATCACACCCGTGCTTGCCTGAGCAGTTTCAACCGCGCCGGTAATCCGGAAAGAGGTGTTTTTCAGATTAATCACACCGTGTTCTGGCAGCCGTACATGCATGGGCCCATAGGTCATCTTGCTGTGCCCATCCAACGAGTGAGGCGGCGCATAGTCGCCACCGCGTCGGCCAGAAGCTTCGCGCAGCGGATCGACACCGGATCGCTGAGCTTCCTGCTCGCACAGCGCCTGCAGCGGACGCAGCTTGTCCGGATGTTTGGCGGCGAGATCGACACTTTGAGAAAAGTCCTCCGCCACATGATAGAGCTCCCAGACCTCTTGTTCGCCATCGAAATCAAAGCCAGCAAACCGAATCCAAGGCAGGCGGCCGTGAAAACAAGATGCCATCCAGCCGTCATGATAGATCGCACGATTGCCCAGAATTTCAAAGTATTGGGTGGTGTGAGTACTCGGTGAAGACGCGTCAGCAAACGTAGGCACCATGCTGGTACCGTGCACGTCATCTTGCTCAATTCCATTCACACGCAATGGCATTGGAATACCCGTGACCTCCAACAGCGTAGGAAAGACGTCAATGACGTGCTGAAACTGTTGGCGAAACTCATTTTTTGCTTCAATTCCCTGTGGCCAAGAAAGCGCTAGGGCGTTGCGCGTGCCGCCAAAGTGCGATGCCACCTGTTTCATCCACTGAAAGGGCGAATCCAGCGCCCAAGCCCAACCCACGTTAAAGTGGTTTTCGCAGCGTTCGGTGCCAAAATCCTCCATGTGCTCAAGCAACCACTCGGGATCTTCGTGCACACCGTTTTGGAAAGACGGCGCGCTCCAGGCGCCGTGAACCGTACCCTCCGCTGATGCACCGTTGTCGCCGGTCAAATAAATCACCAAGGTGTTGTCGAAAGCATCCTGATCCACCAAGTAGTCGATCACTCTCTCCACTTGAGCGTCGGTATGGGCCATAAAACCAGCAAATACTTCCATCAGGCGCGACGCCACGGGTTTGTATCGATCTGGGTACTCATCCCAGCTGGGCACCTGCTCAGGGCGCTGCGTAAGTACCGTCTCAGGGGGAATCGCTCCCATTGCCAACTGACGCTCAAAGATAGTGTTACGCAATGCATCCCAGCCCGCGTCAAACTGGCCTTTGAACTTGTCACTCCATTCGGGCGCCACATGGTGCGGCGCATGCACGGCAGCGGGCGCAAAATAACAAAAGAACGGTTTGTCTGGCGCGGAGACCTGTTGTTTCGCGATCCATTCAATGGCTTTTTCAGCCAGGTCTTCCGTCAGGTGATAATCCGGCCGGCCTAAGTGCGGCTCCACGGGAGTGGTTTGATCGTAGACCGCGGGCTCCCAGTGGGACGCCTCTGCACCGATGATGCCGTAAAAGCGTTCAAAACCCATGCCCGTCGGCCAGCGATCGAATGGTCCCGCGGGGTTCTGTTCCCACGAGGGCGTCAGGTGCCACTTACCAAAACACCCGGTTGAATAACCATTTTGTTTAAGAATTTCAGCAATCGTCGCCGTTTCAGGCGGTATCGCACTGTCGTAAGCCGGGAAACTGTTGGCGATTTCTGTAATGCCTCCCATGTGGACGCTGTGGTGATTGCGACCGGTCAACAGCGCAGCACGCGTCGGCGAGCACAGCGCCGTGGTATGAAACTGATTATATTTCAAGCCCGCCGCCGCAATCTTGTCCACCCCGGGTGTCGGAATCGGTCCGCCAAAGGTACTGCAAGTGCCAAAACCCACATCGTCTAGCATCACTAACAGGACGTTTGGCGCCCCTTGTGCTTCCTTCTTTAATGGCAGCGGACTCGGCGTCGAATCTTTCTGCAGGCGCTGAATGTCTCCCGCAAAGGGTGCAGAGGGCTTGGGTATGTCGCTCATGATGCTCTCAATTGTTCAGTGTCTCGATATCGAAGCAGCGCAAAAAAGACTGAACGTCAGCGGTGTTGGAGGCCTCGGCCAGCCCGTCAGTTAACGCTTGGTCGAGGCTGAGCTTGCCGGCCAACATGTCGAACCAGTGATCGCTGGCAACAGACAATGTCAAAGAGCCATCTGTGCTGTTGCCCGGCACCACCACACCGTGGCGAATCGTCAGACTGACGTCGCCGCCATCGGTAAAGATCACCCTGAGCGTTCGTTCCATCTCGCCGGCGCGCTCCGGCAGCAGCAAAACCCTCAGCAAAGCCACTGATTCCACCGCCGGGCGACGAGACAATTCGCGCTTTTGAAAACGATGGGTGCGAA
>JAAXKB010000042.1:4483-12485 GCA_012269545.1 Gammaproteobacteria bacterium | reverse complement strand
GTCGAGAGAGTTTGATCAATCACACTGGCGGCAAGCGATCTGGTGTTAGGGCTAACCAGCAATAACGCTCTACGCAGCAACGCTGATGGTTACCGCATTACGGTTATGCACGCGATCATCGGGTTAAGAGTCCAGAGTCGACGGAGCTGATTTGCTAAAGATGAGGCAAACAATCGACCGATTGAGAAATGAAGTGGACGCTTTACGATATCAGCTGACCGGGTAGGGCGATGAGCCTGATCGTCAAACATCCTGTTGCGTTAAAGGTGAAGGAAATGCCCGACGAGCGCACGGACAAACTGTTCCACATTATCGAAGCCAAAGGTCTCGGGAGAAATCCTCCCTTCGATAAGAAGATTTGAAATACCATAAATCTGCGCCCAGGCGATGGGCGCGTCCAGCTGCCGTTCACCCGACCCGAAATGTTTAAGGGGTGCTGCGGCAAGCCCGGACAGCATCAGTTGGTAACCCTCGTTGAAAATTTCAGGCAGGTTACCTTGCGCGTCCAGTGATTGGCTGATGGGTCGAGTGCTCATTAGCCGGAAGAGCGCAGGGTGCTCAAGCGCAAATTCAACGTGCCCAATGGCTAAACCGGCCAGATATTCCAAACCTTTTTTGCCTGCCGCTCGAGCCTTCATGGAGTCGCCAAACCATACTGTGCCCTCAACACAGACGGCAGTGAGCAGGTCTTTCTTACTCTTGAAGTGGCTGTAGGGAGCGGCTTGCGAGACGCCTGCGTCGCGAGCAATTCGGCGCATGGTTAGAGCTGCTTCCCCTTCGGATTCGAGAATATTGATCGCTCTACCGATCAATGCTCGTCGCAAATCGCCGTGGTGATAGTGGTCCGTGCCCTTTGTTTGATTGATCCGCATCGTCCGAGAATAACTGACCCTATTTGATAATGAGATATTTTCAGGCAATCTTAACAGCGTTAACTTTAGTTGAGCGATTCGGGAGGAGTGGCGTGTCAGAGGGGGCTGTCGTTCGAATAAGGAGAATAGGGTCATGGACTGCGCGGCTAGCCTTGGTCGTTGGCATGGGCGCTGCGCTCCCGCAAGCAAGTGCTGCTCCGGTGGAATTGGCTGCGGGGGATTGGTACGAGTCATCAATCAGTCACCCTTCCTTTGTTAGCCCGCATGCCCAGCCCATAGCTGCGCACGGCAACAACGTATTTGTGGTCAACACACCGAGCGATACTCTTGATGTAATTGACAGGGCTAGCCGCCGAGTGACGGCGAGCATAAATGTGGGCGTCGACCCCGTCAGCGTCGCTGTGCGTCCAGATGGTCATGAGGTTTGGGTTTCAAATCACGTGTCCGATTCTGTATCGATAATCGATAACAATGCTCACAGCCCAACCTACTTGCAGATCGTGGCCACGATTCAGACCTTCGATCGCGAACGCAAGGCGACCAGCTTCGATGAACCGATGGGTATAGCCTTCGCCGGGAACGAGAAAGCCTATGTTGCCCTGTCCTCTGACAATCAAATCGCGGTCATCGATGTCATTTCTCGCTCCGTTATTAAACGACTGCGTATCACCGCACAGGACCCTCGCGCCATTGAAGTGCGAAACGGCAAGCTATACGTGCTGCCATTCGAATCCAACAATAAAACTCAGCTGTCCGGCGGTATGAAAAATGCGATTGATGGCGACTTAGTGACCTTTGACGCCGTGGCTCACTCTATTGTCTCGAACAGCAAGCTTTCCCTAGGCCACGTTATTGATATCGTCAAGCATCCTGACATGCCGGATCGAGATCTTTATATTTTTGATACCGAAACTGATGAACTCATTGAAACGGTAAACACCCTAGGAACACTGCTCTACGGATTAACGATTGACTCGAAGGGCAATGTGTTTATTGCGCAAACGGACGCCCGCAACGATGCCAACGGCCGAGCTGGCACTCGTAAGCACGGACTGGCGGAGATGGAAAATCGTGCGTTTTTGAATCGTGTGACAAAAGTGCACGCCGAAAAGTCCGGTGTACCAACCGTAACGTTTTTTGATCTTGAGCCTCTGCCCCCACAACAGCCGACGCCGGGGCGCGCGCTTGCAACGCCCTATGGAATCCGCGTGAGTGACGATGACTCAACGTTGGTGGTAACGGCAGCCGGCTCGGACAAGCTCGTCACGATTGATGCCGCGAGCGGAGAGGTGTTGGGCCGCGTGGATGTTGACGCGGTCCCGCGCGGTATTGCCTTGGTGAGCGATGCAGATGGCCGACCCGAGCAAGCGTGGGTGCTCAACGCCGTGGAAAATACTGTCTCCTTGGTAGACGTTGCGAACGAAAAAGCACCTTACCTGTCTGCCAGAATTGTTTTGCATGATCCGACGAGTCCGCGGCTGAAGCTTGGTCGCAAAGCGTTCGAAACGGCTGAGGCGTCTTCGACCGGCACCTTTGCGTGTGCCAGCTGCCATCCTGACGGCCACACCGACCAACTGCTTTGGGTGCTAAATACGCCGATTGTCACGGGCGGCGACCAAATCCAGCCAAGGACCACCATGCCCATAAGGGGGTTGCGTGACACGGAACCGTTCCATTGGGATGGGATTCCCGGTGACCCTTACGGCGGGCACAATGCGGCAAACACTGACAGTTATGTTGCCCCCAACAGTGATATCAACGACCCAACGACGGCGACTCGTAATCTGATTGATGCAAGTCTGGCTAACACGATGCGTCTGCATGGCACCACAAATACCAACGATGAGGGCAAGGTTGGTTTACTCAGCGCAGCCGAACGAGACGCCTTGGCCCTTTTCTTGCTCAATGTCCCTTATCCGCCAGCCCAGCGGCGGCCATACGATAATGTGCCCAGTGACCGCGCCAAAGACGGTTTTCGGCTTTTTCACATCGACGGCAATGGTGTTGGGCGACGCGATGTTTGTGGTGATTGTCATCGGTTCCCTCATATGGTGAGCACCAATCACCCCACCATTGGTATGGATACCCCGACATGGCGAGGAGCCTATGATCGCTTTCTGATACTGCCTCAAGGCCGCATCAATATGGTGACGCTGCCGCCTTTCGCCGCGCTAGCAGAGCAGGGTATACCAGAGCGCGAATTGTGGCGTTTTTCCTGGGGATTGCGTGAAGAATTTGATCCTGTCTGGGATATGGTGCTCGAGCACAGCACAGGTTTCTCTGGTTCATTTGCGCGCCAAGTGACCCTGAGCAAACAGTCATTGGCGGATGATACGACAATCGACTTGTTGGCCGCGCTCGAGCAATCCGCGCAAGAACAGGCGATTCGGCTGGTGGGCAATGGCGTGTTTCTGGGTTCTGAAAAACCCCAGTCTGAGACACTTTTTTTTGATGGCTCGGACTACGTAAGCAAAACGAGACTTTATTCCCGAGACGAGCTAATCGATATGGCCAGAGACGGCCTGTTTCTTGCCACCTTAACCGCACACAAAGGAGAAAATGCAGGCGCTGATCAGGCTCAACCAGCCATTTGGACATTGGGCCCGATTGAGCAGCAAAGTGGTCCTCAGCGCTTTCCAAAACTGCATGCTGAGCGATCCTCTTTTACTGTCAGCGGCCGGCATATCCCAGAAGACGCTTTCGTGATTGTTGATGGGCGTCGCGTGGAGGGGTCGGTGAGCGCCCAAGGTAACGAAGTGCTAG
This sequence comes from Gammaproteobacteria bacterium, assembly GCA_012269545.1. Taxonomy (GTDB): domain Bacteria; phylum Pseudomonadota; class Gammaproteobacteria; order Pseudomonadales; family Azotimanducaceae; genus UBA4421. Next base: position 8,850 of record JAAXKB010000042.1, on the reverse strand, counting down.
AGGTTGCGTTCGCGGAAATTCCCGATCAAGGCATGCACTTGCTTCAGGTGCAAACACCTGGCGGTCTGATGAGTAATGACTTTATCTTTCATGTCACAAGCGGTGCCGAGCAACCGGATAGGCCGACGCTCGGCGAACTCATCCAAAGGAGCGGCTGGCAGGACTTGATCGGAGATTGGGTTGACGTTGGCACGCGCGGTGAATTTAGGCTGAGCCTGAACTGGAAGATCAAGAATCAACTGCTTGAATTGGTGACGATGGATCAAAACGGGCCTTCAGTTGCGCTGATCCGGATAGAGCAGGGCACTGGTAAGATCGTTCACTCTGGTACAAATCACAGCGGAGTCTCAAATACAGGACAGTGGGACTTTGCTGCCGAGGAAGGACCGAAAATGACGGGTAGTTTTGTGTCCAATACGGGCGTGGCGAGTGAGTTCACCTTGCAACTGGTGCCGGAGACACGCGATTCCCTAGTTCTGCGGGTAGGCGGTGCACAGGTGTCGGAGATTCCGATGATGCGCAAGCAGTTGGCTCGCAATGCCCTAAGTTTGCTGTAAAAACAGAGAACCCTCTGCCCAGGCTAGTAGATGCCTCTGGAGTTAGGGTAGAAGACATGAAGGCCATTTGGATAGGAACCAACTGGGGTTTGGCTTCAGTGCCACATCTGTTAACAGACACCGGCCGTATCCCAAACTCGCGAGTTCTCCAGCATTTTAGGTTTTTCTCTCGGTCAAGGAAGTCAGAATCCTTCGGTGCGTTGCCAACAGCTCGGCTAACACACAAGCGACCGGTTTCTTCACTGAGCCCGCCCAATTTCGAATCAGATGTCGCGTTTTTCTGGGGGTATTTTCGGCGGAATACGTTACCTCATAAGTAAAATAGCCATTTAAAGTAAACGGGTGGGGTCAGCTTCTTTTTCTCTCTTGCGCGCCTGATACCTCCTCGCTCTTGAGTCTGTAAACCCGTTGCTGCCGCCCCCGCAAAGGGGCCGGCGTTAATCGCGCTGCTGAGTATTCGTAAAAATCACACCCGAAGACTCGTTTTCAGGGATGAATGCTAGAGACCAGGTTGTGATCGCACGATTATAGCAAGCCCGGCTCGTCGCGGATTCGTGCGTTTCCTGCGGGAAGTCGACGCTTGAATGATACTGCTCTTTTGGAACAAATCGAATGGTCTTCTGCGGGGGCTAGCAAATTGCCGTACCAATAGCAACATAGTTTTAGGATAAATTTTGTCGGATAGTTCAAGTAGCCCACATCGGGCAGAGGAGTTTCCATAGGAGGGAATATGTTTGAACGAAATATATTGCGCAGGAGAAGCGCAATAGCGGCGGCATGCCTGTTCGCTTTTTCGTCTTTAGCTCACGCTGCAGACGATGAAGTTATAGAGGAAGTCGTGGTCACTGGCTCTTACATTAAGGGTTCTCCGCAAGATGCTGAGCTTCCCATTGACGTAATCACTGAAGAGGACTTGCTGCAGCAAGGCTCGCCTTCCATGATAGAGATGATTCGTAATCTTGGCGTTACTGCTGCGAATCTCGGTGAGACGAACCAGTTCACGACTGGGGGTCAAGCCAATGAAGGGGTGGCGACAGTCAACTTAAGAGGTATGGGTGCATCCCGCACGTTGGTTTTGCTAAATGGCAGGCGACACGTGTCCACAGAAAACACTGGCGTGGATATCAGTGCGTTCCCAATTAGTGCAATTGGCCGAGTTGAGGTGTTAAAAGACGGTGCTGCGGCGGTATACGGATCGGACGCAATCGCCGGTGTGGCCAACTTCATTACTCGCAGCGATTTCAGGGGCCTCGAGGTAGGCGGCTCATTTAAGGATATCGAAGATTCTGACGGAGATTGGGACATTAATGCGATATTCGGCACGGGCGGAGATAACTGGAATTGGTCTATTGCCGCTGAGTACGGCGAAAGAGGCGAACTGCCGATCCGCGAAAGAGATTGGGCCTTGGTACAAACGGATGTTAACCCCGTAGCAGGTTGGTCAGGCATAGGAAACCCTGGTACTGCTTACTTTTTCGTTCCTGTCGCGGAGGGTACCGCAGACTTCACGGTGACTGACGCTGATGGCAACGTGACCACAGAAAATCTCGCCTATGCAACTGGGGGCGGTAGCGTAACTAAGGCTTTTGCTGACCCTGCTTGTGAACCTCTTGGCGCGCTTCGCGCAGCTCAGCAGGCCTGCGGATTTCAGTACACGTATTTCGACAACCTGACCGAAGAGACCGAGTCGATAAAGGTTTTCTCGGAGTTGAACATCGATTTGAGTGATGACCACAGGTTGCATTTCGAGGCAATGTACTCGGACGTAGACATACCTGCGTGGAAGACGTCGCCATCGTATCCGCCTCAGTCTCTGTTCGGTCCCGATCGGCGCATGCTCGCTGATCACCCTGGACTGGTTGATTTTAACAACTTCTACAATTTGCAAGACTCAGGCAATGCAGCGGCGCTGACGGCTGCTAACATTGGTGGATTGGTAACGGACCAGGTCGACGGTTCGTCTTATGTGCTCGCCGCAGGCGATGCAGCCGCCGCTGCGCTAGCAGGTGACCCTACCTCCCTAACCATCAGTCGTGCCATGGGCGTTTCCGGAAGATTCCTAACCGGAGAAGCTGAAGCAAAGCAGCGACATACGGAAACTTATCGCTTCGTTGCCGGATTAGATGGAAGCCTTTTTGATCAAGCGCTTGACTACGACTTAAGCGTGTCGTGGTCAAAACGCGAACGTTTCATCGGCGGCCAAGATATGTACGTTGAGCGCATGGGCCTTGCGCTGAAGGGATACGGTGGACCTAACTGTACTTTGCCTGCAACAGTGCAAAACGACGATGGAAGCTATTCATTTGCTGACCCTGATGCAGCAGCCGCTGCAGCCGGTGTTGGGGGATGTGAGTACTACAATCCGTTTTCTCGTGCAGTACCATTCTCAATGTTAAGTGGAACGAATAACGCTGATTACAATGCTGACGTTGCCAATTCTGAAAGCCTGCTACGGCACCTGATCGGTGAACGCGGTGCGCAGTCAGACAATGAGCTCTTGGTCTTCCAAGCAATCTTTTCAGGTGAGACTGGGATCGAGCTTGCTGGCGGAAACATCGGGTTTGCGTTCGGCGCTCAAAGCAGAAATGAGCAGTTCGACTTTAACTTGTACGATATTGTGAATCGGGCGATAAATCCTTGTCCTTACACTTCCCCTGTGGCTGCCGCCCTCGGGATAGTGGACGCGGATCAACTATCGCCTAACTGTTCAGCTCCAACCGGCGTGGCGGCATTTCTAGCGGCAACGGACGAGCAGAGCACAGAGCGCACGGTTTACGGTGTTTTCGGTGAGTTGGCAATCCCACTTACTGAGGATATCGATATTCAAGCAGCACTGAGATTCGAGGACTACGGCGGCGAAGTAGGCGGTTCAGTTGATCCTAAGATTGCTGTTAGCTGGAGAGTCACTGACGAACTGTCTGTCCGTGGCTCAGCATCGACGACTTTCCGAGGACCACCTCAAAGCCTACTCTCTGGTACGGGCACAGCTCTCTCATACGTCGCGCCTACGCTTGCGTTTAAAGCAATCGATACGGTGGGTAACCCCAATTTAGGGTCAGAACAAGCTGTTTCGACTAACTTTGGTGTGGTTTATCAGACGGATAACTTTTACGGATCGATTGACTATTGGGCGTTCAGCTTTGAGGATTCCTTCCAAACAGAGGGCTTTAACTCGATCATCAACGCTTATAGCGGAAACGACTGCCTGGGCTCCGACGGAGTGCCAACCGATAGCGCGGTTTGTAACGAGTTGCGTACGCACATTTTTCCAGTGGCGGCACATACAAGCTTGGCGGCCACGGAGCGCATCGTCGTCAACTGGTTGAATGGCCAAGACATCGAGACCTCTGGTATCGATTTCAAGGCTGAGTATCGTTTCGACGGTGTTATGGATGGTTCTGTATCCATCGGCGTCGACGGCACGTATGGCCTAGAATACGAGCGTGATCCGCAGTTGGATATTTCAGGCGACATTCAGCTGGCTGCTGGTGGGGATTTGATGGGCTTCCTCAACTACAACCAAGGGCCTGCGTTCACGTCCAAGCCAGAACTGAAGGCTGCTGCGCACATATCGTACGAAGATGACGTGCATTATGCCGGCCTCATCGCGCGGTATGTCGGTGAGTACGATGATGCGGGCGCGCCAGCTGCATATCCCTGGTTGGCAACGATAGACAGTCAGACGACTCTAGATCTGAACTACGTTTATCGCGGTATCGACGACCTGATGATATCCGCGTCTATTGTCAACGTGACTGACGAGGATCCTCCGGCTGCGCGCGGTGACATGAACTATGATCCGTTTACTCA
>JAAXKB010000042.1:0-4383 GCA_012269545.1 Gammaproteobacteria bacterium | reverse complement strand
AATAGGCAGTCCCCCGGCTGCACTCGACCAGGAACGCGTTTGCAGAGAATGGTGCCAGTCATTGGAAAGACCACTTCGCTCGCATCCTCCCAAGGCGCCTCGGGTCGATGTATCCAGCCAGCAGTTTGACTCTCTTTTACGTCCTCCCCAATCTCGGCGGCGGGTTCGAATAAACCGTCTTGGCGAGCATACAAATAATTATCCTTGCCGGTGAGTCGAAGGACTCTTGTCTCGCCAGGTGCAGGTAAAACAACTTCTTTCAAAATGCCAAATTCGGCCATAACACGTTCAATGCCTTCTCGTGTAACGTTGAGTGCGTAAGGCGTAACGGTGCCAGAGCCGCCCATTTCCACGGTGACTGCAATCGCACCCTGTCGTCGGGCTGCCGCCGTAGACACGTTCTCACCAGACCGCCTGAAATGCAGTGCATAAGGTGCGGCAAACGCGCGGGTCAGGCGAAGAACCTCAGCCATCTCCTGAGCGTCCTTACGATCGCCGTACAGTACGGTAGGAACGTAATGTAAGGAACTGCCGCCAGAGTGTAGATCAATGGCGTAATCCGCCATCCTCATGAGCACGGATTCGATGTAGTGCGCGATGACCTGAGTGACTGTGCCCGCGGGGTCTCCGGGAAACGATCGGTTCAAGTTGCCACCATCAATCGGAGATGTGCGGTGTCCGGCCTTTGCGGCTGGGAAATTAGCCATGGGTAAAAGAATGACCCGGCCGTGAATCATCTCAGGCTGCAGTTCCTTGGCGAGTCTCGTTACCGCAACTTGTCCCTCGTATTCGTCGCCGTGATTTCCCGCCATTAACAGTAGCGTTGGGCCGTTTCCGTTCTTAATCTGGACGATCGGAATTGGAATCCACCCATAGGCAGAGCGATGGACGGAATGAGGCAAGCGCAAGTAGCCTGACTGCTTGCCGTCTGTTTCGTAGTCAATTTCTGATGAAATAGGGGATCGCATCATAGTCGGTTACCCTCATTCTCTTGAACCGCCCCGTCAACGATTGAGTGGCGCACCTCGGCGATCAATGCATCTGATTTTGGGCCAAGCAGATCTTCTCGCCGCTCAAGTTTAAAAAGGCTTTTAGGTGTTGCTGATAACATTTGCGAATCCGCTGCTCGAAGGTGAAAGGTCAAGATCTTATATTCATTAATGGTGTCTGCCCAATGTTGCCTGCTATTGTTTCACTTAGGTCGCTGCTAACGAGAGGACGATGACGGAGATAACCGAACAAGACCTGGCCGGCGCAAGAAGAGTTTGGGGCGATGCTTTGATTGCTATCTCCAAAGCGTTTGAGGAGGAAGGCATTGATGCCGCCCGAGTGGTTGCTAATGGCGCGCTGGACACAGCCTATGGCTTTCACCTTGGGCCGGTTCTCTTCAAGCCAACGTTAGCCAGCGGAGAACAGACCTTTCGAACCACTCGAGAAGGTGCTCTTGCTTACTTTGTGGGGCACAGTGAGGAATATCCCGGCGATGGAGGATTTGGCATAAAGGGCTGGCGATCCGTGGTTGCGGAAACGGCTGCAAGTTTTATTCAGGGCGACATCGCCATGTGGATGGGCAGGGTGACGTTTACCGACAAAAACAAAGGCATCACAAAGGTCGACAAAAGCTGGGGTTACAAAAGGGATGAGACAGGTACACTGCGTATTGTTCTGCATCATTCGTCGCTGCCCTATCAAGCTGACTGAGTTTTCATCTCGCATCTAAACTACAACGAGTAATAAGGAGTCCTTACATTGCTTTCATCTGAGAATTTTACTGTCCGCCCTTTACCAACGATCGTCTTTAATAGAGGCGCTGCTAAAGACTTAAACAATCACATCCAAGCGCTTGGCAAGAGTTCGGCGCTGATTGTGACCGATAAAAATCTGGCTGCCAGTGGGGTGCTCGATCCAATTCTGGAGGCACTTCGCGCAGCGAATTTGTCGGTCGAAGTGTTCGACGGAGTTGAGCCCAATCCCACGGACTTAAACGTTGAAGCCGGAGCTGAGAAACTTAAGGAACTCGGTGATGCGGTTGTCGTGCCGATTGGCGGCGGATCCTCCATGGACTGCGGTAAGTCGATCGCGCTGCTAGCCTCTAACCCGGGAACGGTAGAAGCAATGCAAGGTTCTGAACCCACGCCCGCGGCGGCTCCCGTGATAGCGGTTCCTACAACTGCAGGAACAGGGTCTGAAACAAACAGCGCGTGTGTGATCACGAATACTCGGCTTGGTCGCAAGACCTATGTGGTGCATCCAAGCATCACTCCCGCATTCTCTGTGCTTGATCCAGATTTGACGGTGGGTTTGCCAACCTACCCAACTGCCACCTGCGGGTTTGACGTGCTCACACACGCGGTTGAGGCGTTTGTGTCCGTTGGTGCAAATGCGTACTCGGACACGATTGCCGTTGAGGCCATTCGCAAAGTGGCAGGAAACATTCGAAAAGTTGTGGCCGACGGCCAAGACATCGAGGCGCGATCACAGATGTTGCTCGGATCTGCCATGGCAGCTCAAGCATTTAACGTCACAGGTCTTGGATCAGCTCACGGGACTGGACATGCGATTTCAGCCAGACTCAACGCAGCGCATGGACAAACTCTCGCCACGATGTTGCCTCATGTCATGGAGTACAACATGTCGGTCCGCGAAGAAAAATATGCGGAGGTCGCCAGGATTCTCGCACCCTCAGGCCCTGCTACTGGTGCAGGCGCAATTGACGCTGTACTCCAACTGCGCAGTGACATAGGCATTGATCGCTCCATTACAGATCTCGGTGGCGAAGGCGACTTGTTGAGCGTCCTTCTTGAGGATGCGATGGCTGATCCAGTTAACATGACCAATCCCCGTCCGGTAGATCAGGCCGGCTTTGAGGCGATGTACAGCGCCGCTTGGTAAGACGGCCACGCTGAGGGGGCGGCGTTTCGTCTTCTTAGTCAACCAACGTTCCAAGCTGGGTGTGTCGCAGCACCGCGATATACCGGGCTTGGGGCCTGCCGCAGTTATGGCTAAGATGTCCATCTTGCGCTTCCGAGTTTTGACTCCTCAGCCCTCCGCTTGGGTGCGAGGAGGTGACTGGGTCAGTTCGCTCTCTTTGGCGATGGCAGCCGCTGAAACCTCACATCCATCATCGCACTGGCAGTATTGCCCCGGTTATTCTTTGTTGGGTAGCGGGCCTTCGGCTGCCTTTAGAGGAGTTTAGTTTTGGTTGACGGGGTTAGGTTGCACCGGATTCACGCTCTGCTGATATGCTTCGTGCGAAATCGGGCACAAAGGTGATGGGTGCAGAATGAAAGTAGAAGTGTATGGCGGTTATCACTCTCCTTGGGTTCAGGCGGTATTGCTTGCGTTGCATGACGCAGGCGTGGAGCATCGGGTGAGACAGGTGCCGCCATTTGCAGCGGTTAGGCAATGGGGCGTGCTTATGCCTGCGGTGTCCATCGACGACGGGCCTTGGGAGATTGAATCTTCGCATATCCTAGGCAAGCTCGGGTGGGGTTCAATATCAGATCAAGATCTGCAGGCGGTTAAAGCCGCCTGGCAGGGAGTACTGCACCGCCCGGATAATCCGTCGCGCTTTTTTGCAGCTTTTGCGCGTGCCGGCGACAATTCACCGTCCTTGCTGACGCGCTCTATGCGTAACTTCGCACGCAGCTTCATTCCGCTGTATATGTTCGTTTTGATTAATTTCGCCAAGCGAACCATGAAACCTGTGGACCCCGAGGATTTTGCTGTTCAGTATTTTTATTGGGAGCGTATCCTGGAGTCTTCGACGGGATCGTTTATCGACGGAGAAACCCCGGGGATTCGAGATCTGCTGTTGTTTGGCATCGTTCAGTGTCATTCCAGTATTCCAACACCGCCTCTCCAGCCGCTTCAACATGATGATCGTCTGCCGGAAATGCGCCGGTGGATCGCTAAAATGCACGAACGTTTTAGCAGCTATCCGCATCTTTACTCCGGCGGTCACTTTGAACCCTACATGGCTCAGCCAGTACCTCAGCCTTCTGTGCAGCGGGCAATCTTTTATGCTGGGTTGATTACGATGATTGCGTTGTTTCCAGTGACGTTGCCGCTGATCTTTGTGCTAATGCGCAAAGTGCCCCGCTGATTGATCCCGCTGCCGGCGCGGTTATGACAAAACGGCAGATGTTCGCCACAGGTCCCTGTTCTCATTTGGCGTCAGGCACGTAGAAGTGCCGTGAACCAGTTAAATGCTTTGCGGGTATTGGCATTGGCGCAGGTACAAGTTGGCATGCGCCATTGGACGATTCCGACAGAGATAGGTGGCGACTGTGAGTGATAGACAGATTGATATGGTGGCGTCAATTGCCGCTTGGGTTATAGCGCCTACTGCGGTGGTGCTCGCGCAGAGATTCCTGTCTCTTC
>JAAXKB010000037.1:21763-138881 GCA_012269545.1 Gammaproteobacteria bacterium | reverse complement strand
TCTCGATCAGGCGCATTTGTAGGTCTGGGTTTTGCGTTGTTTATGTGTGAGAGCTCACTTATCTAAACCGACGGGCTGGATTTCTACGCTGCCGTAGGGCTCACGATAACGATGAGTGTCATTTCGATCTTTGGCGACTTGTTTGAGAGCCTTTTAAAGCGAGTTTCGGGTGTTAAGGATTCAGGCAATATATTGCCCGGTCACGGCGGGGTACTCGACCGTATTGATTCCATAGTGGCGGTTCTGCCGTTTTTGGTTTGGAGCATCGTTTGATGGACTGGTTGCAATACCCGCTAGCGTTCTTGCTGCTGTTAGGCGTGATCGTCGTTTTTCATGAATTTGGCCACTTTATCGTTGCGCGACGCTCTGGCGTGCATGTGGTGAGATTTTCAGTGGGCTTCGGTCGTCCGCTGCTGCGTTGGTCTGATCGTTACGGAACAGAATTCGTGTTGGCGGCGATTCCCTTTGGCGGCTATGTGCAGATGTATGATGACCGGGATCCCGTGATTAATGCCGAAGCGGTAGAAGGTTCCGTGCCCCCGAATGCTTTGGGTTATACCCACCTGTCACCACTGTGGCGAATTGCGATCTCCTTAGCCGGACCAATCGCCAATTTCATACTTGCGATTGCGATCTATGCAGCGTTGTTCATGGCGGGCTCGTTGCAGTTCACGCCGACCTTTGCGGGCGCTGAGCCGGGTAGCGCTTTGGCCGAAACCAAGTTGATGTCGCCCTTTGAAGTGGTAGCTGTTGATGGAGCCTCGGTGCAAAACTACCAAGACATAGCCATGGGGTTGGGCGACCGATTGGGCGAAAGTGGTGACATCGTTTTAGGGGTCGTCGATCTGGCCTCAGCGCAGGCGTCTGAAGTGTCGCTGCAGATAACCAACTGGCATCAAGGGGTTGGTGAGCCGGATTTGTTTGGCTCGCTTGGTTTAAGACCCATTCGTCTGAGCGTCGTGGGTCAGGTCGTCGCGGGGTCGGCGGCTGCAAAGGCCGGCCTGCAACCGGGAGATTGGATCGTTGGCGTGAATGGCGAGCCAGTCAGCCAGTGGTCGGACTGGGTTTCTCATATTGTTAACTCACCGGGTCGAGAGCTCACTTTTGAAGTGCTGCGTGAGGGTAGAACGTTGTTCGTTCGTGCTGTTCCAGAGGCGGTGACTGCTGCAGATGGCAGCACAGCAGGGCGGCTTGGCGTGGCACCGGTGCGAGAAAAAGTCCAGTACGGCGCGTTTAAAGCCACCCAGCTTGGCGCTGCCAAAACTTGGGACATGACGGTCATGACCCTGAGTATGATGAAAAAAATGATCGCAGGGAGTGTATCTGCTGAGAACCTTGTGGGACCGGTGGGCATCGTTAAAATTGCCGGCGACTCGGTACGAGTGGGCTGGCAGTTTTTTCTCAACATTATGGCGTTGATGAGTGTGTCATTGGGTGTGTTGAATTTGCTACCCATACCGATGTTGGACGGTGGGCATGTTGTTTTCACCACCTTGGAAATGTTGCGCGGCAAGCCGCTCTCTGATCGGCTGCAGATGAGCGTCATGCAAATAGGTATCATACTTCTCGGGGCGGTCATGATTTTTGTAACCTACAACGATTTGGCTCGACTGTTGTAAGGTGCGCGTTTACCCTTGCGCCTTCTTCGGACGGCTAATCGAAGGGCTCGCTAGCGGGCAAGACGTTGAAATGGTGGCAAAGCAGCTGTGGCTGAAAAAATAAAGTGGAACGATACATGCGGGTTCGTTTAAGAAAGACTTGGACTAAGTCACTATATGTAAGCCTCATCGTATTCGCCGGTGTCGGATTGTTTGGTCCCGGCGTCCAAGCTGCCGCGCAGCCTTTGCAATCCTACAACCTCAATCAGGGTACCGAGTTCATCGTCGCTGACGTTCGCTTGCAGGGTTTGCAGCGAGTTTCTGCTGGCACGGTTTTCAACATCATCCCGGTCAGTGTGGGCGATCGCGTCGACAACGTTGCCGTTCGTCAAATCACCCGGGCGCTGTTTGCTTCGGGCTATTTTAACGACATTAAGATCGCTCGGGACGGATCCGTGTTGATCGTTACCATGGCGGAACGTCCAGCCATCGAATCGATCGAGTTAGACGGAAACAAAGCAATCGAAACTGATGCGTTGCTGGAAGGTCTGGCCGATCAGGGTTTACAGGAAGGCGAAATTTTCAAACAGGCAACTCTGGAGCGAATGGGGCTGGAGTTGGAACGTCAGTATGTTGCCCAAGGCCGCTATGGGGCATCCATTAACACCGAGATTGAGGACCTGCCGCGCAACCGAGTCAACCTTAAAATCGAGATCGAAGAGGGGAAGAGTTCGGGTATCCGTCACATCAACTTTGTCGGCAATAAAGCGTTCACCGAGGCAGAACTGCTGGACAACCTAGAACTCAAGCACCGCTCGATTTTGTCTTTCTACCGCAATGACGACAAATACGCCCGAGAGAAACTCTCCGGCGATTTAGAGACGATAGAGGCGTTCTACAAAGACCGGGGTTATGCCGATTTCAGCATTACCTCAACGCAGGTCAGCATTACGCCGGATCGTCAGCAGGTCTACATTACGATGGGCCTAGACGAGGGTGAGGTCTTCACAATTAACGAGGTCAATCTTGTTGGCGAGCTAGGCGATGTGCGCGCTGCAGATCTGGAAAGTCTGATCATCGTGTCGAGCGGTCAAACATTTTCGCAGGCCATGATTACTGCAACGGAAGAGCGTCTGACTGGAGCCCTCGGCAATGGTGGTTTCACTTTCGCGACTGCCAGTGGTGTACCCAAACTGAACGACGATGGCACGGTGGACATCGAGTTCTTTGTTGATGCAGGCAAGCGTGCCTACGTGCGCCGGATTAGTTTCACCGGTAACGAGTTGACCCAAGATGAAGTCATGCGTCGGGAAGTTCGTCAAATGGAAGCCGGGTGGGCTTCAACCGCGCAAATCGATTTGTCCAAAGTTCGGCTTGAACGATTGGGCTATTTCAAAGGCGTAGAAGTCGAAACACCGCAAGTACCCGGGTCCGATGACCAAATCGACGTGGAGTTCTCTGTTGAAGAGCAGCCCTCCGGCGCGATCTCGGGTACGTTGGCCTACTCTCAAGGGTATGGCTTGATTTTGGGCGCGAACTACCAGCAGTCCAATTTGCAGGGCAGCGGTAATTCGCTATCTGTGGGGGTCAACTACTCGGAGTATCAGCAAGCTGTCAACTTCAATTTCTTTGATCCGTACTTCACCTTGGATGGTATCAGCCGGGGCTACAGCCTGTTTCTGCGCAGACTCGACTACGACGCCCGAAATATTGCCCGATACAGTACGGATTCCGCAGGTGGCGGCGTCACCTTTGGTTTCCCGATTGGCGAAACTCAGCGAATCAATTTCGGCATGAACGTGGAGTTCACAGAAATCAGAGAAGGCTTCGCGGCGGCTCAGGAAATTTCGGAGTTTATCGATCGCAGTGGCGCCGATGCGTTGAACTTCAAAGCGAATTTGTCGTGGATTCGCTCTACCTTGAACCGCGGCGTTTTTGCCGACCGTGGCTCGTCCCAATCCATCGGTCTTGTGCTTTCCGCACCGGGCAGTGATCAAGAATTTTACAAGCTCACCTATCAGGGCGAAAAATATTTTCCCCTGACCAACATTTTCACGCTCAAGCTGAGAACTGAGCTTGGCTATGGCGACAGTTACGGTGATACCCCGTCTATGCCGTTCTACGAACACTTCTTTGCCGGCGGTTTTGGATCGATCCGCGGATTCGAGAACTCAACCCTAGGGCCGCGAAGCACGCCGCCGCTGGATGCCAATGGCAACCCCATCATCATCGGTAATTTTGATAACGACGGCCGCTATGGCCAGCCTTTCGGCGGCAACTTGCTGGTGGAGTTCTCTGCTGAGGTGATATTCCCGTTACCCTTTGTGGAAGATAACCGTCAGTTTCGTCCGGCATTCTTTTTCGACGCGGGAAATGTATTCAACACAGAATGTCCAACGGTGAGTACCAATTGCTTTGATTTCGATACGGACGAGTTGCGATACTCGGCGGGTGTTGGGCTGAGTTGGTTGAGCGGCTTCGGTCCGCTGACCTTCGCCATATCAAAACCCATGAACACCAAATTCTTCGACGAAGAAGAAAGCTTCCAGTTTGAGCTCGGCAAGACGTTCTAGGGTCGTTGTGAGATGGGTTGTAGGATAGAATATCTGCGCCGATGAGGGCGGATTTAAACTTCAGGAGACAGAAATGTTCAACAAACTAGTCAGCGCCGCCGTGGTGGCAATCCTCTTTACTGCGCCCGCAGTGAGCGCCGAGATGAAAATTGTCGTACTCGACCCTGTGCGAGCGATCTTGGAGAGCGAGGAAGCTAAAGTATTGGCTGAGGCCGCGAATAAAGAAATGCAGCCAGAGCAGGAGGAGCTTCGTGCTGCGGCTGAAGAAATGCAGGCGCTGCAGGCTAAGCTGCAAAAAGACGGTGAAGTGATGAGCGAATCTGAGCGGCGCAAGGCCATTAAGGACCTCGAAAGCATGCAGGCGGACCTGCAATTTGGCAGCCAGAAGCTGCAAAAAGAAGCCCAAGATCGTCGTCAGGAAATTTTACAGGCCTTGGCGCCCAAGTACGAAAAAGTACTGAGTGACTTGATCCAGATTGATCAGATCGACTTGATTCTGTCGCCGAATCAGCTGCAGTACGCGAATGCGAAGCACGATATTTCACGTCGCGTGACGGAAAAGCTGAACGAACAATCCGAGTAAACGTCGGCTGCTCTGACAAACGTGCCTGCAGGCAACAAAACACTCACGCTGGCGCAGATAGCGCAGCACATTGGGGCCGACATTGTCGGCCCTTTTGCTGGTGCTCTAGAGGGCGCGGGTGAGATTACCATCAGCGGTCTCGGCAGTCTTGGAACCGCGTCCCAGGGCGAGTTAACGCATCTTTCGGGCGCAAGCTACCGCCTGCTACTGCCGTCAACACAGGCTTCCGCCGTGATCTTGAGCGCAGCAGATGCGGTCAACAGCCCGTCGCCTTGCTTGGTGGTTGCGCAGCCCTATTTGGCCTTCGCGCGGGCCTCGCAGCTTTTTGACAGCAGCGAACGTTTTGCCGAGGGTATCCATCCAAGCGCCGTGGTGGATCCATCAGCTAACATTGCCGCTGACGCGCACGTCGGGGCTAATGTGGTGATAGAAAGGGATGTGACCATTGAGGCGGGCGCTGTTGTGCAAGCGAACTGTTCGATCGGCAATAACAGCATCATTGGTGGGGAAACCAAAATTTTCCCTAATGTGGTCGTTTATCCCCGAGTAAGTTTGGGACAGCGCTGTATCGTACATTCTGGAGCGGTCCTAGGTGCCGACGGCTTCGGCTTCACGCCAGATGAACAGGGCCGGTTTGAGGCGATTGCCCAGATCGGCGGGTTACGCATTGGCTCGGATGTTTCCATCGGTGCTGGAACGACCATCGACTGCGGGGCAATTGATGCGACGGTTATTGGCGACGGAGTAAAGATCGACAATTTGGTGCAGATTGGTCACAACTGCAAAATCGGTGATCACACGTTGATCTGCGGTGCCGTAGGGTTGGCCGGCAGTACAGAAATCGGCCGGCACTGTGTGCTAGCCGGAGGCAGTGGGGTTGCGGGGAAAAACCCGATCAAAATCTGCGATGGCGTTGTCCTCAGTGTGAGAACAGCGGTCAGTCAATCCATCGATAAACCCGGTGTCTATTCAGGCTCTATTATCGCGGCGGAGCACGGCACCTGGATGCGTAATGCTGTGAAATTCAACTCCCTTGGTCAGTTGTTCAAACGTGTTAAGAAATTGGAAGATGGAAGCAAAGATGAGTGATGTGAAGATAATCAATGAGCTGTTCGACTATCTGCCTCACCGCTATCCCTTTTTGCTGATTGATCGGGTGACAGAAACGATAGCTGGCCAGAGCATTAAGGGCTTCAAAAATGTCACGGCAAATGAAGAGCTGTTTAATGGCCACTTCCCGGGACAGCCGATTCTGCCGGGCGTGCTGATTCTGGAGGCGATGGCGCAGCTGTCTGGGGTCTTGGCGTTCGAGACCAAGGGCATACGTCCGGCGGATGGCACCAACTATTTGTTTGGCGGAGTGGAAAAGGCACGATTTCGCCGTCAGGTGATACCCGGAGATCGATTGGACCTAGAGAGTAAAATCGTGGCTGATCGAAAAATCATGATGAAATTTGACTGTGCGGCCTATGTCGATGGCGCGCTGGCTTGTTCAGCGACGCTGACTGTCGTGGAGCAGTCCTCGTGATTCACCCGACGGCGATTATTGATGACGCCGCCGTACTGGGCGATAACGTCGAGATCGGGCCCTACTGTATCGTCGGGCCGCAGGTTGTATTAGGGGATGGCGTTACGCTGAAGTCTCACGTTGTGCTCAAAGGGCCCAGTCGGATTGGCGACGGGGTACAGATTTATCAGTTTGCCACCGTTGGCGAAGACACGCCCGCAATTGCCTACGCAGGCGAAGACTCGGTGCTGGAAATCGGTCAGGGTACGATCATTCGTGAAGGCGTGACCATACACCGCGGAATGGCCAAGGGCGGTATCAGTAAAACCCTCGTTGGCGCGAATTGTCTACTGATGGCCTATGTGCACATCGGCCATGACTGCATCGTCGGTGATAATGTGATCATGGCCAATAACGCGTCCTTGGCCGGGCATGTAGAGGTCGGAGACTTTGCAAATTTTGGCGGTTATTCGGGCATTCCTCAGTTTCGTAAGGTCGGCGCCTGTGCCCATATCGCAGGCATGAGCCTGGTTACTAAGGATGTGCCGGCATACATGACGGTCGCTGGTAATCCGGCCCGGGCGGTAGGACTGAATGTTGAAGGCATCAAGCGCCGCAACGTCAGTGACGAGGCGCGCAATGCGCTCAAACAGGCGCACCGGCTGGTGTACCGAAGCGGACTGAAGTCGTCGGAAGCACTAGCGCAGATGAGCGAGTTGCGAACCTCCCACCCTGAGGTAGAGACCTTTGCGCGTTCAGTTGAAACGTCGGATATCGGGATTATTCGTGGCAGCGGGCGTGGCGCATAACGCATCGGTCAACGAACCCATCGTGATCGGTCTGCTGGCGGGTGAGCCCTCTGGCGACATTCTTGGCGCTGGATTGATGCAGTCACTAAAGATGCAATTAAAAGGGAGCGATGTGCACTTTGTGGGCATGGGTGGCCCGCTGATGCAGGCTGAAGGATTGGAAACGTTAGCCGATTTCGAGTCGCTGGCGGTGAACGGTTTTCGCGAACCCCTGCTGCGATTTCCCAGCCTGTACATGCTGTACCGTCGGTTAGCGGCAACGTTCATTGACCGGCGTATCGATGCTTTCGTCGGCATTGATTTCAACGTCTTTAACTTCATTCTGGAACGCCGGCTGAAACGTCGCGGCATCGCAACGGCACACTATGTCAGTCCATCGGTTTACGCGTGGCGTCGCGGTCGTACGAAAAAAGTAGCGCGCTGCGCGGACAAAGTTTTCTGCTTGTTCCCCTTTGAACCCGCGTTTTACCAACAACACGAGATTGACGCGCGTTTTATCGGCCATCCGTTGGCCTCTGAAATATTGCCCGACGCCGGTAGCGAATCAGCGCGCAGCGCAGCAAAAAACGCGCTGGGTGTAAATCCCGCCCATCTCTGCTTGGCTTTATTGCCGGGCAGTCGGGGCAGTGAAGTTGCTCTGATGCTGGTGCCTATGTTGAACGCAGCCCGTTTGTTGGCTACAGAGTTGAAAGCGCGGGGCCAGGTGCTGCAGGTGGTGATCCCCTGTTTGAGTCCGGCGCGCAAGTCCCAGGTTGCACGTTTAGCGGAGCCCTTCGCGGATGTGTTGCAGCTGCACTATCTGGGCAGTGCCAGAGTGCCGCTGACTGCTTGTGACATCGCCCTAGTGAAGTCTGGAACCAGCACACTGGAGGCCATGCTCCTGCGCCGGCCCATGGTGGTTACCTATCGCTTGGGTTACTGGACTTTTTTCATCGCCAAGTTTTTGGTCAAGACTCCCCATATCGCTATCCCCAATATTTTGGCGGGACGCCGGTTAATCCCGGAGGTGGTGCAACAGGCTGCCACCCCCGAGGCGATGTATCTTGCGCTGTTAGGCGAACTGGAAAAAAGCCAAGCTGATCCCGAATATCTCAAAGCCTTCGATGATCTGCATGACGAACTGGCTTCAGGTGTTTCGGGTCAAGGCGCCTCGGCCGGGGCTGCCTTGGGGGTGACCGACTTGTTGAGAGAAACCGGCCGTCTGCCTTCGTCAGCGTAACTTGAGGTTTTCTCTGTTCAACGCTCAAGGTAATGTGGTCAGACGAGCCATGGAGATAAAGTCGAACCGCTGATGCAAACACCGCTCTCAAAGACAAACACGTATGTGGCAGGCGTCGATGAAGTGGGCATTGGTCCCTTGGCTGGCCCCGTGTTGGCGTGTGCAGTGATTTTGGATCCCTCCCAGCCCATCCAAGGCCTTGGCGATTCCAAAGGCATCAGTGAGAAACGCCGGCAGACGCTGTCCGACGAAATCAAGGCCCGTGCTCTGTCTGTGAGTATTGGTCGGGCCAGCGTTGAGGAAATCGATAGGTTCAATGTTTTGCAGGCGAGCCACTTGGCCATGCGACGAGCCGTTGAGGGACTTAAGCCTCGACCGCACCACGTGCTGGTGGATGGAAACAAGGTGCCAGAATTTGGCGTGCCCGCTGAGGCCATCGTACAGGGCGATAAAACCGTCCCGGCAATATCCGCTGCTTCAATCGTTGCCAAAGTGGCACGTGATGCAGAGCTGGTGGCGATGGCGGAGCGTTATCCTGAGTACGGCTTTGAATCCCACAAGGGTTATCCCACGGCCAAGCATCGCCGTGCGCTGAAAAGGCTAGGGCCATGCCCCGAGCACCGGCGAAGCTACGCACCTGTGCAGGCGGCTCTTGCGCAACACTCTGAGCGAGGCGTTGAGTGAGCGAGGTGCGAACCCTATCCGATGAAGCGTCGGCAGAAGAAAGTCCTGCCGCCGAGCTGCCCTTGCGCGAGCTAAAGCATTTCGTGCACCTGCATGCGCACAGTGAGTTCTCGCTTGCCGAAGGCCTGCTCAAGGTCAAGGGCGCTGTCTCTGAGGCGGTATCTCGGCAGATCCCGGCAATGGCGCTCACGGATCGAAATAACCTGTTTGCTCTGGTGAAGTTTTACGAAACCAGTTTGTCCAAGGGCCTCAAGCCAATTTTGGGCGCCGAGCTTTGGATTACGCCAGAGCAGGAGGGGCCGGCCGCGCGTGTTGTGGCGCTAGCCCAGGATACTGCGGGCTACAAAAATTTGCTGGCGCTCATATCCAACAGCTACATTGAAGCCGACCGGCGAGGCGAAATTACCGAGGCGCAACTGTTCTGCCGCGAACAAGGGCTGATCATTCTCTCTGGCGGGGTTGACGGTCATTTGTGGCACAGCGTGTGCCATGGCGATAAGCAAACGGCGCTGGCGACCCTGCAACGGTGGCGGGCGGTTTTTTCTGATCGGTACTATTTGGAGCTCACCCGCACGGATCGGCCGAACGAAGAATTGTTCATTGGCTGGGCCGTGGAAGTCGCCCAGCAGTTTGATATTGGCGTGGTGGCGACCAACGACGTCTGTTTTTTGAACGCAGACGATTTTGAAGCCCACGAGACACGGGTGTGCATTCACGAGGGGCGTGCGCTGGATGACTCCCGTCGGCCACGCCGGCATAGTGCACAACAGTATTTGCGTAGTGCGGATGAAATGGCGGCACTTTTTGCCGATATTCCACAGGCTTTGGCGAACTCTCTGGAGATCGCCATGCGTTGCAATGTGCAGGTCTCCCTTGGCACGTATTACCTGCCGGATTACCCAATACCCGCGGGCAAAACCCCGGAAGAGTTTCTCAAAGTTGTGTCCTTGGACGGTTTACGCAAACGCCTTTCTGCGACTCGAATCCATGCGTTTGGCAACGAATTTGCGCCGGTTGAGGACTATCAAGCGCGTTTGGAATTTGAGCTTAATGTGATTAACCAAATGGGCTTTGCCGGTTACTTTTTGATCGTTATGGAGTTCATCGCTTGGGCCAAGGACAACGACATACCCGTGGGGCCCGGGCGAGGATCCGGCGGTGGGTCCTTGGTGGCATACGCCTTAGGCATCACCGATTTAGACCCGCTGGAATACGACTTGCTGTTTGAGCGTTTCCTGAACCCGGAACGCGTCTCCATGCCTGATTTCGACGTGGACTTTTGCATGGAAGGGCGGGACCGGGTAATCGCCCATGTGAGTGAGCTCTACGGCGCAGAAGCCGTAAGCCAGATCATTACCTTTGGCACGATGGCAGCCAAAGCCGTTGTGCGGGACGTGGCCCGAGTGCAGGGTAAACCCTATGGCTTGGCTGACAAGCTGTCCAAGCTCATTCCGTTTGAAGTCGGCATGACGCTCAACAAAGCCATGGAAGACAGCGAGGATCTGCGCGCCTTCGTCAATGAAAATGACGAGGTGTCGGAGATCATGGATATGGCATACAAGTTAGAGGGTGTTGTGCGCAATGTCGGTCGCCACGCAGGTGGTGTGGTTATTGCGCCGTCATCACTCACCGACTTTGTGCCGCTTTACACGGAAGAAGCGGGCTCCGGCCTAGTGTCTCAGTACGACAAGGATGATGTGGAGCGGGCCGGTCTTGTTAAGTTCGACTTTCTTGGCCTGAAAACCCTGACCATCATTGATTGGGCCGTTAAAAGCATCAATGCTCAGCGTCAGCCTGACGAACCTCCGCTGCGCATTGAGGAACTGCCGCTGGGCGACAAGCCAACCTTCGAGCTGTTGCGGCGCGCCGAAACCACCGGGATTTTCCAGTTAGAAAGTCGCGGCATGAAGGACCTGATCCGTCGTTTGTTGCCAGATAGCATTAACGACATTATCGCGCTTGTGGCATTGTTCAGGCCCGGACCCTTACAGTCAGGGGCCGTGGACGATTACATCAACCGCAAACATGGCAAGGAGCCTGTCAGCTTCCCTCATCCCACGCTGGACAGCGTGCTGGAGGGCACATACGGCGTTGTCCTGTATCAAGAGCAGGTGATGCAGATTGCGCAAGTGTTGGCGGGTTTTTCCCTCGGCCAAGCAGACCTGCTCAGGCGTGCTATGGGGAAAAAGAAGGCCGAAGAAATGGCCAAGGTGCGGGAACAATTCCTACAGGGCACCGGTGAACGCGATGTCTCTGCTGATTTGGCCAACGAGATTTTTGACCTGATGGAAAAGTTTGCGGGTTACGCGTTTAACAAGTCTCACTCGGCAACCTATGCGCTGCTGAGCTTTCAGACCGCATGGCTGAAGACACATTACCCGGCGGAATTCATGGCCGCCAACCTTTCGGCGGATATGCAGAATATTGATCGCGTGGTGATATTGGTCGATGAGGTGAGGCGGATGAAATTGGCGCTGCTTCCGCCTTCGGTGAACAAGAGTGATTTTCGGTTCTGTGCCCAAGATGGTGCGGTCATCTATGGCTTGGGCGCGGTGCGCGGGGTGGGCGAGGGACCGGTTGAGGCTATTGTGCACGCAAGGCAAGCGGGGCCCTTTAAAGATCTCGCGGATTTTTGCCAACGCTTGGACAGCAAAAAAGTTAACAAGCGGGTGCTTGAGGCGTTGATAAACGCCGGAGCGATGGACGATTTTATCGCGCAAGACGAGGGTTTGAATCAGGGCCGTGCCCGACTGAACGCTCAAATGCCTCAGGCAATTCAAGGCGCGGAACAGCTCGCGCGCAACGCGGCAGTAGGTATCAGCGATCTCTTTGGTGGTATTGCTGAACCGGCCGTCGACAATGCCCTAAGCCAGATCAAGGTGTCGCCAATGACCGCCATGCAGCGTTTGCATCGCGAAAAAGACACCCTTGGTCTTTTTCTGACCGGTCATCCGATCGACGGATACGAGTCGGAGATCCGTCAGTTTTGCCGAACCCCCATCAAGGATCTGCGCACAGGTAAGCAAAGTCAGTGGGTGGCAGGAATGGTAGTCAGTCAGCGTGTGATGAAGACTAAACGCGGGTCATCAATGGGCTTTTTAGTGCTAGATGACCGTACGGCCCGGCTGGAGGTGTCTCTTTTTGCCGAGGCGTTCGAGCAGTACGGTAGCAAAGTCAGTAAGGACGAATTGCTGGTGGTCGAGGGTGAAATTCAACACGACGAATTCAACGGAGGCACGGCCCTGCGGGCATCGCGTATTTTAACCGTTGACGAGGCGCGCCAACGATTCAGTCGCGCCCTGGAACTGGATTTTTCTCAGTGCAGTTTACCGCAGGGTTTTAATGAGCAACTGAAAAAGCTGGTCCAGCCTTATCGGGCGCAAGCGTTGGGGACAGTGGGCAGCTGTCCGATCGTGTTGCTGTACCAGCATGCGGGAGCCGTTGCGAGAATTGTGCTGGGAGAGCCGTGGCGCGTACAAGCCAGCGATGATCTGCTGCAATCCTTGACTCGGGAATTTGGCCAAGACCACGTAAAGCTGACCTACTAAAAATCATATAATCAACGACTTATATAATGTTCGTAGAATTATTCAAAGACATAGACCGGGCGCTTGCGCAGGCTAAAGAGGTTTTGAAGTCACGTGAGGTAGAGGCGTCCGGCCGGATCCTGGTTGGCTTAAGTGGCGGTGCCGATTCCTGTGCATTACTGCATTGCCTCAAGCGCCACCTAGGTCAGCAGTATCGTATCCATGCGCTGCACGCAAATCATCAATTGCACCCTAACGCCCAGAGTTGGGCCGACCATTGCCAACAACTTTGTCGGGAGCTGGAGGTGCCGTTTACTCTTCAAACCCTGAGCGTAGATACGAAGGGTAATCTGGAGGCCGCCGCTCGTCGTGTGCGCTACGAATTTTTCGCCCGGCACATGGAGTCGGGAGATGTGCTGATGCTTGCGCATCACGGTCAGGATCAAGTTGAAACCGTACTCATGAGAATATTCCAAGGCAGGGGGATGCTGCCTATGCGAAGGCATGGGCCGCTGGGTCCGGGTCTTTTTATTCGGCCGTTTCTGGCACAACACAAAAGTCGATTAGTGGATTATCTCCGTGCGCATCATGTTGCTTGGGTTGATGATCCAAGTAACAGCGACACGATGCTTGACCGTAATTTTTTACGTACCCAAGTATTACCCCAGGTTCGTCAGCGGTGGCCAAGCTATGCTCACGGGGTGCAGCGATCCGTGGACGATCTATCGGCCCAGCGGGCGCTGTTGATGCATTATGTGGGGCAAGCGGGTGACGAGACCCCCTTTCAGCAGATTCCTCAGGCCACCGAGCTTGCCGTTGTCTGGTTGCGCGGGTACTTGGCCCATCGCGGTCAATTTGGTGTTTCCGACGCTGCATTACACGAGTTGCTGCGCCAGCGGCAGGATTCTGATCGAGGCTATCTCGACCTTGGCTCGGCTTGTCTGCGTATTTGGCGGGACAAACTGTACTTCGAGCCGGTGTCTGAATCTGGTGAGAAAGGGCTGTCTGAGATTTCTGCGACGGTGCCGATGCAAGTGCTATGGAACAAATACAAACTGGATCTGGCACCGGCGACCGCCGGCGAGGTCGACGCCGTTGCGTATGTTGGCGGCCTCAGGGTGACCTGTCGAGATTCGCTGAATGCACTCCCGGCCGGTGTCGCAGATCGACTGAAGCGACGCTTTCAGCTTGCTGGCATTCCGCCTTGGCGGCGGGGGCAATACCCCTTGCTGTGGGACGACATCGGGCTGTTTTGTATTCCGCAGATTTGGCAGCGCGCCGATACACAATTGTCAGCTGTCCAGACCTGCAAGTATTGCGTGGTCCGAAGTGCGCCCAACAGTGACTGAATTAATCTGCTGAAACCGCGCCTAAGTGCATCAGGACGATTGAGGTTGGCGAGGTGAACTGCTAAATTATCGGTCCATCTTGCCCAGTTTCTTGATGCTCAAAGACGAGTGCTAACTGTGCCCAGTGGCAACTTTTTGTAGTCACGCTGGCGGCAAGCGGCTAAACAGGCTCGCAGCATGCGGCGAAAGATGGGGTCCAATGACGCGATATATTTTTGTAACCGGTGGCGTTGTTTCTTCCTTGGGGAAAGGGATACTGACAGCTTCGCTGGCAGCCCAGCTTGAGTCCCGACAGCTGAAGGTCAATGTGCTCAAAATGGATCCCTACATCAATGTGGATCCCGGCACGATGAGCCCAACGCAGCACGGCGAAGTATTTGTCACAGCCGATGGCGCGGAAACTGATTTGGACTTGGGGCATTACGAGCGTTTTTCTAACGCTCGCATGAGCCGCAACAATAACTTCACCACCGGCAGTGTCTACGCTGAAGTGCTGCGCCGTGAACGGAAAGGCGAGTACTTAGGAGGCACCGTTCAGGTGATCCCTCACGTCACGGACGAAATTAAACGCCGCACCCGTTTGGTGGCGGATGATATAGATGTCCTCATTGTAGAAGTTGGTGGCACGGTGGGCGACATCGAGTCGCAGCCCTTTTTGGAAGCCATTCGTCAATTACGCATGGAGGTTGGGCGGTCGCGCTCGCTCTTCATCCATCTGACCCTTGTGCCTTTCTTGCGCAAAGCCGGAGAGATTAAAACTAAGCCCACCCAGCACTCGGTGAAAGAGCTGCGCTCCATAGGCTTGCAGCCGGATATTTTAGTGTGCCGCTCAGAAGCGCCAATCCCGGAGTCACAGCGCAGTAAAATCGCGCTGTTCACCAATGTTGAGGAACGTGGTGTCGTTGGCATGCGGGATATCGACACGATTTATCAGGGACCGATAGAACTGCACAAGCAGGGACTCGATGCCTACGTGGTCGAGCAATTGCAGCTTGAATGCGCGGAAGCCGATCTGAGTGACTGGCAGCGCGTGGTTGACGCACAGCTGGCACCGAAGCGAGAGGTCAAGATAGCCTTTGTGGGTAAGTATCTTGAATTGCTCGATGCCTATAAGTCGCTGATCGAAGCCATTACCCATGCCGGCATTCAGACCGAGACCAAGATTCATATTGATTATGTCGACGCTGAGGAGCTGGAGTCAGCGGGTACCAGCCTGCTGGATGGCGCTGCCGCAGTTTTGGTGCCGGGTGGTTTCGGTGGTCGCGGCTTTGAAGGCAAAATTCTCGCTGCGGGCTACGCTCGAGAGAACAAGGTGCCCTATCTGGGCATCTGTTACGGTTTGCATGCCGCCGTGATCGATTTTGCAAGGCACTGCGCCAAGCTGGACGGAGCCCACACCACCGAAGTAGACGAGCACGCGCCGCATCCGGTGATTGCCTTAATCACCGAGTGGACCGATCTCACCGGTCGGGTAGAACGCAGATCACAGAGCGGCGACTTGGGCGGTACCATGCGTTTGGGCGAGCAAGCCTGTGTGCTTAATCAGGGCAGTTTGGCCGAGCGGGTATATGGCAGCAGGGTCGTGCATGAGCGTCACCGTCATCGCTATGAGGTGAATATCCACTATGCGGAGCAGCTGATCCAAAGCGGTTTGGTTGTCGGCGGACGCTCGGAAGACGGTGAACTGGTCGAAATGATAGAGCTGGAAGACCACCCTTGGTTCTTAGCGTGCCAGTTCCACCCAGAATTCACCTCATCGCCTCGGCGCGGGCACCCTTTGTTCACAGGGTTTATCGAGGCTGGCTTGGCTTATGCAGGTGTTGCGGAAAACCAGTAACAGCGGTTTGATGTAGTGCAACCATCGGGACCGAATGTGACTAAATCGGATAAAAGAGTAAAAGCATGCAGCTAGGACATATGACCGTGGGTGATGGGCAACCCTTGTTTGTGATCGCAGGCCCGTGCGTGATCGAAACCGAGAGTTTGATCATGAGCACGGCGGAGACTCTGAAGCAGGTCGGTGACGATTTGGGCGTTGGCGTAATCTTCAAAAGCTCCTTTGATAAGGCAAACAGATCGTCTATCGACAGCTATCGCGGACCCGGGATTGAAGAAGGCCTGAGAATTTTGCAGAAGGTGAAAACTCAGCTGCAAATGCCGGTTTTAACCGATGTCCACGAAGACACGCCCTTGGATGAAGTGGCGAGCGTCGTGGACGTGATGCAGACCCCGGCATTTCTTTGTCGGCAAACGAATTTCATCGTGCGGGTCTGTGAGCAGGGCATTCCGGTGAACATCAAAAAAGGTCAGTTTTTGGCGCCACTGGACATGATCCACGTTGCCAAAAAAGCACTTTCTACCGGCAACAAACAGGTGATGGTCTGCGAGCGCGGTGCCAGCTTTGGTTACAACAATCTGGTGTCTGACATGCGGTCGCTATCCCTCATGCGGCAGACCCAATGCCCAGTGGTCTATGACGCCACCCACTCGGTACAGATGCCGGGCGGACAAGGCAGCACATCCGGCGGCCAGCGAGAGATGGTGCCGGTACTAGCGCGAGCTGCTGTAGCAGCGGGTATCGATGGGCTGTTTATGGAGTGCCACCCCAATCCTGCCGAGGCGAAGTCCGATGGCCCGAACTCCTGGCCTCTGTCGCTTGTCGGTCAGCTGTTGCAACAGCTACAGGCCATCGATGCCACAGTGAAGGCGTCCCCGAGATTGGAAGATCAGGTCAGTTAACAACCCAAAGCCTGAGAGGAGAACGCAAAGTTTATGAACGCAAAGATCGCTGATGTATTTGCTCGGGAAATTCTCGATTCGCGAGGAAACCCAACCATTGAAGCCGTTGTGCGCACCGAAGATGGCAGTGAGGGCCAAGCGGCAGCACCATCAGGCGCATCGACAGGCAGCCGCGAAGCTCTGGAGCTACGTGATGGAGATCCCCAGCGATATCAGGGCAAGGGTGTTGAAAAAGCTGTCGCGTTCGTCAACGGCGAAATTTGCTCAGCGCTGCAAGGAATTGATGGTGGTCATCAGCTTGACCTTGATGCCAGGCTTCTGAACCTGGACGGTACGGAAAACAAAGCCAGGTTGGGCGCTAACGCCATATTGGCTGTATCCCTTGCAGCGGCTAAGGCGGCTGCCCGCAGTCAGCGGCGACCCTTGTATGCTCACATTAATGAATTGGCTGGCGGGGGTGCGATGAGCATGCCGGTTCCCATGATGAATATTCTCAACGGCGGTGCCCACGCGGATAACAACGTCGATATTCAGGAGTTTATGGTTCAGCCCGTTGGCATGGGATCTTTTCGCGAGGCCCTGCGCTGCGGCGTGGAGATTTTTCACCACCTAAAAGCCGTTCTCCAAGGTATGGGACTGTCCACCGCGGTGGGAGATGAGGGCGGTTTTGCCCCAAATCTGGCGTCCAATGCGCAGGCGCTGGAAGTCATTGAGCAGGCGGTTGCTAATGCAGGTTATCGCCTTGGCGATGACGTCACCTTAGCCCTTGATTGTGCTGCTTCAGAGTTTTTCGTCGACGGTGCCTATGAGTTGTCCGGTGAGGACAAGCGGTACGACTCAGAAGGGTTTGTCAGTTACTTGGCCAAGCTTTGCGATGACTTCCCTATTGTGTCTGTGGAGGATGGCATGGATGAGGCGGATTGGGCCGGCTGGAAGGCTCTGACGGAGCGGATAGGCGACACCGTGCAGCTTGTTGGTGACGACTTGTTCGTCACCAATACGAAAATTTTACAGCGAGGAATTGAACAGGCCGTCGCCAACTCCATTTTGATCAAATTCAATCAAATCGGAACGCTGACCGAGACGTTGCAAGCCATCAACATGGCGAAGCAGGCGGGCTACACGAATGTGATATCGCACCGATCCGGCGAAACTGAAGATACGACCATCGCGGATCTGGCTGTGGGCACCGGAGCCGGCCAAATTAAGACCGGGTCTCTGTGTCGCTCTGATCGGGTAGCCAAGTACAACCAACTGCTGCGGATTGAAGCGGCTTTGGGAAGCAGTGCGTCATACCCGGGGCGCAGTGCGATTTTTGCACAAGGCTAAGCAGACGGTGAGGGTAGGGACACCATGAAAATCGCCATCGGCATCTTAGTTGTCATTCTACTCGCCTTGCAGCAGCAGATCTGGTTTGGACAATCGGGTTACTTTGAGCGTAAAGCCTTAGCTGCGCGCCAAGCCGAGCAGCAGCAGCGAACAGAAGCCCTGACCGTACGCAACGTGAAAATGACTGCCGAAGTCATGGCGCTAAAGAACGATTCCGCGGCGTTTGAAGCCAGAGCGCGCAGCGAGTTGGGCATGGTCCGCGAAGGCGAGGTATTTTACCTTATTCCGGAAGCCCAAGACTGATGGCGGTAAAAACTGGTCAGGCGGTCGACAGACCCCCGCTGTATCCTCCGAAGGCCACCAAATTTCAGGCCCAGATGAAGGTCAAACCGGAAGATTGGCAGGTCACCGAAGAATTCGATGCAGGCTTTACCGGTGAGGGTGAGCACGGCTACTTCTTTATCGAAAAGCGCTGTTTAAGCACGGCCCCAGTCGCCGCCTGGCTGGCGAAGCAGTTTGATGTGTCCCAGCTGGACGTTGGCTACGCCGGCATGAAAGACAAACACGCAGTGACTCGACAGTGGTTTAGCGTACGCCTGCCCAGCCTTGAAGAACCGGCAGACATGCCTAGGCTTGAGCGCGCCGAGGGTGACGAGCGCATCAAAGTTTTGGCTTGGCACCGCCACCAGCGTAAGCTGCGCCGGGGAGAGCATCAAGCGAACCGCTTTCAAATTCTGCTAAGAGCCGTGGCGCAGCCTATCGACACCACAGCCTTAACCCAATCTATTGAAATGGGTTTTCCAAACTATTTCGGTCCTCAGCGTTTTGGCCGGCACAACCTCGGCGATGCGTTACATTGGCTGAATCATCGGCGAGACAGACGCGTCGCGCGCAGGGTCAGCCGTCAACAAAGAGGCTGGCATCTGTCTGTGCTGCGCAGCTGGGTGTTCAACGAGCTCTTGGCTCAGCGGGTGGCAGATGGCAGTTGGCGCACCTGTCTTGATGGCGACGTGATTGATCCGGGTGAGGGCCACGCTGCGTCCATTCCCATGGGGCCGCTTTGGGGACGGGGACGAGACAGTTGTTCGGGCGATGCCTTGCAGCGCCAGCAACGCAGTTTTGAAACCATCAAAACCCCTGACCAGAAGCAGTCCTTGGGCGCGGTTTGCGAAGCTTTGGAGCACGCGGGGGTCGATCGAGGTGAACGCAGGTTGATGGTCCAGCCATGGGCAGTGTGCTGTGAGCAAGACCTGTCAAATGAGACCTTGGCGGTCTCGTTTTGTTTGCCCGTTGGCGCTTATGCGACGGTAATGCTAGGGCAGTGGTTTGCTCTGCAAGATATGAGTTTGGAGCCAGATTAATGAGCCAGTTCGATCTCCAGGGTATCGGCATGACCTCGCAGCGCACACGGGATCGTCTGGTGGCGCGTTTGCGCGAGCAGGGCATCGAGGATGAAGCGGTGCTGCAGCTCATGGGCAGCGTGCCGCGACACATTTTTATCGACGAGGCATGGAGTCATCGCGCCTACGAAGACTCCTCTCTGCCCATCGGTCACGGACAAACCATTTCCCAGCCCTTTATCGTTGCTCTGATGAGCCAGTTGCTGAATGTTCAACCTCGGGAGCGAGTCTTGGAAGTAGGCACAGGCTCGGGTTATCAAACGGCCATCTTAGCCTGCCTGTGTCAACGCTTGTTCAGCATCGAGCGCATCAAAGCCCTTGTACCCCGGGCTCAGGAGCGTCTTGCAGCGATGAAGTTGCGCAATGTCAGGGTGCGCTATGGGGATGGCTACGCCGGATGGCCGGAAAATGCTCCATTCGATGGCATATTGGTTACCGCCGCACCGCCCGAGATACCGGCTGCACTGATGGAGCAACTTGCCGTTGGCGGGCGAATGGTTGTTCCGGTAGGAACCGATCAGTCCCAATTGCTGAAGGTGATTGATCGAACCGATGATGGACTGACCGAAACGATACTGGAAGCCGTACACTTCGTTCCCTTGGTCAATGGTACGGCTACACACTAGTATCCACATTGTCCGTCACCGATTCTTGCGCCAAAACGAACCGGCATACTGACGCACAAGCTTGAGTCGCAACGGTGGGGAAGCGCGGAGCGGCAACGGGAAAGAGAGTTTGAGTAAGCCATGTCAAAAACCGACGACCTAAGCCAATCGGACTCGACTCGAAGCGTTTTTTTGCGCGGCGTGCTTATGGGTTTGGCGGAACTGGTGCCCGGTGTTTCCGGCGGCACCATCGCCTTTATCAGCGGCATCTACTACCGTCTGGTCGGCGCGCTGGCATCCTTTGGGCCCGGATCGCTGACCATGCTGAGGCATCCGTCACGTTTCTGGCAGCACCACCAATTGGGTTTCTTGACGACGTTGGCAGCAGGCATGGGCGCAGGAATTCTGATTTTCGCACGCCTGATCGGCTTCATGCTCGAAGCCGCGGCCCCTGTGCTTTGGGCGTTTTTCTTCGGTGTCATTGCCGTATCTGTCTATCAAATCGGCGTCGCTCGCAGGTTCCGTAACCTCTTGGTCTTTGGCGGCTTGGGTCTGGTTTTGGGCTTTGGGTTTCTCAGTCTGCCCCCGCAAGATTTTTCCGGCTCTCTGACGGCGCTATTTTTCGCAGGCATGGTGGCAGTTTGTGCGTGGATTTTGCCCGGTATCTCCGGCAGCTTCGTACTGCTCTTGCTGGGCCTTTATACCGACGTGATTGCTGCGGTTAATGCGTTGGACTGGCGGTTTTTGACGGTGTTGGCTTGTGGCTGTGCTAGCGGATTGCTGCTTTTCACTAGGGTATTGGGGTGGTTGCTGCATCGTTATCACGATGCGCTGTTAGCACTGTTGACGGGTTTTATGTCAACGGCCTTGGTGAAGCTCTGGCCTTGGCAAACCCTTGGTGCCAGCCAACAACACCGTGCGAGCGAATTGTTTCCTTATTTGCGCTGGCCAAATGAGTATGCGCTGGAAGGTGGGGAGGCATTTGTGCTGCTCGCAGTGCTTGCCGGAAGTGCGGGGGGGTTCAGCGTATGGCTGCTGTCCAGATTCGCCCGGCGGTGATGGCAAGAAAGTTTGTCAGCGTGTGTCGATGGATGAGTGTGTTATCCCTGAGCGTTTGCTTGGCGGGCTGTATCGCGCCTGGATCGCCGGTGGTAACCGATCGCTCAGTGGGCAAGCCCAATCAAACCACCTACACAGTGGTGCGCGGCGATACGCTGTATTCCATCGCTTGGCGTTTCGACTTGGATTATCGCCGTCTCGCTGCAGCGAATAAAATTGGTCCGCCGTATACGATTTATCCCGGCCAAGTACTGGGGTTGAAGGAGAAGAATGTCCCCACGCTGCAACAAAAGCGAGCGACGGCGACGGTGGCCAAGGCTCCCGGCAAACCTAAGGCAGCACCAAAGCCACAGGTCGCAACGCCAAAGCCAGCAAAACCGTCGGTTGCGCGCCGGTCAGAGCCGCCGCGGTCGGCAACAAAGTCAGCGCCGAAACCGGCAGGTCAAGGTGCAAAAACTTGGTATCAGCCGCTGCCGCAAAAACCCACTGCGCTGTTTGGAAAAAACAACAAAGGCTTGGATTACGCGATATCGTCAAGAGCAAGAGTGCGCAACACGCGTAACGGAGAGGTGGTTTATGCAGGCAACGGCATCGCAGGTTTCGAACGCTTGGTGATCGTCAAGCACTCCAGCGAATTGCTAAGCGCCTACAGCTTTAACGGCAAAATGTTGGTGGCGGAGCAGCAGCGGATTAACGGCGGTATGGTCATAGCTGAAATCCTACCCAGACCGGGCGTGGGTCAGACACTGCATTTCGAGCTTCGACGCAAGGGCATGCCCATCGATCCGCAAACCCTGATTCGTTGATGTCAAAGGCCTGTTAGCGTTCCAGCAGGGCAAGCTTGCCCGGTTTACCCTCCCATTCTTTGGCGTCCGCTGGAGAATCTTTGATTTCGGTAATGTTAGGCCACAGTTCTGCCAGTTCGGCATTGAGCTCGACAAAGACCAGTTGATCCTCAGGCACTTCGTCATCGGCGAAAATCGCGTCGACCGGGCACTCCGGCTCACACAAGGCGCAGTCAATACATTCATCCGGATGAATCACCAACATGTTGGGGCCTTCGTAGAAGCAATCGACCGGACAGACTTCGACACAGTCCGTGTGCTTGCACTTAATGCAGTCCTCACCAACGATGAATGTCATTTGAATTCCTTAACTGCCAGAGGCGGTGGATAAAAGCGCGGTAGTTTAACGAATGGCTTGGTACTGTCTAGTCGCTTGGAAAATCTTCATCCGCAAGCTGCTTCAAGCGATCCAAAACGTCCAATGCTTGACGGGGCGACAGCTCGTCGACGTCGAGGCTTTTCAGTTCGTCAATGAGGGCTGTAGCGGTCTCCTGCCGGGCACTGTCGTCTGCGTCCGCGAGGGAGGCAGGATCGGCGTCATAGCCTGCGACGAAGAGATCGGATTGACCGCTGAGGGCAGCTTCGCCGCGCAGAGCGTTTTGCTCAAAGCCACGCAGCTGCGCGCGCGCAATGTCGAGCACATTTTTCGGCACGCCAGCCAGCTTGGCTACCTGAATACCGTAGCTTTGGCTCGCAGCGCCGGCTTGCACTTGATACAGAAAGACGATGTCGCCCCTGTGCTCCTTGGCGCTCAAGTGGATATTGCCAACGTTGGGGCAACGTGATGGCAGGCTGGTCAGTTCAAAATAATGGGTAGCGAACAGTGTCAGCGCGTGACTTTGCTCGGCCAGATTTTGCGCGCATGCCCAAGCGAGAGCGAGACCATCATAGGTGCTGGTCCCGCGACCAATCTCATCCAGCAGCACGAGGCTGTTGGCGCTGGCATTGTGCAAAATGTGTGCTGTCTCGGTCATCTCCACCATGAAGGTTGAACGACCACTCGTCAGGTCATCAGCAGCGCCAATGCGGGTGAAAATCCGATCAATAGGGCCAAGGTGGGCGGCAGCAGCTGGGACATAGCTACCAATATAGGCCAGCAGGCAAATTAAGGCGGTTTGCCGCATATAAGTGGATTTGCCACCCATATTCGGTCCCGTCACGATCAACATACTCTGCTGCGGTGCAAGCGTCAGGTCATTCGAGATAAAGGCGTCATTGGAGCTGTTTTTAACCACCGGATGCCAGCCCTGCTCAATGTGAACCCCGCGCTGCTCAGTAAAGGTGGGGGCATTGAAACCGAGGTTGTATGCGCGCTCGGCAAGGCAGGCAAGCACATCGGTTTGAGCGATTGCATCGGACGCCGCTCGCAGAGCAGAGGCTTTACCGGCCAGCTGGATTAAGAGATCACCGAACAAAGTCCGTTCGAGCTGCAGAGACCTGCCCTGGCTGCGTAACGCATCTTCCTCAAAGGCTTTAAGCGCCGGCGTAATATAGCGTTCGGCATTTTTTAGCGTTTGGCGGCGGATGTACTCTTCAGGCACGTCGTCCTTGGCCGATTTTGAGGTTTCAATGTAATAACCGTGTACGCGGTTGTAGCCGACTTTTAATGACGCAATGCCGGTGCGTTCGCGCTCGTCTCGCTCTAGGTCCGCCAGCCAGTTGGCCGAGTGCGATGTAACACGGCGCAACTGGTCAAGTTCCTCGTTGAATCCTTGGGCGAAAACGCCGCCCTCGCGAAGAGTAACCGGTGGATCTTCCACCAAGGTTGTGACCAGTTCTGCGTGCAGTGTGGTGAAGTCGCCTAATGCTTCGATCAACTGTTGGTTGAGCTCGCCGGGGAGTTCGGCCAATTCGGCTTTGATCTGCGGCAGCAACCCCAATGCGTCTCGAAGTTTGCCAATATCGCGGGGCGATGCTGAGCCCAAGTTGATGCGGGTTAAGATACGCTCAAGGTCACCAACGGGCTTGATTTGCCCGCGAATCTCCTCGGTGGCCCGAGCGTCCAGCGCATCGCTAACCCACTGTTGACGCTGCATCACCTGACGGGTGTCCTGTAAAGGCTCGTGTAGCCAACGCTGCAGCAGTCGACCGCCCATGGGAGTGACGGTTGAGTCCATGAGGCTCAGCAGGGTGTGGTCTGTGGCGCCGTTACTGCGGACGTCGATTTCCAGATTGCGCCGGGATTGGGCATCCATACCGATGTATTGCTGATCTTCCTTCACCGATATGGTCTGTAGAAAGCTCAAGTCCTGACACTGGGTGCCTTTGGCGTACGCAAGCGCAGCTTCGCCCGCAATCAGGCAAGGAGAGTCGGGGCCTAGGCCGGCAACTCTGGGCACGTCGTGATTGAAATGCTGGCTGAGCAGTGCGGCAGCCTGTTGCGGTTTAAAGCGGGCCTCGTCCACACACGTAACGGCAGCGAAACTTGATAACGGCTGCTGCCAATGACTTGCGTGGCTGAGGGGCAGCAAAATCTCTGCCGGTCGCATGGCGGTAATGGCATCAAGCAGGGCGTCTGGAGAGCGTAATTGCTGCAGCTGTAGTTGTGCTGAGGAAAGGTTGAGCAGGGCCAAGCCGACGGTTTCGCCGGAAAAAAAGATTGCCGCGATCGCACTGTCGGTTTTGGTTTCCAATAACGCGTCATCGGTCAGGGTCCCGGGGGTGACAATGCGCTGAACCTGTCTTTCGACAGGGCCTTTGCTGGTCGCGGGGTCACCGATTTGCTCGCAGATTGCGACGCTGCGTCCTAATTTGACTAACCGAGCTAAGTAACCGTCTGCCGAGTGGTAGGGAACACCGCACATAGGAATGGGTTCTGTGCCGGTGTGTCCCCGAGCGGTCAGCGTTATATCCAGCAGGTCGGAGGCGACTTTTGCATCGTCGAAAAAAAGCTCATAAAAGTCACCCATGCGGTAAAACAATAGCGCGTCAGGATGGTCGGCCTTAATACCTAAGTATTGCTGCATCATTGGCGTCATCTTGGTGGCATCCTCTGGGGGCGGATTGGAGGCAGCCGGGCTAGACGACGGTGGGTTGGAAGGCATAGTGGTCCCGCGAAAGTAGTAAAAGCCCCTAGGGTCGGTCAGTGAACTACAGTGGGCAAATAATCGTCAACAGGGATCACGGAGTTTTGTGATCTTACGTATCCGCTGGGCGGCGCTGAGTTCGCTCACAAGCGCGAGGTCGCGCAAAGTAAGGGCCGATTTGGGTGACGAAATGTTGTTGGTGCCTCTTGCGAGCACTACTGAACGGATATACAGTATCCGCCGTAACCGCTGCGAAGCGTCGCTGAACATCGACGCTGCAGCCTGCTGGGCACAGTGCCAAACAGCTGAACACAGAACCAAAGACGAAAACACAAAACGAAAAGCTTAAGCACAAAACGAAAAGCGTAAGCACAAAACGAAAAGCGAAAGCACATAATTAAAGACGAGAGCACAGGCTCAACAGCTCAACAGACAGAGAGAGGAAAGACAATGGCTAAAGAAAGCATTAAGTCCGCCAGCATAAGTGCAGATAAAAGCAGCCCTGAAAAAGAACGGGCGCTGAGTGCTGCGCTGGCGCAAATTGAACGCCAGTTTGGCAAAGGCTCAATGATGCGCTTGGGCGACAAAGAGTTAGTGAAGGTACCGTCCATTTCTACGGGTTCTCTGGGTCTTGATGTTGCTCTAGGTATTGGCGGCTTACCGCAAGGGCGCGTGGTTGAAATCTATGGTCCAGAGTCCTCGGGTAAAACAACCCTGACGCTGCAGGTGATTGCGGAGGCACAGAAAGCCGGCGGCACCTGCGCGTTTATCGATGCGGAGCATGCTTTGGATCCTATGTACGCTCAGGCGTTGGGTGTGAATACAGACGATATGCTGGTTTCCCAGCCGGACACTGGAGAGCAGGCACTGGAAATCTGTGACATGCTGGTCCGCTCTGCGGCAGTCGATGTCATCATCGTTGACTCCGTCGCTGCGCTGACGCCTCGAGCCGAAATCGAGGGTGACATGGGAGATAGCCATGTGGGGTTGCAGGCGAGACTGATGAGTCAGGCGCTGAGAAAGATGACGGGCAACATTAAGCAGTCAAATACCCTGGTGATCTTTATCAATCAGATCCGAATGAAAATCGGCGTGATGTTCGGCTCCCCGGAAACCACAACCGGTGGTAACGCCCTCAAGTTTTACTCATCGGTGCGACTGGACATCCGCCGAATCGGCGCGGTGAAGAATGGCGACGAGGTCGTGGGCAACGAAACCCGGGTGAAAGTAGTGAAGAACAAAGTGGCCCCGCCATTTCGCCAGACAGAATTCCAGATTCTCTATGGTCAGGGTATTCACCGAACCGGCGAGATTTTGGAGCTGGGTGTCGAGCATAACATGGTCGAAAAGTCCGGGGCCTGGTACTCCTACAACGGCGAACGAATTGGTCAGGGTCGTAAGAACGCAGCGGACTTCCTTGACGATCATCCCGAGCTTAAAGAGGAGATTGAAGGTCGCATTCGCCAGCAGCTGATGCCCGGACTAGGCGGAGAGAGCCAAAATGTCGAGGAAATCGCTGATGCAGGCGATGCAGTGCCTGGCGACAGCGGCTTCGGGGACCAGTAACGCGGTTGGGCGCAGGGGTGAGAGGTTCTGCGAAACCGAACAGCGAATGACAGGCCAACACAGCGATGGCTTCTTCAGGGAAGAGAGCGGTAGCTCCGAAGGCGGTCACCAAGGCGGCCCCAACGGAAACAAAGCAAGCCGTCTGAGCAGCAGTGATCAAGGCAGCGAAGCAAAGTGCTTTGCTGCCGCGACCCGGTTGCTGGCTGGTCGCGAATACAGCGTGAAAGAACTCTCGAACAAGCTGGAGCGTCGGTTTGCGCCGGAAGTTGTCGCTGACGTGGTCGCACAGATGCAGTCGCAAGGCTACGTGTGCAATACCCGCTATGGCGAGGCGTTTTGCCGGTCACGGGTCGCCCGCGGCTATGGCCCGGCGTTTATTGTTCGCGAATTGGAGCAAAACGGACTGGATTCCGATTTGATTGATGCATTGCTCCAGCCCTATGAAGGTCGCTGGCTGGAATACGCCGTTGCGCAAGTAGAAAAGAAAACGCTCAAGGACCGGCCTCGAAGTACCCTGTTCGATCAACGGCCTGTATCGGATGAAGAGGCAGACTATGCAGAACACGCGGGGTGTGATGAAGCTCCCAGCGCCGATGAACGCCGCGAGGCGTGGCAGCGAGAGCAAAAGGAACGCGGGCGTCTGGCGCGGTTTCTAGCGAGACGCGGTTTTTCCGGGGCAGTTGCGTCCCGCGCGATCAAAATCGGCTTGTCCAACCGGCAGGAGAGCGATGATTAAGCCCCGCTATGGGGCGAGCACACGGTAGCGTCAGGAGCGTGGTGCGAAGTCGTATCAGGACCCTTCGCGGTCCTGCCAAAAACCATCCGAATGATCTATCATTCGCGCTCTTTTGGTGGCCAGATTCCTCACGATGAAAACTGCAGATTTACGACATGCGTTCCTCAAATTCTATGAGTCTAAAGGCCACCGAATCGTCCCCTCTGGGTCGTTGGTGCCGAACAACGATCCCACGCTGCTGTTTACTAATGCAGGAATGAATCAGTTCAAGGACCCGCTCCTCGGTAAGTCCGATCCGGGCTACACTCGTGCGACTTCGGCGCAGCGGTGTGTTCGCGCCGGAGGCAAACATAACGATCTTGAGAACGTAGGTTATACGGCGCGTCATCACACCTTTTTCGAAATGATGGGCAACTTCAGTTTTGGTGACTACTTCAAGGAAGAGACCATCACTTGGGCTTGGGAATTCGCTACCGATGTGGTGGGTCTAGATACCAGCAAGATTTTGATCACCGTGCACCCTACCGACGATGACTCGCGCAAAATTTGGCGCGATAAAGTTGGGATTGCTGACGAACGCATTATCGACCTGGAAGAAAATTTTTGGACCATGGGCGATACCGGCCCGTGCGGCCCCTGTACTGAACTGTTTTACGATCATGGACCTTCCGTAGCAGGAGGGCCACCGGGCTCGCCAGACGAAGACGGTGACCGATTCATCGAATTTCAGAATTTGGTCTTCCCCCAGTTCGACCGTAACGCCGATGGCAGCATGGATGCGCTGCCGCAACCGGGTGTGGATACCGGCATGGGCTTGGAACGGATGGCCGCGATCTTACAGGGTGTGCACAGCAACTACGAAATTGATTTGTTTGCGCGCTTGATGCAAGAGGCAGGTAAGCACGCGGGTATTTCTGATCAAGCACAAATTTTGCACACGGCGTCGCTTCGCGTTATTGCGGATCATATTCGCAGCAGTGCCTTTCTGATTGCTGATGGGGTGTTGCCCGGCAACGAAGATCGTGCCTACGTGCTGCGTCGTATCATCCGCCGAGGTTTGCGCCACGGCTATAAACTTGACATCAAAGAACCGTTTTTTCACAAGCTTGTGCCGGTGCTGGTCGAAGAAATGGGCGACGCCTACCCGCTGCTGGCGGAGCGAGCAGATCAGGTAGCCCATGCACTTGCGGATGAGGAAGCGCGCTTCAGCGAAACCCTCAATCAGGGCATGGAGCTGCTGAAGAAAGAATTGGGTGACGTTTCGGGAACCACCCTGCCGGGGGATGTGGCGTTCAAACTTTACGATACTTACGGCTTCCCGGTAGACCTCACGGCGGATGTGGCCCGTGAGCTGAACATGGAAGTGGATCTGGCAGGCTTTGATGAGGCGATGGATGCCCAACGTGCGCGAGGGCGCGCTGCAACAAGCTTCGCTACCAGCCTTGGTCAAAAAATCAGCGTGAAAGAAAAAGTTGCATTCTGCGGCTATGAACAACTGAGCAATAAGGCCAATGTGTTAGCTGTTTTTAACGGCGATGGCGACAGTGTGTCGGCTGTAGACGCGACAAACCCCAACGGAGTCATCGTGCTGGATCAGACTGCGTTTTATGCCGAGAGCGGCGGTCAGGCAGGGGACTGTGGCTTGCTACGCAACGATACTGCGCGTTTTCAGGTGACCGACACTCAAATCAGCGGTGATCAATTTTTGCACATCGGTCAACTGCTCAGTGGCACGATCAGTCCCGGCGATACCCTGCACGCCGAGGTGGACGAGGCGAGTCGAACAAAAACCCGAGCGAATCATTCCGCAACGCATTTGTTACACGCGGCGTTACGGCAGGTGTTAGGCGATCACGTACAGCAGAAAGGCTCCTTGGTTAACGCGGACAAGTTACGTTTCGATTTTGCGCACACGGGTGTTGTTGAAGCGGTGCAGCTTGAGCAGATAGAGAACCTCGTAAACCAGCAGGTGCGCTTAAACACCGGTGTGGATACTCAGCTATTGAGCTACGACGAAGCGTTAGAGAGTGGCGCCACAGCTTT
Organism: Gammaproteobacteria bacterium; assembly: GCA_012269545.1. Classification (GTDB taxonomy): domain Bacteria; phylum Pseudomonadota; class Gammaproteobacteria; order Pseudomonadales; family Azotimanducaceae; genus UBA4421. The sequence goes on along the minus strand of JAAXKB010000037.1, from coordinate 109,684 downwards.
ATTCGGGGAGAAGTATGGCGATCAGGTTCGCGTTTTGAGTATGGGCGAGGGATTTTCCATGGAGTTGTGCGGCGGCACGCATGTGGACCGCACTGGAGATATTGGACTGTTTCGTATCGCCTCTGAGGCGGGAATTGCAGCGGGTATCCGGCGCATCGAAGCGATGACTGGTGACGCTGCACTGCAAACCGTGCGGGACGATCAAGAAACGCTTGAAGACATTGCTCGAACGCTGAAAGTGAGTCGTCGCGAACTGGGCAACCGATTACAGCAGCTTGTGTCGGAAAACCGAAACTTGGCGCGCCAAGTAGAGCAGTTGGGCCAGCAATTGGCGGCCAATAAAAGCTCAGATTTAGGCAGTCAAGTGAAAGACATCCACGGCGTGCATTTCTTGGCGGCTCAGGTGGAGGGCGACAACAAATCCATGATGCAGACACTGGATACGGTGCGTTCCCAACTGCCGGGCGATGGCGTCGTGGTTTTGGCCGTCGTTGATAACGGCAAGGTGGCGCTGGTTGCTGCAGTAAGCAAAGGATTGGCCGAACGAATATCTGCGGCGGAACTGATGCAGGCGATCGCACCCTTGGTCGGCGCCAAGGGCGGAGGTCGTTCGGATCTTGCGCGTGCTGGTGGCGGCGATCGCGCAGAAGCAGTCGCTGACGCATTGGAGGCTGCCCGCCACTGGGCGGAGGCCAAGCTGTCCGCGTGACGCTCCGTTTTTTCCGACTCGTGTTGAATCGCGATACACGGTCGGTTTTTGGCTCAAATGATTGGAAAGATAAATGGCTTTGATCGTTCAAAAGTACGGTGGCACCAGTGTAGGGAGCACTGAGCGCATTGCTCAAGTAGCCGACCGCGTTGCAGGGTACCTAGCTCAGGGACATCAGATCGCAGTCGTGGTCTCGGCCATGTCGGGAGAAACCAACCGTCTGGTTGGTATGGGTCATGAACTGGGCGGTCTAGGTGCCAGTCGCCGGGAAATGGACGTGCTCACGTCATCGGGTGAACAGGTCACCATCGCGTTACTGAGTATTGCTCTGCTGAAGCGGGGCATTGCGGCTAAGTCCTTTCTTGCCGATCAGATCGCGCTGCATACGGACAGCGCCCATGGCCGCGCGCGAATTGAACGGATCGACACACAGTCGCTGCATAAAGAAATCGCTGATGGCGTAGTCCCTGTGATTGCGGGTTTTCAAGGCGTAAACGAGCTGGGTGAAATCACGACGCTGGGCCGTGGAGGTTCCGATACCTCAGCAGTTGCCTTGGCCGCAGCGTTGGAGGCGGACGAATGTGAAATCTGTACGGACGTTGAGGGTGTGTACACCACAGATCCCAGAATTGTTGAAGGGGCTCGCCGTCTGCAGAGAATTACTTTTGAAGAAATGCTGGAGCTGGCGAGTCTTGGCTCCAAGGTGCTGCATCCACGCTCCGTGGAATTTGCTGGCCGATATCGAGTGCCCTTGCGCGTGATGTCGACCTTTGTAGATGGGCCCGGTACGTTAATTACGTTGGAGAACGAATCAATGGAACAAGCCGAAGTATCCGGCATCGCGCATGCTGTAGACGAAGCGAAGATTACCGTCGCGGGTGTGCCGGATTTGCCCGGCATTGCCTCTAAAATTCTAGGTCCTGTGGGCGCGAAAAATATTGAAGTCGATATGATCGTGCAGAATACCGGCGTTGACGGCATGACCGATTTCACCTTCACAGTAAAGCGGTCAGATTATGAAGGGACGATGACCTTGCTCACGGACGTGGCCGAGGAAATTGGGGCCCGCGAAGTGACAGGAGACAATACCATCGCCAAGGTCTCCGTGGTTGGGGTTGGTATGAGGTCGCATGCCGGGGTGGCGACGAAAGTGTTTGATCGCTTAGCTTTGGAGAATATTAATATCCAGATGATCTCCACCTCTGAGATCAAAATATCTGTGGTTATCGCAGAGCGCTACGTGGAACTCGCGGTGCGCGCTCTGCACGATGCTTTTGCGCTGGATTCAGAACCCAGCTAATTGAGGTCTCCTGCACCGGTAGTGAGAACCAGTGCGCAGGAGCGAAAGAAAAAATCGCGTAAACTGACGCGCCGTCGAAGGTAAGTGAAAGGAGATGCCAATGTCCAAATGGAGCGCAGCAAAGGAGACTGTCGCAAAGCTCAGTGAGCAGGCTCCAGACCACGGTGCTGACGTCGCGGGTATGCTGGAAGCACTGATTTCAACGACCTTGGGCGCCTTGGCAGCCGAGAAAGATGAGGCTTATGTGAAGAGCTTTGTCGAGTATGAATTGAGTTCCCTCAATGTTCAGCACATCGATGTGCAACGTCTAACCTAGGGCGAACGAGCTTCGTCCCACTGCAGTAAGGCTGTTGTTATGCCGGTAGAAGGATTAAGCGCCGATTACGTGATTGTTGGCGCAGGCTCCGCAGGATGTGTGCTGGCGAATCGTCTAAGCGAAGACCCTGAGACCTCGGTGCTTTTGTTGGAGGCTGGCGGCGAGGATAGAAGCTGGATGCTCGCGATGCCCTCAGCGTTTTACCTGCCCATGGGTCGGCCGAAGTTTGACTGGTGCTATCAAAGTGAGCCCGAGCCGCATATGAACGAGCGTCGCTTGGCGTGTCCGCGGGGGCGGGTGCTGGGAGGATCATCATCGATCAACGGCATGGTCTACGTGCGCGGCAATGCCGAAGATTACAATCGTTGGTCGGACATGGGCGCCGACGGTTGGGATTACGAATCGGTGCTGCCGTATTTTAAGAAGGCGCAGTGTGCCGACGAGGGGCGTAATGCAGACAGCTACCGTGGTGGCGAAGGGCCATTGGGCACCACTACGGGGGCTATGAAGAATCCGCTATACCGAGCGTTTTTGCATGCCACCGAACAAGCCGGCTATCCGTACACAGGCGATCTGAATGGCGCTCAGCAAGAGGGCTTTGGACCCATGCCGATGACCGTTGCTCAGGGGCGACGTTCTTCGACTTCTCGGTCCTATCTGCGCCCCGCGCTCAACCGGCCAAACCTGCGGGTTCTGACTCACACGAGTGTGGAGCGCGTCCGCCTGAACGAAGGTCGAGCGGTGGGAGTGGATGCTCGGGTTCGTGGCAAGACATGGGGTATTACCGCGAAACGCGAAGTACTGCTCAGTGCCGGTGCCATCAACTCGCCTCAGCTGTTGATGCTGTCGGGGATCGGGCCCGCAGGACATTTGCGCTCGGTGGGCATCGACCCAGTCTATGACTTGCGGGGTGTTGGTCAGAACCTGATGGATCATCTCGAAGTTTACGTGCAGCAGACTTGTGTTCTACCGGTCTCCTTGCACAAGCATTTGGGTTTGCTGGGACGAGGGAAAATAGGTGTGCAATGGCTGCTCTCCCAATCAGGGCTGGGGGCGACGAATCACTTTGAGGTTGGCGGCTTCATTCGCAGTGATGACACCCAAGGACAACCGGATATTCAGTTTCATTTTTTGCCTACGGCCATGTCCTACGATGGCTCCGCGAAGGCTCGTGGGCATGGATTTCAAGTACATGTAGGACCCATGCTGCCAAAGAGTCGGGGTGCAGTTACGCTCCGTAGCAAACGTTTCGACGAGCCACCCAAGATTGTCTTCAATTACATGAGTCACGAAGAAGACCGACAGGTGTTTCGCGCTGCCATTCGCAAAGCCCGCGAAATTTTCGCGCAGCCTGCACTGGATCATTTGCGCGGCGCCGAATTGAGTCCGGGTGCAGCGGTTACAAGTGATGAGGCTCTCGATGCATTTGTCGCATCCCATGCTGAGAGCGCCTACCACCCATGCGGTACGTGTCGCATGGGTAAGGATTCGCAAGCAGTCGTTGACCCTGAGGGCCGTGTTTACGGCATATCGAGTCTGCGAGTTATCGATTCATCCATTTTCCCGCACATCACCAACGGTAACTTGAATGCCCCGACCATCATGCTGGCCGAACGGATGGCCGATCTGATTCGCGGCCGCATACAAACGCAGTAGGAGCTTTCACATGCCAAATCGTATTTTGATCACCGGTGCCAATCGCGGGGTCGGTCTGGCCCTGGTGCATTTGCTTGCAAAAACTGCCGAGCATATCTACGCGGGTTGCCGTCAGCCTGACTCGGCGGAGGCACTGCAACAGCTGGCGCGGTCGGCGGACAACGTCAGTGTTATTGGTCTAGACGTGACCGATGCTGAATCGTTGACACAGGCATCCATCGCGGTTGAGGGTGGTCTTGATCTGCTGGTGTGCAACGCCGGTGTGCTGAATGGTTACAGCGGCCTGCGGGGCAGCGAAAACGCGCTGACTTCTCAGGCCATGGCAGCTTTTGCCGATGTCCTCGCAACCAATATCGCGGGCCCGCTATTTTCCGTACAGGCCTTTTTACCGCATCTTCGGCGCAGCGATAGCGCTGGTATCGCAATCATCTCGTCGCACATGGGCAGTCAGCAGCATGATGCGGCCAACGCCTACGCCTATCGATCATCAAAGGCCGGAGTGAATAACATCATGGTGACCCTGAGTCATGAACTGGCCGAGGAGGGAATCGCGGTAGCCGCCTACCATCCGGGCTGGGTGCGAACGGATATGGGTGGCGCCAATGCACACCTATCGGTAGAACAAAGCGCCGAGGCGCTGGCTCAGCGGTTTGAGCAGTTGAATATGGCGCGAACCGGCCAGTTCATCAATTACGACGGTAGTGGGCTTCAGCTGTAGACCCAGTGTTTGATCTTCAGGCTATTATGCTTTGGCCGTCGTGCTCTGGCTTTGGAGTCGAGCGGCCTATTTGCAAACTTTCAGTGGCCGTATGAATGGAATTCGATTGAGTGCTTGATGCCCTGGTATGGACGGTATTGTTTGTTGCCAGAGCGCGGAGATTGTAGCCGTGGAAACTTTTGGGGCCGGCGAGGAGACATTGTGAGGGTACTAATGATAGCGGCCTTGTTCTTGGTCTGCGCGGGTTGCGGACAGGTGCCTGACGACGGCCTGCCTGATTTGCCGGCATCAGGTGGACCTGCAGTGCAGCCTGTTTTCTCCGAACAACTTGTGTGTGTTGTTGATAGTCATGAATCGCGCTGGCAGCACATGTATCGGCTAGACATGGCGCAAAACCATGCCGAGTTTGTTGGTGGATTTGGCGGCCGTATCGTCGCTCTGCGAAGTCAGGCGATGAGCGTGTCTGCAGAGATTTTTGAAGCAACCTTTCCAGCGTCAAATCAAACCAACAACGCTGACTTCACGGTGACAATTCAACGGGACGATTTGAGTTATTGGATCGAGGTCGCCAGGTTGGAAGCGGCGCTGGATAATTCGACAAGCCCCCGCCTGACAGGTCACTGCTCGATTTTGGATGGTCGCGGGTTTCTGACGGGCGAGCGCGAGGGCGCCCGGCTGCGTCAAACGCTAACAAACCATGACAAGGCTAAGGCCGCAGCAACGATGCTTTGATCGTCCCGAAGCGTGGGATTCATCGGAATTTCGCTGCCAGCGCTGCGCCAAACACTCACAACACGTTTTACAGTCCCAACGCCCAGCAAGATGAGGGCTAATGGCAGCAAGAAGACGCTGCCGAACCAAGCGAGGCCCGCGGCGATCCCTTGAGTGATGAGGTGAATCCGATCCTGATTTTGAGTTGCCCGGTGCAGGGCCAACCGGCCAAGGGCGAGAGTGATGCATACCGAGCCAATGGCCTCAGGTAAAGGGCAATACTGACCGTCGAGATTACTCAGCAGTCCCAGCCAGAGTAAACTTTGCCACATAGGGCTAACGCTTACCGGGTGCTGACGACTGGTAGTAATGATAGCGATAAGCCACCAGAACAGGCCCAAGGCACCCGCAAGGGCCGTCAAAAATTCGGTCAGCGGCCCCAACGCGGCGGTCAGGTGGACGAAGATAACGACGCTCACAGCACCAGTGAGCAGTTCGGTAAGCGGATAGGAAGAAGCAATTGGCTGGTTGCAGCATCGTGATCTTCCCTTCAACCATAGGTAGGCAACAATCGGCAGGTTTTGCCACGGCATAATAACGTGGGCGCAAGACGGGCAGTGCGATGGCGGATAGGCCAAGTTGAAACGACTCGTGTCGGTATCGGCTTGGGTCATAATGGGCAGGCGGTAGGCCACCACGTTGATAAAGCTGCCCACGCAGCTTCCCAGCACGAAAACCAGTGCGCCCATCAGTGGTGTGGATTGCCAAAGGAAGTCAGTCATCACCGGGTCCGAATCTGTGCGGTATCCGTATCGAAAGAGGGGCGATCTGGCTCCCAGTATAGCGGTTATGTGGCCGACTTTTGTCTCGCAAAACCTAAAATCCCGTCAGGTTCAAGTCGTGACTCGCCGTTCTCGATGCAGCAAAATTATCGCCCCGGAAGGAAAGGAGAGGATCTGATGAGCGAAGCTTGGATTATCGATGCAGCTCGAACGCCGCGTGGAGTGGGTAAACAGGGGAAGGGCGCCCTGTGGGAGGTGCATCCGCAAAAGTTACTGTCTACGGTGCTCAGGGCGCTGGCCGAGCGAAGCGATCTCAAAACGGATGAAATTGACGACGTCATTATGTCCTGTAGCAGCCAGTTCCAGAAACAGGGTTCGTGCGTTGGTCGTATGGCGGCTCTGGATGCAGGTTTTTCCACCAAAGCTTCTGGGGTCACACTGGATCGCTTTTGCGGCGGTGGCATTACAGCGGTCAATCTGGCCGCCGCCAATATCATGTCTGGGATGGAAGACCTCATCGTCGCCGGTGGTGTTGAGATGATGTCCTATACTCGCAGTGAAGCACCGCCATTCCCCTTGGATGCGGGTAACGAAGACCTGCGCCGACTGTATCCCCAGCTGAATGTCGGCATATCCGCAGACATTATCGCCACGGAAGAAAATTTCAGCCGAGCGGAGTTAGATGCTTTCTCATTAGAGAGTCAGCGGCGGGCCGGACTTGCGTTGCGAGAGGGCGCGTTCGACAAGTCGCTGGTAGCCGTGCACAACCCTGACGGCACGCTGGCACTTGATCAAGAGGAATACCCGCGTCCACAAACCACGGCAGAATCGTTGGCGGGCCTGCAGCCGGCGTTTGAAGGCTTAATGGACATGCCCTTTTTTGACTCCGGCCGAACCTATCGAGAAATGGTTGCAGAGCGTTGGCCTGGCTTGGTAGTCGATCATCGCCATCACGCAGGCAGTTCGTCAGGCGTGGTCGATGGTGCCGGAGCCTTGGTGATGGCGTCGCCAGACTACGCTCAGAAGAACGACCTCAAACCTCGCGCCCGCATCATCGCTATGGCGAATATGGGGCACTCGCCAGAATACATTTTGAATGCCCCTGTCGATGCCGCGAAAAAGGTGTTGAGCAAGGCCGGTATGACCATCGATGATATTGACCTGTTTGAAGTGAACGAAGCGTTTGCTGTCGTGCCCATGAAATTCATGCGCGATCTTGGTGTAGATCACGCCAAGGTTAACGTCAATGGCGGTGCGATTGCGCTCGGTCATCCGATCGGAGCGACAGGCTCGATGCTGATCGGCACGGCGCTGGATGAGCTTGAACGAAGTGGTCAGTCAACGGCTCTTGTCACCATGTGCGCAGCTGGCGGAAAGCAATTTGATTGATTTATTAAAATCTTGCTTATCTTCTATAGAAATTTTTGTTGAGAAAGGATCGAAGAGATGGACAACGCATAACAATTGGACGGATTTCGCAACGACGTCCGCGGCTGTGTGAAAGAGAATTTTCCAGCCAGCTTGGCCGGTGTGGATCTGGCCGGTATAGCGGGTGGCGAGAGCGGTGCGAGAGCCAGCGATGAAATTAAAGCCGGAATGGAAACTTGGCGCCAACGTCTGGCGGAAAAAGGTTGGGGGGCCCCGACCTGGCCGGTGGAGTTTGGTGGTGGCGGTCTGAGCGATCGTGAAGCCGATATTATCGGTGAAGAGATTTTCGAGGCGGGAGCCTATAACCCCATTCCTCATATGACTGGCATGGGAGTCACCATGGTGGGCCCAACGCTGTTGGAATATGGGACTGATGAACAAAAGGAGCGCCATCTGAAAGGCATTGCCAGCGGCGAAGTCCGCTGGTGTTTGGGGCTGTCTGAGCCAAACGCCGGCTCTGATTTGGCTTCACTGTCGACTAAGGCAGAGGACAAAGGCGATTACTTTGCATTAAACGGCCAAAAGATTTGGACCTCAGGCGCACACATTTCACAATGGTGCGGAGCCTTGGTTCGCACGGACACCGATGCAGGAAAACGCGACGGCATCAGTTTCGTGATGCTGCCGATGCAGCAAGATGGCGTTGAGACGCGCCCGATTCGTTTAATCTCCGGCGCATCACCTTTTTGCGAGACGTACTTTACGGAAGCACGTGCGGAGAAGGGTGATTTACTCGGTAATCTCAACGACGGGTGGAGTGTTGTTAAACGATTGTTGCAGCACGAACGCCAAAGCCAAACCGGTGGGCGGGGTGTCAGCATGATCGATGCAGAGCCGCTGCACGTCAAAGCCCAGCGATTTGTTGGTTTGGACGAGACCGGTGCGCTGGCAGATCGTGACCTGCGCCAGCGCGTTGTTAAAAATTACATGGACGCTGCCGCGCACAAGCTGACAGCCCAGCGTATTACTGACGAAGCTGCGGGTCGGGTGGAAGTGAGCGCCGCCGCATCCATTTTAAAGAACTCGAATACCCGAGTGGCCCAGAATAAGGCGGAACTGGCATTGGAAATTATGGGCAGTCAGGGCGTTGGCTGGTCGGGTGATGATTTTGCTGAAGACGAACTAGGCATCGTGCGTGAATGGCTGTCAGGTAAGGCCATGTCGATTTACGGCGGCTCCTACGAAGTGCAAAACAACATTATCTCCAAGAATGTTTTGGGTTTGCCCGAAACCACCCAAAAAGGATAGGCAATGGCAGCGTTAACAGAAGAACAGTCCATACTGAAGGATCAAGCCAGCTCTTGGGTAGAGACCCATTTGCCCGTGCAGAAGTTCCGCGAGTTCCGCAACAGCAACAGCGATGGGGGCTTTGACCCTCAAGCTTGGTCTGCCATGGTCGACATGGGCTGGACGGGCATTTTAGTGCCAGAGAGCTACGGTGGCTCGGAGCTTGGTTACCTGACCTTTGGCGTCATTTTGGAGCAACTCGGTCGGCAGCTGTGCGCCTCGCCGCTGTTTGCTTCGGCCTACGTGGGCGCGACGGCAATTAATCTGGGTGGCAGCGATGCGCAAAAGCAGCACTGGTTGCCGAAGATAGTCGACGGCAGCGAAATACTCACTCTGGCAGTAGACGAACAGTCACGCCATCAGCGGGATCGCGTAGAAAGCACTGCTCAAGCCACTGGCGATGGTTTTACCATCAATGGTGCTAAGACATTCGTCCTAGAAGGGATGAGCGCAACCGCATTGATCGTCGCTGCCCGGACCGAAGAAGGAAGTGTGGGGTTGTTTTTGGTGCCAGCCGATGCTCAGGGGCTGTCTCGTCAAGCGATGCACACTTTAGATTCTCGTGACTACGCTCGCGTGACGTTGTCCAGCGTATCGGTATCGTCAGAGGCCTACTTGGGCGCAATGCCAGCCGGCGAGCTGTATGAAGCCGTGCTGAACAGAGCTGCCGCAGGCATAGCTATGGAGATGCTCGGCGTGGGCTGTTACAGCTTTGAGATGACTCTGGACTACCTCAAGACCCGCAAACAGTTTGGTAAGGTGATTGGCTCGTTCCAAGCCCTAGGGCACCGTGCTGCCGAGCTCTACTCAGCGCAAGAAATGGCGCGTTCCTGCGCGGAAGCCGGTGTGATCGCTATTGATCAAGGGGCCGACGATGAGGCGGCGATGAGCGCGTTGTCCAAGGCGAAAACCGGCGAATTTTTGTTCGATATGTCAAATCAACTGATTCAGATTCACGGCGGTATCGGGATGACGGACGAATTTGATGCTGGCCTGTACCTCAAACGCGCCCGAGTGCTTGAGACCACCTTTGGCAATCAAGCCCACCACCGAGATCGGTACGCGACGCTATTGGGCTTCTAGCGCCTCGGTGGCACAAAAAAGCCGGGTCAGCCCGGCTTTTTTTTGTGCCTGTGGATAGCGGTTTGTTAACTGCGGCGCTGTCGATTCCAGCCCTCCAATGCATGACTCATATCCAGCAGTTCTTCGCTGTGCTCCAGCAGATCCTCATACTCAGCGTCGATCCCGAGCTCAAGATCCGCATTATTGAATACCGCGCAGGTTGAGAAGCGTCCGCCGCCAGCCTGAATAATCTTGCCATTCGGTGCGTTTTCGCCGGCCATCAGCAGCACCGCCGGGGTGACGAGTTTCGGGTGCACGTCGGCATCGGGGTTTTCCGGATCTAGGTCTTCTCGGCCGGGAATGGTGGCAATCAGTCGCGTGGCTGCACTGGGAGCCAGGCCGTTGACGCGAATGTTCTTCGATGCACCCTCAATAGCTAATACGTTGATCAGTCCCAACATGCCCATTTTTGCTGCGCCGTAGTTTGCCTGTCCAAAGTTGCCGTATATGCCAGACGTTGAACTGGTCAATACGATGCGGCCAAAATTCTTCTCGTACATGATGGGCCAGGCCGCATGGGTTACGTAGGCGCTGCCGTTGAGATGAACGTTCATGACAAGATCCCAATCGTCGAGGGACATTTTCTTGAAGCTCTTGTCGCGGAGAATGCCCGCGTTGTTGATTAAAATGTCTACGGTGCCGAATTCCGCGACGGCGTCGTCAATAATGGACTTTGCCCCTTCCCGGCTGGAAACCGAGGCTTTGTTGGCGATGGCGACACCACCGGCTTGTCGAATTTCATCGACCACCGAGTCGGCCATATCGCTGGCGCCAACGCCATCGCCGCTGCCTCCTAGGTCGTTGACCACAACCTTGGCGCCCCGTTTTGCAAATTCCAGAGCATGAGACTTGCCCAAACCGCCACCAGCGCCAGTAACGACGACAACTTTATCTTCAAATTCGCTCATGAGGTTTTCCTTGATTGATGAGTTGAGAGTTTCCAAGAAGCACGCAGCCTAGAAAAAATCTGCGTCTCGGACAACGGGATGGCAGCGGGGAATGACAGCGTCTAAAGACAGCCCCGATTTCCTACAGTGAGAGGGCGGCGCTGCCGGCAATGGTTAGGCGGTGCAGTTCTCGATCGTAGCCGTCATAGCCACCGTAGGCCCGGTGCAAGACAGATCGGTTGTCCCACATCACTAGCATGTTCGGCTGCCAGACATGGGTGTACTGAAATTCCTCCCGGGTTTGCCAGGCATAAAGATCAAGGATCAGTTGCTGGCTGTCCTCCTGGCTCATGTCCACGATGGTATGGATGTAACCAACAGTGCCAAATAGCGTATCGTTGCCAGACTCCGGATGCTTGGCGATGATCGGGTGCGGTTCCGATTTGTTGGCTTGTTCGGAAAATAAAATCTTCATGCTGCGATCATTGCCCTGGTCTTTTTCTCCATACGTTCCCTGTGGACCGTAGGCTGCTGCTGCTGAATGCAGGGCAACTTTATCTTCGAGTCGCTGGCGCAGCTCGCCGGGCATCTGCGCCAGGGCCATTTGCTGATTGGCAAAGCCCGTATTCCCCCCAACGGGAGGCACGACTAAGCTGTATAAACAGGTGCCAATGGGCGGGTGTTTTTTGAAGCTCCAATCCGTATGCCAATTTTCCGCAAACACCGGGGCTTGCTCATCAGCCCGGCGAGTCAGTGCGACCACGGGTGTTTTTTTATTGATTGGCACGAAATAGGGGTCATCGCCCACCGGGCCAAAGTAGTCGGTGACCCGCACCAAGTCCTCATCGCTCAACTCTTGGTCTGGGAAGGCGAGCACGTGATGTTCAAGCCACGCTTTGCGAATTTCGTGAACGGTACCGGAGCTCTGGGGTTGAGAAAAATCAACGCCGGTGACAACGGCTCCGCAGGCTTGCCCACTGGGTGCTACATTGATCATTCTGCTTCCTCCTCCTCGGTCCTACTTGTTTCACTATAGCCTGCTCCGCACCGACTATCTAATCCAGCGGCGGCCTATGGCTCAACCCACAGAAAGGGCGAGCAGGCGTGAAAGTTCACGGGCGCTGCGACCGCTCTGTTCTCGCCATGTGTTGAACGCTTCTTGCATCGCTAAAAGGTCGCGTTTGCTGGTCGGTTCTTTGTCGACAACCCCAGCACCGATCAATGCGCTAACAACGTCCCGAGACAAAATCGGGGTGTCATAGCCCAAGAAGCGCAGACAGTAGCGGCCGGTTTGACCGCCAAGGCGGCTGCCGTATTTCTTCAGGTGTAACCATAGGCCAACGAAGTCCGAATCCGGCCAGCCGGCCATAAAGGCACCGAAAGAGCCGTGCTCGGCACGGATGTCCAAGATGTAGAGGGCGTTAGCACGCACGCTGGCGATTTTTGTACCATGGCGCACGATATCGGTGTTGTGGGTGAGTTCTTCAATTTCTTCGTCCGAGAGCATGGCGCAACGGGTGACGTCGAAATCGTGGAAGGCAGCTTGAAATCCCGACCATTTGGCCGTGATGACGCGCCAGACAAAGCCGGCTCGAAAGACGCATGCCGTCATCTCGGCCAGTACATCGGCGTCACTGAGAGCACTCACGTCAGTTCTGTCGCGGACGGTAGCCAACAGGTTTTCAAGCTCAGGTTCGCCGCCTTTGCGTGCCGCTGCTCGGGCATAAATTTCGTCGAAGTGCTGCATGGTTTTTCAATCTGCCAGGGCAAACTATTGAGACGCAGAAGTATGTAGCATGGGGCGCTCAGCAAGCAACGGACGTACCAGCCTTGGACACAGATACCAGACCACAATCACGCCCTCGATTCCATCTCGCGATTCCAGTGACCGACTTGGACCTAGCGCGGGACTTTTACGCCCAGCAGCTAGGCTGTGCCACAGGTCGAGAATCGTCGCGGTGGATCGATTTCGATTTTTTTGGTCATCAACTCGTAACGCACTTGGTCGATGCCGCTGATCATCCCAGTGTGGCGACGAACAAAGTCTCAGATCACGAGGTTCCCGCGTCTCATTTTGGCATCATCCTGCCGTGGGCTGAGTATGAGCTGTTGCTGACAGAGCTGACAGGCCGACGGGTCACCTTCGTTATTGAGCATCACGTTCGTTTCCCGGGTCGACCCGGCGAACAAGCGACTTTTTTTCTGCAAGACCCGAGCAGCAATTACTTGGAGTTCAAAGCATTTCGGAGCATAGATATGTTGTTTGCCAAAGATGTAGAACAATACTAATCCTCAGGCGTTTTCGACAGGACTTGGCAGCGCTTCATTAGGCGACGAGATTGCGGATCGAAATCGTCTCTGCGATGGAGTACCCGGCGGTTATCCCAAATGATCAGGTCGAAGGGTTGCCAAGTTTGCCGCCAGACTTGGCCGGGCAGCACCGCGTACTCCCACAGCTCATTCAACAATGCCTCACTGTCATCCAGCGATAGGCCTGGCACGTATGCCCATTCGCGTCTGCCGAGGTACAGAGCCGGGCGTCCGGTTTCATCGTGGAGTCGAACGATAGGATGCACTGCACCGGGTGCTTCCCTTGGATCGTCAAAGGCCTCATAACCGGGTCTGAGCGTGCCGATGCTTGTATGTGCGGCGTTGTGCTTGATCGTTAGATCAGTAATCCGGGTGCGAAGTGGCTGGGGCAGAGCATCATAGGCCGCGCACTGATCGGCAAAACAGGTGTCGCCGCCGCTTTCCGGTATTTCGATACCCAGCAGAATGCTCGCAGGCGGGGGCGTGTCGACATAGGTCATATCTGAATGCCAGGTTGCTTCGGCGTTGCCTAGGCCGCCAATGGGCTTGCCGTCGACTAATATATTGGATAGCTGGGTGACGTAGCGGTTCTTAATCTTGGCTTTGTCGCGCTCAGACATACGCCCGAAAGGAGCCTCTTCCAACGGACCGAATTTGGCGCTAAATGCCTGCAGGCTATCCTCCTCAATCCTTTGGTCGCGAAGCCTAAGAACCCCATATTGGAGCCAAGCGTCATACAGTTGATCAAAATCCTGATCAGATATCAGGCCCACATCGATACCGCAGATGTCGGCGGCAAAGGTTTCTGTCAGTGGCTGTATGTCCATCATGTTTTTTTCTCTTTGAGGGGCCCCGTAGCGGCTCCAATAGCCTCTCGCGGTGCGAGAATTCGGGCGATCATCTTCTGCCGGTCATCGTCGGAATTTTGCAGCTGGCGGTACAAGGATAATACGGCGGCGCCGAACTGGGTATCTCGCCAAAACTGCTTGTGAATGGTCTCGCGGTCGTAATCACCGGGTTGCGCGGTCATGGCTTCAAAGTAGTAGGCCTTAATATCCTCGACTGCGCGCTTCAACCAAACGAAATCGGTTGGCAGGGCTTGGTTGTCCAATTGTTCCCCCAGCAGCTGAATGTTCTGCTGGGGAGACGCATCGGCGATGCCGACCAAACTGCGCCCACCGCGACGCCGTCGCCCCAGTTCGTACCAAGGAGCAAGCTCCCCAATCTCTCGGGATAATCGGGTTTTCCAAGAGGCGGGCTCTGAGGTTTTTGTTGCAAAGGATACAGGGCAGGTTGCTGGGGTTTCGTTGTCAATTGCTGGTGCATCGTGGGGGTAATCTTCCAGCACCGGGCCTGTCTGCCGGTGGAGTAAATTCAGTGCGGCCTGAATAACGCTCTGCTGAAATGGGGCGTCATCCGCTTTTCCCAGAGGGCGGCCCAAGGGGAACGGAACCCACAGCGCACGAGGCGGCTGCATGCTAGCGGTATTCTCTCGAACCAAGCTGATACCCGTTGTCAGCAGGCCGTCACGTTCCAAAAAATAGCTGAGCGCGCTTACAGCGCGCGTGCAGTTGGGTCAGACCGGGGTCAGGAATACCGCGTCGACTTTGTCCTGTTTCAGCATGCCGGCTACTTGGGACGCTCCCGACTCATAAGCCTGTGGCAACAATCCGGCGCCCATGAAGCTGTAGTGTACTTTGGCGAGGCTGCCGACGGTGCCTTGATTTACGAGTTCGTGAAAGCGGGTCAGGGGAAAAACGACGTTCACATCTTCCGTGAATCCGGTTTTGTCGAAATTCACTGAACTGTGAGACATGATCAGGTTGTCTGGGCTCTCGCCGCCATCCAATGGTCTGAAGGTGGCATCTGCAAAATCGAATGCCTGGTCATCGCGATAATGCAGGCCAGCGGTTGTTATCAAAGCGACCCGCATTTGGTTCAGTGGTTTGGTCGGCGTTGTCCAGACAGGCGGGCCCAAGGGCGGCATATTTTTCGACAGCAGATGATCGCGCTCGTAATCCGGTAGGTCACTCAATCTCACCATCGCGATGCAATCCTTATCCCGTTAGCTTGCTGCCGTA
Organism: Gammaproteobacteria bacterium; assembly: GCA_012269545.1. Lineage (GTDB taxonomy): Bacteria > Pseudomonadota > Gammaproteobacteria > Pseudomonadales > Azotimanducaceae > UBA4421. The sequence continues at coordinate 94,377 of JAAXKB010000037.1, read as the reverse complement.
AGTTGGGGGTCTGTTCGGCTTGGAATCCGTAGGTCGACGCCATGGTAGGCGCCATTAACCGAATGAACAAGCGGGTGCCGAGTGCTCGTCTGTTTAGTGCTGACCCGCGAAAAAAATGCCCGCGCATATCCCGAGGCCGGGCCCTTTTGCGCGTGAGATGTGCGTATTGGTCTCATTTGCCGGTCTTGCTGTCCCTCTACTGCCATGGATAGCGGTCGTCTGATGCCAGCGATCCAAATTTTCCCATGCGAAAAAGTTGAAATGATCGGCGGTCAGCTATATAAATATCCATCGGTCATTTAACGTGCTTTGGGTCTAGCGACCAGTATGCGTTGCGGTCAGGCAAAAGCGTTGTGGAGGACATTGTGAATTCAGTGGTTGCCATTAATCGGCGAGCGAGAAGTGACGAACAAAAGGCGCTGCGGCGGCAAACCGTGTTGCGGGCTGCTGAAGCGTACTTTCTTGAAGTTGGTTACGAGGCATTTTCTATGGCGCAGCTCGCCAAAAGAGCGGGGTTGGTCAAAGGCACGCTCTATCTGTACTTCAAGACCAGAGAAGAACTCTTTCTCACGCTCTATGAGGAGAGTCTGACCCGATGGAGCCAAGTTTTCATCAGCAACCTATCGGAGCCCATGTCAAGCGAGGCCTATGCACGGGCACTGCACAATACGGCGTTGGCGGATGGCACCTTCGTGCCCCTACTGATCAGACTTGAGCACGTCATCGAGCACAACGTGTCGACCCCAAGGTTAATCGAGTCGAAGCGAGTCTTTATGCAACGGGTAGAGGTCATCGCAGAAAGCACGTCGAAAGCGCTCGCGTTGAGCCTGAGGCAAGCGAAAGAGGTCACAAAAACCATGGGCGTGCTATTGATCGGGGCGACGCGAACCGATCAAGGCCCTTCGTTAGAGGATGAAGAACTGCCGGTGGATGTTCAGGATCTGATTGCCAGTTTTTCGTCAGAACCTCTGTTTGTAAAGAACGCGGTACGCATCATTGAGGGCATCCGTGCAGAGGCGACAGCAAACTCGCATAAAACCAACAGATAAACGAATAACAGCAAGATAAATTAGCGAACAACACAGGCGATTTACTATGAGCGAAGCACAAAACGACAACGTCATGGAATTGGAATTTCAAAACCTTAGGGCATTGGTGGAAAAGCAAAGAAGCGCGTTTCGTGCTGAAGGCGAGGTCACTTACGCCACGCGAATCGACCGACTCAAGAGACTGAAGGCATTGATCGTTGAAAACAAAAGCGAGTTCGCGCTGACAACGAAGCGCGAGTTCAACGATGCGCGATCCTATGAATTCAGCTTGTTTTCCGAGTTCGCCTCAAAAGTGGAAGCAATCGACTACTCCATAAAACATCTCAAGCAGTGGATGAAACCTGAGAAGAGAAAAACCAATAAACCGATGAATTTATTGGGAGGTAGGGGCCAGGTCAGGTACTTTCCGAAAGGTGTTATAGGCATTATCTCGCCGTGGAATCTGCCCTTCGGCCTGACCGTTGCGCCGCTGACAAGTGCGCTTGCCGCCGGCAACCGAGCGTTACTGAAACCTTCGGAATACGTTCCGGAAACGGCGGCGTTGTTTGCCGATGTTGTCCCCAAATATTTCTCAGCGGACGAAGTCGCGGTGGTAACGGGAGATGCTCAAACCAGTCAACACTTTGCTGAGTTGCCGTTCGATCACCTGCTGTTTACGGGATCCACTCAAGTGGGTGCCAAAGTGATGCAGTCAGCGTCAAAAAATCTGGTACCCGTGACGTTAGAGCTTGGCGGTAAGTCCCCCGTCATCATTGGCCGCAGCGCAAAACTTGATCTGGCAGGAACGCGGCTGGCATTCGGTAAGCTGCTAAATGGCGGTCAGCTGTGCTTGTCGCCAGACTACGTGCTTGTGCCGACGGAACTGGAAGAGCAGCTTATTGAGCGGGTAGTTGATGAGGCCCAATCAATGTATCCAAATATCACTGAAAATTCGGATTACGCGGGTGTCTTCAATGAAAAGCATTTTGCTAGGTTGCAGCATTACATTGACGACGCGGTTGCCAAGGGCGCAAAGCTCACCATCGTAGGCGCTAACAGTTCTCGTGCCTCAAACGAAAATCGCCGCATGCCTTTACACATTCTGCAGAACGTCAATGAAGACATGCGGGTCATGCACGAAGAGATCTTTGGCCCCGTTCTTCCGATCATGACCTATGCTGACATCAGCGAAGTGCCGGATCAGATTGAACCCCGCCGAAATCCGCTTGCCATGTACTACTTCGGCATGGACAAAGGCGAGCAGGAGTACTTGCTGAGTCACGTGCAAAGCGGCGGTGTCTGCATTAACGATATTACTCTGCACTACGTGCAAGAAGATTTGCCATTTGGCGGTTTTGGTGCCTCTGGCATGGGGGCCTATCATGGCCCTGAGGGGTTTAGAAACATGAGCCACGCGCGCGCAATCTATAGCCAGACCCTGATTGATTTGCTGCCCATCATCGGTGCGCGGCCACCCTTTGGCGAAAAGTTCCGCAAGCGAATCAGCAAGGTGCTGGGCTCGATCTGATACGAAGATTCAAGCAAGGCGCGGATAAAACAACCGTTTGCGAGCAGGTTTGGGAAGCCTGCCCGCAAAATTCAGCGGGCTCGGCATCGCACATCAAACCGTCTTGCAACAGACACCCTGGTTCTAGCTTGGGTTTCTGTCCACCATATCCTTGTCCAGCCGCCCCCAGGTCAGCAGGAAGCACAGCGAACTTGCGACATACAGCAGCGCCATGATGACCATTGCCGACTGTAAGCTTTGTGAGTAGACCGCACCGCAGACATTCTGCAAGGTTTCACTTAACTCACCGATAGCCCGAGGATGGCACTGGTTTCGGGTAAGTTCCTCCGCCGCCACGCCAAGCTCTGCGACGCCGTTGACAAAGAAGATGTCGGAGATAGCGCCGATAAAGAGTGGGCCGAATCCGTAGCCGATCAGGTTCGCAACGAACAGCAGTACGGCTGTTGCCATGGCACGAACACGCATGGTCACTACACCCTGGCCGATGGCGTATTGGGCCGTAATGTACCCGTACTTTACAAATCCCGCGATGATCAGGCTGATGGCAGCAAACAGAAGGTTGTCAGTGGTGAAAGCGAAGACATAAAAGGGCACAGACAGTGCCAGGCCAATGCCCGGCACCCAGGCGATGGCGCCCGGATGCTTTTGATAGAGCCTGGTCGCAAGCCATCCTGTTGCAAAAGTGCCAACGGCGGATGAAAGCGATACCGGGGCATTAATCCAGATCGCGGCTTCACCAGTCGTTATTCCATGAGCGCGAACGAGAAAAATCGATTGGAACGAAGAGATCCCATATCCGCAGAACGCTGCCACCGTTGCGCCAGCAGTCATGTACCAGAAGGCGGGTTTGGTGGTGAGTTCGCGGATCGCCTCTTGCAGGCTTACGCTTTCGACCGATTTCGTTCCGGGTGGATCTGTATATCCACGGGGCGGCTCTTTTACCGTTAGCTTAAATACGACGGCAATCAATACGCCGGGCAAACCAACCACAAAAAAAGCCGTTCGCCAGTCGAAGGCATCTGTCACCCACCCGCCAATCAGATTGGCGAACATCGTGCCAAGTGTGACGCCCATGGCGTAGACGCCCAGCGCCTGAGACCTGTCCTGGGGCGCGTAATAATCGGCGATCAATGAGTTTGCGGGAGGTGTGCAGCCAGCTTCGCCGATACCTACGCCAACCCGGCACATCAAGAGCACCCAGAAAGCACCGATGGTGACCGAGCCGATGGTGATCTCGGTTGCAAGTCCGCAAAGCACCGTCATCGCAGACCATAGCGCAACGCAAATACTCATAAGCCATACGCGGTGTCCCTTGTCAGCGTACCGAGCGAGGGGAATTCCCACGATCGTGTAGAGCAGGGCAAACCCGAAGCCCGTAAGGAGGCCGAATTGGGTATCGGAAAGACCCAACTCCGGCACAAGCTCAGGGCCGACAACGGCGAGCAGACCGCGGTCCACGAAATTTAGGATATAGATGAGCGTTAGGGCCGAGAGCACGTAGGTTCGATAACGGCTGGTACCAAATCCTGCGGATGGGTCGGCTGCGGTTGCTGCTGTCATAAATGGATCTCCTCAAAAAGCGTTAGCGATAATTCCACCCCACGTGTTCGCTAGCACTCGTACGTCGTAACGCGCGTGACTGTTACCGGAGTCGAACCAAGCGTCCAAGCCAAGTCCGCTCATACTGCATAAAAAAAGGAGCCTCGGGGCTCCCATTTTATATGGCGGAGAGAGGGATTATTCATCATCGCTAAAGGCGATGATTTCACCCTTCGGGATCGCTGGCGCTCATGTGTCGTAACGCGCCAACGCGTTGCTCGGTTCGAACCAAGGGGCCGAACCAAGTCCGCTCACGTTGCATACAAAACAGGAGCCTACAGCCCCTTTTTTGTATGGCGGAGAGAGAGGGATTCGAACCCTCGATAGGGGATTAACCTATACTCCCTTAGCAGGGGAGCGCCTTCAGCCACTCGGCCACCTCTCCGGAACCCGCATTGTAGCCCACACCACCGGGGTTTTGTCGACTCATCTTCTTGATCCGTAGTGTAAATCGGAAAAAACCGTTGGCTCAGGCGCCCTCATGCTTGAAGGCCGATAGTCAAATCCGGTCGATCGGTGAAAATCCCGGCCGCCCCGAGGGTTTTCAAGCGTTGCGCGTCTGCAAGTTGGTTTACCGTGTAGACCAGAACGGGATACCCGGCGTCCCGACAGGCTTCGAGCAGTGGCTCGTCAACCATCGGATAGGCTGCATTGATGCAGACCGCGTCGAGAGCTTGTGCGGTATCGATCAGGCTGCGCCGTCTACGGCTAAATAGGGGGGCTACGGCGGTGGCATCATCCAGCCCGCGAAAGTGCCTGAGCTCATCGTGATCAAAGGAGGAGACCAGCGCCCTTATCCGAGGGTGTTGTGCCAAAAATGCGGCGGCTGGTGCTGCGGTATCCTTCCCCTTGAGTTCGATGTTCAAGAATGATTTGCCTGGCTGGTCAATGAGCTCGACCACTTCGTCCAGCATGGGTACCCCAGCGCCGTTACCGGCGTCCAGCGCGCCGAGTGCTTCGGCGGTAAGTGTGCTGACCAGACCGCGCCGGTTGGTTGTGCGATCGAGCCGCTCGTCGTGAATGACGGCAAGCCGCGTCCGTTGCTTTTCGTCAACGACCCGATGCACGTCCAGTTCGATGCCCCGACATCCCATATCCAGTGCAATCTGAAAGCTAGGCAGGGTGTTTTCCGCCGCGAGACCTGCGGCGCCGCGATGTCCGATAACAACGAAGCCAGAAGTCAGATTCAAAGGGTTGGTATTCATGTGCAACTTACGTGGAGCCTAGCAGCCTTCGGCGCTAGACTAGCGGCTATGAGCTATGAAGTGTTAGCACGAAAATTACGGCCCAGCGGGTTCTCTGCCTTGGTTGGGCAGGACCATGTTGTGCGCGCGCTAACCCATGCGCTCGATCACGATCGACTGCATCATGCCTACCTGTTCACCGGAACCCGGGGTGTGGGCAAAACGACCATCGCGCGAATTTTGGCCAAGAGCTTGAATTGCGAACAGGGGGTGAGTTCCACCCCGTGCGGTGAATGTTCGATCTGCGTCGAGGTAAAAGAGAATCGTTTTATCGATCTTATTGAAGTGGATGCCGCCTCACGTACCGGTGTTGACGATACTCGAGAGTTACTGGAGAACGCCCAGTACATGCCGACCCGCGGCCGCTACAAGGTCTACCTGATCGACGAAGTGCATATGCTCTCCATTGCCAGTTTTAATGCGCTGCTCAAGACCCTCGAAGAGCCGCCAGAGCACGTAAAGTTCTTGCTGGCCACTACAGATCCAAAGAAAGTCCCAGTGACCGTGCTGTCTCGGTGCCTGCAATTCCAGCTCAAAAACATTTCCGCTCAAACGATTGTCGATTACATCGCTGATGTGCTGAACACCGAAAGCGTGAATTTTGAGCGCGACGCACTGCGCGTCATTGCGCGCTCTGCTCAGGGCAGCATGCGCGACGCCTTGAGTCTTACTGATCAGGCCATCGCCTTTGGTCAGGGCGAGCTTAAGCAAGCCGATGTGGTTGAAATGCTAGGCGTCGTTGGCCGAGATGAAATTTCCGCTTTGATGCAGGCGTTGGCGGCAGGTTCCGCTCCCCAGCTTTTGGCACTGAGTGCCGAGCTTGCAGAACGTAACGCGGATTTTGCCGACGTGCTTGGCGGCATGATGGAGGCGCTGCACGATTTTGCCGTATCCCAGTCGATAGACGGCACGTCTGGACCCTTTCTCGCCGACGAGGTGCAGCTGTATTACCAAATCGCCTTAGTTGGCCTGCGCGACTTGCCCATAGCACCGGACCCGCGCAGCGGATTCGAAATGACCCTGTTGCGTATGCTGGCTTTTACCCCTGAGCGTGATGGCACGGTCGGAGGCAGCGTGCCGCCCCGCACCTTGAGCGCGCAATCGGAAGCACAGCCGAGCGAAAACCAAGCATCGGCGCAGTCAGCGCAAGGCTCTCCAGTTTATGCAGAAACGGGTACGTCGCCAACGGACACGTCTCACGAGCCGGCGCGCAAAGCAGCGGTAGCCGATGAGGCGCCCGCGGCGGAGAGGCAAGCACCTGCGGCAGACGCGCAAGAACCTGCGATCAAAGCACGACCTGCTGCGTTAGCTGCACAAATACCGTCAACCGAGCGATGGTATGAGATCGTGGCGCAGCTGACGATTGGTGGGGTGGCAAAAATGATTGCAGAGCATTCGGTGCCGTCATCCTTTGATGAAACCAAGATTACCTTAATGCTCAGTGCTCAACATGACACCTTGCTGAGCGATGCTCAGGTGCAAAACCTCAATCGAGGCTTAGAAGAAGTGTTGGGCCATGCAATCACCCTCGAGATTGAGGTTGGTGAACTCTCACAAGAGACTCCCGCAGCAAGGCGGAGCCGCCTATTGGCTGAGCGTCAGGCCGAGGCGGAGAGTGCCATGCGTCAGGACGCGACGGTTCAGTCGCTGCTGGCTGATTTTGATGGCACATTGGAAGAGGTGCGACTGCACTGAGCGATATAAAGCAGCTGATGCAAATCAGTAAACGATAGCGACAAGGAAAAATCAGACGACCATGACCGATTTTGGCGACATGATGAAACAGGCCCAGAAAATTCAGGCCCAAATGCAGGAGACTCAGGCAGAGATCGCCGATATGCAGGTCCAAGGCGAGAGCGGGGCTGGGTTGGTGAAAGTCACGATGAATGGTCGGCACGAAGTCAGCCGTGTGGAAATCGATCCGTCGGTGCTCGCGGAAGAAAAATCTGTTCTGGAAGATCTTCTGGCTGCCGCCTGTAACGATACGGTGCGTCGAGTTGAAAAAGCGCAGGCAGAAAAGCTTCAAGAAGTGGGCGGTGGCATGTTGGCCGGGCTCAATCTGCCCTTTGGCAAGATGCCCTTTTAATGGCACTGATTGATAATCTGATCCAAGCTCTGCAGGTGCTTCCCGGCGTAGGTCCTAAGAGTGCTCAGCGTATGGCGCTGGCCCTACTGCAGCGAAACCGTAGCGGCGGTACCCAGCTGGGTAACGTCCTGCTGCAAGCCATGGAAGCGGTACGGCGTTGCTCTGTTTGCCAAAACCTGACTGAAACCGAGGTCTGTCGTGTTTGCAGCGACCCCAAGCGAGATGCGTCTCTTCTGTGCGTCGTAGAATCGCCAGCCGACGTGCTGGCGATTGAGCAGGCGGGCGGGTTTCGTGGATACTATTTTGTCCTGCATGGGCGGCTGTCGCCGATTGATGGGGTCGGGCCAGAGCAGCTTGGACTGGATCGTCTGCAGGCTCGCATTCAGCAAGTTCAGCCCGAAGAATTGATATTGGCGACCAATCCAACCGTTGAAGGCGAGGCCACAGCACACTTCATCAGTCGCATGATTGCCAACGACGTGAAACAAGTCAGTCGCATAGCCCACGGCGTGCCATTGGGCGGCGAGATTGAATATACCGATGGAGGAACGCTTACCCATGCATTGCAGGGAAGAAGAAACGTCAGTCTTTTGGATTGAAACAGACGAGGAATTGACGCAAGCCGTAGCAAGCTGGGATGACTGTGTGGGGCTGGATACGGAATTTATTCGCACCGATACTTTTTATCCGATCCCTGGTCTGTATCAAATTGCGTCGGGCAGTCAGATCTTTCTGCTCAACCCCCTGACCATCGAAGAGTGGCAACCGTTCATTAGCTATCTGACTGACCCCAGTAAGGTCAAAGTCATGCATGCCTGTCAGGAAGACTTAGAGTTAATTAAGCACCACCTAGATGTTAATCCGGCTAACATTTTTGATACGCAATTCGCCAATGCTTTTGTTGGTGAGGACTTCAGTCTCAGCTACGCAAATTTGGTACGCAAGCTGGTGGATGTCGATTTGCAAAAGCAGCAGACCCGCTCGAATTGGCTTCAGCGGCCTCTTTCGGAAGAGCAAATGATTTACGCCGCTGACGATGTACTTTACTTGGTGCCCATGTATGAGGCACTGAAATCTGCGCTGGAGGATAATGGTCGCCTGAGCTGGTTCGCCGAAGACATGGCTTTGCGAGGACACTACGCCGAACCAGACCCGGGAGCGTACTTCGCGCAAATAAAGCGCGCATGGCAACTGTCCCAGCGCGAGTTAGCACGACTGAAGGCTCTGTGTCGTTGGCGAGAAAATGCTGCGCGCCACTTTAACATGCCGCGTAATAGAGTTGTCTGGGATGACCATTTGATGACTTTGGCATGTCAGGAGCACGTGGTAACGAGCACATTGCAGGATCTTTTGCCCAAGGCAGTGGTGAAAAAATACGGCGCTGCGTTACTCGACGCGCACCGCAATGGCAGTCAGGCAGAATTGCCTGCGCCCTTGGATAAGCCTCTGACGGCAGGGCAGAACGCCCGAGTCAAGGCGCTGCGATCGGTGGCCACAGAGCAAGCGCGGCAGCTTGGTTTTGCAGCAGAGCTTCTGGCCCGGCGCAAGGATGTGGAGGCCTGCATGCGTGCCTACCTCAAGGATGCGTCACTTTCTGGGCACTACCAAGGATGGCGTCAGGCGATTCTCGGTGCTCAGTTCTTGCAAATACTGTCCAATTAACCTGTCGGAGCATCCGCGCAAATGACTCAAGATCCCCTGAAGTTTCGTGAAGTCGCCGTGTATCGCAGTGCGAAGAAAGCAGATACCTATCTGTATGTTCCGGTGGAAACCGGGTTGGACGCGCTGCCGGATGAACTCAGTCGGCTCTTTGGACGCGCGATTTTTGCCATGGAACTGGTGATCACGCCAGAGTTGAAAATGTCGCGGCTGAACGCAGCGGAAGTGCTGAGCGCGCTGGCCGACGTGGGCTATGTGTTACAGCTGCCGCCGCCCAGTAATGCGCCGGTGTTGCACGAGCGCCTCACCGAATGACGGCGTTTTGGGAGAGCAAAAGTCTAGCTCAGATGAGTGAGGAGGAGTGGGAGAGTCTCTGCGATGGCTGCGCGCGGTGTTGCATGATTAAACTGCAGGATGAAGATACGGACGAAGTGCACTACACATCAATCGTTTGCGATTTACTCGATCAACACAGCTGTCAGTGTACGGCCTATGCAAAAAGGCATGCGCTTGTGAAGGATTGTGTTGTGCTTACGAACGAGCGGGTAGAGGAATTTCATTGGCTGCCCAAGAGCTGCGCTTACCGCACGCTGGCGGAAGGGCGCCCTTTGGCGTGGTGGCATCCCTTGGTGAGTGGAAGTCGTGAGACCGTGCACACGGCTGAAATTTCAGTTCAGGGCAAGGTCATCGCGCAGTCGGAGGTTGACGAGGATGACGAGCAAGACATGATCATCCGCTGGGTGGAAACGTGAGCACAGACCTATGAACACAGAGGCATTTGCGGAATATTCTTTGGCTTGGCTGGCGATCGCCGGAGCCGCCTTAGTGGGTGCGCTGTGCCTCAACAGCCTGCTGAAACGCATCGGCGGAAACCGTTCCGTTGTCGGGCGGAGCTTGCGCTGGACACTTGTGCTCACCGTGCTGGCTGCCTTTACCCTGCCTGCAGCGGTGCCCGGGGTCGAGCAAATTAGTGCGCCGGCCTTTATTGTTGTGATGTTCGAGTCATTCTTTCAGGCACAAGGCGACCCGGCGGCGGCACGGCGCAGTCTGCTGGGCGGGCTGGCCGTCGTTTTTGTTGGCACGTTTGTCGCCAGTGCCGCGGCGCAAATGGCATGGCAGAGGATACGTCGTTTGGGGGCGTCGACTGTCTCATCTGGCGTCGAAAACCGGAACAAATGAGCTGAGAGCCAACATGGCTGAAGTGCTAATGCAACAGCTAGGTGCCTTGCGCCCGTTACGCAGGCTCCATTAAAGTAGGTCGGGGCTCGCGGGCGATAATTCATTTCCGGCAAGCCTTAAAGTTTCAATCCGGGTTTCAGCACACGCGGAATGGGCCTGACGCGCTGCTCGGTTTCAGCGCGCGGCGGCAGGTGCAACAAGATGTGTTGAAGACGTGCTAACTCCCGCAAGGGCGCCGCATGCCCAACAAGCCAATATGGAAGAGAGAGCTCTGCATGATTTTTGAAAGTACCGAATCTTATATTTCTACCGACGAACTGAGCATGGCGGTAGACGCGTCCGTGCGTTTGGAACGCCCTTTGTTGATCAAAGGTGAGCCCGGCACGGGTAAAACCATGTTGGCTATCGAAGTCGCAAAATCTCTTGGTATGCCGCTGTTGGAGTGGCATATCAAATCCACCACGAAGGCGGTTAACGGTCTGTACGAATACGATGCCGTTTCGCGATTGCGCGATTCCCAGTTGGGAGATGATCGAGTCAACGACATCGCGAACTACATTAAGAAAGGCAAGCTTTGGGAAGCTTTTGAGTCCGAAGAGCGAGTGGTTCTGCTGATCGACGAAATAGACAAAGCAGACATCGAGTTTCCAAACGATTTGCTGCAGGAAATTGATCGCATGGAGTTCTTTGTCTACGAACTGGGCAAAACCATTAAGGCCAAGCACCGCCCGATCGTAATCATTACATCGAACAACGAAAAAGAGCTGCCAGACGCGTTCCTACGACGCTGCTTCTTCCACTTCATTAACTTCCCAGATCGAGAAACCATGCAGCAGATTGTTGACGTACATTTCCCTGCCGTGAAGCAGGATATGGTCAAAGAAGCCATGGAGATTTTCTTCGACGTGCGCAAAGTGCCTGGCCTGAAGAAGAAGCCGTCTACGTCGGAACTGATTGACTGGCTCAAACTGCTGATGGCCGATGATATTCCTGATGAGATTCTGACCAACCGAGACGCCAGCAAGGCGATCCCGCCGCTGTATGGGGCGCTGGTGAAGAACGAGCAAGATGTGCATTTGCTCGAGCGATTGGCATTCATGAACCGTCGAGACAGTCGAGGCTAACCCGTGCTGATTAACTTCTTTTTTACGCTACGTAAGTACAAGCTGCCGGTCACCATCCGGGAGCTTATGGATTTACTGCAGGGGCTCAAAAGCCAACTGGTGTACGCGAACCTGGATGATTTTTATCTTTTGAGCCGGACTGCCTTGGTCAAAGATGAAAAAAATTACGACAAGTTCGACCGGGCGTTTAGTGCTTACTTCAAGGGCCTTGAGGACCTTCATGGTCTGCTGGAGAGCTTGATCCCAGATGAGTGGCTGCGGCACGAATTTGAAAAATCGTTGTCGCCAGAAGATCTCAAAGAGATCGAATCCTTGGGCGGGCTGGAAAAGCTCATCGAAGCGTTCAAGAAAGCCAAGGAAGAGGCCGAGGCAAAAGCCGGTGAAGAGGGCAAGGACGGCGATGAGGGCAACGCAGAGAGAGAAGGACAGAGCGGTCCTGGCGGTGTCGGCCGCGGCAAGAAGAAAAAAGCGAAGAAAGTATGGGATGAGCGTCAGTATAAAAACCTGGACGATTCGGTAGAGCTTGGTACCCGTAACATCAAAATGGCCCTGCGCCGGCTGCGCAAATTCGCGCGCACGGGCTCTGAGGAAGAGCTAGATATCGATCACACGATTCGGTCCACCGCGCACAATGGCGGCATGCTCGACATTAAGATGCGGCCGGAGCGCCGCAACACGGTCAAAGTGCTGTTATTTCTGGACATCGGCGGCTCAATGGACTCCCACGTGAAAGTGTGCGAAGAGTTGTTTTCCGCTTCACGCACGGAATTCAAGCACCTAGAGAGCTTTTATTTTCATAACTTCATTTATGAATCAGTATGGAAGGATAATCGGCGGCGCATGAGTGAACGCTTGTCCACGCTGGAGATTCTCAACAAATACAGCCATGACTACAAAGTGGTCTTTGTGGGTGATGCGACGATGGCGCCCTATGAAATTACGCATGCTGGCGGCAGCGTTGAGCATTGGAACGAAGAACCCGGGGCAGCATGGATGGAGCGCTTTGGCGAGATCTATGACAAGGTTATATGGCTTAATCCAACGCCTCAGGAAACTTGGGAATACTCGTCATCTGTGATGATGACTCAAGAGTTGGTTGGCGGGAACATGTACCCTTTGACCATCAAGGGCCTTGAAGAGGGTATGGGTCAGCTGTCCAAGTAGTGCGGCAATTATCGAAGATTTACGAATCAATCGGGCTGAAGTCGGGTAGTGGTGCCGAGCAGAGGTTCTAAACGGAACCTTGCCGGCAGCCTGAAAACGAGTAAACGGGACGAGTGAGCCTAGGGTCGGTATGACAGCCTCAAGCCAAGCCGGAGTAATGCGGCGCGATGTATTTAAGCTCGCGCGCCTGCCCGCCGGTGCAAAAGCTGATGCCTTGGCGCAGGGCTCAGCGGAGCTTTATGCGCGTCGACAGAACCTCGCCGGTAAACTCAGCAAAGTGCTCGCACCGGGGCTGCCTGTCAGTGATGAGGCAAGTCAAATCCTCTCCCTTGTTGAGCGCAATCAGGTGGTGATTGTTGCCGGTGAAACCGGTTCCGGCAAAACCACTCAGCTGCCTAAAATTTGTTTGCAAGCGGGACTGGGCACGTCGGGTGTCATAGGGCATACGCAACCGCGCCGCATCGCCGCTCGCACGGTGGCGCAGCGTATTGCCCAAGAGACCGGTGCGGAACTTGGGCGTGAAGTGGGTTATTCGGTTCGCTTTTCCGATCAAACCCGGGATGAAACCCTCATCAAAGTGATGACTGACGGCCTGCTGTTAGCAGAAATCCGCCAAGACCGGTTTCTCGAGAAGTACGATGTCATCATTGTTGATGAAGCCCACGAACGTAGCCTGAATATCGACTTTTTGCTGGGTTATCTGCGGCGCCTATTGAAAAAGCGTCCAGATCTGAAAGTGATCGTCACCAGCGCGACCATCGACGTGCAGCGGTTCTCTGAGTTTTTTGATGGTGCGCCGGTGGTTGAAGTCGGCGGTCGGACGTTTCCGGTTGAGGTGGAGTATCGCGGGCAAATCGACGAATCTGAAAACCAGTTAATCTCCGTGCTGGAAGAGATTGATGCTAGGCCTCTCGGAGGCGCTCGCGATGTGTTGATATTTTTCTCCGGTGAGCGGGAAATCTTCGATGCGGCGCGGCAACTGCGCAAGCACTTCCTTAACCGCTTTGAAATTTTGCCCCTCTACGCGCGTTTGTCTGTTGCCGATCAGCGTCGAGTTTTTGCCCCCTCGGCTGCTCGCAGGCGGATCGTTCTGGCGACCAATGTCGCCGAGACCTCACTGACGGTACCCAATATCGGCTATGTTGTTGATACTGGCTTAGCCCGCATCGCCCGATACAGCTATCGCTCAAAACTGCAGCGGTTACCGGTGGAACCGATCAGTCAGGCAAGTGCAAACCAGCGCAAAGGGCGGTGTGGTCGCATTGCCCCGGGGGTTTGCTTCCGCCTCTACGAGGAGAGTGACTTTCTTTCTCGCCCAGAGTTCACTGATGCTGAAATTCGCCGCGTTAACTTGGCTTCCGTCGTTTTGCAGATGCAGGCACTGGGGCTGGGCGATATTCATCGCTTCCCCTTTATTGACCCGCCGGAAGCCAAGGCGATAAAAGACGCTGAACGGTTGCTCACAGAGCTGCGAGCCGTCAATGCCGGCCGGTTAACGCCCTTAGGGCGCATGATGGCGCGAATGCCCGTTGACCCGCGTTTGGGGGCGATGTTGGTTGCCTCAGCCGAGCAAGGGTGTTTGTCCGAAATGCTGATTATCGCATCCGCCCTAGCGGTGCAGGACGTGCGCGAGCGCCCCATGGAAAAAGCCCAAGCGGCAGATACCGCGCATGAGATGTTTCTGGATGAGCAGTCGGATTTTTTGACCTATTTGAACCTGTGGCGTTGGATCGAAAAGCTGCGCGGAGAGCTCACCAACAGCCGCTGGCAAACGGCGTTACGCAAACGCTTTATAAACCCCATGCGGGTCAGAGAGTGGCGCGAAATTCATCGCCAGATTAAGAGCGTGTGCACTGAGTTGGGGTTGAGGGCGAACAGTGCGCCGGCGAATTATCAACAAATTCACGAATCCATCTTGGTTGGCTCGCTCAGTCAGATCGCTCAGCACGAAGAGCGGGGCAAGTATCTGGGCGCGCGGGATCAGCGCATGAGTATTTTCCCCGGTTCGGGGTTGGCGAAACGAACACCAAAATGGCTGGTGGCCGCTGAGATTGTGGAGACGCGGCGCGTCTTCGCCCGTGGTGTGGCGGCCATCGAAAGTCGGTGGATTGAGGGTCACGCGCAGCATTTGCTGCGCCGTCGGAGTAGCGATCCCGTCTGGAGCGTCAAGCGTGGTGAGGTGATCGCTTTTGAGCGAGTTTCGCTTTACGGATTAGTGCTGGCTGAGCGGCGGCCGGTGGCCTACTACACGGTGGATCCGGACTTTTGTCGTGACCAACTCATTCGTGAGGGTCTCGTGCGCGGTGGCGTGCAAGATCCGCCGGCATTCCTGCGTCACAACCTTGAACTGACTGCACAGATTTTAGATGCAGAAGCGAAGGGGCGCCGTCGCGACCTGTTGATTAGCGATGAAGACCTGTACGCGAAATACTCGGCATTGATTCCCAAACGGGTGGGTCGAGTCAGCGATCTGCGACACTGGTTTAAAAAGTTGTCCAAGGACAAAAAAGCGCAACTGTTCTTCACCGAAGACATGTTGTTGAGGCGAGCGGATGCTGTGCTGCAGGAAAGTGATTTCCCGCCAGAGTTGGTGCTTGGAGGCCTGAGTCTGCCCTTGAGCTATCGCTTCGCTCCGGGGCAGCAGGACGATGGCATTACCGTGACGATTCCTGCCGGAGTTCTGCAAAGCATCAGCGGCCAGTCACTTGAGTGGTCCGTGCCGGGTATGTTGCCAGCGGTGCTGGAACACTGGCTGCGTACGCTGCCCAAGGCGAAGCGCAAAACTCTGGCTCCCTTGCCGGAAAAGCTTGAGACTTTAACCGCTCGTTTGCTGCGTCCTGATACCTATCGGCAGGGGCGTCTGCTTTCCGTTTTAGCGACACTGCTCAGCGACTTGTATCGGTTACAGGTAGGGGCCGAGGACTGGGACGTTGAACGCATACCCGAACACCTGCGTCTGTGCTGCAAAGTTGTCGACGAAAAAGGTTCAGTTTTAGCTCTGGGTCGAGACCTGCAGGTGCTGAAAGGCGAACTGAGCGGGGCCGCGACACCTGGCCAAGCTGACTTTTCGGAATACGAACGGCGTGATATCCAAAACTTCCCGGCGTCACTGCCCGACCACGTCGTGTTGCAAACTGACAGCGGGCCCGCCATGGGGTTCCCGGGGCTGTCTTATGTGGAGCCTGCTCAGGCCAATCAAGGTGGGAAGGGGGCCGCAAAAGCTCGTGTCGACGTTGTCATATTCTCCACCGCAACAGAGCGAGAGATGGCAAACAGACAGGGATATGCGCAATTGGCTCTGCAGACCCTGGGGAAACCAGCACAGTTTTTTCGGCGGGAGTTGGGCAAGCATAAACAGCTTGGCTTGTATTTTGCCTCCTTAGGGAATGCGGAGGCGCTGGCCGAACAGTTACTGCTCAGTGTCGCTTGGTACTGCTACTTTGATGGGCAAGCCTTGCCGCAAACTCGAGAGGATTTCGAGCAGCGTATGTCGGCTCAGCGCGGCGCGCTGGCCGAGGTGTTCCAGTTAACGTTGTTCAGTCTCGAGACCGTGCTCAAATCGCGTTTCGAAATGGTTCGTGAGTTAGAGCAACTGCAGTCGCCCGGTTTTGCGCCAAGCGTGGCAGATTTGCGCGCGCAGTTAGCGCTGTTAGTGCCGAAGAACGTGCTGCTGATCACCCCTTGGCGTTACCTGCCAAGTTTGCCTTACTATCTTCAGGGCCTGAAGTATCGTATAGCTCAACTGCGTGGCCATGTGCCAAAGGACCGGTTACTGATGCAGCAGATAGCGCCTTTGCAGCGACGGATCGAAGCCATCAAAGCAGCTGAGATGCACGATCCGGTCAATGATGCAGAACTGCACTTTTTCCTGCAGGAGTTAAGATTGAAATTGTTTGCTGAACCCGTTGCACAGCAAAAGCGACCCCAGCCGGCGTTTACCGGCTCTGGTTGGAAAGTGTCGCTTAAGCGCGTGGACGAAAAGATTCGCCTTGAAGAACAGCGCGTTGGCCTGGCCTGAGCGGCGGAGGTTTCGGACGTGCGTGCCAATCGATCAGGTAGGTTCTGTCGGGCTTACCCTTGAGTAGGGATCTGATGTGAAAGTGTTTTTGCTGTCAGCCGATGACCGAGCGCATGAGGCCCTCAAAAGAGTGCAGTTGGCAGGCTATACCTGCGAGGTAGTTGTTAGCGCACAACAAATTCCCGTCCATCAAGGTAGCGGGTTGATCGCCGTGTTATGCCGAAGCCCTGAGGCTTTGTTGGAGTGCCACCACCCAAACATGGTGCCGATATTTTTCAGCGACGAGGCGTTGGGAGTGGAAGACATGCTGCTGAGTCTCAGTAATGGGGCGGTAGATTGTTGGTCGATGACCATGCCCATTGAGCAAATCAAGGAGCGGGGCGAAAGCCTAATGACTCGTCTTCAGCGGACGCATCGGGCCACGCACCGCGCGGCTCAGGAAGGTGAGGCAGCTGCCCGGCTATCGAGTCTGGAAAAAGAACTGCACGATGATCAGCGGGCTGGTCAGAGTATTCAATTGGGTATGTTGCCCGCACAGCACAAACAAATGGATCGATTCTGTTTCTCCCGCTGGGTGCAGCCTTCGCTGCTGCTAAGCGGCGACTTTATTGATTATTTTCCGCTGCAAAAGCGCTATCTGGCCTGTTTTTTGGCGGACGTGGCCGGGCACGGCGCCTCCTCAGCCTTGCTGACGGTTATGCTGAAAAACATTTCCTGGCGGTTACAGCAGAAATTTGGCACGCCTGAGTTTAAGTCACCGGGAGACATGTTGAGCTGGATCAACGACACGCTGATTGGGCAGGGTATCGAGAAACACGTTGCCATGTTTTTGGGCATCATCGATAAGGAAACTCAGACGCTGCACTACAGTATGGCGGCGCAATATCCGCCGGCCTTACTGCGATCTGCTGATGGCGAATCCGCAGTGCTGCAGCAGGAAGCGAAACCCTTGGGGCTATTTCCCAGCGTCTCCTATGTTTCGGATCACGTCGACTTTCCGCAAGGCAGCACATTGTTCGTTTTCTCCGACGGAGTAATGGACTGCCTGCCGGCAGGCGGGCTCGGTGATAAAGAGGTTGAGCTGCAGGCTCTTGTAGCAAACCTGCCCGAGCCGACAAAGCTCTGGAGCCGCTTGTGCGAATCTTTGAAAAATTTGGACGATGTGAGTTTGCTGGCTGTACAGCACCTTGGATCGGCGTAATATCCTCGGCTCGTTCGGGGCGAGATAGGGAGGCCTCCCGTGAACAGCAGTATTCGTGCCGGTGATTTTCAGGGCACGCATGTCTTACGCTTTCGTGGAGACATCCGAGTGACCCTTTGCGGAGCACTGGATGCTTACTGCGAGCGTATGGTCAAAGATCCGGCTTTTCATGCGGTTGTTATAGATCTTGAGCAAACTGAGAACCTAGACAGTACCGCTCTGGGTTGCCTCGCGCGCCTGTCCATTCGAGTAAAAAAGCTGAATCAGCGTGTGCCGACGCTGATTTGCAACTCAAACAATCTAAAACGAATCCTATCGAGTATGGGTTTCCACGATGTGTTCATGATCGTAGACCGAGCCGCTTACGATGCGCTGTCCTTGCCAGCTCTGCCGGAAGGCATTGAGTTGCCAGCGGGCACCGATCTTGCGATGGAAAGTACGCGAGCACGTGTCATTGCGGCTCATAAGCAACTCATGTCGATGAATGACGCGAATGCTGAAACCTTCCGGGATCTGGTGGATGCGCTTGAACAAGAACAAACGGAAGGGGCTCCATTGGATGAGCTGCGAGCCGCTGTCAGCAAGCAAGTGCCTGAGCAGGACCAGAACTAGGCAGCGGTGGCCCAGAGGGCCGCTCTAAGGCTGCATGGTCTTGGCTCGAATTTTTGCCTCAATAAAGCGGCTGTGGCTCAGATAGAGGAGGTCGGAGGCACGACGAATCGTGTGCTCCTCAAGTTTGTCGATTCGATCATCGGCTAGCGCCAGTTGCCATAGTGCGCATATCACTTGGAACCGAGCCTCTTCATCCAAATGTTCGTTCAGAAAACTGGTGTAGGGATGCAGGCCTACATTGACGCTTAGGCGATCTTGCGCATCCTCGATGAGAGCTTCGACTTTGTCCGCACTGAGATCGTACAGTTCTGATAGGAGTCGACGCATGGTGAGCAGTTCTGCTGCGCCAACGTCATGATCCGACCAGGAGACCTCAAGCATGAGAGATGCTGCGGCCAGATCGGTTTCGATTTCAGGCTCTTCGGTAGTCTCGTGTCTACTGAACAGGGAAAGTAACTTATCCAGCACGCTGTAATTCTCCATCTGATTGGTGCGCGGGCCTCAGGGCTGCCATTGCCTCATCAACTAAGCTTAAGTCGTTACTTTTGAGCCTTTTGGCGTCACTGAGAATTTGGCGGAACCGTCGAGCGCCCGGCCGACCATTAAAGCAGTGGAGCAGATGCTTGGTTAGCACACGAAGTTTAATTCCCGCCTCCAGTTGGTCAGACATATAGGCTCGGTAGTTTTCGACGATTGCGTCCTCGTCAATTTGAAAGCCCGGCGTGCACATGGCGGACTCAAGTGCGCTGAGGAATCTTGGCTGATGATAGGCAGCCCTGCCGATCATGACGCCGTCGGCCCAACCCAAATAAGACTCGGCAAGGGACAGGTCGGAAATTCCGCCATTCATAATCAGTTCGACAGTGGGGTGGCGCCGTTTGATGGCTTCCCCCTTTTCTGGGGTTAGCGGCGGAATGTCACGGTTTTGGGCTGGTGATAAACCGCCCAGAACCGCCACCCGAGCGTGCAGGTACAAGCGCGAACAGCCAGCCTCCACCAAAGTATCGACAAACCGTTCTAAAAAGGCCAAGTCACGGCATTCATCGGGCTGGCTCTTGGTCACGATGCCCGTTCGGCACTTCACGGTAATCGGAATCGAGCAGGCTGCCTGCATGGCCCGAACACAGTCTGCAACGAGTTCAGGCTGTTGCATCAAGCAAGCCCCAAACGTGCCTTTTTGCACGCGGTCAGAGGGACAGCCCACGTTGATATTAACCTCGTCGTAGCCCTTTGCCTCGGCCATCGCAGCGCACTCGGCTAAAGCGATGGGGTCATTACCGCCCAGTTGCACGGCAACGGGATGTTCACTTGGATCAAAGTCCAGCAGGTGATGCTGCTTGCCGAACAGCAGAGCGCCGGTCGTAATCATTTCGGTAAAAAGCAGGGCCGACGGGGAATACTGCCGACGCAGATAACGCCAGTGCTTGTCGGTCCAAGCCATCATCGGGGCTGTGGCGAGAATTTTTTGCATGGTCATGGGCCAATTTGCGAGCATGGATTGTAGCAGGACATTGGCTGCGAACGATCCATGATTCGACGCTCATAGAACAAAGCCGAGTTCGGCAGGCTGCCAGTTTGTCATTGAAAATCGTTGAAACATTCTGTTTCATTTTTATACAGTTTTTCCTCCACTTTTCCTTCATTTTCACGGAATGAATGTGTACCATCCGTCGCCGGCGAGAGTCAATAAATGTGCAGAGGGTCACATTTTTGCTGTTGCTCATCGTCATCGCTCAGCGGTGAGCCGGGCTTTGGGGTTGAGATGCTGATCCTGAAGAGCAAAAAGTCTCGAAAACAACAAGTGTGAATGCTGCATGAATCATCCGCCGAAACATCCACGATCGAAACCCCGCTCCCTGAAGCAGCGAACGATTCGCGAAGCCGTCTACGGCATCGGTATCGGGGTTCACTCAGGGGAGAAAGTACGCATTGCCTTGCGTCCTGCGGTTGCAGATTCAGGGATACAATTTCTTCGCACGGACATCAAAGGCGCCGAACCTATCCAAGCCAGTGCGGAAAACGTTTCCGATACAACGTTGGCAACCAGTGTGGCAGACGGCGGTGTGAGTGTTTCTACCGTCGAGCATTTGATGTCAGCCCTGTGGGGTTTGGGCATTGATAACCTGATCATCGAACTGTCCGCTGAAGAAGTGCCGATTATGGACGGCAGTGCCGCTCCCTTTATCGATATGGTTGAAAGCGTCGGGGTCGTTGAACAAGAACAAGCTCGTCAGTTTATCCGCATCACTCGAGAAATTTCCGTAAGCCAAGAAGATGCGATTGCCTCGATCTCGCCCTTCAACGGCTTCAAGGCGGGGTACACTTTTGTCGCCAATCACCCCGTGTACGACCCCTTCCCCAAATACGTTGAAATGGACTTTGCCCGCACCTCCTATATCGAACAGGTGAGCGGTGCTCGCTCGTTCGGTCTGGAAAAAGAACTTGCTTATGCCCAATCCATTCAAAAGTGTTTGGGTTCGAGTTTGGACAATGCGGTAGGCCTATCAGAAGAAGGCGTGCTGAACGAAGGTGGGTTGCGATACGAAGACGAATTTGTGAAGCACAAGCTGCTGGACGCGATCGGTGATCTGTATTTGCTTGGCAGGCCAATCTTGGGTGCTTTTACGGGCTACAAATCTGGCCATGCGCTGAATAATAAGTTGGCACACGCGATTCTGCGCTGTGACGATGCGTGGGAGGTCGTGACGCTGACAGCCGGGGCCGAGAGTGGCGCCGGCGTACCGATTCTGCACACGGCCGCAGGCGGCGCTGCACGCTGATCGTTCTCTGATTAGGCCGCGGCCGAAACCGAACGTATTCGGGTTCAATGCGCCGTCGCTGGTGTCCCCCTTTTCAAGTCTCTTAGTCAATGCACCTTGACAGGTCTTGTCCAAGCCCCATTAGCAATAATTCGCACCAAATCCTCATAAACAGCCCTCTAGGCCGTTGGCTTTGACCTGCCGCGCCACTATACTTTTCCCGGCTTCGTGGCCGTCACTGTTGTAAGTGCCGGGCCTTGCTCCGTTATCAGTGCTTGTCGAGCGCGGTTGGAGCGTCTCGATGCCGCATCAGGGGAATGGAACACAGAATGGCGACGTGTCGATCGGCGCATCAGAAGCGTCATGCGCTGCGTCGGTGTAAGAGGGCAACGACGGGATCATATGTTTAAGATTAAGAAAGGGATGAACCTGCCGATCGCTGGTTCGCCAGCCTTAGAGATCGACGATTCTAAAATGGTTCGAAGCGTTGCTATTTTGGGCGACGATTATCCCGGAATGAAGCCTACGATGAGGGTCGCTGTAGGCGAGACCGTGACGCAGGGACAGATTCTCTTTTCAGATAAAAAGACCGCCGGAGTGGTCTACACTTCACCGGTAGCCGGCACCATTGCCAGCATCAACCGCGGCGCCAAGCGCGCCTTCATTAGTATCGTTATTGATATCGCCGGTGATGATGCCGAAACGTTCCAGTCCCACGACGCGGCGGCACTGGCATCGTTAGACAGACAGGCGGTTGTGTCGCAAATGCTGCAAAGTGGCGCGTGGACGGCGCTGCGTACCCGACCATTCTCCAGAGTCCCAGCTCCAGAAAGCACACCCAACTCGATTTTTGTAACTGCCATGGATTCCAATCCGCTGGCCGCTGATCCAAAACCGATTATTGCCGCCCGAGAAGCGGAATTTTCAGCGGGCTTGACAGTTTTGGGGCGCCTAACCGATGGCGCCGTTCATCTATGTCAAGACGGATCGAGCGCGCTGCAGGCATCTGATCAAGCCGGCGTCACCAGTCATGTCTTTGAAGGTCCTCATCCTGCGGGTCTGCCGGGCACGCACATCCACTTTATTGACCCGGTAAGTCCGTCCAAAACGGTCTGGTTTATCGGCTATCAAGATGTCATCGCCCTAGGGCACCTGTTTTTGCAGGGCTCGGTGCTCAGTGAGCGCATTGTGGCCTTGGGTGGCCCGGGTGTATCCGCACCGCGATTACTGCGAACCGTCGCTGGCGCTAGCTTGGACGAACTGACCGCTGGCGAATTGGTCGAAGGTGAGCAACGCGTTATCTCTGGATCGGTACTGGCCGGGCACATGGCCCGAGGTCAAAAAGCCTACTTGGGCCGCTACCACAACCAAGTGTCGGTTATTCCCGAGGACCGCGAGCGTAAGCTGTTCGGTTACCTGTCGCCCGGCAGGGGTATCCACTCGGTATTCCCTGCGTTTTTGTCCAAATGGGTTGGTGAAAAATCTGTGTCCTTTACGACGACGACGAATGGCAGCACGCGGGGCATGGTACCCATTGGCACCTACGATGAGGTGATTCCTATGGATATCCTTGCCACACCGCTGATGCGTAGCCTACTGGTCGGCGATGTTGAAAAAGCCATCGAGTTGGGTTGTTTGGAATTGGATGAAGAAGATGTGGCGTTGTGCACCTACGCCTGCCCCGGTAAATATGAATTCGGACCGGTCCTGCGCGACTTGCTGACACAAATTGAGAAAGAGGGTTAATTTGATGAGTTTGAGATCGTTCCTCGACGATATTGCGCCTTCCTTTGAGAAGGGGGGCAAGTTTGAAGCGCTGTACCCTGCCTATGAAGCCATAGATACCGCCTTGTATACGCCATCCAGCACTACGGCTGGGGCATCACATGTTCGTGATGGTTTGAACCTGAAACGAGTCATGATCACGGTATGGCTGTGTGCTTTCATTCCTGTATTTGTCGGCAGCTACTTCATTGGATTAAACGCGAACGAAGCGATGCAGGCCTTGGGCCTCACCAGCGTAGACAACTGGCGCGGTGTATTCCTCAATGGCCTCGTCGGTTTTGATCCAAACAGCGTATGGGACTGCCTTATCCATGGGTTGGCTTACTTCTTACCGCTATACATCACCGTTTTCGTGGCCGGCATCGTGTTCGAAATCTGGTTCGCATCAAAGCGCGGGCATGAAGTCAACGAGGGGTACTTCGTTACATCGATTCTATTTACGCTAACACTGCCACCTTCCATCCCGCTGTGGATGGCTGCTGTTGGCGTGGCGTTTGGTGTCGTAATCGCCAAGGAAGTATTTGGCGGCACAGGCAAGAACTTCTTGAATCCAGCCCTCACCGGCCGCGCCTTTTTGTATTTTGCTTACCCCGCCCAGATGTCTGGAGATGCGGTATGGGTTGCCGTTGACGGCTGGACTCAGGCAACCCCTCTGGGTAACGCTGCATCGGACCTGCCATACGGCGTGGACTGGATATCCGCCTTCATCGGCAACATGCCCGGATCCGTTGGCGAGACCTCTACACTGGCTATTTTGATTGCCGGTGCGCTCTTGTGCATGTCCCGTATCGCGTCTTGGCGCGTCATGGCGGGTGTCCTCCTCGGTATGGTTTTGACATCGTCGCTGTTTAATCTGCTGCCTTCGACGAATCCGATGTTTTCGATGCCTTTTTACTGGCATCTGGTGCTGGGTGGATTCGCCTTTGGAGCGGTCTTTATGGCGACAGATCCCGTCTCTGCGGCCATGACGGACAACGGGCGCTGGTTTTACGGCATCTTGATCGGCTTTATGTGTGTACTGATTCGCGTGGTCAACCCAGCGTTTCCTGAGGGGATGATGCTTGCCATCTTATTCGGCAATTTGTTTGCGCCGTTGCTCGATCACTTCGTCATGCAATCCAACATCAAGCGGAGACTTGCCCGTGGCTAATTTAAACAAGGACAGTTTGGCGAATACCTTCCTCATTGCCATACTTTTATGCCTCGTGTGCTCCATCGTGGTGTCTTCTATGTCGGTGGCGCTGAAGCCCATTCAGCAACTCAATAAGGAACTGGACCAGAAAAAGAACATTCTGCGTGCGGCGGGTATGCTGCCAGCAGATCGAGACGTCTCAGCGGACGGACGCTCAATTGAAGAGCTGTTCGCCGAATTTACGGTGCGGGCAGTGGATCTCCAGACTGGCGAGTACGTCGACGAGATTGATGTGGTGACTTACGATCCCATTCGGGCAGCGAAGGATTCAGCTACGTCGATTGCGCTGTCGCCAGATGAAGATATCGCGACGTTGCGCCGCAGAGAAAATGTTTCCTTGGTCTACCTCAAGGCAACTGCCTCTGGCATTGAGAAAGTGGTCATGCCCGTTCGAGGCTACGGTCTGTGGGGCACGTTATACGGCTACTTGGCTCTGGACGGCGACCTGATCACGATTGCGGGCCTCGGCTTTTATCAGCACAAGGAAACCCCCGGATTGGGCGGTGAAGTGGACAACAGCAAATGGAAGGCGTCATGGCAGGGCGTGCGACTGTTCAATGACATGGGCCAGCCGCAGGTGAAGTTGGTCAAGCAGCGTTCTGCCAGCTCCAACCCTGCGGCCAGCTATGAAGTAGATGCTCTGTCAGGCGCAACGTTCACAACGAAGGGCGTTGAGAACATGGTGAATTACTGGACGGGCGATGACGGCTTTGGTGCTTATCTGAAGCGTCTGAGATCAAACGGCTTGGCGCAGGGGTAGGGGAAGACCATGGCGACACAGAAAGAAGTATTAATTGATCCGATTTTTAACAACAACCCGATTGCCTTGCAGGTGCTGGGTATTTGTTCCGCGCTGGCCGTGACCATCAATATGTCGACAACGCTGGTGATGTGTTTGGCGGTGATTTTCGTTTGCACCATGTCGAACCTAGCCGTTTCTCTCGTGCGCAATCGAGTGCCCACCAACATTCGAATTATTGTGCAGATGACCATCATCTCATCCTTGGTGATCGTTGTGGATCAGGTGCTACAGGCGGTGGCCTACGATATCTCGAAGAGCCTTTCTGTCTTTGTGGGCCTGATCATTACGAATTGCATCGTGATGGGTCGGGCCGAAGCGTTTGCGATGCAGAATGGGCCGTGGCTATCGGCTCTGGATGGGTTCGGTAATGCGCTGGGTTACAGCGTGATACTGATCGGGGTTGCACTGGTGCGTGAGCCGCTGGGCTCTGGCACCTTGATGGGCTTCGACATCATTCCCACTGTCGCAAATGGCGGGTGGTACGTGCCAAATGGCCTGTTGCTGCTGGCGCCTAGTGCCTTCTTTATCATTGGCTTGTTTATTTGGGCCATCCGGTCTTGGAAGACAGACCAAGTGGAAGAGCCCGAATTCGAGATTGCTCCTAACGGCCAGTACAAGGAGGCGATCTAGTGGAACATTACCTAGGCATATTTATACGCGCTGTCTTTATCGAAAATATGGCGCTCACGTTCTTTCTAGGAATGTGCACCTTCATCGCAATATCCAAAAAAATCTCCACGGCCTTTGGCTTGGGTGTTGCGGTGATCGTCGTGCTGGCCATTACCGTGCCGGTAAACAATCTGATTTTTAATTTGTTCTTGCGTGAAGGCGCGCTGGCTTGGGCAGGGTTCCCCGACGTGGACCTGAGCTTTTTGGGATTGCTTTCCTACATCGGGGTCATCGCCGCCATGGTGCAGATTTTGGAAATGGTCTTGGATCGTTATGTCCCGGTTCTGTACAACGCCTTGGGCGTTTTCTTGCCGCTGATTACCGTTAACTGCGCTATTTTAGGGGCATCGCTGATGATGGTTGACCAAGATCAAACCTTCTCCGAAAGCGTCGTGTTTGGACTAGGCGCCGGCGTTGGTTGGGCGCTGGCCATCACCGCTTTGGCGGGCGTTCGGGAAAAGCTCAAGTACAGTGATGTACCTGAAGGGCTTCGTGGATTGGGTATTACCTTTATTTCCGTTGGACTGATCAGCATGTGCTTCATGTCCTTCGGCGGTATAGACATTTAATTTTAGCTGGGAACCATCATGTTTGATTCAACAGTCTTACTTGGCGTCGTTATGTTCACCGTCACCGTGCTTGCGTTGGTTGGGGTGATCTTGTTTGCCCGATCCAAACTGGTGAGCGCCGGTAATGTCACGATTTTAATCAATGATGATCCAGACAAGTCGATCGAGGTGCCTGCTGGCGGTAAGTTGCTGGGTACGCTGGCTTCCAAGGGTATATTTCTGGCTAGCGCCTGCGGTGGTGGCGGTACTTGCGCGCAATGCCGGTGCCGGGTGGTCGAGGGAGGCGGCAGCATTCTGGCCACAGAGGAAGGGCACTTCAACCGCGGCGAAGTGAATGAAAGCTGGCGCCTATCCTGTCAGGTAGCGGTCAAGCAAGACATGAAGATTGAGGTGCCTGATGATGCCCTGGGCGTGCAGCGCTGGGAGTGTGAAGTCATTGATAATCCCAACGTAGCTTCCATGATTAAAGAACTGAACCTAAAACTCCCCGAAGGCGCAGATGTCGCGTTCCGTGCCGGCGGCTACGTGCAGCTAGAAATCCCGCCCTACAAAATGGACTGGAGCAGCATTGATGTTCAGGAAGAGTATCGAGAGGACTGGGACAAGTTTAACTTTTGGGATCTAAAGTCGGAAGTCAACGAGACGACGATTCGTGCTTACTCTATGGCGAACTACCCGGAAGAGCGCGGCATTTTGAAGTTTAACATCCGTGTATCGCCTCCGCCGCCACGTATGGATCATCTGCCACCCGGCGCCATGACTTCCTATGTCGCCAATCTTAAACCCGGTGATAAGATCACAGTATTTGGCCCGTACGGCGATTTCTTCGTCAAGGATACCCCGGCAGAGAAGATCTGGATCGGCGGCGGTGCTGGCATGGCCCCGCTGCGCTCGCACATCTTCGACGAGTTGCGGCGCAAAGGCTCGAAGACCAAGATGAGCTACTGGTACGGTGCGAGATCGCTGCGTGAGATGTTTTACACGGAGGAGTTCGAAGAGCTGGCCGCGAATAATGAAAACTTCTCCTTCAACGTCGCGTTGTCAGACCCGCTGGAAGAAGACAATTGGGAAGGCTACACCGGCTTCATCCACAACGTTGTGCTTGAAAACTACTTGAAGGATCACCCCAGCCCCGAAGACTGCGAGTTCTATATGTGCGGACCTCCCATGATGGCTCAGGCTGTGCAAAACATGCTCGAAGATCTCGGCGTAGAGCCAGAGAACATCGCCTTCGACGACTTTGGTGGATAACCGCAAGAGCCGCTCAGGTGCCGTCGGCAAGCCGCGAGTATATCGCGGCTTTTTTTTGCCTGTTTTTCTCATCATTTTTGCGCCCACCAGCTTGCATCACATCCTCAGGCAACGCAGATTAGGGGTCATGGGGACGAGGAGAGTGGTGTGGCGCTCACGAAAGATCAAATTCAACAATACCATCGTGATGGGTTCCTGCTGTTACCGGCTCTGATCGGCGCCGAGGCTCTGGACCGATTCAATCAACGCTTTCTCGATATCGTTGATGGTGCCGAGCCCTGCAGGGGCGCTATGAAGATCATGCGCGACGTCATGGTTGTCAAAGGCGTTGTCGAGCCTGAGACTCCGCTGCATGGCGTGAACAAACTCTTTTGTCTGGAAGATGACCCGGTGCTCAATGGCTTCGCAGCTCACCCGGAGGTTGTCAGTTGCGTTCAGAGCCTGATCGGCGCCCAGATATTTAGTCTGACCAGCAACGTGTTCAATAAACCGCCCAAGGTTGACGGTAAGCATCCAATGCACCAAGACGTAAGGTATTTCAGTATGCGTCCGGTATCTTCGATCGTCGCCACATGGACAGCGATTCTGCCAACGTCCCGAGACAACGGCTGCTTAGCGGTGATACCCGGTTCTCACAGGTCAGGCGTGCTCAGCCACGGCACGCCAGACTGGGATTATTTGAATCACGGCTTTTTTGCCGTTGAGGACGCGGACATTGAGCGCCGAATGCATGTTGAGATGCAGCCCGGAGACACATTATTGTTCCATCCGTTGCTGATACACGGGTCCGGGCGCAATCGAACCGATACTTTTCGCCGAGCCATATCGGTACACTACGCGGGTGCCGCTTGTGAATCGCCAAAGGGTGACTGGCAAAGCAAGCCTCAGGTCCGCCGCATTAGCTGACCCCTTGATCGCTGTCGGATGAGAACAACAAACGTCTGCCCTGACGGACACTGATGGATCCAAAGTATGACCGCGAATCTATTACTGCTGCTCACCGCAGCAATCTGGGGTTTTGGATTCGTCGCTCAGGTATTGGGCATGGACTACCTCGGTCCTTTTGCCTTTATCGGCGCTCGTTTTTTGCTCGGCGCGCTGAGTTTGGTGCCCGTCATCTGGTACCTGCAGCGCCGCCAGCGGCAGTCTCAACAAGGCTCAAGCCGCGGTTACCTGCTCTTCGCTTCCTGTGTCTTAGGCACGATTTTGTTCGTCGCCTCGTCCTTCCAGCAGGTGGGCTTGCTGTATACCACCGCCTCGAATGCCGGCTTTATCACCGGGATGTACATGATCTTTGTGCCAATCTTCGGTTTGATGCTGGGTATGGCGACGGGCTTGATTACTTGGGTTGGCTGTTTGGTCGCGGCTCTGGGTTTGTATCTTCTCGGGGTGGATGATCAATACCAAATGGCTTATGGCGACTTGCTGCAGCTAGCGGGTGCTTCAATTTGGGCATTGCACATACTGGCGATCGATCACTTCACGAAGTACGCGCCGGGCTTGCAGTTGGCCTGCGGGCAGTTTGTGGTCTGCGCGGCGTTGGGCATTTTTGTTTCCCTTACTTTTGGTAATGAAACGACGACGGTTGATCAGCTGATGGCAGCAGGGCCAACCCTGATCTACGCGGGTGTTATCACCGTGGGTGTGGCTTACACCCTGCAGGTGATTGCTCAGGTTCAGGCCAACCCAGTGCACGCAGGCATCATTCTCAGTCTAGAGGCTGTGTTTGGCGCCCTCGGCGGGTATCTCATTCTGGACGAGTGGTTGAGTGCTCGTCAGTTGACTGGATGCGGCCTGATGTTGCTCGGCATGATTTTGTCTCAGCTGGCCAGCGCCGAGTCTCAGGCTGAACAGGCTCCAGACCGGTAGGGCGTGCCTAGTCCTGCGGCAGAAAAATACAGGTTGGGCAGTTTGGGTCTGCCGTCAAGGCGTCTTCGGCATGCTGATACTGAGGCGTGTCATACCGCTCCCTGCGCTGGTCTCCGGCCAGCACGCTGGCATCATCGGATAGCTCGCCGTCATTCTCAGTGTGTGGCCGCATGACCATGTCCTTCCAAGCATCGTCTTCGGACCAACGCATGGGCAGATCGACGATGCTGCCGGGATGGCTCATGTTTTCAAAGCTATGGCAAGCGAGTTCCAAAATTTGACGTTGCTCATCCAAATCCCCGGCGCGGCCGGCTGTCTGGCCAAGAGGATAGTCCAAATACAGGGCCCGTGGTGTGCCAACCGACTGCGTAATGGAGCGGGCACTGGACAAACTCAAAGTAGCGATTCCCGCAACCTCAAGAGCTCTTGCGATCAGTCCGACGGACTGATGACAGACGGGTCAGACCGGGATCAGCAGCGCGAGATCTACTTCGTCTTTTTGCAGTTCAGCAACCAAGGCCGGCGCTAGCGTATCGCGCACCTTACGCGCGGAATAAATCCCGCCCATAAACGTCAGCGCATTCGGCGCAAGGGCACTGATGCGGCCTCTATCGACCAATTCATTCAGAGCCTGCAGTGGCAGCACGGCGTTGGGGTCGGTGCGCGCTGCGCTGAGGTCGTAGGCAAAGTGTGTTATGCGCAGTTCGTCTGCTGCAGTTGATACCGGAATTTGACGGTAGCTGATGTCATCCTTGTAGTGAAAGGCAACTTGGCCGTGGCGATAGATACCACCTGACGCGATAACGCCAAGTTTGCACGCACTCAACGGCTTATTTAGCGCATGCCAAGGGGGTTGGTCGGTGTGGCTGACCCAATGATAGGGTGCGTGCCCCAGACTCGAATAAAGGACTGTGGTGCGTTCAATATAATCTACGGGAGGTCGACTGGGCACATTCAAACTCTTAGCGAGAATTGCGATACGTCAGCAACCTAACAGATCGCACTGTAAGACAACAGACTAGGCACGGTGAAGAAGAGCAAGGGCAGTAGGGCATCAGTGCCAGCGGGAGCGCCGGGACTTACTAAGCGAACGGGCTTAAGCGGCGTAAACCAGAGCGGCCAGATCAGCAGAATTCAGCTCAGTGATGTTAAGCCCTGACCCGTTAAACTGCCCGCTGGCAGCCTTAGCCAAGGTTTGATCGACGACGAGCTGGGCAGCGGATTCGCAGCGGCCGCAGCCAGTGCTCACCGCGAGTTGCTTCTGCACCTGAGATAGCGACTGCGCTCCAGCCAAAACGGAGGCTTCAATGTCGTGGTCGGTCACAGCTTTACATAAACAAATGTACATAAATTTGCAGGCATCTGAATGGTGGCCGGTATTCTAAATGCAAATCATTCTTGATATCAATACCGCTCTGACTAGTATGCGCCAATAATAGTAATTATCGTTACAAAACAATAACTTACGTAATAATTTGTTGATGTTTTTTGCGCTTTCATGCATTGTCAGGGACGAAATAATTAGGAGCCTCTTGGATGAAAAGTTTAGATTCCAAAGTCATCGGACACCTCAATACCGTACTTAAGAACGAGCTGACCGCGATTAATCAGTATTTTCTGCACGCGAAAATGCTGGACGATTGGGGTTTGAAGAAATTGGGCAAGATGGAGATGGAAGAGTCCGTCGACGAGATGAAGCATGCGGATTCCATCATCGAGCGCATTCTGTTTTTAGAGGGTTTGCCCAACCTACAGGACTTAGGGAAACTCATGATCGGTCAAAACGTAAAAGAAATGCTCGAATGTGACCTGGCGCTTGAGATGATTGCCGTGCCGGATCTTCGCGCCGCCATCGTCGATTGTGAAGCCTGCGGAGACTTCGTCAGCCGTGACCTTTTCAACAGCATATTGATCTCAGAAGAGGAACACGTGGACTGGATAGAGACCCAATTGGGCTTGATCGAAAAGACGGGCATAGAAAACTACGTGCAGGCGCAAATGGGCGAGTAGCCTAAAGAGCATCCAGCTCCGCCTGAGTATTGATATTAGCGAAGGCGCGTTGGCTTTCGCTGACAGAAATAATGGCGGCGTCATGCATGGCATGCCATTCCTTAACGCTCTTGCCTCCTGAGCGAATGTAGGCACCCAGTGCCGCGGTCAGCACCGTTGGTATCAAGCACAGCAGAGACTGCAGTCGTTCGCCGTCGTGCAGCACTCTTGAGACTGCTGCGGCGCAATCCGCGGTGACGAGGGGCTGGTACCAGCCCTCGGGCAGTAAGGGCATATCACCGGGACAGACCAGCAGCCAAGGGGTAGGACAGGCCAGCATGCCGGCATAGATTCCCACCAGCGGACCTCTCTGGCTGAGCGCGGTTTCTTCGTCGAGCACGACGCGTCCGCGCAGGGCATATTGATCGAAATTGCGGTTGGCACTGATGAATACGCGAGAGTGCTCCGGCAGGCGGTGGATCACATAATCCACCATGGGCCGTGTCCCTAAGTCGCCATTGAACACCGCCAATGGCTTATCGGCACCGCCAAAACGCCGTCCCTCACCGCCGCACAATACCAAGGCGCTGATTTCATTGATTGTCTTCAAGACTTTTTCCATGGTTGCAAGACTATCATCACGGCAGGGGCTTTGATTCAATCGGGGCTTTCGAGCTGAGGAAGGGAGTGGCAAATGCAAGAAGATCACTTTGATGTGCTGATTGTTGGTGCAGGCAGTGCTGGCTGCGCCATCGCAGCTCGAGTCAGCGAGGACCCCAATCTGAACGTATGCTTGCTGGAAGCCGGCCCAGATTATCCGCTGCTGGCGGATACACCAGATGACCTCATCAATTCGCACAACAATTCCTATACCGCGCACGATTGGGGTTTTGCTTACGAACCCACTCAAGGGCGAAAGGATCGCTTCCCGCGCGGCCGGGTTGTCGGTGGTTCTTCTGCAGTGAATACCACCATTGCCCTGCGCGGTATGCCTGAGGATTACGATGATTGGGCTCAAGAGGGTAACGCCGGCTGGAACTGGACATCGGTGTTACCGGCATTCAAACGTCTGGAACGTGATCTGGATTTTGGCAATGAGGATTACCACGGCGACAGTGGGCCAATCACCATTCGTCGCTACCCTGCAAATGAGTTGGAGCCGCAGCATCAAGCCTTTCTGGAGTCGGCCGATGTGCTGGGTTACCCCTGTTGCCCGGATGCCAACGACCCCAACGGATACGGTGCAGGCCCGCAGCCTATGAACAAGCTGGGACGGCTGCGAATCTCTGCCGCGGTGGGCTATTTGGCACCGGCACGTATTCGCCCAAATCTCACCGTGCGACCGGATACCAGCGTCAGACGCTTGCTGTTCAAGGGCGCTCGTTGCACCGGTGTCGAAATACAACCCAGTTCTGCCGCTGATGGCGAGGGAGTCAGCATCATCGGTGCCCGACTGGTGATTCTCAGCGCAGGAGCGCTGATGTCCCCGACTTTGTTGCTGCGCTCGGGTATTGGTCCGCAGGATCAATTGCAGCACTTAGGGGTAGAGACGGTTCGACAGTCTCCGGGCGTGGGTCAAAATTTATCTGACCATCCCGCTCTCGGTGTGGTGTGCGAAGTGCGAGATCCATCCTTAATTGATTTTGATCGGCCGATTATTCAAACCATATTGCGCTATACCGCCGAGGGCTCTGACAAGCGCAACGACCTGCAAATCGAACAGATCAGTTTTGCCGGTCGTCCCGGCGGGCCGCCGCTGTTCATGCTCGCCCCAGTGCTGGAGTACCAATACGGGCGCGGCCACTTAACGCTGGCTGATACGGGCACCTTTACCGCACCCTTGCTGCATAACCGCTTCTGTGAGGATCACCGCGATGCCAGCCGGCTGGCGTCCTGTATGCGCGATGCCCTAGCGTTTACACGGGTCGGAGCCTTGGCCGACATGATCCAAGAAGTAACCTTTCCTGATCTGTCGCGGGGCAGCTCCTTGCAGGATCTGCAGCAGTTGTGCCGGAAGTTTTCTGGCTCTGGATACCATCCCTGCGGTACCGCAAAAATGGGCCCGTCCGAAGATCCGATGGCGGTGGTGGATGCCATGGGGCGCTGTCATGGGGTGGAGCAGCTGGTGGTAGCAGATGCATCGATCATACCATCTGTGCCGCGGGCCAATACGAATCTGACCTGTTTTATGATTGGTGAGCAGATCGGAGAGTGGGTGCGTACCCGAGCGACCGCCTACGGTCTGTAAAGCCATCAAGTAATAGTAGGAGCACAGCATGAACGATCTGATTTTCCGGCAGGTACGAATTCTGGATGGCAGCGGTAGTCCCGAATGGGTGGGCGACGTCAGTGTACGTGATGGCCGAATCAACGAAGTAGGGACGGTAACCGAAGGTCTGGTCAGCGGCGGCCGAGAGGTGGTGGGCAATGGCGCGGTGCTGAGTCCGGGCCTGATTGATACCCACGCCCACGATGACGGTGCCTTTTTCCGACATCCGGGCATGGAGTTCAAGCTGTCACAAGGCGTCACCACAGTGGTCAGCGGCAACTGCGGGTTTTCGGCGATCCCAGCGGACCCCACCAAGGACTCAGTGGCCGCCAGCGGTGGCATTTTGGCCGGTCTGGAAGGTGAATTTACGGATCTCGACGGATACTACGCTGCGGCCTTAGCGCGGCGGCCTGCGATCAATAACATGATGTTGGTGGGACATAACACGGTGCGGTCGCTGGTGATGGGCGACAGCAAGAGCGCACCGACGGATAGCCAGCTCAGAGAAATGCAGGGGCATGTGACCCACGCTCTGGAACAGGGTGCCTGTGGTTTTTCCAGTGGTTTGATCTATCGGCCCGGTCGATTCAGCGATACTGAGGAAGTCACCGAGTTGGCGAAGATGGCCGCCCCCTTTGATGCCCTGTATACCACGCACATGCGCAATGAAGGGGATCGTCTGCTGGAAGCCGTTGACGAGAGTTTACAAATCGCTCGGGATGGAGGCGTGCATCTGCACATTTCTCATCACAAAGCCGCGGGCAAAGGGAACTGGGGCAAGGTCAAAGAGTCCCTTCAGCGCGTAGATGCAGCGTTGCGCGAGGGCCAACCCGTGACCTTGGACGTGTATCCCTATACCGCAGGCAGTGGACGCATGATCGAATACTTCAACCTTGACCGGGTCAGCGAGGAACTCGCGGAAGTGGTGCGTATCGCCAGCTGTAAAGCGTTCCGCGCATACGAGGGGCGCATGCTGGTCGACATCGCAGCGGAGGAAAATATCTCGTTGACGGATCTGGTGATTAAGATCCTGACTGCGCCGTTTGGTGATCGAACTCTATGTATCCACTTCATTATTGACGAAGCCGATGTAGAGACCAATTTGGCCTACGCCGACATGATGGTGGGAAGCGATGGCATTCCTGACCTGCGCGGCAAACCTCACCCGCGTCTGTTCGGCACATTCCCCCGAGTGCTCGGTCACTATGTCAGGGAACGCAGCGTCCTGTCCTTGCCGGAAGCAATTCGGCGGATGACATCTTTGTCAGCCAAAACCTTCGGACTTGGCGAACGGGGTCAAATCAAGTCCGGTTACTGGGCAGACCTACTGCTGTTTCAACCAGACGTTGTCATTGACGAGGCCACTTATGATGAGCCCAAAACCGAGGCTTCGGGTATCGATATGGTCGTGGTAAACGGCCATATCGCTTTAGAGGCTGGTGAACACAGCGGTGTGGGCAGCGGCCAAATGCTTCGCTATCGCCGGCCGCCATTCGGGCACTAGAGTCCGGCAAAATACGTTAGCATTGCCCAATAACGCGGCGTTGATGCCGCAGTATCAATTCAAAGAAACTGGAGTGTTCATGGCCTTTTTAACTCGATCTGTTGATAACCACGTACTGACCCTAACCATGTCGAGCCCAGAAACCCGCAATGCGTTGACCGGTGCTGAGCAGTTCAACGATATCGTAGAGGTCTGCCAAGAGATTAACGACAACATGTCGATTCGCGCCGTGGTGTTAACCGGAGAGGGCACGGCGTTTTGTGCTGGCGGTAACGTGAAGGATATGCGCGACCGCACCGGTATGTTTGCCGGCGATCCTATGGATCAGGCTGAAGCCTATCGGAAAGGGATTCAGCGTATCCCTCGCGCCATCTACAGTTTGAATGTTCCGATTATTGCCGCGGTAAATGGACCAGCGGTAGGCGCCGGATGTGACTTAGCAACCATGTGCGACATACGCATTGCCAGCACCAAGGCCATGTTCGCTGAGAGCTTTGCCAAATTGGGCCTTATTCCCGGCGACGGCGGCGCGTGGTTTTTGCCGCGAGCGGTCGGCTATTCCAATGCCTGTCTGATGGCCTTTGCCGGCGAGCCAGTGCAAGCTGAAGCAGCACTGCAAATGGGACTGGTCTCTGAGGTTGTCGAACCCGAAGCCTTGGTCGAGCGGGCACAGACGTTGGCTGCTGGCATAGCAGCCAATCCACCTCATGCGGTGCGCCTAACCAAACAACTCATGCGCGCCAGTCAAAACGCGTCGCTAGATGAACTGCTGGACAAGTCTGCGGGCTATCAAGCGATCTGTCATGCGGAACCCGATCATCATGAAGCCGTTGCAGCCTTTTTCGAAAAGCGACCGGGCAACTATAGAGGCCAGTAGCCTTCTCACCGCTCGCTGACGTTTCACGTTCCAACATGAAGCGTCAGCAAAGCGTGTGGCTCCAGCAAAATCGCATGCTGCTGAGCACCCTAATCCAACCACTTGATCGCTCGAATCAATTCCTCATCAAAATCTTCTGCGGCGTATAGCGCTCTGGCCCGTTCGTTGCGTTGAAATACATGCAGGGTCAAAGAGGTCGCACCCAGATCACGTACGCGTGCCTCGCAGTGCTGCATCAGGCGCTTGCCCAGGCCCGTACCACGTGCTCGCGGATCGACGACAATCGCCTCGAGATGCGCGCTGGGATCGTGGCTGAGCATCTCTTCCCGCAGGCTCACCATAATCAGCCCGGCAATCGTACCGCTATCATCGGCAGCGACATCGATAAAGGACAACTCGGTTTGGCCGGACAGAATGGCTCGGGCCATCTCAGCATCGCCAGCCCACAGGTGTTCGGGTTGACGCCTTGGAGGAATGGTGAAGTCTGCAAGATAGGGCAGTAGGGCAATGATCTGAGATTCGTCGTCTGCGGCAGCCGGCCGTAATATCATCGCGTTATCGAAAGCAGTGGTTGGCATATATGATTCACCTAACAGGGCAACAATCCGTCAGTATGGCGGAAGAGGGTTCCCTAACCCCAGAGAAGAATGGAAAAACACATCGCCGCGCCAGTGACCAACAGGGGCACAAATGAGTCAATCGAATCAAAAGTTTAGTCAGCGTACGGCCATTACCTTAGTGATTGCCAACATGGTTGGCACCGGCGTGTTCACGAGTTTGGGTTTTCAGCTGTTAGACATTCAGCACGCAGGGATCATCCTGCTGCTGTGGTTGATTGGGGGTATCGTGGCTCTGTGTGGCGCCCTGTGTTATGCGGAACTTGGTGCCGCGTTGCCGCGTTCTGGCGGGGAATACAACTTTCTGAGCCGTATCTACCATCCGGGGGCGGGCTTTGTTTCCGGTTGGATTTCCGTCACCGTGGGCTTTTCCGCGCCAACCGCCGCCGCCGCGATAACCGCAGCCACCTACCTGAAGTCTGTATTCCCAGAGCTGCACGTGGTGGCGACCAGCGTGGTATTGGTCACGGGCATTGGCGCCATCCACCTAGGCAGCCGCAGTGGCTCCAGTGCCTTTCAGCAGGTATTCACAGCCATCAAAATCGCCCTGATCCTGCTGTTTATGGCGCTGGCCTGGTGGCAGGTCGAAACTCTGCAAGCGGTCGATTGGCTGCCGGAGACAGCGGATCTGGCCTTGATTGGCACCGGTGGTTTCGCGGTGGCTCTGATTTACGTGAACTATGCTTATACGGGTTGGAATGCAGCCACCTATCTCAGTGGCGAAGTCGACAATTCCGCCAAGAATTTGCCTCGAATTTTAATCTTCGGGACAGCTGCAGTAACACTTTTGTATCTGGCGCTGCATGCGATGTTCCTGAGCGTTGCGCCGATGCAGGCCATGATGGGGAAAATCGAGATCGGCTATGTTGTAGCAGACTATGCCTTTGGCCCGACTGGCGCGTCGCTGATCGGCGGCATGCTGGGCATTTTGTTGGTTTCAACCGTCAGCGCCATGTTGCTTGCCGGTCCCAGAGCTCTTCAAGTTATGGGCGAAGACTTCAATGTATTGGGCATGCTGTCGCGAACAACGGCCAGCGGCGTACCCGCGGTGGCGGTAGCGGTGCAGGTTTCGCTAACGTTGCTGCTCATCATCACCTCCAGCTTCGAACAGATTATCGTTTTTTCCGGTGCAATCCTTGCCCTCAATTCCCTGGTCACGGTGGTGGGTGTGTTGATTCTGCGACTGCGTGAGCCGGATTTACCGCGTCCCTTCAGCATGCCCTGGTATCCGCTGCCGATGCTGGTCTACACCGTCATCATTCTATGGACCCTCATATATCTGGTGTCGGAGCGGCCTCTGGAGGGGTTAATGGCTTTGGCGCTGATTTTACTGGGCGGAGCGGTCTACTGGGCAGCCCAACGACACGGACAGAATAGCTGACTGGGAGACTTGGTCAGGTCTGGCGCGAGGCATGATGCGGAGGTAGCATCCTGCGCAAGAAAAATAATTTAAAGGAGCCGAATGATGAGTGAGCAAGCACAGTTACTTGAGACCTATGCGGATGGCGTAACTACCCTAACAATGAACCGCCCTGATGCGCGCAATGCGATGACCGGCGAGATGATTCAGGGCTTGCTGGAGGCTCTGCCGCGTTTAGCTCAGGACCCAGCCGTTCGCTGCGTTGTGCTGACCGGTGCCGGCGGCGCATTTTGTGCCGGCGGAGACGTCAAAGGTTTTGCATCCAGTAGCAGTGGTGGTGGTCAAGCGCCGAGTCAAGAAGAGCGTGCCGCGGGCCTGCGCGGGGGGTTTGAAGTCTCCAAAATGTTGCACGAATTTACCAAGCCAACGCTGGCGGCCATACCCGGCGCAGCGGCAGGAGCGGGACTCTCTCTGGCGTTGGCCTGCGATCTGCGGGTTGCCATCGATTCCGCCAAAATGACCACGGCATTCGCCAAGGTCGGGTTGTCGGGAGATTACGGCATTTCCTATTTCCTACCCTACTTGGTTGGGCAGGCCAAAGCCCGGGAACTGTTGTTTACGGCTCCGGTCATCACCGGTCAACAAGCCTATGAATTCGGCTTAGTGAATCAGGTGTCGGACGCAGCGGGCTACGAGGCAATGGTGAGCGCCACGGCGGCGCAATTGGCCTCCATGCCCACGGTAGCCTTGGGCTATATGAAGGGCAATTTGAATGCCGCGTACACCGGCACATTAAGCCAGGCTCTGGATCGCGAGGCAGTCGGTATGGCGCGCTGTTTTACGACCGACGACCATAAGAATGCGGCACAGGCCTTTGTTGAAAAACGCGCACCTGAGTTTCAGGGCCGATAGGTGACCGCAGGGACAAGCTCTTGGGGTTCTAAAAGCGGGTTCATTTTGGCGTCGGTTGGGTTCGCCGTTGGGCTCGGCAATATTTGGCGCTTTCCCTACGTCACCGGTGAAAACGGCGGCTCTGCGTTTGTTCTGATCTACTTGCTCTGTGCCTTCGGTATTGGCGTCCCAATTTTGATGGCGGAATTTTTACTGGGGCGCCGCGGCGCGAAATCGCCGCCCTTTGCGATTACTGCGGTGACCGCTGAGGCGGGATTGACCCCGCGCTGGTCCTTGGTGGGCAATCTCACGGTGCTCACGGCGTTCGGCATCTTGATGTCCTATGCCGTCGTGGCGGGCTGGGTTCTGTATTACTTCTACAGGGCATTGCTGGGCGACATGCTGGTGCCTTCCGCAGCAGCGGCCCAAACCGCCTTTGAGGGCTTACTGGCGGACCCGCTGACCCTGATTTTTTGGGGCAGCACGGCGTTGCTGCTAGCGGGCGCGATTATCGCGTCCGGGGTGCAGCAAGGTATTGAACGCGCAGTGAAAATACTGATGCCCATGCTGTTTATGCTGCTGATACTGCTCATGGTCTTCAATGTGTTTGTCGGCGGGATGCCTGCGGCGCTGGACTATCTGTTCACACCAGACTTTTCCAAGGTTGATGGCAGCACCTTCCTCGCCGCACTGTCGCAGGCGTTCTTTTCCATTGGGGTGGCCATGGCCGGCATGATGATGTTTGGTGCCTATCTGCCCAAGAACATCTCCATTGCCCAATCGGCCATGATCATTGTAGCTGCGGATACGCTAGTTGCCTTGCTGGCCGGACTCGTCATTTTCCCCATGGTGTTTCACAATGGTCTGGATGTTGGTGCCGGCACCGGACTCATTTTTCAAACCTTGCCCGTGGCCTTTGCTCGGATGGATGGCGGAGCCATTGTCGGCGCGGTGTTCTTCTTGTTGCTCTGTGTGGCGGCCATTACCTCCATTGTCGGTCTTTCAGAGCCGGTAACAGGCTACGTAGAAGAGCGGCTGGGACTCAATCGGCCCAAGGCAACGCTGGTGACCTTTGGTGCGCTGTTTCCGTTTTCCGTCATCAGCGCGTTAACCTTTAGCACGTGGTCGTTTTACAGCGTAATGGACCAAAGCATCGCTTTTTGGATGGAATACCTGCCGAATCAAGTCATGCTGCCCGTGGGCGGCCTCCTTATTGCAACGCTGGTAGCTTGGCGCATGCCCCTGACGATCAGCGAAAACGAACTGAACTTCAGTGACGACCGGTGGTTTTGGGTGTGGTCTCGTTTAATGCGCTTTGTGGTTGTCCCTGCAGTCTTTATCATACTGCTCACCGGGCTTTAATCTGCGCTCACACGCGCACTCGAGCAGTAAGGATATTCTATGCAGCTGACCTACCGTGGCAGCGTCAATCGTTGGGAATGCGACGAGAACGATCATTTAAACGTGCGTTTTTGCGAACAGAAGCTTTATCAGACTCTGCTTAGCGGTCTGCTGGCCAATGATTGCATCGGCGTAGCGGATGTCGCAGACCTGCCGCGCAACGTTCGACGTCAGCACATACGCTTTCAGGCCGAGTCTCGGATAGCGGCCCCCTTGGGCGGCTATTTCAGTGCCCTAGTCAGTGATGACTTTCAGGTGGTGGTGGAACTGCGTAACGAGGCCACCGGAACGGTCGCCTGTTCCATGCTCTGCGACTTTGCCGATGACCGGCTGGTATCCAGACTTCGAGCACTGTCTGACCCGGTGCATCCTGATGCCATCGGTCACGCATGGGGGCGGGGTATTCAACGGAATCTTGATCT
Source organism: Gammaproteobacteria bacterium (assembly GCA_012269545.1). GTDB lineage: Bacteria > Pseudomonadota > Gammaproteobacteria > Pseudomonadales > Azotimanducaceae > UBA4421. The sequence continues at coordinate 53,709 of JAAXKB010000037.1, read as the reverse complement.
GCATGATCTGTCTTGCGAGCAGGCCGCCGAGCTGGGTTTTCGCATCATAGGGTCCGGCGTTATCGAGCAGGAAGAGTGCTCGGCCGAAAGCATGCTTTTGCCCTATCACTGTATGGGAAGGATTTCGGATTCCATGCCCCATCTGTGGGGCACAATTTTCCCCGAAAGCCATGCCGACGGAAAAGTCGGTGGTGCCGTAGTGGAATTTCGCCGCACCTACGAAGACGTGTTGATGTCTGGCGACCCATTCCAAATCATGTCGGGTATTGTCGAAGTAGGGCCCAAGGTTCAGTCCTTCGCACACCTGATTTTCAATTTGCGCACCAACACCTGTTGCGTGAACGCTCAAGCAGTCGCTTTGCGCATGGATCTTGCGGCTCGCAAGGCCATTACCTTGGATGAAGAAGCCTTGAACAAGCTGCACGCGCAAAGAATCACGTTACCCAATCGATAATTTCAGCGACGGATAAGTAATGACTATTTACGATCAAGACCTAGATGCGAATCCCGCCAATTTTGTGCCTTTGTCGCCGATATCCATGTTGCGCCGAGCAGCCATGGTTTATGGCGATAAATCCGCCGTATGTTACGGCGACAGGAAGCTGACTTGGGCCGACGTATTCTATCGCAGCGTCAATGTGGCTGCGGCCTTGCGGGCTCGGGGTGTCAAGCGTGGCGACACCGTGGCCATTATCAGCGCCAACATTCCCGAAATGTTCGAGGCGCACTATGCGGTGCCCATGGCCGGCGCAGTTCTCAACGCCATCAACATCAGGCTGGATGCCGCCACAATAGCGTTCATTCTCGAGCACGGCGAAGCCAGCGTGGTCATTGTGGACAAAGAGTTTGGGCCTGTGACGGAACAAGCACTGGCGCAACTGTCCGTTAAGCCTCAGGTGATACACATTGATGATTCGACCTACCAAGATGGCAAGCTCTTGGGGGATGACAGCTACGAAGATCTGGTAAATCAATGTCCCGTAGATCTCGAGCCGCTGCAGGCCTTGGACGCGAGTGCCTTTTTGCCCGGTAACGAATGGGATGCCATCGCCCTGAATTACACCTCCGGCACCACGGGAAATCCCAAGGGTGTGGTGTACCACCATCGGGGCGCCTATCTGAATGCGGTATCCAATGCACTGACATGGGATATGGGTGAACATCCCGTCTATTTGTGGACACTGCCCATGTTTCACTGCAACGGCTGGTGTTTTCCATGGACTCTTGCGGTGAACGCGGGAACCTCGATTTGCCTGCGCCAAGTGCGTGAAGAGGCGGTATATCAGGCGATCGGTCAGTTTGGGGTAACGCACTTCTGCGGTGCCCCAGTGGTGCTAAACACGCTGCTGAATGCGCCGGATGAGCTTAAGCGATTGGTGAAACAACCCGTTAAAACCATGACGGCGGGTGCCGCGCCGCCGGCCGCGGTTATTCAGGGTATGCAAGAGCAGGGTGTCGAGGTCACACACGTCTACGGCCTGACCGAGACCTACGGACCGGTGACCCTGTGCGCCTGGCGCGAAGACCTGTGGGGCGCCTTGGATTCAGCAGCCCAGTCGAACCTTAAGTCTCGGCAAGGGGTGGGTGGTCAAATGCTGGAAGGACTCATGGTTGCCGATCCTGAAACCTTGCAGCCGGTGCCCCAAGACGGTGTCAGCATCGGTGAAGTGATGATGCGTGGAAACAATGTCATGAAGGGTTACTTGAAAAACCCAGCCGCGACACAAGAGTCCTTCGCAGGCGGCTGGTTCCACTCCGGCGACTTGGCGGTCTGGACAGCAGACGGCTACATACAGATTAAAGACCGGTCCAAGGACATCATTATTTCAGGCGGTGAAAACATCTCCAGCATCGAGATTGAGGATTTACTGTTCCGGCATCCGGCCATTATGGAGGCCGCTGTGGTAGCCAAGACCGATGAGAAGTGGGGGGAAACACCCTGTGCCTTCGTTGCGCTCAAACCCGGCGAGCAGCTAAGCGAAGAGGCCGTACTGGACTTCTGCCGGGAGAATTTGGCGCGTTTTAAGGTGCCTAAAAACGTGGTTTTCACGGACCTGCCGAAAACGTCTACCGGTAAAGTTCAGAAATTTGCGCTGCGCGAAACGGCAGAGAAAATTTGATGACCAAACAAGCCACGCTGGGTCTGACACTGACTTGCTTAGTCATCGCGGCGCTTACCTTGCCCGTTGTGGATTGGCTGACTGCCTTTTTTGCTTGGGTTCAGGCCAACCCGACCATTGCATGGGCCGTGTTCGTCGTCTTTTACGTCTGTGCCGTGGTGCTCATGCTGCCCGGCAGTTTATTGACCTTGGGCGCGGGCTATCTCTTTGGTCTTGGCTACGGATTTGTGATCGTGTCCTTTGCCAGCACAGTAGGCGCAACCTGCGCCTTCGTGCTTGGCCGTTTTTTTGCTAGAGACTGGGTCGCCGGTAAGCTAAATACGATGCCTAAGTTCTCCGCTCTGGATCAGGCGGTGGGCGAGCGGGGTGGCTTGGTAGTATTGCTGACCCGACTCTCACCGGCTTTCCCATTCAGTTTATTGAACTATGCCCTCGGTCTAACCAAGGTGCCTTTGAAAACCTATGTCCTCGTGTCCTGGCTCGGCATGATTCCTGGTACCTTGCTCTATGTGTATCTGGGCTCCATTGCACAAAACCTTACCGCCTTGCTGAATGGCGAGCTGGCTGAGTCGCCGATCGGAAATACATTGCTTTACCTAGGGCTGGCTGCCACGTTGGCACTCACTGTCCTGCTCACCCGATTCGCCTCCGGAGCCTTGGATAAACAGCTGCAGACCTCGGACGACACTACTAACGGAAGCTCCACATGACAGTTGCAACCTATCCCGGCGCGGATTTTGATCAGATCTCCTGGGGGCTGCTGAGCCCTCAGAATTACGAAAACCCCACGCCTTGGTCCCGCTACCATCTGGTGGTTGTCGGCGCCGGTCCGGCGGGACTGATCAGCGCCATCGGCGCCGCAGGTCTTGGCGCAAAGGTGGCCTTGATCGAGCGGCACCGCATGGGCGGTGACTGCTTGAATGTAGGCTGCATGCCCTCCAAGGCGCTGCTCGCCTACAGCAAGCGCAGTGACGCAGACTTTCAGCAGGCCTTTCGCTGGCTGCGAGAAGTGCGCGCCGGCATCGCACCCCACGATTCTGTCGAACGCTATATCGACGCGGGTGTGGACGTATTTCTCGGTGAGGCGGCGTTCAACGATAGCGGAGACATCTGCGTGGACGGTATGCCTCTTAATGCGCGGCGTATCGCTCTGTGTACTGGCGCCAGTGCCGCCGTGCCACCCATCCCCGGATTAAGTCAAGCCCAGCCGCTGACCAATGAAACCGTTTTTGATCTCACCCAGCCGCCTGCATCCTTGGCCGTTCTGGGTGCTGGCGCCATCGGCTGCGAACTGGCTCAGGCCTTTGCGGGGCTGGGGGTGAAAGTCTCTCTGTTTGAGCTTGCCGACCGCGTGTTGCCCAACGAAACGCCATTGGCCAGTCAGGCCGTGGCCAGCGCCCTTGAGGGCGCTGGCGTAGCTGTTTACGTGGGTCAAGGTGTGCAGGAAATACGGGGCCAGGGCACAGTGGTGTGCGGTGGGACAGAGATTCACTGTGAACGTGTGCTGGTGGCACTGGGGCGTAAGCCCAACACCGCGGGCCTAAATCTTGAGGCAGCGGGGGTAAGGCTCGATACTCAAGGTTCTGTCGTAACCAACGCGAAGCTGCAAACCAGCAATAAACACATCTTTGCTGCCGGCGACTGTACCGCCGAACTGCAGTTCACTCATCACGCTGATGCTCAGGCTAGGGCACTGATCCAAAACGTGTTGTTTGCGCCCACGGCCAAGGTCGACGGCCTGATCGTCCCCCATTGCACCTATACGGATCCTGAAGTCGCCAGCGTCGGCTCAACACCGCGCGCTCTCGATGTCGCCGGCGTGCCGTACGACACGTTCGGCTTTGATTTGAATGAATTGGATCGGTCTCGGGCTGATCCCAAAGTCCGAAGTGCGTCCACACAGCATGCTGAGGTATATACCCGGAAAGGTTCAGACAAAATTCTCGGCGCGACCATCGTTGGCAGCGATGCCGGTGAACTGTTGGCGCCTATTTGCGTGATGATGAGCAACGGTTTGGGTTTGTCTGCGGCGCAGAAGACGATTTTCAGTTACCCGACCCGCAGCGAGTACCTCAAGCGATTGGGGGACGCCTACAACCGCGGTCGCATGACGCCAACTGTGGCCAAGCTCTTTGATTGGTGGTTGGGGCGAACGCTTTAGAGAAACATAACGATAAGGACAGCTTAAGATGACAATACGCCAACAACGGCGCTGCCTAACAAGGGGCGTGTTGCTAACGCTACTGGCGATGGGAGGTTGTTCCGCGGATTCAGGGGACGTGCCCTATGCGCCCACAGGCAGCCAATATCAGTTCATGACTGAATATCTGGAGCCGCCATCGGACGTTATTTGGGGCTCCGCCGGTGCAATTTTGACCGCAGAGGGCGAAGTAGATTTGCAGCCAACGACGGACGAGGGCTGGCTTAAGGTAGTGCAGGCGGCCACGGTGGTCGCCGAGGGCGGTAATCTGCTCATGATGCCCGGGCTGGCAATGGATAATGCAGACTGGCATGAATACGCCCAAGGGCTGACAAGAGCCGCATTACAGGCCAAGCGTGCGGCTCAGGCCCAAGACGCCGACGCGCTGTTCGATGCCGGCGGCGCCATTTACAATGTCTGCCGAGCCTGCCACAACCAATATATGGCCCAAGATGAATTCCAATAACCGTGCTTCCCTGTCTCTTGTAAAACTTGCGATCGGTGCATTGGCTGCGGCTTCTCTCGCCTTGGTGCTTTTCGTGCTGCCTGCAGAGTTTGATATCGACCCCACAGGATTGGGGGAGAGCATGGGTATCAAGGGGATGTCCGGCTATCAAGTGGGTGCGCTTACGACCCAATCCGGTGCTGTCTATCAAGACCGGTCATCCTTTTGGCTTGCGCCATTCGAGTCCGTCGAATTCAAATACACGCTGGCGGAAGGGCAGAGTATGGTCTTTGACTGGCGTGCAACGCCTTCGGCAACAGCCGATGTGATTTACGAAATGCACAGCGAAGTGGATGCCGATCCCGAACAGTCCGTGACCTTCGAGTTAAGCCGCGGCGATAGCCAGCGCGGCACGTTTGTCGCGCCTTTTGACGGCGTTCACGGCTGGTACTGGGAAAACCGGGGCACCGAAGAGGTTGAGATTCTGCTGGAGGCCACGGGTTTCTTTTCCCACGGCACGACCTACGGTCCCAGCGGCGCCTTTACCAAGGTGATTGCCCAAGGCGCCAACTAGCTCCTTGATCTGCTGATCCTAGGCGACGCGCTCGATCAGCGTGCCGGTGCCTAAGCCGCCGCCGCAGCACATGGAAATCAGACCATAGCGACCGCGTGTTCGCTGCAGCTCGTGCACGGCCTTTGTGACCAGAATGCATCCAGTCGCCCCCAGCGGATGACCCAGCGCAATGGCTCCGCCATTTGGGTTCACCTTCGCCATATCGGCGCCAACCGTCTTCGCCCAAGCGAGAACGACGGAAGCGAAGGCTTCATTGACCTCAAAGACATCGATGTCATCAATGCTCAGACCGGTTTGCTTGAGCATTTTCTCAGTGGCCGGAATGGGTCCTTCCAACATCATGACGGGATCGCAGCCGACTAAGGCCGAAGCGCGAATGGTCGCAACCGGCGTCAGACCCAACTCGTTAGCCTTCGATGCCCGCATCATCAGCACTGCTGCTGCGCCGTCGGCAATTTGTGATGAAGTGCCTGCGGTATGTACGCCGTCCTCTCTGGCGACGCTCTTCAGCTCTGCCAGCGCCTCGAGGCTGGTGTCTCGCGGGACCTCGTCTCGGGAGACGCTCAGTATCGTGTCCGTGCGTTCGAAATCGTCATCCATTTCAGGGGCTTCAATCGCAATGATCTGGCTGTCGAAGTGGCCGTTTTCAATGGCCGCCTTAGCCCGAGTTTGCGATTGCAGGCCGAAATGATCGGTGTCGGATCGGGTCAACTGGTATTTTTCGGCCAATCGCTCTGCGGCTTCGAACTGGCTGGTGAATTCGCGCTGCTCAAAGTAGCTGCGGCCGACCGGTTTACCCATTTTTTTGTTTGCTGGGATTGCATCGCTGCCAATGGGCACCCGGGTCATGTTCTCAACGCCGCAGGCCATCACCACGTCGGCGGCACCGGAACTGATGATGTTGTGTGCCAATGTCGTGGACTGCTGGGACGAACCGCATTGGGAATCAATGGTGATGCACGGGGTTTCGATGGCGCCGCCGCTGGCCAGCCATGCCGTGCGGGTGATGTTCATGCCCTGGGATGCGAGCTTGTTGACGCAGCCGCCAACCACTTGGTCCACGTGTTCGGACGTCAGATTATTGCGAGCTAAAAGCTGCATCATGACCTGACCCAGCATGTCTGCTGGATGCGCGCCTCCGATACTGCCTCCCTTGCGGCCAACTGCTGATCGGGCGGCATCAATAATAACGACATCTTCCATCTTTTTTCCCCTGTGTACTGAGTTGTCTGTTGCGTAACGTGTTGCAATTAACGCGGCTGCTGCCAGCGTTGAATTCGAGTGTGCTTATCTGGTCTGGCCCGCTCGTCGGGCCTTTTCTCGGCACTGCCAAGATAGACGAAACCGGCAATATCCTCGTGCTCGCCGATGTTGAACAGCGATTGAATGTGCGCATCGTAGGTATACCACTCGGTCAGCCATTGGGCGGCAAAACCGGCAAGGCTGGCGGCTACCAATAGATTCTGGCAAACCGCCCCCGCCGATAAAATCTGCTCCCACTCAGGAATTTTATGTCCGGCCTGCCGTTCACTGATGACGGCGATAACCACTGGCGCGCGCATGAAGCGGTTTTGTTCGAAACGTAGTTGCGCCTCATTTGCATCTGGATGCAGCACCCGCCAACGCGCTGCAAGAATGTCTCCGAAGGCGGCACGGTCGTCATGCTGAAAAATCACCAGCCGCCAAGGTCCGAGCTTGCCGTGATCGGGTACTCTCAGCGCAGAGTCCAAAATGGTGTTGAGCGATTCAGGGCTTGGCCCGGGTTCCTGCAGATCCATTGCTTTGACCGACCGTCGGCTGCTGATTCGTTCGAGAGCTTCAGAAAGAGGTCGGTCGGGGTACACATTGATTCTCGGCAGTGAAAGCGAAAGTGTAGCGAAAAATAGGCGGAAACTCGCTAATGTTGTGCTCGGGTTCAATGCCGGCGCGATTGTGTGTTGCGGCATGAGTCGACGTGTCGATTCACGCAGCGTAACCAACTCAACGGCGCGAAAGCGACATGGATAAACGAAGACGAACAAAGGAGAGGAGTAGAGATGGACTTACAAGGGAAGAAAGCGTTGGTATTCGGTGGAACTTCTGGCATCGGTCTGGCAACCATCAAAATGCTACAGGCCCAAGGTGCTTCAGTGGTGGCGATCAGCCGCAACCCGGATAAGGCCGGCGATCTGCCCGGCGTCGACTTGGTTGCCTGCGACGTGCGCGATGAGAACGCTTTGGCAGCGCTGTTTGCCGCCCAGGCTCCCTATGACGTGCTGATCTCTGCAGCGACGGGTGGTGAGCGCGCGGCGGGCCCTTTCCTGCAAATGGATCTGGCCGGTTATCGCGGATCATTCGACAAACTTTGGGGCTATACGAATGTGGTGCGTCTTGGCACGGAACATCTGAGCGTCGGCGGTAATATCGTGCTGGTTTCAGGTGCTCCTGCTCGTCGCCCCAAACCCGGTCAGGCCGCTATCGCTTCTGTCGGCGGTGCAGTAGAGCAGTTTGTTCGTGCCGTGGCGCCCGAGCTTGCGCCCAAGCGTATCAATGTCGTCAGTCCCGGCGTTATCGATACGCCGATGTTTGGCAACGACGCCGAAGCACGAGCAAAAATGCTGGCTGGTGCGACGGCGAAGAATTTGATTCCCAGAGCAGGCACGCCGGAAGAAGTCGCCGCGGGCATTATGTTTGTCGTGCAAAATGAGTTTGTCACCGGAACCACCATTGACGTCGATGGCGGCTGGGTGCACGCCTAGCCCAAGGTTAAGGCGACGGGCTAGAGCGTTGCGGTTAATGCCTCGACGCCTAGGTACAGTCTGCCGACGGTCTCCAGAGTACTGGGGGCCACCATGATGTGCTGAGACGTCATGTGGACATCTCGTAAGTGCCGCTGCAGCGGAGAGTCCGCATACACCGCGCTTCCGCCACCAAGGGTATACATGGCGTTAACGGCCTTAATGCTCGCTTCCACCGCATGGGTGGTTGCCAAGCGGATGTCCCGACGCTGATCCACAACCACCTTGTCGCCACGCTCCGCCACTGACCATGCGGCTTCAATGGTCTGGTAAAAAAAAGCCCGAGCACTGCGCACCGTGGCCTCTGCCCGTGCAACTTCGATATGAGAGTGGGCTCGGTCGGCCAGTGTGGCCGAGCTGTTAATCCGTCGTTTACTCTGTGCTAATTGCACCAACTCGTCGATGGCGGCGCGTGCAATGCCAAGGGCCACGGCCCCAATACCAATGGCGAGCAAAGTAAACTGAGGAAATTGATACAGCGGCCTGCGGGGCGGACGGTGACCGCCGTAGCCAACGATGTGGCCGTCACTCAGTCGTAAGTTGGCAACCTGATAGTCGGTGCTGCCGGTGCCCTGCAGGCCCGATACGTGCCAGGTATCGAGGAACTGGATTTCGCTGGTTGGCATCAACACCATGTGTTGGCTGGGTTTTTCACCGCCAGTGTCGACCATGCACCCGCCCAAAACCCAATCCGCATTTTGTGTTCCGGAACCCCACTGCCAGCGGCCATTGACGGTTACCTGCCCCGCATCGACCTCGGCCTTCCCCGACGGTGCAAATACCCCGGCGACCATCGTGTTAGGGTGGCTAAATATCGCGCGGGCGGTGTCCTCGGGAATGCTTGCCAGTGTCGACCCGCTGGTTGCTGCGATAAAGGCGATCCAGCCGCAGGCTGCACTGCCTTGGGCCAATCGTTCGAAAATCTGCGCGCTGACAACCGGAGAGGCCTCTAATCCACCCAGATGCTCTGGCACGAAAAGGCGATAAAACCCGGCATCCGCCATGGCATCGCTGGCACCCTGATCAAGTTTGCGGGCCCGATCAAAATCCGCCGCGCAAGGCATAAAGCGGTCAGCTAAGACATTGGCCTGATCGAGCAAGTACGCACTTTGATCTGCGGTAGCCATAACATTTCCCCAAGTGGTTTGTCGTTATTGGTAATTTTCAGTTGGCCGAGGCTACCCAATACGCGCTCAGCTGAATACCCATCAGCAGAAAACCTCCCGTCATTGTGAGCCAGTTTGCAGCTAGGGCTTGAGCTGAAAATTGGGGTCGTTGGCGCCAGACAAAAACCAGCAGAACAATTGCTGACAGTGCCAGTAGCTGACCCACTTCGACACCAAGGTTAAAAGCCAGCAAGTTCATCAGCAGCCCATCTTCAGGCAAGGTGATTTGACGCAGCTTGGTGGCCAAACCCAGCCCATGACAGAGGCCGAAAATGAAAACCGCGGCACGGGTATCAAGGACAAAGTGCCTGCCGCGCTGTTGCGCCAAGTTTTCCAGAGCCTTGTAGACCACGGATAAGCCGATAACGGCATCCACTAAATAGGGGTTTGCGTTCAGCTCGAACATGACGCCAAGAATCAGGGTTAGGCTGTGGCCCAGCGCGAATAAGCTGACGTATATGGCAACGTCGCGCAGACTGCGCAGAAAGAATACAACCCCTGCGAGAAACAGCAGGTGATCCAAGCCCGTGACCATGTGCTTGGCGCCAAGATACAGGTAGGGCCAGAACACCACGCCAGATTGGGCCTGCAAAAATGCCGCATCGCTGGTATCGACATTATGGGCGCTGGCCAGGCCGGGCAGGGCACACAGAGCGAGCAGAGCAAGGCAGCGCAGCGTCTTGGCACAAACCAATGCGACCGGGGGAGCCAGCAGGGTAGGTGGGCTCATTATCCGTGATGACAGCACCGTGCTTAAAGCCGCTGGTTGAATTCGATCATGTTGCCGCTGGGGTCGTGGGTAAAAAATTGACGGCAAATGTTTGGAATTTCTCGAATTTCTGACGCCTGAAACCCGCCGTCGACTAGCGTCTTATGTACGGCGTTCGCACTGACCACAGCGAAGGCAAAATGCTGCTCTTTGACCGGTGCGCCGCTGTCGATGCCGAGCAAATGTATTTCCTGCGCACCGGCTTGAAGCCAGGCGCCGGGAAAGCCCAAATCCGGGCGGTCTTTGCGCTTAAGGTTGAGAACGTTGACATAAAAATCCACAGCAGCATCGACGTCTTTCACGTTGATGGAAACGTGATGGATGCCTTGGGTATCAATGACGGAGTGTTGGTCCACGGTTATCGTTCCTCTGAGCGACGCAGTAGGGCTGCCCGAGGGCAACCCCGCTGCTCGCGACTTAGCCTTGCAGGCTGGCGAAGTTCTTGCCCTCGGCAACCAGCTTCTCCAGCAGTGGCGCTGGTTGCCAAATGTCCCCACCGTATTCCGCCTGGAATTTTTTGATATCCGCAAGGATATTGTCCAAGCCGATTTGATCGGCCCAAAACATCGGGCCACCGGTGACTTCTGGGAAGCCATAGCCGTTGATGTAAACGATGTCGATATCGCATGGACGAATCGCGATACCATCCTCTAGGATTCGCGCACCCTCGTTGATCAACGGATACAGGCAGCGTTTAAGCACCTCGTCGTCCTCAATTGGGCGACGTTCGATGCCCAATTCCGCCGAGGTTTCTTCGACCATTTGCACCACTTCAGGATCGGCCTGACCGGCCCGGCTGCCCTCTGGATAGATGTAATAGCCTCGGCTGGTTTTCTGACCGTAGCGGTCCATTTCGCACAGTTTGTCGGCAACACGCGCCGTAATGGGCACATCTTCTGGCTTAACGCCGTTGAGTTTGCGTGCACGCCAGCCCAAATCCAGACCGACGAGGTCGTTCATCTGGAATGGGCCCATGGGCATGCCGAAGCCCAAAATGGCGTTGTCCACCTGATACGGCGTTGCGCCCTGCAAAATAATTTCGCCTGCCTGACGGGTATAACCGGCCAACATGCGGTTGCCGATGAATCCGGGTGCATTGCCGGACAATACCGCGATCTTGTTCAACGTGCGGCCAAGCTTCATGGATGTTGCGATGACTTCCTTGCTCGTGGCTTCACCGCGCACAACTTCCAGCAGGCGCATAACGTTGGCTGGGCTGAAGAAGTGCAGTCCGATCACGGATTCGGGTCGGCTGGTTGCGGCCGCCATTTTGTCGATGTCTAGACCAGACGTATTACTGGCGAGAATGGCACCGGGTTTCGCCACCGCATCCATCTTCTTGAATGTCTCAACCTTTACATCAATGTTTTCGTAGATTGCCTCAATGATGACATCGGCATTGGCGATGTTCGCGTAGTCGGTGGTGCCGCTGATCAGAGACATACGCTGGTCGACGTCTTCCGCCGTCATCCGCCCGCGCTGCACCTGGATATCGTAGTTTTTCTTGATAACCCCCAGTCCGCGATCCAGCGCCTCGTGGTTCATTTCTACCGAGATAACAGGAATGCCCACGTTGAGGAAGGACATAGCGATGCCGCCGCCCATGGTACCGCAGCCAATAACCGCCGCGCTTTCCAGTGGCAGCGTTGCCGTGTCCTTTGGCACATCGGGAATCTTCGCCACCTCACGCTCGGCGAAAAACATATGAATCAACGACTCACGCTGCGGGTGCTTCAGGCACTTGGCAAAGCACTCTTGCTCCACTGCAATACCGGCGTCGAAATCACCCAAATTTACGGCCGCTTCAACGCACTGCACGATCATTTCCGGTGCAAAGCGTTTACGCATCTTGCGCGCAGCGTTTTTGCGTGCAGCGTCAAAAATCTCGGCGTTACCGCGCGCTGCCCGAACCACGTCCTCTTCATCGCGAATGCGCCTAACCGGGCTGCCCTTGGCAATCAGGTCTGCGGCAAATGCCAAACCGGCTGCAACCACATCGCCCTCGGCCAGTTGGTCCGCAATGCCCATGTCCACAGCTGCGGGTCCGGGAATGGGATCGCCGGAAAGCATAAAGCTCAGGGCTTTTTCCGCGCCGATCAGGCGGGGCAGGCGTTGGGTGCCACCGGCGCCAGGCAGCAAGCCCAGCTTAACCTCAGGTAATCCCACAGGTGCCGTTGGCGCAATGACTCGGTAGTGACAGCACAGGGCGACTTCCAGACCGCCACCAAAGGCGGTGCCGTTAATGGCAGCCACGATGGGCTTGCTGCTGTTGTCCATAGCGGTCAAGCAGTCGTGCAGGCTGGGACCCTCGCTTTTGCCGCCAAACTCGGAAATATCGGCTCCGGCGATAAAGGCTCGGCCCGCACCGGTCAGTACGACAGCGGCGACAGAATCATCGGCTAAGGCGGCGGTGATGCCGTCGTGCAACCCTTGGCGCACGCCGGACGACAGTGGATTCACTGGTGGGTTGTCGATTGTCATCAGCGCAACATTGCCGCGCACTTCGTAATGTACGGTTCCTTTCATAAAGCCTCTCCCCTGCAAATAAGTGATGTTAAGTTTCGTGGTCTTCAGTCGCTTTGACGGCCGGCCGTCAAAGCGGAACGTCAAAGTGTGCCCCAACTGAGCAGGGAAGCCCAGCAACCCCGGTCTTGAGTTGCGTCGGCATTCTTAAACGGCCGGAAGTTGTGTAACGTATCGCCTTCTTCATCGGCTGACGTTATGCCTGCAATACCCTCCATCGATTTTCATTGTCACAGTCATTTTTCTGATGGCGCGTTGTCGCCACAGGAATTGCTGCAACTGGCTAAAGCTCGGGAAGTACAGCAGCTGGCGATCACCGACCACGACACCGTTAGGGCGTATTCTCCGCAGCTGTTAGCCGCAGCGGCCACCGCCGGCATCACGCTGGTGAACGGCTGCGAAATTTCCTGTCAGTGGCAGCGTCGTGGCATTCACGTTGTCGGTCTGAATCTGGATTTGGCGGCGCCGGGCTTTGCCCTTGCGATGACGCTGCAAGCCCAAGCTCGCAACGATCGTGCGCAAAAGATCCGAGACGTACTGCAGCGATTGGGTCTCGATGTAGCGTTGCCGCAGGTTCAGGCGTTGGCAGGAGATGGCGTCATCGGCCGACCACATTTTGCCCAGCACTTGGTCTCAACCAACCAGATGCCCTCGATGGCAGCGGCCTTTAAGTGCGTTCTGGGCAGCGGCAAGCCCGGCGACATCAAGGCCGATTGGCCGACGTTGGAGACTGCCGTTGGCTGGATAACGGATGCTGGAGGTATCGCCGTGATTGCCCATCCGATGAAATACAAAATGACCCTGACGAAACTTCGAGCATTGCTGGAAGCCTTCGTCGCGGCAGGCGGCCAAGGGCTCGAGGTGCTCACCGGCTATCAGGATGCGCAACGGATTGACGCGTTAGCCGATCTTGCGCATCGCTATGATCTCTATGCGTCCGCCGGGTCGGACTTCCATCGTCCCGGTCAGCCTTGGGCAGAGTTGGGGCGGGTTGCGGCCTTGCCCGATCGCTGCGTTCCAGTATGGACGCTCTGGTCATGAAGGACGTATCGAACGCATCGCCCCAAATCCCGGGCGAAGGCGCCTACGACGTTGTCGTCATCGGTGCCGGCGCCAGCGGGCTGATGTGTGCGATTCACGCGGGACGGCGAGGGCTTAAGGTCTTGGTCCTAGAGAAAGGCCCCAAACCGGGACTGAAAATTCTCGTATCGGGGGGAGGGCGCTGTAACTTTACGAACCTGTGGGCAGAGCCCACGAATCACTATTTGTCGGCGAACGAACACTTCTGCATTTCCGCCATGCGACGCTACTCGCCGTGGGACTTCATCGATATGGTGAACGCACACGGCATTGACTACCACGAAAAAAAGCTTGGCCAGCTGTTCTGTGATCACAGCGCCCAAGACATTGTCGACATGCTGTTGGCGGAAGCGACGGCGGCGGGGGTGACCTTACGTTTACGGCATGAAGTGATCGGCGTTCAACCGATACCCGGTGGTTATCAATTGACAATCGCCAAGGGAAAAAAAGGTCAGGCAGGCGAGACGCAAGAGATGGTGATACCGACGGTCGTGCTGGCCAGCGGCGGGTTGTCGCTACCCAAGATTGCCAGTGATCTGGCTCTTCGCACAGCGGACACGCTGCAAATGGACATCGTGCCGCCCTGTCCGGCATTGGTCCCGCTGACCTGGAACAACAGCGATCGTGATTTGTTTGGGCCACTTAGCGGCGTTGCCATCGACTGTGAAGTCACCAGCCGTGGCCAGACGTTTCGGGAAAACCTGCTGTTTACCCATCGTGGCTTAAGTGGCCCGGCCATTCTGCAGGCCTCGTCCTATTGGGGAGAGGGTGAGAGCCTAGCGATCAACCTGCTACCCGAGCTGCAGCTGTCCCAGTGGCTAAAGGAGCAGCAGCACCGACGCCCAAAAGCCCAGTTGTCTACGGTGCTGAAAACTGTGCTGCCAAAGCGCTTGGTAGACGCGCTTGCGGGTCAATGGTTCGACGATCGAACCCTTGCAGATCAAAGTGCTGAGCAGCGCGAGCATCTGGCTCGGCAGGTAACGCAGTGGACTTTCAAGCCCGGCGGGACAGAAGGGTATCGCACTGCCGAGGTAACGCTGGGTGGTATCAGTACCGACGAATTTTCCTCCAAGACATTTGAAGCAAAGCGTTACCCCGGGCTGTACGCCATCGGCGAAGCACTGGACGTTACCGGGTGGTTGGGTGGCTACAACTTCCAGTGGGCATGGGCCAGCGGATACTGCTGCGCCCAGCATCTCTGAGCGGTTACCCACGCAAAACAGCCGTTCAAGGCAAAAAAACAACCACTTGTCGCTTCCAGCGATGACTCACCGGGACACTTAGCTAGGGTTGGCGGTTGGAGCCTTGGGCTTCTCGCAACCTCTCTTTATTTTGCTAAGGTCAGCCATGAAATATCTGCATCTCATCGCACTGCTCTCCTTACTCTCTTGGGCTGGCACCGTTGCTGCCGAGCCTGAGAGCGGCGTGTATGTTTTTCCGCAGGCGGCAATTGCCCAATACTCCAATACCAGCGATTTAGAGACTGATCCGTTGATCGGGCTTGGTATCGGTTATCGTTTCGCAGGGCCTTTCGCCGTTGAGCTGGATTTTCTGACCGGTGATTCCAAGCCCGAGCACCCAGTCAGACGAGGGTAAGCCGATCTCAGCAACTCAATTGATGTGGATGTATGGAGTATCCGGTCGCTGTTTTATTTCTTAGAGTCAGACAGGTTCCACCCTTTCGCTAGCCTTGGTGTTGGCATGCAGGACATTGATTTGCCCGGTGTTGGGTCGGAATCCCAGATTAACGCCGGCTTAGGTCTGCGCTGGAACATTCTCGATAGTCTCGACGCCCGTGCTGCCTTCAACTTTTACGATGGTCAGGATTGGGGAGACCTCAAGCTTTCTTTCAATCTCGGTTTGCACTATCAATTTGGCAGAGCGTCCGCTGCGCAAGTCGTGAGGCGTGCTCCGATCGATTCGGACAGTGACGGCGTCATCGACTCACAAGACGTTTGCTTGGGCACCCGTGCTGGGGTCGCGGTAGATGTCCGCGGCTGCGCTCTTCCGGCAGATACGGACGGCGACGGGGTAGACGACGTAAAAGATCAATGCCCGCGCGCCTTTGATCGCAGTCGGCAAGTGGATGTATCCGGCTGCTACCGCAAAGAAGTGGTTCTGGTGCCAAAAACCGTAGAAAAAACCTTCTACTTCGATTTTGATTCCAGCGAGATCAAAGCTGCACATCAAAGGAAAGCCAAAGAAATCGCAAAATTCCTACAGGACGGCGTGAACAGTGCCATCGAACTGGGCGGGCATGCTGACAGTCTGGGCTCCGGCGAGTACAACATGGTGCTTTCGCTAAATCGAGCAAAAGCCGTTGCCGAACTGCTGAGCCGGACAACCGGGGTAAAGGCTGCCGATATTTCCGTGGCAGCTTTTGGTGAACACAGCCCCAAGGCACAGGGTGAAAGCGCGGCTGCTCGGGCCAAAAATCGACGTGTGCAAGCCACGGTCCGCACGGAGAAGCGGGAATTAAAGTAGCGGCTTAGCGTCCTCGAGTCCTCCTCAGTCTGTAGCCTAAAGGGCGGCAAGCGTTTTCGTAGCGCGCTGCCCAGTGCTCAGGCACATTTACGCCCCGGTCCCAGCCTTGGTTAATTGAGAAAACGCCGGAGAGCTCAGGAATCTTGTAAATCAACGAATCGACGGTAAGCTTGGTCGGGCTTGAAAGCCGGAGGCTTACGAGTAATGAATCGAATCTTCTTTCCCAAATTCGAGTGATCGTTCTGATCCTCGGCCGTCGTGGTGATCGTCATGGTCAGCTGCATAGGGGTGGGTGAGGCAGCGGGTTCACTGTGTTCCAATTTCAAAAGGGGTGTTTCCTTGAGCAACAGACAGAAGTTTTATATCAACGGCGAATGGGTCCAACCAACGACGACAGAGACGCTGGACGTTATTAACCCTGCGACCGAGCAGCCAATCGAGGCCGTCGCCATGGGCGGCGCTGAGGATGTCAATAAAGCCGTAGCGGCAGCGAAAAAAGCCTTCGAGACGTTTTCACAGACAACCAAGGAAGAACGTATTGCTTTGTTGGAAGCCGTAATCGCCAAGTATGCGGAGCGTATGAGTGATATCGCCGCAGTGATCAGCGAGGAAATGGGCGCGCCGGCAGGGCTGGCCGCTAAAGCTCAGGCACCCACGGGTATCGGTCATTTGATGACGGCAGTGAACGTGCTCAAAGACTTTGAGTTCGAAGAAGACATGGGCACCACCCGAGTGATCAGGGAGCCTGCGGGGGTCTGCGGCTTCATTACCCCATGGAACTGGCCTATCAACCAGATTGCCTGCAAGGTAGCGCCTGCGCTGGCAGCGGGCTGCACCATGGTGCTCAAGCCCTCAGAAGTCGCCCCGTTTAACGCGATTATGTTTGCTGAAGTGCTGGATGAAGCGGGTGTGCCTCCGGGTGTCTTTAATTTGGTCAATGGTGATGGTCCTACGGTTGGTGCAACGCTGTCTGCGCACCCTGATGTTGATATGATGTCCTTTACCGGGTCGACCCGGGCCGGAGTAGAAGTGGCCAAGGCTGCAGCACCGACAGTGAAGCGGGTTGCTCAGGAACTTGGCGGCAAATCAGCCAATATCATATTGGATGACGCGGACTTCGCCAAAGCGATTTCCCGTGATGTTTTTGGTCTGGTCACGAATTCGGGTCAAAGCTGTAACGCGCCTACCCGCATGCTGGTGCCGAATGCCCGTATGGACGAGGCGGCAGCCATTGCCAAGGCCGCAGCGGAGCAAGTAAAAGTCGGCGATCCGAACGCCGAAGGCACGACCATTGGCCCCGTGGTCTCTGAGGTGCAGTTCAACAAAATTCAGGGTTTGATTCAGCAGGGGATCGACGAAGGCGCCAAGCTGGAAACCGGCGGTACTGGACGCCCTGACGGTTTGAACGCGGGTTACTACGTCAAGCCAACGGTTTTCAGTCATGTGACCAATGATATGACCATCAGCCGGGAAGAAATCTTTGGGCCAGTATTGGCGATGATCGGTTACGAAGACGACGAAGATGCGGTGAGAATCGCCAACGATACGCTGTACGGTTTGAGCGGTTACATCTCGTCAGAGGATCCAGAGCGCGCGAAAAAAATAGCGCGACTGATCCGTACAGGTAATGTGCATGTGAACGGTGCCCCACCCGATCAAAGCGCGCCGTTTGGCGGCTACAAACAGTCGGGTAACGGCCGTGAGTGGGGGCGCTATGGATTCGAGGAGTTCCTCGAAACGAAGGCAATCCTAGGCTACTCCGCAAAAAGCTAGATCTTCTAGTAATTTGTAATAAAAGAGGGCTAAGGCCCTCTTTTTTATGGATAAAATTTAGATTTATGGAGGCGTTATGAGGTTTTTATCCGGTACATCGGTCGTCGCCTTAGAGCAAGCTGTTGCAGCGCCTGCCTGTACTATGAGGTTGGCTCAAGCCGGTGCTGACGTGGTTAAAATCGAGCGCCCGGAGGGTGATTTTGCCCGCGGCTACGATACTGCCGTGGCTGGGCAGAGCAGCTACTTCGTCTGGCTGAATGCGGGCAAAAAATCCGTCGTTCTGGATCTGCGGCAACCGGAGGAGGTAGATCTGCTGCGCCGCTTAATTGCGCGCAGCGACGTCTTGGTGCAAAACCTCAAGCCCGGTGCTTTGAGTAAGCTCGGGCTTGATTTGACCGAGCTGCATCGGCAGTTTCCGCAGCTGATCTCAATGTCCATTTCAGGTTTTGCGCCGGACGGTCCGGGTCACAGCCGCAAAGCCTACGACTTACTGATGCAGGCCGAATCGGGCCTCAGTTCCATTACCGGCAGTGTTCACGCGCCCGGCCGGGTGGGCGTATCGTTGGTGGATATTGCGACCGGACAATTTGCCTACGAAGCCATTTTGGGCGCCCTGATCCAGCGCAGTAACAGTGGGCGTGGCGCAGCACTGACTGTCTCCCTATTCGATGCCGTCGCCCAGTGGCTTGCCGTACCCTATCTGCTGGACCGATACGGGTCTGGGGCGCCGTCACGGATCGGCCTCGCCCACCCTGGGATCTGTCCCTATGGCGTCTACACTGCTCAGTGCGGCCAAGATTTTATCCTGTCGATTCAAAATGAAAGGGAATGGCAACAGCTGTGTCACACCGGCCTGTCCCGTTCGGAATTGGCCGATGACCCGAGGTGTAAGGACAACGAAACCCGAGTGGCCAACCGACCGTTTGTTGATGCCGCTGTGCAGGAGACGATCGCGCAAATGCCTTATGCTGCCGTCAAGGACCGATTCGACCGAGCTGATTTAGCCTTTGCCCCCGTCAACGAGTTGGCCAGCCTCAGATCTCATGGGGATTTCCATACGTTCAACGTAACCGTGGGTGATGCCACGATCGCGCTGCCCCGAGTCCCCGGCGTGGACACTGACCCCGAATCCGCCCCCCGGGTGCCAAACTTGGGTGCTCATACGGACGAAGTGCTTAACAGTCTGCGCAATACCTGACTTGAATCAGGCTTGCCTTATCAAGCACACTCGGAACGCGCATGTTCAGGGAAAGGATAGTCTCATGGCCTACGATGACGGAAATATATTCGCCAAAATTCTGCGCGGTGAAGCGCCTGCGTTTAAGGTCTACGAAGACGACTACTCCCTGGCGTTCATGGACGTAATGCCCCAGGTACCGGGCCATACGTTAGTGATCCCCAAGGATCCTACCGAAGATCTCTTTCACGCAGATCCCGTAATTTTGGGTCATACGATCGCAACGGTGCAAAAGGTTGGGCAGGCGGTAAAAAAGGCCTTTGCAGTCCCGGGCATCATGGTCGCGCAGCTTAACGGGCAGGCTGCGGGACAGACGGTTTTTCATCTGCACTTCCACCTGCTGCCGCGCTCCCAAGGCATTGAGCTGCAAATGCACGCGCGCGAACTGGCAGATTTTGCCGAGCTAGAGATTCACGCGGATCGCATCAAAGCAGCAATGGCGTAATCCCCGAGGATTTTGCGGCGATCGTTTGAGGGAGAGGGACGATGATCAATGAACCCGTGCAGCACAGTGATCTGGAGCAGCTGCTGGCCGATGACAAGGCCGAATGGGCAGAGTCCTTGGATGCAATCGTAGCCCAGTACGGTGCAGCCGGTGCGCGGGAGATCTTACGCAGCCTGCAAAATCATGTGCTTGGTCTGAACATCCCCTTAGACGAGGCAACCCTCAACACGCCGTATCGCAACACCATTGCCCCGGACGCACAGCCGGTCTATCCCGGCAACATTGAGTTAGAAGAAAAAATCGAAAAGCTGCTGCGCTGGAATGCCATTGCCATGGTGCTCAGAGCCCAGGACAAGGGTATTGGTGTGGGCGGACATATTGCGACCTACGCTTCCTGTGCCACCATGCTGGAGGTAGGCTTCAACCATTTCTTTCAGGGTGCCGGCCCAAACAATGACCGCGGCTCGGCTGACATGTTGTTGCCGCAGCCCCACGCAGCGCCGGGAATCTACGCCCGGGCGTTTTTGGAGGGGCGGCTGAGCGCAGCGCAGCTGGAAAATTACCGTCAAGAACTGGCCGACGGAGGAGGGTTGTCCTCCTATCCGCACCCGCGCAGCATGCCCGATTTTTGGGAACTGCCCAATGCGTCCATGGGCCTGTCGACACCGGCGGCCATTTACCAAGCCCGCTTCGCCAAGTATCTGGAGAACCGCGGGCTTAAGGCAAAAGCCAGCGGCAAAGTTTGGTGCTTTATTGGTGACGGCGAGGCCGACGAGCCGGAAGTGTTGGGTACCATCAACATCGCTGCGCGAGAAAAGCTCGACAATCTGATTTTGGTGGTGAACTGCAATTTGCAGCGTCTGGACGGTCCCGTACGCGGTAACGGAAAAATCATTCAGGAGTTGGAGCGCACGTTTCGCGGTGCTGACTGGAATGTGCTGAAAGTGATCTGGGGAGGCGGCTGGGACGGGCTGCTGGCCAGAGATCACGAGGGCGTATTACAGCAGCGCATGGATGAGTGTCTGGACGGCGATTACCAAATGTATTCTGTGTTGCCCGGTGACGTGCAGCGCGAACATTGGGTAGAAGGCAATCCAAAGCTTGAGCAGATGATGAATACCCTGACCGATGAAGAGGTCAAGGCGATCAAGCGCGGGGGGCAGGATCAAAAGAAAATCTACGCCGCTTTCGCTCGCGCCAGCGCCGCCAAGGACAAGCCAACGGTCATTCTGGTGAAAACCGTCAAGGGCGACAGCATGGGCGCACAGGGTAAAAACACCGCCCATCAGTATAAGAACATGTCGGCTGACGAGCGGGTCAGGATCGCCGCTGAACTGGGCATACCAATCAGTGCTGCAGACGCCGCGGCGGCAGAGTTTTATCGTCCTCAGGATGATGCGCCGGAAATCACCTACCTGCGCGATAGGCGACAGGCGAAAGGCGGGTGGGTGCCGAATCGCAACGTCGATTGCCCGTCTTTGCCTATCCCCGAACTGGCAGCCTTTGGTGAACTGCTCAAGGGCAGCGGTCAGCGCGAAGTCTCCACGACCATGGTGATGGTTCGATTGCTGTCGACCTTGCTTCGAATGCCGGATATAGGTCAGTACGTCGTGCCAATTGTGCCCGATGAAGCGCGGACGTTCGGCATGGACGGATTGTTTAACGTGGCGGGCATCTATGCACCCGAAGGACAAAAGTACCGCCCGGTAGACGCAGACAGCCTGCTGCCGTATCGGGAGGCCAGCGACGGCCAGATTCTGCAGGAGGGCATTTGCGAAGTTGGTGCCATGGCATCCTTTATGGCTGCAGGCAGTGCTTATGCGGTGCATGGTTTGCCCATGATTCCCTTTTATATTTTCTACTCGATGTTTGGCATGCAGCGGGTGGGCGACATGGTGTGGGGCTGCGGCGACATGATGTGCAGGGGATTCTTACTCGGCGGTACTGCCGGTCGCACCACCCTCAATGGTGAAGGACTGCAGCATCAAGACGGCCACTCCCATATTTTGGCCAGCACCGTACCCAGTATGCTCAGCTACGATCCCGCCTTCGGTTTCGAGCTTGCCGTGATCGTGCGCGAAGGCATGCGACGCATGTATCAGGAGCAAGAAGACATTTTTTACTACCTGACGCTGTACAACGAAAATTACGTCATGCCGGATATGGCTGAGGTTGTGCAGCAAAGCGGCCTGAGTGAGGCAGGAATTGCACAAGGTATCTTGGCTGGCGGCTATTGCTTTGACGCCGCGGAAACATCTGCCGATGTGCATCTGTTGGCCAGCGGTAGTCTGATGCAGCAGGCGATGCAGGCAAAAAATTCCCTTGAACAGCGAGGGTTAAGTGTGAGCCTCTGGAGTATCACCAGTTTCGTTGAGCTGCAGCGGGACGCCTTGGCGACGGCCCAAGCCAACCGGGACAACCCTCTGACCCCAGCACAAGTCAGTGTGATAGAAAAGCTGTTTGGCGAGGCCACTGGAGCCATAATCGCGGTGACCGACTACATGGCAAGTTTGGCGCAAGGCATCGCAGCTTGGATGCCCGCAGGGTATGAAGTGTTGGGCACCGATGGTTTCGGCCTGTCGGAATCGCGCCCCGCGCTGCGAGCGCACTTTGGCGTAGACGCCGATGCCATCGTGCACGCCGCGCTGTCTAACCTGTACCGGCGGGGTTTGATCGACGCTGACAAATTAGATCAGCCGTAACAATAACGACTGGGAGAGACGAGAGCAGTATGGAAAACTTTGATAACAAAATTGCCGTAGTCACCGGCGGCGGCACCGGCATGGGACGAGAACTGGTCTGCCAGCTTATCGCCGCGGGTGCTCATGTGGCCATGTGCGATGTCTCCCAAGAAAACATGGACGAAACTCGACGTCTGGCCGGCGCAGAGGAGCGTCTGCTGACCGACCACATCTGCGACGTCAGTCAGGAATCTCAGATGCTGCGCTTTCGCGACGAGGTACTGGCCCAGCACCAAACCCGGCACATCAACTTGCTGTTCAACAATGCAGGTATCGGCGGGGGAGGTTCCTTTGTCGAGGGTGACCGAGACGAGTGGGAGCGCACCTTCGCCGTTTGCTGGGAGGGCGTTTACCTTGGCTGCCGCGCGTTTATGGATGCCTTGGTCGCCAGCGACGAAGGCCATATCGTCAACACCAGTTCGGTGAACGGTTTTTGGGCCAGCCTCGGTACGACTCAGGCGCACACCTCCTACGCGGCGGCCAAGTTTGCCGTTAAAGGATTTACGGAGGCCCTGATCACAGATCTGCGGCTGCACGCACCCCACGTACAATGCAGCGTGGTAATGCCCGGTCACATTGGCACATCTATCGTGGAAAACTCGTCCAAAGTACTGGGTAAGGCGGCGGGCATGGACTTGCCTGCGGAAGAAGTCGCGAAGATTCGCGAGCGTATGCTGGCCGCAGGCTTGCCCGTTGGCAATGTGCCCGATGACCACATTCGCCAAATGCTGGCGGATCGCGCCGAAGCCTTCCGCACTGAGGCACCTACCACGGCGGCCACAGCCTCCAGCGTCATATTGGATGCAGTGCGCAACAACCAATGGCGCGTACTGATTGGTCAAGACGCTCATGATTTGGACCGGCTGGTACGAGAATCACCAGAAGAGGCCTACGAAAAGTCCATGATCGATAAAATCAACGAGCTTAAGCACTTGGGTGGACTGCTTTAATGGGGCAATACAGCGCCACATCTGTACGCAAAGTCGAAGCCACGATAATCTAGCTGGAACAAAAAAAGGGGAGAGAGTATGGCTACCCAAAGCCGGGATGCGGCCATTGTTGGCATTCACGAGTATCCGTCACGGGATGTAGAAGGCAGGGTTAATGCCCTGCAAATTAAGGCGGCCAGTGCCGCAAAAGCCCTAGCCGATGCAGGTTTGAGTTGGTCGGATGTGGACGCCATCTACGACGCAGGCGAGGGCGGCCCCATGAGCGGCCTGATGATCTCGGAATATTTTGGTATTCAGCCAACGGTAATGGACACCACTGGCGTTGGCGGCAGTTCCTACGAATTTCATGCGGCGCATGCCCTGCGTGCGATCCGTGAGGGCAAGGCGAAAGTCGCGTTGCTGACCTATGGCTCGACCGCACACAGTAATGCCATGGCCATCGGCGCAGGTGGCCGCGGCGGCGGTATCAGTCCCGGCGACAACATGGAGACCTTTGCAGGTCAAACACTGATCGCGAACTACGCCATGGTGGCCCATCGCCACATGCACCAATACGGAACCACCAGTGAGCAGCTGGCTGAAATTTCCACGGCCACGCGCTATCACGCCATGCGGAATCCCGAAGCAGTTCAGGCGATGACGGACCTAGAGTTCGTTGGCATTCAAGAGACGTCTATCGAAGACGTGGTGAACTCCCGCATGATCGCCGATCCGCTGCACCTGCTGGAATGCTGCATGGTTTCCGACGGCGGCGGTGCCGTGGTGATCGCCAGCGCCGACGTTGCCGCTAACTGCAGGAAAGCACCGGTCTGGATTCTCGGCACCGGTGAAGCCACCAAGTACCCGGAAAACGGTGGAGACATCACCACCTCGGCAGGTGCGCAATCCGCACCAATTGCCTTCGCTGAGGCTGGTGTTAGTGCCGCGGAAATGGATATCGCCATGATCTACGACTCCTTCAGCATCACCGTGTTAACCCTGCTCGAAGACTTGGGCTTTTGTGCCAAGGGCGAGGGGGGTGCCTGGGTGCAGGGCGGACGTCTGCGTTTTGATCGCCCCAATGACGGTCCCGCGCTGAATACCGATGGTGGCGGACTGTCGTCCAATCACCCGGGCATGCGAGGCATCTTCCTGCTGCTGGAAGCGACCCGTCAACTGCGCGGCGAATCGACCTCTCAGGTCGAGGATGCGCGTTTGGCGATTGCCCACGGCAATGGCGGCATGTTGGGCGCCCGGCATTCTGCCGGCACAGTGATTTTGGGGAGGGACTAGAAATGAGCGATAACAACACCGAGAAGAAAGTGCCAACACGTCCACTGCCCAAGTTGACCGAAATGGATACTGCACCCTTTTGGCAGGGCACGGCCCAGCAAGAGTTTCGCTACCAGCAGTGCGCGAATTGCGGCACCATCGTTTGGCATCCGCGAGCGCACTGCACAGGTTGCGTGGATGGCGATCTGCAGTGGAAGGTCTCCGCCGGTCGGGGGACGATCTACTCCTATAGCGTGGTGCGTTTGAGCTATCACCCGTTTTTTCGCACTAAGGTGCCCTATGCAGTGGCCTATGTGGATCTGGACGAAGGCCCAAGGTTTTTAACCAACGTGACAGGTATTGAAGATCCGTTGACTGAAGTGTCTGTAGGACAGCGGGTAGAGCTTGCTTGGGAGGCGCACGAAGAACTGTCGATACCGCTGGTAAAGCCTGTATAAAACAGCGGTTGGGCGGCCGGTCTTGCTGGCGCTCGCTTCGGAGGTGTGCGATCGCTAGGCGTCGGCAACCTGCAGTTTGACCGCCTCAAACGCGCCCTGCTGCAGAGCGGCAACCAGTTCTTGCTCGTTGGCAATGGGCTGTTCAAAGCGCGTGGCGCATCGGCCGATGTGACTGACAATGTGGGCATCACTGCCACCAATGCCGCGGTAGCCCAGAGTTTGCGCCATGTCGATGGATACCTGATCCTCGTTGTCACGGCTCCCGCCGTTGTAAATTTCAACAATTTCCACATCTTCGGGCACGCCGAACTCCTCAAGATGCGCGGACATGCCAACCCGCTTCCGTCCCGGGTGGCATGGCACAGCAACGGCGTTGTGGGCCTTGCAGGCGGCGATCACGTCGGCCAACGCTAGGTGGATGTTGCTGAAATCAAAGGCTTCCTGCAGCGCTGGGGTGACGCCGAAAACTAAGACATGACCGTATTCGGTTTCGACTTCAGCCCCTTTGAGAATGGTCAAACCAAACGCTTTGCCCAGTTCGGAGTAATCTGACTCGTCATCAAACTGCCGGTGTTCGGTAAGGACAAAACCATCAATTGGAATATTCTTCGCGCTAATCCACTGGCAGTAGTTCTTTACCTTGGCGCGGCCGTCATCGGATTTGATGGAGTGGGCGTGTAAATCCAAAATCATTTAGCTTTCCTTAAGTGCTGTTACGCGAACGGACGTGCTTCAGGTTACCGAAGGCTTTGCCACAGAGTCTCGACTTGCTGCAGCAAGTGCGCTTCGTCTGCGGAATTGTCGATCACCTGATCGGCGTGAGCGCAGCGTTCATCATTGCTTAGCTGGGCGTCGAGGCGGGCTTGGACCGCTGCAGGATCTAGGTTGTCTCGAGCACAGGCCCGCTCGATCGCAACACTCGGCTCCACGACGGTCACCCAGACCTGATCGACCAAATCCAGCCATTGGGCTTCAATAAGCACCGCAGCCTCTAACACTACCGGGCGTGAGGCATCGGCTGTCAAGGCGGTATCGATCTCTTTCTGGGCCATGGACTTAATGGCCGGCCATACAATATCGGTCAGTTGCTTGAGTGCCTCGGGATTGCCGAATACTTTGCTTCCCATTACCCGGCGGTCAACTTCGCCGTCGTCACCGACCACATCAGCACCAAAACACGCCACCACCTGATCAAATGCAGCAGTGCCCTTGATGTAGGCAGAGTGGCCGAGTTTGTCAGCATCGATGCTGTAGGCTCCCAGCGCGCCCAATGTTTTTGCGACAGTCGATTTGCCCGAAGCGATGCCACCGGTAAGACCAATAATCAATGCAGAGTCCCCTTACATGAGTGCCGCAATTCTATCTGGCTGGTCTAGGGAATTCGACCGCGGTTATGATGTGGTGATGAACACGCAGAACAACAACATCAATGTCACCTTTATCCAGCCCGATGGCCGCACAGAAACCCACCAAGGTCCGATAGGGGATCATGTGATGGACGTCGCCGTAGACAATGGGGTCGCCGGTATCATTGGCCAGTGTGGCGGAGGCTGTACCTGCTGCACCTGCCACGTCTGGATAGATCCAAACTGGCAGGACCGGGTTAGACCAGCACACAATGACGAAACCGAACTTCTCAGTTACGCCATCGGGGTGTGTGATCGCAGCCGCTTAGCCTGCCAGCTCAGATTGACGCAAGAGCTGGACGGGCTTGTGGTCGAGATACCCTCTGAGACGGAATAGGGCCTTATTCAGCGTTGGCTTGCTGGCCGATTCTGGAGGCGCTGAAAAACAACAATCCAGCCATCACCAGTTCCGCAACAATAAACGTCGTTGCCAACTCGGCGCCGTGCAATGCCCACGCCAGAGTGCGGAAAACCGCAGCCAGCAGCAGCAGCAAGGAGGCGCTGCGCAGGTAATGGCCAGTTTGTGTAATGACGCCGGCGATACACATGACAACCAGAAAAACAAAAAAGGCGCTGAAGTCGCCAACCTGCGTGCTTCGTCCTATGCCTTCCAAATAGGGCATGCCGAGACCAGCGGCTGCCGCAGCTGGGTCAAAAAGCCAAGAGATGGCGGTGGTTGCAAGCAGGGCAGCAACGAGTCCCGGAATAATGCGATATAGCACGGAGTGTCTCCTCGTGAGTGGTGGACAAAGCCTAGCGGCATTGCGTGCCTACCTGCAATGAGCGTTGGGTTTCCGGTGTGCTGTCCGTATCATATCGGGCAAATGTATACGGACTGAGGTGACTTATGGCACTCACGGGCAAACGGATCGTTATAACTGGCGGTGCAGGGGTATTGGGTCAGGGCGTTGCTCGTGTGGCCAAACAACAGGGCGCGGAGGTCACGTTGCTGGATGTGATTGCGCCCCCAGCGGGCGCGATTGGCGAATTTGTGTCTGTGGATCTTACCGACCAGACCGGCTTGGCTGCATGCTTTGATCAACTCGGTGAGTTCGATGTGCTGGCCAATATTGCCGGTGGGTTCGCCATGGGGCCCAGCGTCTACGAAACCGAGGATGAATTTTGGGACGCCATGTTTACCATTAACGTCACCACTCTGCGGCGGGTCTTGCAGGTCGCGGTGCCTCGCATGCTGGCACGTGGCGGCGGCAGTGTGATTAACGTGGGTGCGCTCGGCGCGCTCAAAGGCGCGCCTAATATGGGCGCTTATCTGGCCTCTAAGTCAGTGGTGATGCGGCTTACCGAGTCGCTGAGCGAGGAAGTAAAGAACTCAGGCTTGAACGTTAACGCGGTACTGCCAACGGTTATTGATACGCCGCGCAATCGAGCGGACATGCCAACTACCGATCCGTCGAATTGGGTGGATCCCGAAGACTTAGGCAACGTGATTTGCTTTTTAGGCAGCGACGCAGCAAAGGCCGTGCACGGCGCGCTTGTGCCGGTCAGTGGGCTGTCTTGAACGGTCTGTAACCGGGGGGCAGCCTATCCAGACCGGGGCGCCACGGACCGGCCGTCGACGCTCCAGCCTGGTGCCCGGCTACTCCATCACAGGAATATTAAACGCTGCGCTTTGCGTCTCGCCGTCGGGCCAGCGTTGGGTGACGGTTTTCGTTTGCGTATAGAAGCGTACCCCTTCCATACCATGCTGGTTGGCGTCCCCAAAGGCTGAGCGTTTCCAGCCGCCAAAGCTATGATAGGCGACGGGTACGGGGATTGGCACATTGATACCCACCATCCCAACATTGACCCGCTGGGCAAATTCCCTTGCCGCGCCGCCGCTGCGCGTGAAGATGGCCACGCCATTGCCGTACTGGTGCTTGGATGGCAGCTCAAGGGCGCCTTCGAAGGAATCTTCTCGCAGCACCTGCAACACCGGGCCAAAAATTTCGTCCTGATAGCTTTGCATGGTGGGCTTCACCTCATCGAACAAGGTAGGGCCAACATAAAAACCTTTTTCATAGCCCTGCAATGAGAAGTTACGGCCATCGACCACGAGTTTGGCGCCTTCGTCCACACCCATTTGAATGTAGTCTTCAATGCGCTGCTTGTGCGCTGCAGTTACGACCGGGCCATAGTCCGCTGCGGAATCGGTAGAGATGCCGACATTCAGTTTGCCCAGTTCGTTGGTCATGGCCTCGACGAAACGATCGCCGGTCTCATTGCCGACGGCGACCACGGTTGAAAGCGCCATGCAGCGTTCACCCGCAGAGCCATAGGCTGCCCCGGTGATGTCTTGAACTGACTGCTGCATGTCGGCGTCCGGCAGAATGATGCCGTGATTCTTGGCGCCTCCCATGGCTTGTACTCGCTTGCCCTGCTGCGCGCACCCTTGGTAGACATAGTGTGCGATATCAGACGAGCCAACAAAACTTACGGCCCGAATGTCCGGGTGGTTGATGATTGCGTCAACGGCTTCTTTATCGCCGTTAACCACGTTTAAGACGCCGGCTGGTGCCCCGGCCTCCATCATCAGCTCCGCTAACCGCATGGGCACCCCCGGATCTTTTTCCGACGGCTTGAGAACGAACGTGCAGCCCGTGGCAATGGCCACACCAAACATCCACATGGGAATCATGGCGGGGAAGTTAAATGGTGTAATACCAGCGGCCACACCCACTGGCTGGCGCATGCTATAGACGTCGATACCGGGCCCGGCACCCGGGGTGTACTCGCCTTTCAGCAAGTGCGGTACGCCGCAGGCAAATTCGATCACATCCAGACCGCGCTGAATGTCGCCCAGCGAGTCGGCGATAACTTTGCCGTGCTCTTCTGACAAAATTTGCGCAAGTTCGTTGGCGTGTGTTTCCACCAAGTTCTTGAAGTTAAACAGCACCCTCGCTCGTCTCTGAGGGTTCATGGCGGACCACTCGGGCAACGCTGCTTGGGCCGCTGCCACTGCATCGTTCAGCTCAGCTGTGCTGGCTAAGGCGACGTGTCCGCTGACCTCACCCAAACTGGGATTAAATATATCGCTGACTCGCCCAGACGCGCCCTGGACCGTCTGCCCATTGATAAAGTGTTGGTAGGATTTACTCATAGCCTCTCCGCAGTCACTTAGATGTTTATAAATCGAATTCGAAACAGTCTATTCTCTCAAGCGATACAAAAGAATCTTGACGAAGGTAAAACCTCAAGGAGCGTTAATGACAAATTCGAAACTTCGGGTGCTGTTAACCCGACGTTGGCCCCAAGCCGTCGAAGATGCCATGGCTCAAGACTTTGAGTTGCGGGTCAATCAAGACAACAGGCCGATGACCGAAGCGGAGCTTGCCGAAGGATTGGCTTGGGCAGACGTGCTTTGTCCAACGGTCACCGATTCGGTATCCGCTGAGTTGCTCGGTGCGCCGAACGTGAGGGCACGACTGCTGGCAAATTTTGGTGTGGGCTTTAACCATATCGATATGGCGGCAGCGAAAACCGCTGGCGTATTGGTGACGAATACGCCGGGCGTGCTTACCGATGCCACTGCGGAAATCGCCATGACTTTGTTGTTGAACTCAGCCCGACGGGCTGGTGAAGGCGAGCGATTGGTGCGCTCCGGTCGATGGCAGGGTTGGCATCCTACCCATATGTTGTCGACTCAAGTGACCGGTAAAACCTTGGGCATCGTCGGCATGGGTCGTATCGGGCTGGCTTTTGCTCGACAGGCTCACTATGGGTTCGGCATGCGCGTGCTTTACTGCGCACGGACACCCCGCTCCGATGCAGCACTGCAAGGTCTGCCCGCGCAGTACCGTTCGTTAAGTGAACTGCTCGCGGCATCGGATTTTGTCAGCCTGCATTGCCCCGCGTCCCCGGAAACGCATCATTTGATCAACGCACAGTCTCTTGCGCTCATGAAACCGACCGCTCACTTGATCAACACCGCTCGCGGTGATGTGATTAACGAGGCGGATTTGGTGGACGCGCTGCAGCAGGGCGTCATCGCTGGGGCAGGTCTGGACGTATACGAAGCAGAACCAGCGTTGGCCCCGGGCTTGCTCGATCTGTCGAATGTCGTATTGTTACCGCACATGGGCAGCGGCACCACGCAAACTAGGGTGGCGATGGGCGAGTGTGCAATGGCCAATATTCGGGCGTTTGCGGCAGGAGAGCCCTTACTCAACCAAGTGGTCTGAGAGCAAATTCAGTAGGGGATCAGAGGGACAGGTATGGAAATCGAACCAAACCGTTTACACAGGCTCAGCGCCGCTGTAGCAGAGGACTATCGACGAAGACCGCTGTGGATGAACCTGATTTTTTACTTCTGTGTCTACATGACATTTATTTACATGCCCTTTGATCTGTTCGTAAAACCCGTTGCCGAAGATCATGAGATTTGGTTCGGGTTTGCGTTAACTGGCTGGTGGGCGAAGGCCACAGCCCCTCTGCACTGGCTGATTTACGGCTTGGGTGCCTATGGGTTTCGCCACATGAAGCCTTGGATGTGGCCATGGGCAGGCGTCTACTCTGCCCAAGTGGTGATCGCCATGGTGGTCTGGAATTTCATCAACGTCAGGGGTGGCGGCCTGAACGCTGCTATTATTTCGGGCCTGATTTTTACCGTACCAATGGTGGCCTTGCTGCGCTCGCGCGGTAAATTTCAGTCCGAAGCAAGCGCAATACACTAACGACAAAATGCGGGAGGAAGAGCGTATGAGTCACCCAAGCACCCTGCCAGACTGGGCGGTGGATCACATGAACCGGT
Organism: Gammaproteobacteria bacterium; assembly: GCA_012269545.1. GTDB lineage: Bacteria > Pseudomonadota > Gammaproteobacteria > Pseudomonadales > Azotimanducaceae > UBA4421. Next base: position 22,563 of record JAAXKB010000037.1, on the reverse strand, counting down.
ATTTGGAAACGGATGGCGAAGACGGGCATATTTGGCGGGGCGTCCCGACCCTGCTGCTCACCACGCTGGGCCGCAGCAGCGGAGAGCAGAGAATGTTGCCGCTGATTTACGGCAAAGACGGGGACGACCACATCATTGTAGCTTCCAAGGGCGGCCATGCGGACCATCCAGCGTGGTATCTCAATCTGCAGGCGTCAAACGCCGTGAGCGTGCAAGTGGCCGCGGACAAATTCTCTGCGAGGGCGGAACTTGTTGAAGAAACAGATCGCGCCCGTATCTGGGACATGATGGCGGAAATTTGGCCGCCGTATAACGAATACCAAGAAAAGACCGATCGACAGATTCCTGTCGTGCGTCTGCGTCGTACCTAGCGCCGTAACGTTGTCAGGGCTCGGGTTGCCGCCACAAAAAGGCGGCAACGATCAAGAGCACAACACCCTGCAGCGCAGCAGCCCATAGAGGAGCGCCAACTAGCGGCGTGATCACCAGCAATACCAGCATGGACGCGCTAGCAACCACCTTTGTGCGCCGGGATATCGCCCGCTTATTCTGCCAATCGTGAATCGGCGGCCCAAGGGTTGGGTGATTGAGTAGCCAGCCGTGGATTTTTTCCGAACCGCGGCTAAAGCACAGTGCCGCCAACAATAAAAACGGCGTCGTCGGCAGCAAGGGCAGGGCGATACCGACTACCCCCAAGCCAACAAACAACCACCCAAGGCCGATCCACAAATACCGCAAAAGCGAACTCCCTAGTTCTGGGCAGAGCCTAACAGGGATTGTGTCACGGCGGCGATCTGTGT